>NZ_JBMDKH010000020.1:0-108316 GCF_057809615.1 Hydrogenophaga sp. FG152 | reverse complement strand
GCGTGCTGGGCGGCACGGTCCAGCGGTTCCCGGTGGGCAGGCTGCCTGCCCTGCCCTTCGACCACGCGCAGATCATCGCCGGCGTGGTGGCGCGCGTGCGCAACAAGGCGGCTTACTCGTCGCTGCCGGCGTTCCTCTGCGGCGATCAATTCACCGTGCCCGAACTTCATGCGGTGTACGAGGCGGTGCTGGCGCAGCCCTTGAACCTGCCCAACTTCCGGCGCAAGCTCGATGACTTGGGTATCCTGGAAGAAGTGCCCGGCGCGACCAGGCTCGGCGGCCGCAACCGCCCGGCCCAGCTGTACCGCCTCAAGAAACAATTCCGTTCCGCGCTGAGCGTGCGCGAGCGCGGCCTCTGACACCTACAAGCCACCACCCCATGACCCCAAGTCCCCTGCACCTGCGACTCGCCACCCGCCACAACGGCACCCGAGACGGTGAACTCATGCTAGTCAGCCCGTCCGGCCAACAATGGGTGCCCGCCGGCCGCGACCTGCCCACGCTGCAGGCCCTGCTGGACGTCTGGGATGCCCAGGCCCCGGGCCTGGAGCAGCGCCGCCTCGCCCTGCAAGCCCAGGGCTGGCGCGGTGCCGAGCGCATCGACCCGGCCCATTGCATGGCGCCATTGCCCCGGGCCTACCAGTGGGCCGACGCCTCCGTCTACCGCAACCACGCGCGCCTGATCTACCAATGGCGCAAGGAGCCCATCCCGCCGCGCTACGAACTCGAGCCCCTGGTGTACCAGGGCGGTTCGGACGTGATGCTCGGCCCCGTGGAGCCCATCGTGGCCACCGACGTGGCCCACCTGGTGGACCTGGAGGCCGAGGTCGCGGTGATCACGAAGGATGTGCCCATGGGCACCACCGCCGAACAGGCCGCCGATCGCATCGCGCTGGTGGTGCTGCTCAACGACGTGTCGCTGCGCGGCCTGATCCCGGGCGAACTCGCGAAGGGCTTCGGCTTCTACCAGAGCAAGCCGGCCACCAGCTTCGCCCCCATCGCGGTCACTCCTGCCGCGCTGGGCGAGGCCTGGAAGGACCACATGTTCGACGGGCGCGTGCGCATCGAGCTCAATGGCGAACGCTTCGGCGAACCCCACGCCAACAGCGAGGTGGTGTTCAACTTCGCGCAGATCATCGCCCACCTGGCGCGCACCCGCAGCCTGGTGGCAGGCAGCATCGTGGGCGCAGGCACGGTCAGCAACGCCGACCCCGCTTCGGGCAGCGCCTGCATTACCGAAGCCCGCGTGCGCGCGCAGCTGCAAGGGGAGCCCGAGGACCGGCTGCCGCCCTACCTTCAGCACGGGGACCGCGTGCGCATCCTGGCCGGCGGCCCGGATGGCGAAGCCGTGTTCGGGGCGATTGACCAACGGGTGGAGATCCGTTCGGCCTGAAGGCCCGGCCCTTTCGCGCTCAGGTGGACCCAGGCTTGTTCGCCCTCGCGCCCGCCTTGCCGGGCGCTGCGGGACGAATGCCATGCGCCAGCAGCCCGATGAAGATGTCGGCGACCTCATCGCCTCGCAAGCGGCCTTCGGCGTGGAACCATTGGGAAATCCCGCCGACGGCCCCCATGAACCAGAACACCGCCAGCTTGGCATCGCACGGCGCGATGGAGCCGTCCCGGACACCTTCCTCGAACACCTGGCGCAACTCCAGGTCGAACTTTCGGCGCCTCGCGGTGATCTTCCTCTGGTCCGCCGCCGTCATCGCCGAGAAGTCGTGGAGGATGGCGGGCGCCCCCATCTCGTCGGTCAGCAGTGAGATGTAGTTCTTGATGAAGGTCGTGATGCGGTCATACCCGGTGGTTTCCGAGGCAATGGCATCTTTCAGCACCTGATCGCCGAGCCTCATCGACAGCTCGTGGCACTCGTAGATCAGCTCCTGCTTGTTCTTGAAGTAGTAGTAGAGCGCGGGTTTCGTGACATTGAGCGAAGCGGCAATCTCGTCCAGAGACACATTCTTGTAGCCGTGGCGACCGAAGGTGCGAGAAGCCTCAGCAATGACCGCCTGCTTCTTGAGCTGGTACTGCTCGTCCGCGCCGCCGACCGCGTTGTTCCACTTCACACCCTTGCTGGGGCGTTTGGCGGGGCCACGGGGTCTCGGCTTGGGCTTGGCGTCGATTTGCGTGCTCATTCTTGCAGTGTCCTCCGCGCGTTGGCCCAGATACAGGCTGGGTTTCGATGATATCGGACAGGCCCACCGCAGCGCCAGGCGGCGTCCGACCTGTGTCAACCCGCCAGGATCTGGCGCGCGATGATCAGTCTTTGAATGTGGCTGGTGCCCTCGTAGATCTTCGTCACCCGCACATCGCGGTAGTAACGCTCGACGGGGAAATCGTTCACGTAGCCATAGCCACCATGCACCTGCAGCGCGGCCGAACAGACCTTCTCCGCCATTTCGCTGGCAAACAGCTTGGCCATCGCGGCCTCCTTGATGGACGGCAGCTTCGCATCCGTCAAACGCGCGGCGTACAACATGAACTGGCGGGCCACGTCCACCTGTGTGGCCATCTCCGCCAGGTCAAAGCTCACGGCCTGCAATTCGGCAATCGGTTTTCCGTAGGCCTCCCGCTCCTTCGCGTAGCGGATCGCGGCCTCCAGCGCCGCGCGGGCAATGCCGATGGACAGCGCGGCGATCGCGATGCGGCCGTCCGACAGCAGGGAGAGTGCCTTGCCATAACCCCGCCCTTCCTCGCCGATCATGTTCTTCGCCGGCACGCGCAGGTTGTCCAGCTGGATCTGGGCGGTGTGCGCCGTGTGCTGGCCCAGCTTGTTTTCGATGCGAAGGCATTGGTAGCCCGGCTCCTTCGGGTCCGCGATGAACAGACTGAAGCGGTCGCGCGAGCCCGGCGCGCCCGTGGCGGCAACCACCAGGGCAAAGCCGGCTTCGCTGCCGTTGGAGATCCACTGCTTGCTGCCGTTGAGCACATAGCTGTCGCCCTCGCGCCGGGCCGTGGTGCGGATGGCGGCGGTGTCGGAGCCGGCATGGGGCTCGGACAGCAGGAAGGCCCCGATGCGCTGCGCACTGGCCAGCTCGGGCAGGAAGGAGCGCATCTGCTCCTCGGTGCCGAACGACCGCAGCACGTGCGCAGACGAGTTGTGCACGTGCATCAGGGTGGCAAAGCCCCCATCGGCGGCGGCGAACTCCTCGATCGCCAGGCAGTACTCCACGAACGACAACGCGGATCCACCGTAGGCCTGGGGCGCCAGCATCCCCATGAAACCCAGCTCGGCCACCGCGCGGATTTCATCGTGGGGCCAGGCGCTGCTGCGATCGCGCTCGGCCGCGGTGCTGGCCACCACTTCACTGGCCACGCGACGGGCCGACTCGCGGATCATCACTTCCTGCTCGCTCAAAAATGCATTGGAAACGCTGCTCATTGCTCGTCCTTGAATGTTGTCGATACCGCTGTTGGGCACAGGCCCATCAGCCCAACCACCGCTTGCGGCGGCGGTAATGTTTCATGTCCCTGAAGCTCTTGCGCTCGCCTTCCACCGTCAGGCCCAGGTAGAACTCGCGCACGTCCTCGTTGCTCCTGAGGCTGGCAGAGGGGCCTTCGAGCACGACCCGACCGCCTTCCATCACGTAGCCGTAGTCGGCCAGCTCCAGCGCGACGCGCGTGTTCTGCTCGACGATCAGCAGCGTCAGGCCACTGGCCTTGAGATCGGCGAGCAAACCGTAGACCTCTTCCACCATGAGCGGTGCCAGGCCCAGCGAGGGCTCATCGATCATGACCAGCTTGGGTCTGGCCATGAGGGCCCGCCCGATCACCAGCAACTGCTGCTCCCCCCCGGACAGGTAGCCCGCCGTGCGGTGGCGCAAGGCGGCAAGCCGCTGGATGCGGCCATACACCTCGTCCAGCAGTTCACGGGCGTCTCGCCCAGGGCCCATGTGCCCGCCGACCACCAGGTTCTGCTCCACCGTCATGTGCCGCAGCACCTTGCGGCCTTCCATGACATGCACCAGCCCCCTGCGCACCTGCTCGGCCGGGTTGCCCCCCGTGATGTCGGCCCCATCGAAGCGGATGGTGCCTGCCGTCACGCGGCCATCTTCGGTCTTGATCAGGTTCGAGATGGCCTTCAGGGTGGTGCTCTTGCCCGCCCCATTGGCGCCCAGCAAGGTCACGCACTGCCCGGTGGGCACCTGGGCGGAAATGCCTTTGACAGCGAGGATGACATCGCTGTACAGGACCTCGACGTTGTTCAGTTCAAGCACGGGTGACTCCGTTGGAGTGGGCGTGGACCGCGATCGATCCGGATCCACGCCGGGGTTCATTTACCACTTGTTCAACACGGGCATGGGAACGTTCTGTTCCAGCAGCTTGTACTTGCCCTTTTCCACCGTGCCGATGTTGACGGCCAGGCCTTCGGTGGGAAATGGCGCGTCCTTGCCGTACTGCAGGTTGGGCAGCACGCCAAAGCTGCGCTCGCTCGGCATCGGTGTGGACAGCAGCGCCGCGCGGACGTCCTCCCCCTTGACGCCCTTGACCCCCTTGGTCTTGATCGCCTGCTCGACGGCACGGGCCACGATGAGGCCCTGGCTCATGCCCATGATGCAGGCCGAGGTGTAGCTGACCTGTGCCTTGTACTTGCTGCGCAGCTGGTCGAAGAAGGCCCGCGCCGTGGTCGGATCGTCCGTGGGCATGGCCATGCCGTAGACCTCGTAGTTGCCCTCCATCTGCTCCAGTCCACCCAGGGCCTTGCCCGATGAAATCAAGCCGTTGTGGGCCGACATGACGATGGGGATGTTGGTCTTGCCCAGGCTTTGCAGGGCACGGCGCGTCGCCACCACGGAGGCCGTGTTGTTGAAGACCTGGAGCACCGTCGCGCCTTTGCGAATCAGGCGGTTCACTTGCTGCGTCAGGTCGGTGGGCTGGGCTTCGGTGTAGACCGTCTCCACGACTTCCAGGATCTTGGGGTTGTCTTTCGCGAACTTCTCGGTTCCCTTGTGGATGTCCACGTAAGCCGGGGACACTTCGGAGGAAATCACACCGACCTTGATGGGCGCGGCGGAACCGGATTTCTTCTGCAACCAGGTGTAGAAGGCCGCCACCTCGTGCGGGTAGGTGGCTCGGGCGTTGAACACCCAGCTGTCGCTCTTCCAGGCAAAGCCATAGCCGGCCGTGGCCAGGACCTGGGGCACCTTGTCGTTGGGCAGGCGCTGCTGCAGGGCCGCCGCGTCCGACCCGCCGATGCCCAGAATGGCCACGGGGTCCAGCTCCGACCGGATGCCGGGCCACAGGCTGGCGACCTGCGCGACGTCGTAGCGCGTGTCGTACTCCTTGACGCGAAGCGCCACACCCTGGGGCTTGCCCACCTCCTCACTCCACCAGTCGAGCACGCCCTTGCGGCAACCGGTCATGTCCTTCATGACGTCGGCATAAGGCCCGGTGAAGTCGGCCAGTCCAGCGATGTTGTAGGTGGTCTGTGCCTGGGCCGTGCCCGCCAGACCGAACACACCGGCGGCCAAGGCACCGCATCGCGCCACGCGGGCAAAGGCCGACAGACATCCATTGTTTGTATTCACGCAAGTCTCCTGGTTTTGATCACGCTGTCCAACACGAATCAACCGTCCTCCAGCGCAGCGGACGGCCGCGAAAGTCCGGTATCAGTAGGGGTAGGGCCACATCCGGTAGGACCGCTTGAGAATGTTCCAGCGGTGCATCAGTCCACGCGGCTCGAAGATCAGGAAGCCGGCGATGATGCCGCCCAGAAAGATGTTCATCGCGGCGAAGACCACGTCGCCGCTCAGGAACGAGAAGCTCTCGACCAGGGAAGGGCCCATGCTGGTGAAGGACTCCTGCGCAAGGCGGATGACGAACACACCAATCAGTGCGCCTGTCACCGAGCCCATGCCACCCACGATGATCATGGCGATGAACCAGATGGAGTGGATCAGGGTGAACTGATCGATCGAGACGAAGCGCACGTAGTACGCCCACAGCCCGCCTCCGATGCCCGCATAGAAGGCGCCCAGCAGGAAGGCCAGTGCCTTGGTGCGCACCACGTTGATGCCCATCATGCCGGAGGCGACGTCGTCATCGCGCACGGCGGCGAAGATCCGGCCATGCCGGCTGCGGGCCACGCCATAGGCGCCCGCGATCATGATGCAGGCCACCACCAGACACAGGTAGTAGACGCCGGCATCGGTGTCGAGCACCACGCCGAACAGCCGTGCCGCATCGACCGTGATGCCGTTGGACCCACCCAGCCAGGCAGCGGGCAGGTTCAGCACCATGAAATGGAACAGGATCTGCGCCGCGATCGTGGTGAGGGCCAGGTAAAAGCCCTTGATGCGGACAGCGGCCAGGCCAAACACCAGGCCGAACAGGGCCGCGCACACGCCACCGACCGGCAACGCGATCCAGAACGGCAGGCCGCCCTTGGTCGCGAGCAGCGCGGTGGCGTAGGCGCCCACGCCCATGAAGGCTGCCTGCCCCATGTTGATCTGCCCGGCCAAGCCGGTGTTGATCTGCAAACCGATCACCACCACGGCGGTGATCAGCATCGAGGTCATCACCGCCACCGAGCGGGCGTCGGCGATCAAGGGCAGCGCAAACATGGCCAAGACGAACAAGGCCAGCGTCACGGCCTGGCTGCGCGTGCGCACCAGCGCCTGGTCCTGGGCAAACGAGGTCGCGAAAACACCTGCGGGATCCATGCTCATACCCTCTCAATGGTTTTCCAGCCGAACATGCCGGTGGGACGGATCAACAACATCAACAACATGATGATGAAAGGGAAGACCGAGCCGAGCGCCCCGCCCACCAGGGGATCGAGGTAGGCCGACGCCAGCCCCTGGATGACCCCGACCAGAATGCCGGCCAGCAGCAGCCCGGCCAGCGACTCCAGGCCCGCGAGCAGCGCCACGGGCAGCGCGGCCAGGCCGATGTCGGAACTCATCATGTTGATGGACCGGCCACTCAGGTGGACCATCGCGCCCAGCGTCGAAAGCACGGCACCCAGCATCCAGGCAAACGCGATCGAGCGTTGCACCGAGATGCCCATCGACATCGCGACCTGGTGGTCTTCGGCCACGGCCGTCATCGTCAGACCCATGCGGGTCCGATTGAAGAACCAAGAAAGGCCAAAGCCGATGGCCACGGTCAGGATGCCGCCGTAGAGGAGCGAGCGGGAGATCACCACATCACCCAGGATGATGGGTTCGATCGGAAAGATGATCGGGAAGGCGCGCACCTGGGGACCAAAGAACACCAGCACAATCCCGCGGATCAGGATCAGCAGTCCGATCGTCACCATCACCATCGAGAACACGGATTCGCCCACGAGGCGCGCGAAAAAGATGCGCTCGATCATCAGGCCGAAGATCGCCGCGCTGGCGAAGGCCACGGGCAAGCCCAGCCACACCGGCATGCCCATCTGGATGATGGTCCACCACACCATGTAGCCGCCGAAGACGACCAGCTCCCCCTGTGCAAAGTTGAACACTTTGGACGCGCGGTAGATCACCACGAAGCCCATCGCCATGAGGGCGTAGAGCAGACCGGTCAATGCCCCGTTGACGAGGTAGTTCAGAAAATCGCTCATGCGGGCCTCCTTCGCTGGGGTTCGGTCAAGGTGTTCGAACCGGATCCGTCGGCATCGTGAACGAACACCTTCGCGTTGAAGTTGCTTCGGCGTCCGTCCTGGTAGGTCACGGGGATGTCGATCCGCACCTCACGGGAGCCGTCGTAGAGGCCCTGAATCAGGGCGCTGTAGCGCTCCTCCAGGAACTCGCGCCGCAGCTTGCGCGAACGCGTCAGCTCCCCCTCATCGGGATCGAGTTCCTTGGGAAAGTTGGCGAACCGCTTTACCCGCGCATGCACCGGCAGAAACTGGTTGACGCGCGCGATTTCCTGGCCGATCAGGACCGCGATCTCGGGGCGCTGCGAAAGATCGGTGAAGGTCGAGAAACCGATGCGCTTGTCTTCGGCCCAGCGCGACAGCACCGCCATGTCGATGTTGATGAGAGCGGCCACGAAGTCACGTCCTTCATCGCCCACGGTCATGATGTCCTTGATGAACGGGCTGAACCGCAAACGCGTCTCGACGAACTGGGGCGGAAAGGTGTCGCCGCTGCGCAGCCGTTTCAAGTCGGACAGCCGCTCCAGAAAGACCAGCTCTCCGCGGTCGGTCCGGGTCACGGCATCGCCGGTGTGGAACCAGCCGTCCTTGACCTTGGACTCGACCGACCCCTCCCGCCGGTAGTAGCCCAGGAAAGGACTGCCACCCCGGATCTGAAGTTCGCCGTCCGGGCTCACCCGCCATTCGAGGGGAGGGCCGGCCTCCGGGTGTGCCCGCATCCAGTGGCCCACGGTTTCCAGGTCGAAGCGGTCACTCTGGTGGCAGGTGAGCAGGCCGGTTTCGGTGGAGCCGTAGATGTTGCGCAGGGGTACGCCCATGGCATGGAACATGCGGAACACGTCGGGCGCCATGGTGGCCCCGCCACAGCTGGCAATGCGCAACCGGGTCAGCCCGAGCTGGTCCCGCAAAGGCCGCAGGACCAAGGCTTCGGCCAGAGGGAACTGCAGGCGGTCCAGCAAGCCGATCGGTTGACCATCCAGGCGGCCCACGTTGAAGGCGCGCCCCACCTTCAAGCCCCACTCGTAGACGGCGCGCCGCACGGGCCCGGCGTCCAGCATGTGGGCCTGCACCGAGGAGGCCATGCTCTCCCATTGGCGCGGGGCAAAGGTCATGGCCTCGACGGCCAGCTCGCGGATGTTGGCCAGCACCTGCTCGGGGTTTTCCGGGAAGTTGACCACCATGGGCAGCCCCAGGCCCACCGAGATGCCGTTGATCTGCTCGGTCGCCCAGGCCGGCGCGATGTAGCTCAGGTACTCCATGCCCGGCTGGGCGTCGGTGGCCTGGATCAGGCGCTGCGCGTTGTCGATCAGGAAACGGTGCGTGAGCACCACCCCCTTGGGTTTGCCGGTGGTCCCCGAGGTGTAGGACAACACGGCCACGTCGTCGGGCGAGCCTTTTGCCAGCAGCGAACGGTACAGCCCGGGGTCCTGCGCCTCCAGCGCCCGCCCCTGCTGCTGCACCGAGCTGAAGGTGCCGAGGATCGGGTCGTTGTAGGACCACATGCCGGTGTCGTCCCAGTACACGATGTGGCGAAGCAGCCTCAGCTTGTCCTTGACCTCCAGGCCCTTGTCCACCTGCTCCTGGTCCTGGGCGAAAAGGCAGACCGTCTCGCTGTCCTCCAGCAGGTACTGGACTTCGTCCGCCGTCAGATCCGGGTACAGCGAGACCACTTTGCAGCCCAGCGCGTGCGCTGCAAATTCGGCCCAGTAGTGCTGCGGCTCGTTCTCCCCCATGATGGCCACCGTGGCACCGCGCTGCACGCCCATGTGGTGCAGCCCCAGGGCCAGCTCCAGCACCTGGCGTTCCACCGCCGCAAAGCTGTATTCGCGCCAGATGCCACGTTGCTTGTGGCGCTGGGACAACCGCTCGGGTGTGGCCTGCGCATGGCGCTGCAACAGCTGTGGCAGGGTTTCGATCTTGAGCATCATGGCCCGCCCTCCCCGAGATAGGCTTTCATGACAGCGGGATCGGCCTGAATTTCGCGAGGGGTGCCCTCGGCGATCTTGCGACCGAAGTCGAGCACCGCGATGCGGTCTGCGAGATCCATCACCACGCCCATGTCGTGCTCCACCAGCACGACCGGAATCCGCTTGGCCTCGCGCACGTCCAGGATGAAGCGCGCCAGGTCTTCCTTCTCTTCGGCGTTCATGCCGGCCATGGGCTCGTCCATCAACAGGATGCGAGGGTCCTGGGCCAGCGCCCGCCCCAGGTCCACGCGCTTGCGAAGGCCGTAGCCCAGGCTGCCCACCGGGGCGTGGCGAATCGCCTCGATCTCCAGGAACTCGATGATTTCCTCCACCACCTCCCGGTGGATCACCTCTTCGCGCCGGGCCGCGCCAAAGTAGAGGAACGACTGCGCCAGGTTCGTGCGCATGTGCATGTGGCGCCCCACCATCAGGTTCTCGACCACCGTCATGCCCGAGAAGATGTGCGTGCCCTGAAAGGTCCTGGCCAGGCCCTGGCCCGCGACCTCGTGCACCGCCATGTGGCGCACGCTTCGGCCCCCGAGCGTGATATCGCCCTTCCTGGGGCGGTAGAAGCCACTCAAGCAATTCATGAGCGAGGACTTCCCCGCGCCGTTCGGACCGATGATGGCCAGCAGCTCGTCCTTGCGCACATCGATGGACACATCGTTGAGCGCGACGATGCCACCGAACTGCAGCAACAGGTTCCGGGCCGAGAGCACCACATCGTGCGAATGGGCACTGGTGGTGGCCGTCATGAGGGCCGCCTCTTGCCGGGTGGGATCATGTCCATCGAGTCTCCTTGTTCAGACCATTGGGGGGTCTTGCGGTGGGGTTCTTTTCGGGCTGGCGCATCCGCCCCGGTCAGAGCCGGGCGCCACCATCGATGCTCAGCGTGGTGGCGTTCAGGTAGGCGTTCTCCACCACATGGCGGACCAGGGCAGAGAACTCCGGCGCCTGCCCCATGCGGTTCGGGAACAGGATGACTTTCTCGATGATGTTTTGCGCCACCTTGGTCGGCATGCCGGCCGACATGCCTGTCTCGAACAGCCCCGGCGCGAGCGCGACGACCCGCACTCCGTGCTGCGCCAGGTCTCGCGCCACGGGCAGGGTCAGGCCCATGACGGCCGCCTTGCTGGCGCTGTAGGCGGCCTGCCCCATCTGCCCTTGCCAGGCCGCCCCCGACGATGTGTTGACGATCACGCCGCGCTCGCCGTCCACATTGGGTTCGTTTTGAGCCATGGCCCGGGCAGCGTGCCGGATGACGTTGAAGGTGCCGGTGAGGTTGACACCGATCACGCGGTTCCAGAGATCCAGCGGAAACAGCTCGCCCTTGGACAAGGTCTTGCACGGGCCCAGAATGCCCGCGCAGTTCACGGCCACCTGCAAGGACCCGAACGTGCGGACCGCGAACGCCACGGCAGCCTCCACACTGGCGTCGTCGGCCACATCCACTTTCAGTGCGCGCACGTTGTCGCCCAAAGGCGCCATCTCGCGCACCAGGCGGTCTTCGTCCAGGTCGACCGCCACCACCTTGGCCCCCGCATCGACCAGGGCCTTGCAGGTCGCCAGACCCAGGCCCGAACCCGCGCCAGTCACCAGCGCCACCGTGTTCTTGATGTCCATGTTGCTTGCTTCTTTCGGTAGGGCGCTCAGCGCGCCAGGATGGTGATGCAGGCCACGGCTTCCTCGATGCCTTCGAGACCACCGCCGTTTTCGGCCAATGCGATGCGCGCGCCTTCCACTTGCCGCGCGCCGGCTTCGGCGCGCAGCTGGGTCACCAGCTCATGCACCTGCGCCAGGCCTGTCGCACCCACCGGGTGCCCCTTCGACTCCAGCCCACCCGATGGGTTGATGGGAATGCGCCCACCGATGCGGGTGTCGCCCCGTTCGGCGATCACGCCACCCTGGCCGAACTCGCAGAAGCCCAGGTTTTCGGACTGGATGATTTCGCCCATGGCGGTGGCGTCGTGGACTTCGGCCACGGAGATGTCGTCAGGCCCCACACCGGCCAGCTCGTAGGCCCGGCGCGCGGCCAGCGCCGTGCAATGGTTGGCGTGGTCGTCCTCGCTGCGGGGCGAGCCGCTTTGCACGAGGGTGGCCAGCACCCGGATCGCCCGGCGCGCGTCGAGGCCCAGCCGCTGGAGCGCGGACCGGTTGCACACGATGACCGCAGCCGCACCGTCCGACACCGGCGAACACATCGGCAAGGTCAGTGGGTAGGTGATGGGCGGCGCGGCCAGCACGTCGTCGATGCTGTAAGCCACCTGGTACTGCGACAGCGGGTTGTGCACCGAGTGCACGTGGTTCTTGGCAGAGACGGCCGCCAGCTGCCGCTGCGTGGTGCCGAACGTGCGCATGTGGGAACGCGCGAACGCCGCGTACACGTCCATGAACACGCTGTAGGGCCGGGGTGAAGTGGACCCCTCGGGCACCACCACATCGCGCCCGAGCTTCATCAGGTCGTCGCGAATCTCGGCCGCCCGCGAGAGATCCCAGGCGCTGTCAAAGACCGAGAACATCTTCTGCTTGTCCGTGGTGAACATCTTCTCCGCGCCAATGGCCAGCGCCACATCACTTGCACCTGACCGGACGTGGTTGCACGCCAGCACAAACGCGGAAGATCCGCTGGCGCAGGCGTTCTCGATGTTCACCACCGGGATGCGCCCGATTCCCATGGCGCGCAAGGCGATCTGCCCGCGGATCATGTGCTGGCCTTCCATATGACCTTGGGAGGTGTTGCTAAAGAAGGCGGCTTGCAGGTCCTCCTGCCGCATCCCCGCATCCACCAGTGCCGCCTCGGTCGCCTCGCGCGTCAGCTGCTTGATGTCTTTGTCCAGATGTCGGCCAAACGGGGTCATCCCCACACCAACGACATAGATGTCTTCCAACACATTTCTCCTTTAAGCGGGTCGAATGGAGGCGCCGCTTCGACGCCGATCTACTGTTTATAAAGTTGTTTTACTGTAAAGTAGAATTTTGACGAAAGGACTAGGGAAATCCCGATGCCTGATCAGGCGGCGGTGGCCCGATCCGTCAGCGCCAGAAAGCGCAATCCCCTCACGGTCTCGACATCGCCTTCCGGCGTGACGCGGTACAGGCCACGCGCCACGTTGTGAGGGTGTTTGGCCGCCTCGGTCATGTTCAGCACCGGTGCGTAGCAGGCGTCCGTCCCCTCCAGAAGCTGTGTCCAGTGGGCACTGGGCAGCGATGCGAACAGCGCCGTCATCCGCGCCTTCAGCGCCGGCCACGCCGATCGGTTCATCTGATCGGACAACACCACATCAGTCAGCCCGAGCCGCTGCAGCAGCAGTGCGTAGAACGGTGGCTCGATGGCCCCCACGGTGATGTAGCGGCCATCCGAGCAGAGGTACCGGTCGTAAAAGGGCGAGTCGTGGAACACACTGGGCACCCCCGGATCAAAACCACCTGCGGCGCTGATGATCTGCACCAGCGGAGACAGCATGGCCAACACATCCACGATGGCGCCATCCACCACACAGCCCTGCCCGCTCGACCTGGCCGCCAGCAAGCCGGAGACCATGCCCAACGCGAAACCCAGCGCGCCCGCCGCATCGCCCAGCACCGTGGGGGGCAGCATGGGCGGGTGACCAGGGCGCTGCGTCAACGCCATGAGGCCGGTGAGCGCCACATAGTTCATGTCGTGGCCGGCGGCCTGCGCCAGTGGCCCGTCCTGGCCCCAACCGGTCATGCGCCCGTACACCAGGCGCGGGTTCAGCGGCGCACAGGCGTCCGGCCCAAGACCCAGGCGCTCCATGACGCCGGGCCGGTTGCCCTCGATCAGCCCGTCACTCGCCGCAACGATCTCCAGCGCGTGGGCGCGGCCGTGGTCCTCTTTCAGGTTCAAGACCACGCGGCGCTTGCCGCGAGACAACAAACCATCCTCACGCGGCGTCATGTCCTTGGGCAATGCGCCCGGTCCCGGGCGCGCCACCAGCGTGACCTCCGCCCCGAGTTGCATGAGCAGCAAGCCGGCCAGAGGCCCCGGTCCGATGCCCTCGAACTCCACTACTTTAATCCCCTTCAACGGAGACCCCTGCAATGCCGCCTGCTGGTTCATTCTGCTCTTTCGGTTGTGTGATTTTTACTGTAAAGTAAAATTAACAACCCTGCAGTAATGGAAATCACCAAGGGCCGGAATGCCGGTTGAATCGCAGAATCCGATCATGAAAAAACAAGCCATGGAGAGAGAAACAATGCCACCACCCGCCGTTGTCGTGGAAGTCCGCCAAGGGGCGATGTGGATCCGCCTGAATCGGCCGGAGGCCATGAACGCCCTCACACCGGAACTGCTCAGCGGCATTGATCAGGCCTTGAACGAGGCCGAGAAAACCCCCGAGGTGCGGGCGGTCGTTCTCACCGGCGCGGGCCGGGCCTTCTGCGCCGGGGCCGATCTCAAGTACGTTCGCGCACAATCGGACCCGGACGGCCCGCGTCGGTTTCTCGACTGTGTCCTGACCACGATGAATCGGCTGGACCGCTTTCCCAAGCCGGTGATCGCCGCGCTCAATGGGCTGGCCTTGGCGGGCGGCCTGGAGCTGGTCCTGTGCTGTGACCTGGTGCTGGCCGCTCGCGGCGCCAAGATCGGCGACGCCCACGCCAACTACGGTTTGCTGCCGGGCGGCGGAGGCTCGGTCCGCCTGCCTCGGGTCATCGGGCCCACGCGCGCCAAGTACCTGCTTTTCACCGGTGACTTTCTCACGGCCGAAGAGCTGGTGGAGGCCGGTCTGGTGAACCAGGTGGTGGAAGCCGGCGACCTGGAGGCTGCGACCCAGGTCCTGGTGGACAAGATCGCGACCAAGAGCCCGCTGGGCTTGAGGCGCATGAAGGCGCTGGTCGATGATGGCCTTCAACAGCCCATCGAGACGGCCTTGCGCCTGGAGCTGCTCACCTCGGAAGTGCACTCGCACAGCGCCGATCAGCGCGAAGGGCTGCTGGCATTCGAAGAGAAGCGCCCTCCCCGATTCACCGGCCAGTAGGCACAGGCCAGCCATGGAACACCCCATGCCACGGGATCGGCTCGCTGCACTGCGCGCGGCGCAGCAGCACGCCCACGACCGCGCACCCGCCATCCGCGACATCTACGAGCGTGCGCGCATGACGCCCCAGGACATCCGCAGCGCGGCCGACCTGGCGCGCCTGCCCGTCACGAGCAAGGATGCGCTGCTGGAGCGTCAACGCAAGGCGCCGCCCTTTGGCGGCTTCCTGGCCGCCGACGAAGCAGCGATCCGGCGCATCTTCGTGTCACCAGGCCCCATCTACGAACCGCAGCTGAACGACGACCAGGACGGTCACGGGTTTGCCCATTGTTTCCGGCAGGCAGGCATCGGTCCCCAGGACCGGGTACTGAACACCTGGTCGTACCACCTGGTGCCTGCGGGCATCCTGCTCGACCAGGGCATCGCGGCCACAGGCGCCACCGTGATCCCCTGTGGCCCGGGCGGCGCCGAGCAACAGGCCCAACTGATCCTGGAACTGGGCATCACCTGCATCTGCGCCTCCACCGCCTTCTTCGTCACACTGGTCCACACACTGGAGCAGCTGGGCCACGCGCTGCCGGCGGCCTGGAAACTCAAGTCGGCACTGCTCGGTGGGGAAATGGGTGACTGGATGGGCAAGCGGCGCGCGCTCGAGAGCCGCTACGGCATCAAGACCTTCTCGGCGTACGCCACCGGCGACTTCGGCCTCATCGGCCACGAAGAAGCCGGGCTGGAAGGCTACACCGTGCAACCGCACAGGCTGGTCCAGATCTGCGACCCGCAAACGGGCGTCCCATTGCCCTTGGGCGAGACCGGTGAGATCGTGGTCACCACCCTGGACCGCGGTTGGCCCCTTGTGCGCTTTGGCACGGGCGATGTGGCGAGTGGCTTGAGCACCACCGCCGATGGCTTCGTGGGCCGCATCGGCCTTCTCCAAGGCCGGGTCGGGCAGGCGGTGAAGATGCGGGAGATCTTCGTCTATCCGCGCAACGTGGACGAGGTGCTGATGCAGGTGCCACAGATCCAGCGTGCACAGTTGGTGGTCACGGCGCAAGCGCACCGCGAAACGATCACCCTGCGCGGCGTGCTGCACCCGGGCGTTGCGGCGCCTGCGGTCGAAATGCAGTTGCGGGAGGTCTTCAAGCAGCGCACGCGCCTCCGGCTGGACACCGTCGAATGGCTGGGCGTCGACGATCTGGCCACCGATGCCCCGGTGCTGGTCGATCGGAAGCACGCCTGAGCAAGGCCCGGCGGCGGCATCGGGCCGACGCAGGGTGTTCGCTCAAAGCGCTTCCAGGCGCTTCGCGGTGTCCCGCATGTGGACCAGGTACCGGTCCTTCATCTCCCGCACCGTCGTGAAACGCGGATTGACCGTGACGCTCAGGGCCAGCGGCTGGTGGAAGCCGGGTACGCTCACCGGAATGGCGATTCCCACCAGGTCCAGCTCGACCTCCTGGTTGACGGCGGCGAAACCGTCCTTGCGCACGGCCTTGAGGATCTCGCGCAGCTTCCTTTCGTCGGTCACGGTGTACGAGGTCAGCGGGCGGCGTTTGGTGGATCGGAAGTAGGCGTCCAGATCGGCAGCGGGCAGGCCGGCCAGCAGCACACGGCCCAGCGACGTGCAATAGGCGGGCAGCCGGCTGCCCATGCCAAGCGAGCGCTGCGTCAGGCGCCGGCTTTGCGAGCGCACGAGGTACACGACGTCGTGGTTGTTCAGGATCGCCAGGGCCGCGTTGGTGTGCACTGTGTCGCTCAAGGCATCCATCAGGGGCTGCGCCCGGTGGACCAGGTCGCTGGACGAGAAGAAGGCGTGCCCCAGGCTCAGCACGTCGGCGTCCAGCACGTAGCGCCGGCTCTCCCCCCGGACCATGCCCATCTGCTCCAGGGTGAAGATGCAGCGCCGCACCACCGCGCGGTCCAGCGCGGTCTTGGCCGCGATGTCCGACACGGACAATGGCGCATGTCGCTCGGAGAACGCCAGAAGCACCTGCATGCCACGCGCCAGCGAGAGCATGAAATCGGGGTCGCCCTTGCACAGCTCGGCGGCCTGCTGCACGCGGCCGAGGGCTGTGGTTCCGGGGTCGCTGGGGCGGGTGGGCATGGCGGGCGATATTCGCACAAAAGCTGAACCAGCGGTCGGCCACGCGCCCGGGACGCGCAGAAGAATCGGGCCTCCACAACAAAGGAACGAGACATGAACGAGACATTGACCTCCTCCGGCGGCCCTCGGCGGCGCGTGCTTCAGGCCGCAGTGGCCACCTGCGCCGCAGGCGCGCTGGCCTGGCCGCTGGGCGCCCTGGCGCAAGGCGCCGATGCGGCCGCCACGGCCTGGCCCGAGCGGCCGGTCACCTTCGTGCTGGGTTATGCCGCGGGCGGCATCAACGACGTGATCGCCCGCAAGCTCGCGGCCGAGCTCTCGCCGGTGCTGGGCGTGCCGGTGGTCGTCGAGAACCGCGCCGGCGCCAACGGCTCGATCGCCGCCGGCCAGGTGGCGCGGTCACGCGCCGATGGCTACACGGTGATGTTCGGGGCCATCGGCCAGGTCAGCGTCAACCCCTTCCTGTTGAAGAAAATGCCCTACGCGCCGGGTGACCTGATTCCCGTGGCCAAAGTGGCCGATGGCGCCAACGTGCTGGTGATCAACGCGGAGAAGGTCAAGGCCTATCCCAACGTGGCGCGCCTGGTGGAAGAGGCCAAGCTGCGCCCCGGCCGGCTCAACTACGGGTCTTTCGGCCCGGGCTCGTCCTCGCACCTGTCGGCCGAGCTGTTCGCCAAGGCGGCCGGCATCAAGGTGACGCACGTGCCTTACAAAGGCAGCGCGCCGGCCATGATCGATCTGCTGGCCGGCAACCTGGACTTCATGTTCGACAGCATCAACACCGCCCTGCCGCACATCAAGGCCGGCAAGATCATTCCGCTGGCGGTGACCAAAGCCGAGCGCTCCATCGCGCTGCCCAAGGTCCCGACCCTGGTGGAGAGCGGCCTGCCCGACGTCACCGTGGCCTCGTGGTTCGGCGTGCACGTGCCCAAGGGCACGCCGCCGGAGATCGTGAACAAGCTGAACGCCGCCATCCGCACGGTGCAGGCCAAGCCGGACTTCATCGAGCACTTCAGGCAGCAGAACATCGACATCACGCCGAGCACGCCCAAGGAGTACGGCGACTTCGTCGCCGCCGAGGACCGCCGCTGGGGCGGCCTGATCAAGGAACTGGGCATCCAGATCGACTGAGCGCCATGTTCCATACCGTAGACAGAATCCTGGTGGCGGTCCGCTCGCTCGACGAGGCCGAACAGAACTACACCGATGTGCTCGGCGCCTGCGTGGCCGGGGCGTTCGAGAGCGACTTCCTCAACGCGCGGGTCCGCCGCATGGCGATCGGCGGCTCCGAGGTGGAGCTGTGCGAACCCCGGGGCGATGGGCCCGTGCGGACGCACCTCGACCGTTTCGGCGAGGGCCTGCTGCGGGGCGGGGTGACGGCCGTCGACCTCGCCGCCTGCGAACAGCATCTGAAGGCGAACGCGGTGCGCTTCACGCGCGCCGACGACCGCCTGTACCTCGACAGCGCCGACCTGCACGGACTGCCGCTGACGGTGTCCGCCCACGCCCAGCCCGCCCGGCCGCGCGCGCCCGGGCCGATCGAGTTCCTGTACGAACTCACCATGGTGCTGCGCTCGCCGTGGCAGGCCGTGGCGGCGCGCTACACCGCCGCGCTGGGGCTGCAGGCCGATCGCATGGTGGGCATCAGCTTTCCGCGCTTCGGCTACGACGGCACGCTGATGCTGTTCGATCCCGACCGGCTGGATCGCATCGAACTCTCCGAGGCGCACGACCCCGCTTTCGCCATGGGCCGGTTCTCGGCCAAGCGCGGAGACGACCTGTACATGTGCTACGTGCAGACCGACGACCTTCAGGCCGTGATCGACCGCCTGGATCGGCGCGGCTGCCGCTGGACGCGGCGCACCCAGACGCCGCAGGAACGCGATGGCCTGTGGATCCACCCCAGCGCGCTCAACGGCGTGCTGATGGGCGTGTCCCGGCACTCGCTGGCCTGGCAGTGGTCGGGCCGACCCGAGCGGGTGCAGCCGCTGGCGGAGGTGTCGGCATGACGACGCACGTCTACGACCGCCAGTACATCGACGGCGCCTGGAGCGCGAGCCAGGGCACGGACTTCATCGACGTGCATGCACCGAACTCGGGGCAGCTGGCCGCGCGCGTGAACGGCGGCCACGAAGGTGACGTGGAGCGCGCCGTCCAGGCGGCCCGGCGCGCCTTCGACGGCTGGAGCGAACGGCCGCTGGCGCAGCGGGTGCAGGGGCTGCAGCGCTGGCAGGCCGCGCTGACCGAGCGCCAAAGCGCGCTGGCCCAGGCCATCGCGCAGGAGGTGGGCACGCCGCTCAAGATCTCGCAGATCGTGCAGGTGGACGCGCCGATCCGCAACATCACGAACTTCATCGACTGCGCCCTGGCCTTGCGCTGGTCCTCGCCGCTGGCGCACTCCGAACTGGTGCGCGAACCGTACGGCGTGGTGGCCTGCATCACGCCGTGGAACTTCCCGCTGCACCAGATCGTGCTCAAGCTCGTGCCCGCCCTGCTCGCGGGCAACACGGTGGTGCTCAAGCCCAGCGAACTCACGCCCCAGACCACGCAGCTGGTCTGCGAGGCCCTGCACGACGCCGGCCTGCCCGACGGCGTGGTCAACGTGGTGAACGGCCTGGGCACGGTGGTGGGCGCGCCCCTGGCCGCCAGTGCGTTCGTGGACATGGTCAGCTTCACCGGCTCCACCGCGGCCGGCCGCGCGGTCACCGCACTGGCGGCCCAGACCATCAAGAAGGTGGCGACCGAGCTGGGCGGGAAATCGCCCACGGTGGTGCTGCCCGGCGCCGACCTGCCGCGTGCCATCAAGGCCTCGGTGGCCTCGTGCATGTTGAACAACGGCCAGACCTGCAGCGCCCTGACCCGCTTGCTGGTGCCCCAGGCCCAGCGCGACGAGGTGCAGGCGCTGATCCAGCAGGAGCTCGCCAGGCTGACCGTGGGCGCGAGCATGGACGCGGCTTCGCGCATCGGACCGCTGATTTCGCGGCGGCAGATGCAGGGCGTGAACGCGCTGGTGGACGAGGGGGTGGCCCAGGGCGCACAGGCCATCCACACGCCCGCGACCCTGCCGTCGGACGGCTTTTTCGTGGCACCGCAGGCCTACTGGGTCACGCCGGCCAACCCGCTGTTCCGCCAGGAGGTGTTCGGCCCGGTGCTCAGCGTGAGCACCTACGGGGACGAAGCCGAGGCCGTGCGGCTGGCCAACGACACGGTGTACGGCCTGGCCGCCGCCGTCTGGGGCGAGCCGGCTGCGGCCCGCGAAGTGGCCGGCCGCATCCGCGCCGGACAGGTCGACATCAACGGCGCGCGCTTCAACCCGCTCGCGCCCTTCGGTGGCTACAAACAAAGCGGCGTGGGCCGCGAGGCGGGCCTGTTCGGCCTGGAGGAATTCATGCAGATCAAGTCCATTCAGATGAACCCGCCCGTGGCGCAGGGGGCGGCATGAGCGCCACACAGGCCGAAGGCACGCCAGTGAACGCGCAAGCCCTGGGCAACGTGCGCGTGCTCGACCTCACCCGCATCCTCGCCGGGCCCTGGTGCACGCAGACCCTGGCGGACATGGGGGCCGACGTCATCAAGATCGAGCACCCCACGCGCGGCGACGACACGCGCCAATGGGGCCCGCCCTACTTCCGCACCACCGACGGCCGCGAGGCGCACGACGCCACCTACTTCGCCTCGACCAACCGCAACAAGCGCTCGGTGGGCATCGACATCGCGTCGCCCGAGGGCGCCGAGCTCGTGCGCTCGATGGCGGCGCGGTGCGACGTGTTCATCGAGAACTTCAAGGTGGGTGACCTGGCCCGGTACGGCCTGGACTACGAGAGCATCCGCCGCGTCAACCCCGGCATCGTCTACTGCTCCATCACGGGCTACGGCCAGACCGGCCCCTACGCCGACCGCCCTGGCTACGACTTCGTCTTCCAGGCCGAAGGCGGGCTGATGAGCATCACCGGCGAGCGCGACGACCTGCCCGGCGGCGGGCCGCAGAAGGTGGGCATCGCGATGGCCGACCTCACCACCGGGCTGTACGCGTCCATCGCGGTGCTGGCCGCGCTCAACCACCGCCACGCGACCGGCGAAGGGCAGTACATCGACCTCGCCCTGCTGGACTGCGTGACCGCGCTGGCCTCCAACCAGGGTGCGTTCCACCTGGTCAACGACCTGGACCCGCGCCGCTGGGGCAACGCGCACCCGGCGCTGGTGCCCTACCAGGTGTTCGACACGGCCGACGGCCAGATCGTCGTGGCGGTGGGCAACGACGCCCAATGGGGCCGGTTCTGCCAGGCCGTGGACAGCACCACCCTGGCGGCCGACCCGAGGTTCGCCCGCATGTCCGGCCGCATCCGGCACCGCGAGACCCTGCTGCCCGAGCTGCAGGCGCTGATCGGACGGCAACCGTGCGCGCACTGGCTGGAGGCGTTCGCGCGCTGCGACATTCCGCATGGGCGCATCAACAGCTACCGCGAGACCTTCCAGCATCCCCAGATCGTCCACCGCCAGATGGCCGTGGAGGTGGGCAGCGACGACGGCGAAGGTTTCGTGCGCGGCATCGCCAACCCCATCAAGTTCAGCGCCACGCCCATCCGGTACCCGCGCGCCCCGAGCGCGCTGGGTCGCCACACGGCCGAGGTGCTCACGGACGTCATGGGCCTGGACGCGGCAGCGATCGACGGCCTGCGGCAGCGTGGCATCGTCACCTGCCACGAAGCCGACCCGGTGGGGGCGCCATGATCCGCTCGCACAACCACCAGGGCGTGCTGGAGATCTGCCTGGACCGGCCGGACAAGCGCAACGCCCTCAGCCACGCGATGTACGACCGGCTGGGTGAGCTGATCGAGCAGGCCAGTGCCGATGGCGCGTGCGCGGTCGTCATCCTGCACGGCGCGGGCGGCATGTTCACGGCGGGCGCGGACATCCAGGACTTCCAGACCCGGCGCGGCCACGAAGACTCGCCCGCCGTGCGCTTTCTGCGCAAGCTCGCCCGCACCGACGTGCCGGTGATCGCCGCCGTCGAAGGTTTCGCCATCGGCATCGGGGCCACCTTGCTGCAGCACGTGGACTTTGTCTACGCCACGCCGCAGACGCGCTTTCGCATGCCGTTCGTGGCCCTGGGCCTGTGCCCGGAAGCCGGCTCCAGCCTTCTGCTCGAACGGCTCGTGGGCGCGCGGCGGGCGCGCGAATGGCTGTTGCAGTGCAAGCCCTTCACCGGGCAGGAAGCGCATGCCGCAGGCTTCGTCACCGCGCTGGCCGAACCCGGCCAGGTGCTGGCCACCGCCCGGGCCACCGCAGCGGACCTGGCCCAGCTGCCCAGGGCCTCGCTGCGCACCGGCAAGGCGCTGCTGCGCCGAAGCCACGAGGCCGAATTGATGGGCGCGCTCGATGCCGAGGTCCGCGCGTTCGCCGACCTGCTCAACACGGAAGACACGCAGCGCATCTTCAAGGCTTTTCTCGAGAAGACCCGATGACGCCACCCGACGCGCTGATCGACGTGCGCTCCGTGGGCCGGGTCCGGGTCATCACCTTGAATCGGTCCCACAAGCGCAACGCGATGAACGCGGCCATGGTGGACCAGCTGCACGCCGCGTGGAAGGCCTTCTCGGCCTCGCGTGACCGCGTCGCGGTGCTGCGCGCCGAGGGGCCGGTGTTCACCGCCGGCCTCGACACCTCGGACGCCCCGGCGGACTTCTGGCGCGCGATCCCCGACCTGCCCTTTCCACTGGGCAAACCCGTGATCGCCGCGGTCCAGGGACCGGTGATCGCGGCGGGCGTGTCGATGGTGGCGTTCTGCGACCTGTGCGTGGCGTCCAGCGAGGCCAGCTTCATCTACCCCGAAGCGCAACTGGGCACGGCGGCGGGCCTGATCACCTCGCTGCTGCCGCGCCTGCCGCACAAGGTGGCGATGGAGCTGATGCTGCTGGGCCGACCCGTGGGCGCGCTGCGCGCGCACGAGGTCGGCCTGGTCAACCGCCTGTGCGCCCCCGGCGAAGAGACCATGGTGGCAATGGAGATGGCGCACCACCTGGCCGATGCCTCGCCGAGCGTGTTGCGCTTTCTCAAGCAGACCGCGCGCGAGGCGCTGGCCAAGGCACCAGTGGAAGCGATGGTCATGACCCAGTACCAGGCCCGTCTGGTGGCCGACAGCGCGGACGCGGCGGAAGGGGTGGCCGCGCGGCGCGCGCGGCGCGCGCCGCGCTTCACCGGGGCGTGAGAGGCCCCGCGCCCGATCCGGCCGCGTTGTCGAGCATGCGGCTGAGGAAGGACTGGAGCTGCTGCCACTCTTCCCTGGAGAAACCTGCCAAGCGCGCATTGAGCACCTCGCACAGGACGAACGGGATCCCGGCCGCCGCGGCGCGGCCTTGTGGCGTGAGCGCCAGATCGACCACCCGCCGGTCCTGGGCGGAGCGGGTGCGGCGCACCAGCCCTTTGCGTTCGAGCCGGTCCAGCGTGCGGGTCATGGCGCCCGCATCCATCAGGCACGCGGCCGCCAGTTCGGCCACGGTGCGACCCTGGCCCAGGTGCAGCTTGTAGATCGGCATCCACTGCGCGTGCGTCAGGCCCTGGGACGCCAGCAAGGCATCGATGTCGTGACCGAGGCCGTTGACGATGCGCTTCATCAGATAGCCCACGTTCTGGTCCGCGGGAAGCGCATCGGGCCGGTAGAAAGCGGCGGGTGGGGGCATGGGTGCGGCCTAGCGGTTCATGACAAGGGGCATGTGCACCTCGACGAAATCGCCCCGGAAGATGCCCAGCGATTCGTAGACCAGCACACCATCGATGTCGGTCGCGGACCGGGCCACCGTCAGCACCGGCGCCCCCGGCTCCAGCACCAGGCACTCCGCGGTCCGCAGGTCCGCGACCGCCGCGCGCACGGTCTGCTGCGCCGAGGCGATCCCGCCGGCCAGGTGCTCGTTCAGCACGACCATGGGCAGGGGTTTGGCGAACCGCAGGTGCCCGATGGATTCATAGGCTCGGGCTTCGATGTAGGTCGTTCCGATGCCGTATGGCACCTTGTGCCGCAGCATGCGGCGGCGCAGGAAGCGGTAGGCGGGTGCCACGGCGCCGATGGGGTGGGCCGGTGAAGGGGGGCGGTCGGCCATGCCGTCCTCGAGCACGTCGAATTCGATGTCGGGCACGGTGGACAGCAGCTCGTCCCAGGTAGGCGGCACCCGGTAGAACACCTTGGAGGCTGGCTTCTCCACCACGAAGGTGCCCCGGCCCTGCTGCCGCTGGATGAGGCCCTCGGCCTCCAGCAGGCCCAGCGCGTGCCGCAGGGTCACGCGCGCCACGTGGAACTCCGCCATGAGTTCCTCGAGCGCGGGAATGCGCTCGTGCACGGTCCACTCGCCGCTTTCGATGCGTTGGCGGAACAGCGCGTACAGCTGCGCGTACATCGGCGGGCCGCCGGTGCGGGGCGCGAAGGACCGCAGATCGAGCATCAGCGCGCCAGGGCGATCACGTCCAGCGCGAACAGCGCGCCGCCGCCGGGCGAGGCATTCGGGTCGGCCACGCCCACGGCGGTGCGCGCCGGGGGGTCGGCCGGGAAGGCCTCCACCCAGGCCTGGTGGAAGGCGTCGCGGTGGCGCAGGTCGCCCAGGTAAAGCGTGACCTTCACCACGTCGGCCAGCGTGCCGCCCGAGGCCTTGAGCACCTCCGACAGGTTTTTCAGCGCCAGGCGCGCCTGCTCCAGAGGATCGGCGGGAAACCGGCCCGTGCCGGGTTCCCGGCCACGGACCACCGACAGGAACAGGAAACCGCCGGCGCGCACGCCGGGCACCATGCCCGCCATGCGCTCGGGCGCGGCATCGGATTGGGGCATGGTGGTCCTATCCATGCAGAAAGTCCCTGATGAGCCGGGCCGAGGCATCGGGCGCGTCGGTCTGCACCTGGTGGCCGGCGCCCTCCACCCATTCGATGCGCGCGGCGGGCAGCAGGTCCGCCAGGGCCTGGCCCGTCTCGGGCAGCGCGAAGGTGTCGGCCTTGCCCCAGAGGATCAGGGTCGGGATGCGCTCGGTGAGGATGGGCAGGGCGCGCTGCCATTGGGTCTGCAGCGACAGCACCGGGTCGTTGCGCACGTGCTCGATGCCCGCGGCCATGCGACGGAAGGCGTCCAGCGCGCCCGGCCGGGTGGCGGCGGCCTGGCGGTCATCGATCAGCTTGTCCGTGATGCGCGACGTGTCGATGATGAGCGCCTCCAGCAGCGCCTTCATGCCTTCGCGCGTGCCGTCGTAGCCCATGAGGGCTTTCATCGCGGCGTTGGGCGCCTGCTTGATGCCCATGGACCCGGCGATGGTGAGTGAGGAGACGATGACCAGTTTCTTCACGCGGTCGGGGTGCAGCATCGCGTAATAGACCCCGGCCCAGGCCCCCTGCGAATTGCCGATGAGGCTGCAGCGGTCGATCGCCAGCGCGTCGATGAAGTCGGCGGTGTGCCGGGCCCGGCTGATCAGGCCATAGGGCGTGGGCGCGTGCACGTCGGTCAGGCCGAAGCCGCCGATCGAGTCGGGCGCCAGCACATGGAAATCGTTGCCAAGCAGGGGCAGCACCGGGCCCATGCCGGAGGCGCCGGAAGAGCCGGCTCCGCCGCCGTGCAGGGCGAGCACCTTGTGCTCGCCGTCGCCGGCTTCGGCGTAATGGGTTCGCACGCCCTGGGCGACGACCCAACGGGAACGCACTGGGTTGGAGTTCATGAAGGGATTCCTTTCTATGGGTTTACGGTTTCAGCCCACGCCTGGCGTACTCGGCCACGTAGCGCACGCCCACGGTGCCAGCGAAGTTGCGGACCAGCAGTGGGTGGACGCCCCACTGGTAGAGGGTGGCGACGTCCTTGGCGAAGATCGCGGCCTTTTCTTCCGCCGTGAGTTCGTAGCCCTGGAACGTGGCTTCGGGGTTGTCGCGCAGCGCGCTCTGCAGCGCGGCGCTCTTGTCGAAATCGAACAGGAAGCGTTCGAGCGCGTGCCGGTTCATGCCTGCATCTCCAGCACGCCGATGCCCGTGCTCCAGGCCCGGACCGGTTCGTAGGCCAAGGACCTTGCCGCGCGCGCGCCGAAGGCCCCGGCCGCGACCAGCCAGTTGCGGATCTCCGCCGCGCCGTTGCCGGCCGTGCGGATGACCTCGTCCGAGTCCCAGCGCGCGATGGCCTCGAAACGCCCCTGCGTGAAGTCGTCGAGGAACTGCCGGTCGAAGGCCTCGTTGATCGTGCCGGTCTGCGGCGTGCCCACCCAGTGGCTGATGCCGCCCGTGCCCACGATCGCGACGCGCTCCACCACGCGCTGCGCGCGCAGGGCCTGGCCAAGCGCCTTGCCCAGTTCAAGGCATCGCTGGTGGGTGGGCAGCGGTGACACGGTGCAGTTCACGTAGAGGGGGAGCACCGGCATCGAAAGGCGCTTGAACATCAGCTGCAGGGGGCAGGCGAAGGCGTGGTCCAGCGGCATGCCCCGGGCGCTGGCCACATCGAAGCCGCCCTGCACCAGCGAGGCGTGAACGGCCTCGCCCAGCCCGTCGATGCCATCGAAGTCCCGCTGCGGCACACCGAACTCCCCGTGGCCGCGGAACTTCGTGCCGGTGCCGAGGGAGAACACCGGCAGGTTGGCGTAGTCGAAGGTGAGGAAGTGGTCGGTCGCGACCGTCACCAGCACCTGGGCGCCGGAGCGGTGCAGCGACTCGGCCAGTTCGTCGAAGGCCGCGAACACGCGTCCGACGCGCTCGCCCTCGCCATCGCCCGCCTTGGGCGCGCGCATCATCGCCCCGGTGTGCGAGCAGACGCCGCCCCACACGATGGAGGCGGTCATTTCGGTGCCTCCAGATGTCCCCGGAAGAAGGCGACCATGCGCCCGTAGGTCAGCTTCGCCGCTTCGGGTGAGTAACGGTCCAGCGTGTCGTCCATGTAGGCGTGGCGCGCGCCCGGGTACAGGTGGAAGTCAACAGGCACCGGGGCCTGGGCTTCCAGCGCGGCCTTCAAGGCCTGCGCCTGGTCCAGCGGGATCGCCTCGTCCGCCTCGCCGAAGTGCAGCTGCATGGGCGCGGCGATCTTGGGTGCCAGCCCGATGCGCGAACGGGCCTGGCCATCCGGCGTGTACGCGGCCGGGATGACCGGCAGCGCGTAGAGCACGACCGAACAGGCCAGGTCCCGGGTCTGGGCCGCCCAGGCGAGCACCGTGCCCCCGCCCAGGCAGTAGCCGACGGCACCGATCGCCTTCGGGTCCACCCGGGGCTGGGTTCGCAGCCACGCGAGCGCGGCCTGGCAATCGGGCACCACCGTCTCGTCCCTGGCCGCGATGAAGGCCTTGCTGCGGCGCTCTTCCGCTGTGGTGTGGTCCTGCGGCGGGCGGCCGCCGATGCGGCTGTACGGGTCCACCGTCAGCACGATGAAGCCCTCGGCGGCCAGGCGCCGCGTCTCGGCCTGCCGGTGCTCGGTCACGCCCAGGTTTTCGGGCGCGCAGACGATGGCCCCCACGACCTCGGTGCCCGGGGGCTCGGCGAGGTAGGCGCGGACCTGGTCCGCGCCGCTCGGGAACGTGATCCAGCGCGCGTTCATGCGGCCACCTCGATGTCGAACAGGCAGGCTTCCCCTTTGCGGCGCACTTCCACGTCGAGCAGTTGCGCGCAATGCGGGCAGGCGTGCTCCACCACTTCGAGGTCCTGGTGCACCTTCACGCGCGGGCCCAGGTCGGCGGGCTGCGCCACGTGCTGGCGCGCGTAGTCCTTCCAGTTCTCGCCCGCCGGCGCGACCGCCGTGTCGCAGGCTTCGCAGACGAAGTAGGCACCGTCGGCCCCGCGCTGCAAACGGGCCACGTCGCCGACGATGGCTTTGACGCCGTCGCGCTTGTCGAAGCGGAGTTTGCCGGGCAGCGCGCGCGCCGCCGTCCACTGCAGACGCGACGCGCGGATGTGGCGACGTCGCTCTTCGGTCGCCGCCGCGTCGAGGCGCCCGTCCGTCACCACCACGCCGAAGATGGTCTTGGCCACCGCCTCGGAGAACACGCCCTGGGCCACATCGTCGGCCACCCGCGCCGGCTCGCGGCGCAGCGGGTCGCCCCAGCCTCCACCAGCGGTGGGGTTGCACTCGTAGACGTCGTTGCGCTCGAAAGGGAACTCCGGTGGCTTGGCGGTGAACACGGTCTCGTCGCCCTCGATGCCGTCCAGGCGGTCCGGGAAGATGCCGTCCTGCATCAGCGCGCGGATGTTCGAATGCCGCAGCAGCCGGCGGTGGTTGCAGCCGCTGGGATAACCACCGAAGAGGCCGCGCGAGGTGGGCGACTCGTAGCCATGGCAGGCCACCAGCGACTCGACCTCGTCGACCCCGTGCAGCACGAAGGCCGCGCCGGCCGCCTGGCCGCCGACCGAGGCGCCCGCGCCGGAACTGTCGGTGATGATGCGGCGGTACAGGTAGAGCACCGGCAGCTTCAGCTCGGTGGCCTCCACGTTGGGGGCCTTGCCGGCCGTGATGTTGCGTTGCCCCGAGACGCTGATGCCGTCGCGGTGCGCATAGGCGCCGCCGCCGGAGAGCATCACTTCGAGGATGGGCGCCGTCGCGGGCTCGCCGTACTGGTTCTGCCCGTGGATGTGGAACAGGTCCGGGCCGCTGGCCGGTGCGGCCTGGGCTTCGCGAAGGTAATCCGGGTGGCTGGCCATCAGCTTGGACATCACTTCAGTGGTCGTGACCTCGATCAGCCACATCGCGCCCAGCGGGCCCTGGCTGCAGGGCGCCGGGAACTTGCAGGAGACGATGGAGCCCTCGGTGGACAGCACCTCCAGCGGGCGCAGCAGGCCGTCGTTCCAGGGCAGGTCGTAGGCGATGATGGGCAGGATGCCCGCGTAGATGCCGGCCAGCAGGCCGGTGCGCGTGGCGTTCACGAAACCGGGCGCCTGGGCGTCCGAGCCGGTGTAGTCGAAGACGATCTTCTCGCCCTGCTTGCGCAGTTCGACGTGGATCTTGTAGATCTTGTTCTCGAAGCCGTCGTGGTCCAGGAAGGCCTGCGCGCGGAAGACCCCATCGGGCAACTCGAGCAGGCGCTTGCGCATCTTCGATTCGGAGAGGTCCATCATGCCGTCCATCACGGTAAGCACGGTTTCCACGCCGTACTTGCGCACGGTGTCGAGCAGGCTCTTGATGCCGATGTGGTTGGCTGCCATCAGGCCTTTGAGGTCCAGGCTGATGTTGGTCGGCAGGCGCGACATGCCGGTGATGAAGTTCAGCACATCGCTGCGCAGCTCGCCCCGGTCCACCAGTTTCACCGGCGGGATCAGCATGCCTTCCTGGCGAATGTCCTTGGCCATGGAGGCGAAGCTGCCGGGCACCATGCCGCCCACGTCCAGCTGGTGGGCGCAAGCCCCGGTCCAGCCGATGCGGCGGCCCTCCACGAAGATCGGGGCCAGGATCCCGATGTCCGGGCAGTGCAGCGCGCCCTTGTGCGGGTGGTTCACGATGAACATGTCGCCCTCGTGGATGCCCACGGTCTGTTCGCAGTCTTCGATGACGTGCTTGACCATCAGCGAGAGCGAGGCGGCGTGGAAGGTCACCGTCTTGCCCATGGTGACGACCTCGCCAAACGCGCGGTAGAGGCCGGTGTTGAAGTCGGTTGCCTCGTTCACGAGGGCTGAGCCCGACACGGAGGCCAGCGTGCTCGCCTGTTCGTCGGTGATCGACAGGAGTCGGTGGCGGATCACCTCGAAGGTGACGGCGTCGACGTCTTTCTTTTGGTACTCGAATACGTTGCTCATGGTGCCTCTCGCTTCAGTGGCTGGGTTGAATGCGGATCAGGAAATTGCCGTAGGGCTCCATCTCGGCGACCTGGCCCGGGCCGACGACGATGGTGGTGTCCGGCCGCTCGACGATGGCGGGGCCAGCGATCGCGTGGCCGGGGCCCACGTCCTCGCTGCGGTAGATGTCGGCGTCCACGAAGTCGGTGCCGAAGAAGTACACCTGGCGCCGGCCACAGGGCTTGTTGGAGCGGCCCGTCCCGTCCACGTGGCGCGGCGTCGGGCGGATGACCGGCGAGGTGGCTTCGACGCGCACCACGGTGAATTCCACGCCCGAGATGCGCAGCGCGGTGTTCTTGCCGTAGATGCGCTCGTACTCGGCCTCGAAGGTGTCGACCAGCGCGTCGACGTCCTTGGCCTGCAGCACGCCGGCCGGGGCCGGGATGCCGATCTCGTGCACCTGCTGGCGAAAGCGCATGCCGATGTAGCGGTGGATGGACACACCTTCGCCGAGCGCGTCTCTCGCGCGGGTTTCGATCTGGTCGAAGCCCCGGTTGAGCACGGCAGGGTCCACGTGGTCTGAGGCCTTCTTGAAGCGCGCCGGCGCGTGTTGCCCGATGGCCAGGGAGAAGGAGCGGTGGCGGTCGCCCGTGACAGTGCCGAAGGCGGAGTGCGCCGGGCCCGTGCTCGGAACCACCACCGTGCCGATACCGGCGACCTCGGCGTACTGGTGCGCGTGCGTGGCGCCCGCGCCGCCATAGGCCATGAGCACGAAATCGCGCGGGTCGTAGCCGGCGCGCAGGGTCACGCGGCGCAGCAGGTCGGCCATCTGGTTGTTGGCCACTTCGCGGATGCCGGCCGCGGCCTGCGCCACCGTCAGCCCCAGCGGCTCGGCGACGTGCTTGCGCACCGCCTCATGCGCGGCAGCCACGTCCAGCTTCATGCGGCCACCCAGGAAGTACTTCGCGTCGATGATGCCCAGCACCACGTCCGCGTCGGTGATGGTGGGCTCCACGCCGCCGCGGCCGTAGCAGGCCGGCCCCGGGGTCGAGCCCGCGCTCTCGGGGCCGACATGCAGGTGGCCGTCGACCACCCGCGCGATCGAGCCGCCGCCAGCGCCGATGGCCGTGACCTTGATCGAAGGCAGCGCCACGTGGAAGCGCCCGACCTCGCGCACGGTTTCCAGCAGCGGCTGCCCGTTCACGATCAGGCCCACGTCGAAGCTGGTGCCGCCCATGTCGGCCGTCAGCACGTTGGGGTAGCCCAGCAGTTCGCCGAGCTTCTGCGACGCGAGCACGCCACCGGCCGGGCCCGAGGTCATGAGGTTGGCGGCTTGGAACGCGGCCTCCGAGGCGGGCAGCACGCCGCCGCCGGACTCCATGATGGAGATCGGGCCGTTGAAGCCGAACTTGCGGATCGAGGCTTCGAGGCCGTTGATGTAGCGGTGGATCACCGGGCCCAGGTAGGCGTTGATCGCCGTCGTCGAGGTGCGCTCGTACTCGCCGATGATGGGCACCAGGCTGGAGGACGCGGTGACGAACATGCCCGGGGCCTCTTCTTCCACCAGGGCCACCAGGCGCTGCTCGTGCGCGGGATTGCGGAAGGACCAGAGCAAGCTGATCGCGATCGCCTCCACGCCCTTGGCGATCAGCGCGCGGATCGACTGGCGGGCCGCCGCCTCGTCGAGCGCCACGATCACGCCGCCCTTGTAGTCGACGCGCTCCACGATGCCCTCGATGAGGTCGCTCGGGATGATGGGCGTGGGGACGTGGCGCTTGGAGAAGTGGGAGATCTCGTGCGAAGGCAGGCCGATCCAGCCGCCCATCGCGCGCTGGATGCGCAGGGTGTCCTCGAAGCCCCGGGTGGCCAGCAGGCCGGTGCGCGCGCCCTTGCGCTCGATGAAGGCGTTGGTCGCGGCCGTCGTCCCATGGGCGAAGTAGCCGAGCTGCTCGATCAGCTGGTCCAGGCTGATGCCGTCGGCCTCGGCCGCGAGCCGCATGGCGTCGATGACGCCTTGCGTGCGGTCGTCCGGGGTGGTCAGCGCCTTGAAGATGCGCACGTCGCCTTCGTCAGAAAGGTAGACAAGGTCGGTGAAGGTGCCGCCGATGTCGGTCCCGATGTAGTTCACGGAATGGTTTCTCCAGATGGGCCGCGGGGTGGCGCGGCAGGGGTCAGTGAATGAATTCGCGATGCGTATTTGAACAGATCAAAAGGATAGACAATAGAACGTTTAGATGTTTATCTGTCAGGGTTTTCCCGAGGCCTTGGGCGTGGGCGAAAAAAAGGGGGCCTGACGGCCCCCTCGATGCGCGCCCCTCTGGGATCAGGCGGCTGCCGCCTGCCCTTGTTTCAGCAGGTCCAGCGCCACGTCGACGATCATGTCTTCCTGCCCCCCGACCATGCGGCGACGGCCGAGCTCGACCAGGATGTCCACCGTCTTCAGGCCGTACTTCGCGGCCGCCGTTTCCGAGTGCCGCAGGAAGCTGCTGTACACGCCGGCGTAGCCCAGCGCGAGCGTTTCGCGGTCCACCCGCACCGGGCGGTCCTGCAGCGGGCGCACGATGTCGTCGGCCGCGTCCATCAGCTTGTACAGGTCGGTGCCGTGGTGCCAGCCCAGGCGCTCTGCGGCGGCGACGAACACCTCCAGCGGCGCGTTGCCCGCGCCCGCCCCCATGCCGGCCAGGCTGGCATCGACACGGTCGCAGCCCTCCTCCACCGCCACGATGCTGTTGGCCACGCCCAGGCTCAGGTTGTGGTGCGCGTGCATGCCGGTCTGGGTTTCGGGCTTCAAGGTGTCCTTGAACGCGCGGAAGCGGTCGCGCACGTCGTTCATGCCCAAGGCGCCACCGGAGTCCACCACGTAGCAGCAGGTCGCGCCGTAGCTCTCCATCAGCCTGGCCTGCTGCGCCAAGCCCTGCGGCGTCTGCATGTGGCTCATCATCAGAAAGCCGACCGCTTCCATACCGAGGTGGCGGGCATATTCGATGTGCTGCCTGCTGACGTCGGCCTCGGTGCAGTGCGTGGCCACTCGCACGATGCGCGCGCCCGCGTCGTAGGCCGCCTTCAGGTCGTGCACGGTGCCGATGCCGGGCAGCAGCAAGGTGGCGATCTTCGCGTGCTTGACCACACTGGCCACGGCCTCGATCCACTCCAGGTCGGTGTGCGCGCCGAAGCCGTAGTTGAAGCTGCCGCCCTGCAGGCCGTCGCCGTGCGCGACTTCGATCGAATCCACTTGGGCCTCGTCCAGCGCCTGGGCGATTTGCCGGGCCTGCGCCACGCTGTATTGGTGGCGGATGGCGTGGCTGCCGTCGCGCAGCGTCACGTCGGAGATGTAGATCTTTTGGCTGGGGTTCATGCGAGCACCTTGCGGGCCAGGGTTTCGGCGGTGCGCAGCGCGGCGCTGGTCATGATGTCGAGGTTGCCGGCGTAGGCCGGCAGGTAGTGCGCGGCGCCCTCCACCTCCAGGAAGATGGAGGTCTTCAGGCCTTCGAGCCCCTCGCCCACGCCGGGAATGCGCAGGCCCTTCACGCGGTCGAACTGCACCTTCTGCTTCAGGCGGTAGCCCGGCACGTAGGCCTGCACGGCCGCGGCCATGCGCTCGACGGACTCGGTGATGGCCGCCTCGTCGGCCTGTTCGCTGAGCGTGTAGACCGTGTCGCGCATGATCAGCGGTGGCTCGGCCGGGTTGAGCACGATGATGGCCTTGCCCTTGGCCGCGCCACCGACCACCTCGATCGCCTTGGAGGTGGTCTCGGTGAACTCGTCGATGTTGGCGCGCGTGCCGGGGCCGGCGCTCTTGCTGGAGATGCTGGCAACGATCTCGGCGTAGTGCACCCGGGCCACGCGCGCGACGGCCGCCACCATCGGAATGGTGGCCTGGCCGCCACAGGTGACCATGTTGACATTGAGCGCATCGAGGTGGGCGTCACCGTTGACGACCGGAATGCAATACGGGCCGATGGCCGCAGGCGTAAGGTCGATCACGCGAATGCCCGGCTTGATCCCGCGCAGGAAGGCATCGTTCTTCACATGGGCCGAGGCGCTGGTGGCGTCGAAGACGACGTCGATGTCGGCGAACTCGGGCATGCGGGTCAGGCCTTCGACGCCGTCGTGCGTGGTCGCCACGCCCATGCGGGCGGCACGCGACAGACCGTCGGAGGCAGGATCGATGCCGACCATGGCGCCCATCTCGATCGCCTCGCCGTGGCGCAGGATCTTGATCATCAGGTCGGTGCCGATGTTGCCGCTGCCGATGATGGCCGCCTTCATCTTGCGCGTCATCGCCGGGCCTCCGCTGCAAACTGGCAGGACACCGACCCCAGGGCGCCCAGGTCCGCATGCACCAGATCGCCCGAGCCGACCGGCACCATGGGACCCAAGGCGCCGGACAGGATGATGGAACCTTCGGCCAGCGTCTCGCCCCGTTCGGCCATGGTGCAGGCGAGCCAGTAGGCCGCGCGCAGCGGATGCCCCAGGCAGGCCGCGCCCGTGCCGATGGACGCGACCTGGCCGTTCTTCGACAGTTGCATGCCGATGTCGCGCAGGGAGATGCCACCCAAGGCCACGGGTTGGTCCCCGAGCACGAACACCCCGCACGAGGCGTTGTCCGCCACCGTGTCCACCAGGGAAATCTTCCAGTCGGCGATCGCGCTGTCGACGACCTCCAGCGCCGGCAGCGCGTAGGCCAGGGACGCCAGGAATTCGCCCCAGGAAGGGCGCTCGCCGCGCAGCTCCCGCCCCACCACGAAGGCCACTTCGGCCTCCACCTTGGGCTGCATTAACCGGCCCGCCGGCAGGGTGTCGCCGTTCAGGTAGGCCATGTCGTCCAGCAGCACGCCGAAGTCCGGCTGGCTCACGCCCAGTTGCTGCTGCACAGCCTTCGAAGTGAGGCCAACCTTCAGGCCGACCACGCGCGCGCCCGCCGCCAGGCAGCGCTGCGTGTTCAGTGACGCGACGGCATAAGCGTCTTCGGCACTGACCACGCCGAACGTCGTCGAGATCGGGGCGATGGGCGCGCGCTCGGTGCGTGCCCGGTGCAGCGCTTCGGCTGCGGCAAGGATGTTCTGTGTTGTCATGGTGTTGCTTTCAAGCCTGTTCGTTGAGGCCGCATTCACGCAGCCAGAGTTGCCATGGCCGCTCGACGGTGCCGGCATTCGCCTCGTCCGCCAGCGCGGCCTCGGCTTCGGTGAGGTAGGTGACGTCCCCGCCCAGCGAGATCGCGTCACGCTGCAGGCGTGCGTTCCATTCCGTGTAGACCGCGCGGTACACGGCGGCCTGCACGGTACCGCCCACCACCACGAAGCCGTGGCCCCGCATCAGCGCGGCGGCGTGGCTGCCGAGCGAACGCGCCAACTCTGCGCCCTGCTCGGCATCGCGCACCAGCATGTCGGTGCAGCCGAAGCGGTGCCCAATGTCGAACACCGGCGCGCCGCCACCGAGGAAGCCGCCCATGTGACATACCGGGCGCAGCCGCACGCTGGAGACCGAGAAGGGAATCACCGAGGGCGAGTGGCTGTGCACGATCGCCTGCACATCGGGCCGGGCGCGGTAGATCGCGCCGTGGATGAAGCGCTCCAGGTAGGGCTTGCGCACATCGCCCCCCACCGGCTCACCCTCCAGATCGAGCTCCATCAGGTCGGCCTCCGTCACCAGCGCGGGCGCCAGCGAGCGGGAGATCAGGAAGCGGTCCGCCCGGTCCGGCAGGCGCGCACTGACGTGGCCGTAGGCATCGAGGATGCCCAGGTGCGCCAGGATGCGGTTCGCCTGCGCGAGCTCGTCCCGTGCAAGCGCCGTCATTCGATGGAGATGCCGAGCCGCTTGACCACCTCGGCGTAGGTGGCGTTGTCACTGGCCGTGCGCGCGCGCATGGCCGCCGGCGAAGACGACTCGGGCTCGATGCCGAGCCGCGCGAACTGCTCCACCACCTCGGGGTCGCGCAGCACCTCGGCCACGTCGTCGGCCATCTTCTGGATGGCGTGCTGCGGAGAACCGCTGCGCGCCACCAGGCCGACCCAGGTGTTCACGTCGTAGCCCATGGGCCCGCCGGCTTCGCCGACCGTGGGCACATCGGGTTGCCGCGCCAGCCGTTTCGGAGCCGCGATGGCGATCAGCTTGAGCTTGCCCGCCTGCACCAGCGGCAGCGTCGAGCCGATCGTCGCCAGCGAGAGGTCCACATCGCCCCCGGCGATGGCCGTGTAGATCTGCTGGCCGTCGCGGAAAGGAATCACGGTCATCTTGATGCCCGTGGCTTTCTCCAGCATGGACACGGCCAGGTGCGGCGGGCTGCCGAGGTAGGGCACGCCCACGTTCAGCTTGCCCGGTGCCGCCTGCGCCGCCGCGATCAGGCTCTTCATGGACTGCAGGGGCCCGGTGGCGGAGGTGACGATGAAGAACGGCGTGTGGAAGACGAAGGAGATGGGAGCGAAGTCCTTCTCCACCGAGTAGTTCACATTGCGCAGCAGATGCGGATTGACCGCCAGGTGCGAGCTGCTGGCCAGCAGCAGGTCGTGGCCGGTGGGCGGCGACGACTTGAGGGCCGCGATCGCGATGACGCCATTGCCGCCCGGCCGGGGCTCGACGATGACCTGCTGGCCCCACTTGGGCGACAGCTTCGAGGCCAGGATGCGCGCCACCACATCGGGGGTGCTGCCACTGGCGAAGGGAACGATGATGCGCACCGGGCGCTCGGGAAAGGCCTGCGCGCGAGCCAGGGGGACCATGGCGGTGGCGCATGCCGCGCCCATGGCGCCAAGCGCCGTTCTGCGATCCATCTGTCTGTCTCCTGTTGTGGGTTTTTGATCGTGTGCCGCATCTTAATGGGTGAATTCATAAACGTCTAGTAGTTTATCCCTATGTACGTTTGATGAGGCAAACGCAGACACTCTCGTTGCCCGCCACCCGGCCGGCTTCACAACATATGGTCCGGAACATCCGTGGCCCCCATTGGAGACTTGAATGCACAGAAAAAATCTTTGGCGCGAACTGCCGCGGCTCGCCGCTGGCGCCGCCCTCGTCGCAGGTGTTTCCGGCGCCTGGGCGCAGGACGGCGTGCAGATCTACGGCCGCGGCAACGTGGGCCTGGACCGCTACGACGCCACCGGCGCCACCGCGGGCCCGGCGATCCACCGCACCCGCCTGTACGACGCGATCTCGCGCCTGGGCTTTCGCGGCACGGAAGACCTGGGCGGCGGCTACAAGGCCGTGTTCCAGATGGAGGCCGGCGTGAACTTCGACACCGGGACCGACCGCGCGCAGGACGGCACGGCCAACACCAACGTGGGTGCTTTCCTGCGCGACACTTTCGTGGGCCTGGACACGCCCGCGGGCCGCGTCACGGCCGGCCGGCAGTCGGTCTACTGGCAGAACGGCGCCATCATTCCCGCGAGCAACTTCTACATCAATGCAGATGTGCCGTTCTTCACTGGCGTGAGCACCGGCCGCCTGCCGCTGCTGATCTCGCGCGTGAACAACTCGATCATGTACACCACGCCCACGCTGGGCGGCGCGAACGCGAGCTTCTCGGTGTCGCCCACCACCAGCCCCGGCCCCGGTTTCGTCGACAGCGAGACCGTCGCGCCCGGCGCGGCGCACGACGCGCGGCTGCATGGCCTGACCGTGCGCTGGCAGGGCGCGCCCTACGCGGCGCAGCTGGACGTCGCGCACAAGCGCACCTCGTCCGACGCGGTGGCCGGCCTGCGCCCGAGTGGCACAGGCCTGAAGGTGATGGCGGGCTGGCGCTACATGCCGGGTGCACAGATCTCGGTCATCGGCGTGCGCGTCGCGCTCAAGGATCTCGCGGTGCCGATGGCGGGTTTCGCGGCGCGGGGCGACGACCTCAGCCAGTTTGGCTGGGGCTTCGCGTGGGAGCACATGATCACGCCCAAGATCCAGCTGCTGGCGTCGGCGGGCGTGCTGCGCGACGCGAAGGGATGCACCTCGGTGGTGGCGGGCGCGGCGGGCCGCGGCTGCAAGGACACGGGGGCCACCTCGTACATGGTCGCGGCCCGGTACCTGTTCTCCAAGCGCACCGCCGTGTACGCCTCACTGAACCAGGTGAAGAACCGCGCGAACGGCACGCTGGACTACACGGGGATGGCGCTCAACGCGGTGCCCAACCTCAGTCCGGGCGCGGACCCGCGCATCATCGCGCTGGGGATCATTCACAACTTCTGATCGTTCATCCGACCAGACCATTCTGCCGTTACCATCCGGGATCCCCTGGCAGGAGCAGCCCTGCAGAACCGCGAAGGACCCTGATGAAGCCACTGAACGACTCACCCCAGGTGAGTTCAAGACCCTTGACGAGCGCCCTGGACATCGGCACGGCCACCTACGTGAAGCTGCTCATGCGCTTTCGCCGAAGGATCGAGTCCGGGGAATGGCCGGTCGACGGGCAGATCCCTTCGCTGGAAGCCTTGGTTGAGGAGACCGGGGTGGCCCGCGCCACGGTGCGGCACGCGCTGAGCTTCCTGGAGAGCGAAGGTCTGATCGGCCGCTACCGGGGCCGCGGCACCTTCGTGCTGCGGCGCCCGGTCAGCGAGGTGTTCTACGACATCCCCACCGACTGGCACACCCTGGTCGACCAGACACCGCAGATCGACATCGAATGGCTCGCCACCGCGACGGTGAACGACGCCATCCCGGTGTCCCACCCGGGTGGCACGCTGGCCCCGGGTGGTTACCAGTACTTCCGGCGGCTGCAGCGTCACAACCAGATCCCCTACTTCCTCGGCATCTCCTACCTGGAGCAGGGCCTCTTCAAGAAGACCGGCAAGAAGCCCTTCAACACGCCGGCGCCGATGCGCGTGCTCCAGAAGCACGCCGGTGACCGGCTCGGACGGGCGGAGCAGACGATCACGGCGACCACCGCCGACCCGGAGATCTCCACGCTGCTGCAGCTGGCCATCCACGCGCCCGTGATGGTGGTCTCGCGCACGGTGTTCGACGTGGACCAGGTGGTGATCTACGAGTCCACGGGCATCTTCAGGGCCGACTTCGTGCGCGTGCGCAACGTGCTTCGGGAGGGGCCGGGCTGAGTCTTCCCGACCCTCAACCGGCCGCATAAGGGGTTTCGGGCACCGGGGTGTGAAAGCTGGCGTTGAGCATGTTCCACGCCCGGATGGCGCCGACGGCGAACGTCAGCTCCGCCACCGCGCCGTCGCTGAAGTGCCGCCGCAGGTCTTCGAAGTCGGCATCGCTCGGTGCCCGTTGTGGCAAGGCATTCACCGCCTCGGCCCACTGGAGCGCGGCGCGCTCGGCGTCGCTGAAGAAGCGCGGCGCCTCGCGCCAACCCGCCACGGCGTTGATGTGCCGTGGGTCCATGCCCTGCTTCACCAGGTCGGCCCAGTGCATGTCGATGCAGAACGCACAGCCATTGATCTGGCTGATGCGAAGGTTCACCAGCTCCTTCAGCCGTTTGTCCAGCGTGGCGCCGGCCACGTGTGAAAGCTGGGCGAGCGCCTTGGCGGCCTTGGGTGCCAGCGTGAAGTAGTCAAGTCGGGGAGAGGACATCGTGAGCTCCTGGGTTGAAAAGGGGATCCTTGTCTTGCTAGACGGGCTTCGGCACCGCTTTGTGACAGACGGTCCAGGCCATGGCCAGTGCCGCGGCCAGCACCCAGACCGCGGCGGCCGGCCAGCCGTGGCGGTCCACCGCGCTGCCGACCAGCACCGGCCCGAGCGCCTGGCCCAGGTTGCTGCCCTGCATCAGCAGCCCCACCGCGAGGGCCGCCTGCGCGGGCGTGGAGGTGACCCGAGGTACCGCGGACAGCAGGCTGGCCGGGATCAGGCCGCCCACGGCCGAGAACACCAGGCACAGGGCAAACGCCATCCCCGGACCCAGCACCGGCAGAAAGATGCCCAGGCCACAGAGGCCCATCGTGATCGCCGCGCAGATGCCCAGCGCCTCACGGCGCACCTTGCGAAGCAGGACGACCGCGCACAGGTTGCCCACGATGTTGGCCGCGCAGGCCACCGCAGCGAGCAGCCCGACGGCACCGGCGCCCACCTGCAGGCGCTGGTACAGCAGCACGGGCAGAAAGCTGAAGAGCGCGAAGAACATCAGGCTGTAGAGCAGGAACGTGGCGGCCATCGCCAGGGGTTCGGAGCGCCAGACCTCGGCGAGTCGGGCCGGGTCGCCCGCGCGGGCAGGCCGTGGACCACGCGGCACCACACCCACCACCAGGACCACGAGCAGACCGGCCGCCAGCGCGGCGGCCCCCCACAGGCTGCGCCAGTCGCCGAACCACGGCCCGGTGAGCATCGCCAGCGCCATGCCGGCTGGCATGAAGCAACTCCACAAGACCAAGGCGGTGCCCTGATCGTCCGCACGCACCCGGCGCGCCAGCACCGTGGGCCCGGCCACCGTGATCAGCAGGAATCCCAGCCCCTCCACCACGCGCGACGCCAGCAGCACACCGAAGCGGTCGGTCGGCACCGCCATCGCCGCACCCAGTGCCGTGGCCAACAGCCCGAGGACCAGCATGCGGTGGTCGCCGGCACGGGCCACCACGGAGCCCGCCACCACGCCGCCCAGTGCGCCCAGCACGGCGAAGGTGGCACCGAGGGCGCCCAGCATGCCCAGGCTGAGGCCCAGATCGGCCTGCAGCTGGGGGGCCGCGATGGCGACCTTGCCCAGGTGAAAGGCCGAGACCACCCCGGCGGCCACCACCACCCACACGGCCCGCCAGTCGGTGCGTGCCGGGTTTGAAGAGGCCCCGCTCACGCCACCGCCATCGGCTGCGACAGCGCCAGCGCCCGGGCCACCCGCGCCACATGGGCCCCCTGGTAGCGGGCCGCTTCGATTTCATTCAGGCTGGGCTGGCGGTCGCCGCCCAACCCGTCATCGGCCAACGTGGCCGCGCCATAAGGCGAGCCACCGGTGACCTCGTCCATGCGCATCTGGCCCTTGAAGCTGTAGGGCAGGCCCACCACCACCAGTCCCAGGTGCATCAGCACGATGTGCGTCGAGAGGATGGTCGACTCCTGCCCGCCGTGCTGGCTGCCCGTGGAGGTGAACACGCTGCCCACCTTGCCCACCAGCGCGTCCCGGGCCCACAGGCCACCGGCCTGATCGAGAAAGTTCTTCATCTGCGCGGCCATGTTGCCAAAGCGGGTGGGCGTGCCCAGCACGATGGCGTCGTACGCGGCGAGCTCCTCCACGGTGGCCACCGGCACGTCGTGCGCCAGCTGGTAGCCGGCCTTGCGCGCCACGGCGTCCGGTACCAGTTCGGGCACGCGCTTGATCACGGCCTGCGCGCCCGCCGTGCGCGCGCCCTCGGCCACGGCGCTGGCCATGGTCGCGATGTGGCCATAGGAAGAGTAATAGAGCACCAGCACTTGGGTCATGACGTGAACACCTCTCATGTGGAAATGGGAGAAGTATGGGTAGCCACATTGATCTGCGGAAGGCCTAAAATTCTGCGCTTCCTGATCTACGGAATCGATCAATGCTGGACGCGCTCACCCTCGATCAGATTCGCATGTTCGTGACCGTGGCCGAGGCCGGCAGCTTTCGGGCCGGTGCCACGCGCCTGCGGCGCGCGCAGTCGGCCGTGAGCCACGCGATCGCCAACCTCGAACACCAGCTCGACGTGAGCCTCTTCGATCGCGGCGGCCACCGGCCCACACTCACGCCGGCCGGCCTGGCCTTGCTGGAAGACGCGCACGCCGTGCTGCTCAAGGTGGACTTCATGCGGGCACGCGCGCGCGGCCTGGGCGAGGGCGTGGAGATCGAGCTGTCGCTGATGGTGGACACGCTCTACCCGCTGCCCGTGGTGGCCGCCGCGCTCAAGGAGGTGCGCGAGACCTGGCCGTCGGTTCGGCTGCGCCTGGCGGTCGCGCCACTGGGTGGTCCGCTGCAAGCGCTGCGCGAGCGGCAGTGCGACCTGGCCATCATGGCCGGCGAAGACTTTCTCGATCCGCGCATCGAGACCGAGGCGCTGCAGCGGGTGCCCATCGTGGCGGTGGCCGCCGCCAGCCATGCGCTGGCCCGGCGCCGCAAGGTGCTCACCAGCGTCGAGCTGGCCGACCACGTGCAGATCGTGCTGGAGGATCCCACACCGCTGTCCGAGGGACGCGACTTCGGTGTGCTGTCGCCCCAGACGCTGCGCGTGGGCACGCAGGACGCCAAGCGGGCCCTGATCCTGGGCGGGGTGGGTTGGGGCCGCCTGCCGAGGTGGGTGATCGAGCGCGAACTGGCCGAGAAGCAACTGGTGCCCCTGGCCGCCACGGCCCTCGGTCCGCAGGGCGTGGCGCACACGCAAACCTACCTGGCCCGCCGCACCGACCGCGCCCTCGGTGTGGCCGCGACGGCCCTGCGCCTCGCCTTGCACCAGCACGCGTCGCTGCCGCAGGCGCGCCAGCGGCGCGTGCGCAATGCCCCGGCTTCAGACCCGACGACGCCCTGATTCAGTGATGAACCGGCGCCGGCTGGGCGGCGGCCCGTTGGCCCTGCGGCCGGGGACCGTGGCGCAGGGTGAGCAAGGTGCCCAGCACGATGGCGACCAGCGCGAAGGCCGGCGCACCGAGCGCGCCCACGTGATCGACCAGCAGCCCGCCGCCGACCGCGCCGCTGGCAATGGCGATCTGGAACGCCGCCACCATCAGGCCGCCCGCGCCTTCGGCGTGGTCGGGCGCGGCCCGCACCACCCAGGTCTGGAAACCGACCGGGAAAGCGCCGAACGCAAAACCCCAGAGCGCCACCGCCACGGCGGTCACCAGCCCTGACGAACCCGCCAGCAACAGGCTGCCCGCCATGAGGACGACCAGCGTGCCCCCCGCCACGATGGCGCGGCGCTCACTGCGCTCGGCCAGGTAGCCACCCGCCAGGTTGCCGAAGAAGCCCCCGATGCCGTAGCCCAGCAGCACCACCGTGATCGCCTGGACGGACAGGTGGGTGACGTTTTCCATCAGCGGCCGGATATAGGTGAAGCCCGCGAAATGGCCCGAGATCACCAGCAGCACCGCCAGCAGGGCCATGCGCACCTGCGGCCGCAGCAGCAACTGGCCCAGCACGCGCAGATTGGCGTGGTCGCGCGGCGGCAGCGCGGGCAACGTGATGGCCTGCGCGACCAGCGTCACCACGCTGACCACACCTGCGGCAACGAAGGCGCTGCGCCACCCCCACAGATCGCCCATCCACGCGCCGATGGGGGCGGCGCACACCGTGGCCACCGACACCCCCGTGAGGATCAGGGACATGGCGCGGGCGAATCGGTCCGCGGGCACCAGCCGCAGGGCCAGCGCGCCCGCCAGGGCCCAGAAGCCGCCCAGCGCCAAGCCCAGCAGCACGCGGGCCACCAGCAGCACGGGCAGCGAGGTGGCCGTCGCGGCCATCAGGTTGGAGACGACCAGCAGCAGGCTCAGCGCCAGCATCACCCACTTGCGGTCCAGCCGCCGCGTCAGCAGCGGAAAGGCGGGAGCGGCGACCGCGCCCACCAGCGCCGTCGCCGTGACCGTCTGGCCCGCGGCGCCGTTGCTGATGCCCAGGTCCGCGGCCATGGCCGTCAACAGGCTGGCCGGCAGGAATTCGGCGGTCACCAGGCCGAAAACGCCCAGCGCCAGCGAACCGACGGCGGCCCAGTGGGGCGAATCCGCGTTCGCCGGCGGCGGCGGTGCGGCCACGGCTTGGGAGGGATCGATGCAGGTGGAGCAGGAGGAGGACATGAATTGAACGGGGGGAAGCCAGCAAGACCGCCAGCTTAGGGATAAGATGCCGGCGTTTCCATGTGGGAAAAGCCGAAATGCTTGACTATTCCTCCGAATCTGTCGCCCTGCCAGAGGGCAGCGCCGCCCGTGGCGCGGTGGACGCGCCGCCCCGCCCCGCCGACCTGCTGAGCCGCATCCTGCTGGGCTTGCGGCTGGACGGCGTCGAATACGGCCGTTGCGTGATGCAGCCGCCCTGGGCCGTGGCCTACCCCGCGCGCCCGGAGGCCCGTTTCCATTTCGTGGCGCGCGGCGGCTGCTGGCTCTGGCTGCCCGGTCACGACTGGGTGCGGCTGGACGCTGGCGATGCGGTGCTGCTGCCGCGGGGCAGCTTTCACATCCTGGCCAGCGCGCCCGACGTGCCGTGCGTCGACATCGAATCGCTCTCGCGCACCCCGGTGGCGGACAACATCTACCTCATCGGTGGCGCGCCGCAGCCCGCTTCCCCGGCCTCATCGGCCTCATCGCCCCCAACGCCGGACGAAGGGCCTGCGGGCGCGCCGAACGACATCGTCTTCTGCGGCGCCATGCGCTTCAACCTCGATCCCCTGCACCCCCTGCTGGCGATGATGCCGGAGGCGATGCGCGCCAACGAACTGGCCACGCGAGACCCCTCCGTGCCCGCGTTGCTCGAAGCGATGGAGCGCGAGGTCGCGCTGGACCGCATCGGTGCCTGCGGCATGCTCGCGCGCCTGGCCGATGTGCTGGCCGCCTGCATCATCCGCGCCTGGGTCGAGTGCGCCTGCAGCGACGCCAGTGGCTGGATCGCGGCGGTGCAATGCCCCCGCATCGGCAAGGTGATCGCCGCGATCCACACCGAGCCCGAACGCGATTGGACGGTGCCGGCGCTGGCGGACCTGATGGGTGCCTCGCGCTCCAGCTTCGCCGAGCTGTTCACGCGCACCTTGGGCGAGAGCCCGGCCCGGTACGTGACCCGCGTGCGGATGTTCCAGGCGCGCCGCTGGATCGAGCGCGAAGGCATGCGCGTGGCCGTGGCCGCCAGCCGCCTGGGCTACGACTCGGAGGCCTCGTTCAGCCGCGCGTTCAAAAGGGTCATCGGGCATCCGCCCGGGGCCTTGCGGCACAAGCGGACCGGCGGGAGGTGATCTGACCGGGAGCCGCTGCGTCGATTGGAACTTCAGTCGGCCTTCAGTTTCGCGGCTTGCACCACCTGCTTCCACTTCACCTGTTCGGCCTGCACGAAACCGCGCATTTCCTCCAGGCTCATCGTGTCGACTTCGGCGCCATGCTCTTCCAGGCGTTTGACGGTGGCGGGGTCGGCGAGCACCTGATTCAGCGCCTTGTTCAGCTGCTCCAGCACGGGCTTGGGCGTCTTGGCGGGCGCGAAGATGGCGTACCACTGCGACACGTCCACATTGTTGATGCCCTGCTCCTTGAGCGTGGGCACATCGGGCATCAACGGCGACCGCTTGGAGCCGGCCAGGCCCAGTGCCTTGAGCTTGCCGTTCTTCACGTTCGGCATCGCGGTAAAGAGGCTGGGGAACATCACCTGCGTCTGGCCGGCGATCGTGTCGGTCACGGCGGGGGCAGAGCCCTTGTAGGGGACATGCGTCATGGCGGTGCCGGTGGACAGCTTGAACATCTCCGCCGCGAAGTGCGGGGCCGTGCCGTTGCCGGCCGACGCGTAGTTGATCTTGTCCGGGTTGGCCTTCATGAAGGTCACCAACTCCTTTGCGTTGTTGGCCGCTACCTGGGTGTTGGCCACCATGAGCGTGGCGGAATAGCCCACCATGCCCACCGGCTCGAAGTCCTTGACGGGGTCGTAGCGCAGCTTCTGCAGCGAGGGGTTCATCGCATGGGTGGCGATGTAGCCCAGCATCAGCGTGTAACCGTCGGGCGCCGCGCGCGCCACGAACTCGCTGGCGATCGCGCCATTGCCGCCGGCCTTGTTGTCCACGATGACGGACTGCTTGAGAAGCAGCGTCAGGGCCTGGCCGATGGTCCGGGCCATGGCATCGTTGGCACCGCCCGCCGACGTCGGAACGACGATGCTGATGGTCCTCTCGGGGTAAGCCGCCTGAGCGCTACCGAACGCCCAGGTGGCGGCGATCGCAACGGCAACAGCGCTCAGCACTTGTCTCTTTTGAATCTGCATTTGTCTCTCCGATGGGTGGGGGTGGTCTTGAATCTCGGAACGTATCGTCGCCGCTGTCTTATGCCAAGTAAATTGCATGTTTGCGAATCATTGATGCACAATTTGGATCAACCAGAAAACCCACCGCTGCCATGGCCATCAACTTCAACCTCAACGACCTGCAGGCATTCCGCACCGTGGCCGAACTCAGCAGTTTTCGCAAGGCGGCCAACGCGCTGCACGTGTCTCAACCCGCGTTCAGCCGCCGCATCGAAAAACTGGAAGAAGCCCTGGGGGTCAAGTTGCTGGAGCGCACGACGCGCAAGGTCGAACTCACAGCCGTCGGCCGCGACTTCGACCGAAAAGTGCAGCAATTGCTGGACGAGCTGGACAACACCCTGCTCGGCATCCGGGGGGTGGGCAGCACCCGCATGGGCGAGGTCACCATCGCCTGCGTGCCGTCCACGGTGTATTACTTCATCTCGCACGTGATCTCGCGCTACCGGGAACAGTACCCCAAGATCCGGGTGAAGATCTTCGATGCCAGCGCGAACGAGGTGCTGTCGGCCGTGTCGCGCGGCGAGGCGGATTTCGGGCTCAATTTCATGGGCAGCCAGGAGCCCGACATCGAGTTCAAGCCGCTTCTGGAGGAGCGCTTCGTCGCGGCCTGTCGCCGCGATCACGCCATTGCCCGAAAACGCCGCGTGTCCTGGGCCGATCTGGCCAGGTACGACTACATCTCCGTGAGCAAGGCCTCGGGCAACCGGCTGCTGATCGACCAGGCGCTGTCGGGCCAGCCCGGTCTGCCGCAGAACATCTACGAAGCGCAGCATGTGACGACCATGCTGGGCCTGGTCGAAGCAGGTCTGGGCGTGGCAGCGGTGCCTTCGATGGCCATGCCCGCTCCCGGTCACCCGCTGCTGGTGAGCGTGCCGCTGGTGGATCCGATCATCACCCGCAAGGTCGGGTTGATTCGGCGCAAGGGTCGCTCGCTCTCGCCGGCGGCGCTGCAGTTGTATGAGTTCTTTGCGGAGATGAAAGCAAAACGCGGCAAGGCCGCCGAAGGCGTCAGCGCCGCGCCGCGAGCACGCGATCGACCATGACGCCGGCCTGGCCCAGGTGGTTCGCCGGCTCGCACATGGCTTCGAGCTGGGCACGGGTCACATGGGGCGTGATTTCCGGGTGCACGGCCAGGATTTCGATCAGCGGCCGGTCTTCCTTCAATGCCTGACGGCACAGGTCGTAGACCAGGTCGTGTGCGTACTCGCGGCCGATGTAGGGACCCAGGCCCATCATCACCGCTTCCGACATCACCAGCCCGTTGGTGATGTCGATGTTGGCGCGCATGCGGGAAGCGTCCACTTCGAGGCCCTTGAGCACGAACTTGGTCTGTTTCAGCGCCCCAGACATCAGGCAGAAGATCTCGGGCAGCGACACCCATTCGATTTCCCAGGGACCGGTGGAGCGCTCGTGGTCGGCGACCATGGCGTCCATCAGGGCCGCGGCATGCTGGCGGGCCACCGAGATGTTGGCGTGGATGTAGAGGCAGGAAATCGGGTTGCGCTTCTGCGGCATGGTGGAGGAGGAGCCGCGCCCCGGCGCATAGGGCTCGAACACCTCGGCCACTTCCGTCTGCATCATGAGCTTGACGTCCATGGCGATCTTGCCGAGCGAGCCGCCGACAAGCCCCAGGAACGCGCCGACCTCGGCGATGGTGTCGCGCACGGTGTGCCACGAGATCAGTGGCTGGGCGAGGCCCAGCTCCTTCATCAATCCAGCCTGCGTCTCCATGGCGCCGCTCTCCAGCGACGACAGGGTGCCCGAGGCGCCACCGAATTCGCCCATCAGCACGCGCGGTTTGAGCTGCTGCAGCCGCTCGCGGTGCCGGTCGATGCCGGCCAGGATGCTGGCCATCTTGTAGCCGAAGGTGATGGGCGTGGCCTGCTGCAGGTTGGAGCGGCCGATCACGGGCGTGTCCCGGTACTTGCGGGCCAGCGCGGCCAGCGCTTCGCCGATCTCGTTCAGGTCCTGCTCCACCAGCGCCAGGCCCTCTCGCATCTGAAGGACGGCGGCGGTGTCGGTGATGTCCTGCGTGGTGGCACCCCAGTGGCAGTACTCACCGAGCTTGTCGCGGCAGTTGGCATTGATCTGATTGACGACCGCGATGATCGGGTAGCCGATCTGTTCGGTCTTGGCCTTGAGCTTGGCCCAGTCGATCTGCGACAGCTCGCAGTTCCTGACGATTTCGTCGGCCGCTTCCTGAGGAATGATGCCGAGCTGTCCCTGAACCTTGGCCAGCGCGCGCTCGATGTCGAGGTACTTGGCCGTGCGGTTCTCGTCGGACCAGACCTCGCGCATGCGCGCATCGCTGAACATGTCGCCGAAGATGCGCGAATCGATGATGGTGGATGCCATGTTGCTTCTTTCTCTGTGGTAATCGGTGGGGATGAGGCCCGGGTTCAATGCCCCGCGGCCCGCAGCGTTCGGCGCGCCTGGCGCACCACGGGCGCATCGACCATGCGGCCGTCGAGCCGGGCCGCGCCGGGCGACGCCGCATCGGCCGCCAGCACGCGCCGGGCCCAGGCGAGTTCGGCCTCGGCGGGCTGCAGCGCGCGGTGGATCGGCAGGACCTGGTTCGGGTGAATGCACAGCTTGGCGCCGAAGCCGTGGCAACGCGCCCAGGCCAGGTCGGCCATGAGCCGTGCCTCGTCGTCCAGTTGCGGGGTGACGCCGGCCACGGGCGCGGGGAGGTCGGCCAGGCGCGAGGCCAGTGCGATGCGCGCCGCCGCGTGGCTCAGACCGACAGCGTCGCGGCGGATGTCCAGGTCCAGGTCCAGGGCGAAGTCCAGGGTGCCGAACACGAGCCTGGCCACACCGATGGCGCCCGCAATCTCGTCCACCTGGGCCACGCCCCTGGCGCTTTCGATGAGGGCCAGCACCTGAACGCCCGGCAAGGCCTCCACGACGAAGCGGACTTGCTGCGCCTGTTCGGTCTTGGGCAGCATGATCTGCGCCACGCCGGTGCCCAGCAGGGCGGTCAGGTCGTCCGCAAACCAGTCCGAAGTCGAATCGTTGATGCGCACCACGCAGCGGGAGCGGTCGGCTGGCCCGGCGGTCTGCAGCCAACCGACCACGTGGGCGCGCGCGGCGGTCTTGTGCTCGGGCGCCACGGCGTCCTCGAGGTCCAGCACCACCGCATCCGCGCCACTGACCAAGGCCTTGCCGAAGCGATCGGGCCGAGTGCCGGGCACGAAGAGGTAGGTGCGCGCGCAGGCGAGGGGCGTCGACATGGCCACGACCTCAGATGGCCTTGGCCGCACGCAGCGCGGCAATGCCGTCCGCGCCGTAACCCAGTTCGGCCAGGATCGCATCGGTGTGCTCGCCCAGTGCGGGCACCGGGTCCATGCGCGGGCCTTCGTTCCAGGTGCCCGGTGGCAGCAGGGCCGGCAGCGGCCCCTGGGGCGAGCCCACCTCGGTCCAGCGCTGGCGCGCCTGGAGTTGCGGGTGTGCCCAGACGTCGGCCATGGTGTTCACCCGGGCGTTGGCGATCTGCGCCACCTCCAGCCGGGCCTCCACCTCGGCCACCGTCAGGGGCCGGAAGGTGTCCACGATGATCTGGCGCAAGGCGGTGCGCTCGGCGACGCGCTTGAAGTTGGCGGTGAAGCGCGGGTCGGTGGCCAGGGCCGGCTGGTGCAGCACCTTCTCACAGAAGCTGACCCATTCGCGCTCGTTCTGCAGGCCCAGCATCACGTGGGCGCCTTGCTCCGCCGGCCCGACCGGAAACGGGCCATACGGATAGATCGTGGCGTGGCTGGCGCCGGTGCGCGGGGGCGGTGCGGCGCCTTCGAAGGCGTAGTAGAGCGGGTAGCTGGTCCACTCGGCGAGCGACTCCAGCATGGAGATGTCGATGCGCTGGCCCCGGCCGGTCTGGCTGCGCTGCATCAGCGCCGCGAGGATGTTGCTGTAGGCGTACATGCCTGCGGCGATGTCCGCGATCGACGGGCCTGCCTTGCAGGGCTCGTCCGCCGTGCCGGTCACCGAGACGAACCCCGCTTCGCTCTGGATCAGCAGGTCGTAGGCCTTCTTGTCGCGGTAGGGGCCCGGGTTCTCCCGGTCATCGCCGTATCCCGAGATGTCGCAGACGATCAGGCCGGGCTTGACCGCCGACAGCGCTTCGTGGCCCAAGCCAAGCCGGGCCGCCGCACCGGGCGCGAGGTTCTGCACCACCACGTCGGCCTTCTCCAGCACGAGCCGCTCCAGGATGCGGGCGGCCTCGGGGTGTTTGACGTCGAGCGTGAGGCTCTCCTTGGAGCGGTTGGTCCAGACGAAGTGCGATGCCAGGCCACGCACCCGCTGGTCGTAGCCGCGCGCGAAATCGCCCGTGCCGGGGCGCTCGATCTTGATGACGCGCGCACCCAGGTCGGCCAGCTGGCGCGTGGCGAAGGGCGCGGCGATGGCGTGCTCCAGGGTGACGACGGTGATGCCTGCAAGTGGCTGCATGAGGGTCTCGGGTGATCGTGGTCAAAGAAATCAGCGCAGCACCACGGTGGCGTCCATCGTGAGCCACCCTTCGTGGTCGCTCGCCCACAGGCGCACGGTCTTGCCGTCGGCCGCGGGCTCACCTTGCACATGAAAGGCGTGCAGGTCGAAGGTGGGGCGCACCGCCTTGAAGCGGAAGCTGGCCACGTCGGCCGTGGGCATCTCCCGGCGCAACAGGTCCAGCAGCAGCGTGGCAATCAGCGGGCCATGGACGATGAGGCCCGGGTAGCCTTCGACCTGGGTCACGTACCGCCGGTCGTAGTGGATTCGGTGGCCGTTGAACGTGAGCGCCGAGTAGCGGAACAGCAGCACGTCGTCCGGCACGATCTGGCGGCGCCAGGCCGCCTGCGCGGGAGCCGCTTGCGGGGGAGGTGCCACATCGCCAGGCTGCTGGGCGTCGCGGTAGACGATGTCGTGGAACTCCACCAGGGCCGGTGCGGCTTCGCCGTTGCACCGCACCTCGTGGCGCACTTTCACGAACACGAGCTTGCCGGTCCGGCCTTCCTTGCTGCTCACGTCGTCGATGGTGGATGTGCGGGCGACCTGATCGCCCACGCGGATCGGGGAGATGAATTCGAACTGGCTGCCGGCCCACATGCGGCGCGGCAGCGGCACCGGGGGAAGGAAGCCGCCGCGCCGGGCGTGGCCGTCTGCGCCGATGTCGGATTGCCGGTGCAGGGGCAGGAAGTACAACCAGTGCCAGAGCGGTGGCAGCAGCGTGCCGGGCGCGGTGTCGGCAGCGGGGTGGTCGAGCGTGGCGGTCAGGGCAGCCACGGGCGTGGGGCTGACGGTGTCGTGCACCGTCTCGCTGCGGCCGATCCATGCTCGCAGGTCGTCGGTGGTCTGGGTCATGCGGATGTCCTTCGATCTCGGGGCTGGAGGGGCGGGGCGATGGGCGCAGTTTCCGTTCATCCGGTGGCGAAGTAAATTGCAATGTTGAGAACAAGTGATGCTTTTGGTGCATCAATGAGCGGCCCGCCGTTTATTGCAAACCATGGATCAATGCTTCTCAACTATGCAATTCACAGAAGCACAGCGGCTCTTGAGAATGCGGCCCATGAACAAAGTCATTCCCTGTGTCCTCATGCGCGCCGGCACCTCGCGCGGCCCCTTCTTTCTGCGCGAATGGCTGCCTGAAGGTGACGAAGCCCGCGACCAGGCCCTGATCGGTGCGATCGGGGCCTCCGACCCGTTGCAGCTCGACGGCGTGGGCGGTGGCAGCACTTTGAACAGCAAGGTGGCCATCGTCTCGAGATCCACCCAGCCCGACTGCGATCTCGACTACCTGTTCGCGCAGGTCGGCGTTGGCCACCGTTCCGTCGACACCCGGCCCAACTGCGGCAACATGCTCTCGGGCGTGGCGCCGTTCGGCATCGAGCAGGGCCTCGTGACGGCGCAGGATGGCGTGACCAAGGTTCGTGTGTTCAATGTCAACACCCGTTCGCGCATCGATGTGACCGTGCGCACACCGAACGGCCGCGTGACGTACGAGGGCGACGCGCGCATCGACGGCGTCGCCGGCACGGCGGCCCCCGTCCTGCTGGACTTCCTGGACGCGTGGGGCGCGGTGACGGGCCACGTGTTTCCCACCGGCCAGCGCATCGACCACATCGACGGCATCGCCGTGACCTGCATCGATGCGGCGATGCCACTCATGATCGTTCGCGCGGCCGATCTGGGCGTCACTGGCCGCGAAAAGCCGGTGGCGCTGGATGCCAACACCGCGCTCCTGGCGCGCATCGAATCGCTGCGCCTGCAGGCCGGCCGCATGATGGGGCTGGGCGATGTCGCCCAAAGTGTCATACCGAAACCCGTGCTGGTCAGCGAGGGCGACTCACCCAACAGCGTCACCTCAAGGTACTTCACGCCACACCGTTGCCACGCGTCGCACGCCGTCACAGGAGCCATTGGTGTGGCCTGCGCCTTCGCGCTGCCCGGCACGGTTGCCAGCGGCATGGCGCGCGAAGCGGGCCGCCACAAGCTGGTGGTGCTGCATCCCGCGGGACAGATCGATGTCGAGGTGGAACTCATCGGCCAGGGGGACGCGGCCGAGGTCAAGGGGGCCGCGCTGGTCCGCACGGCCCGCAAGATCATGCAGGGCGAGATGCACCTGCCGGACTATGTGTTCCCGCGTCCCGAGGAAGCCGCAGCCCCGGCACGCAAACCGATCACCATCATCGTCCCGACCGCCGCCGGCGGCGGGAACGACACCATGGCCCGAATCATCGCCAGCAAGATGGGGCGGCTGCTCGGGCAGGAGGTCCTGGTGGACAACCGGGCGGGCGCGAACGGCGCCATTGCCAGCGAATTTGTCGCCCGAGCGGAGCCCGATGGTCACACGTTGATGTTGGGCTACGTGGGCACGCACGCGATGAACCCCGCGCTGCAGAAACTGGGCTACGACCCCGTCAAGGACTTCGAACCGATCGGCCTGGTGGGCTCATCGCCGACCTTGATGGTGGTCCACCCGAGTGTCTCCGCGTCCCGCGTTCAGGACCTGGTGTCGCAACTGAAGACGAATCCCGGCAGTCTGATCTACGCCTCGGCGGGTGACGGCACGCCGCCCCATTTTGCGGCGGCGCTGTTCCTGCTGGGCAGCGGCGCGGGCATGGCCAGTGTGAAGTTCGACGGCGCGGCGCCGGCCATTGCCGACGTGGTGAGCGGACGCACGCAGGTCATGTTCCCCAGCCTGTTCACCGCCCATCCGTTCGTTCACAGCGGCCAGCTGCGCGCCATGGGGGTGGCTGGCACCAGTCGCTTGCCCAGCCTGCCCGCGTTGCCCACGCTGGCAGAAGGCGGGATCGACGGCGTGGACGTCACGCAGTGGTATGGCCTGTTCGCGCCGGCTCACACGCCGTCTGCAACGCTCGCCAAGTTGAACCAGGCACTGAACGACGCTTTGACCGACGCGGCAGTGGTCGCTCAATTCGAGAACCATGGCGCCAGGGTGGAGCCTGGCACGCCCGATGCGTTGCGCACCAAGGTCGACAACGACCTCTGCCGGTGGAGAACGCTTGTGGCCCAGGGTGCGTTGGGCCTGACGGATGCCCGACCTCTGTCTTTCCTTGACTAGCGTTCTTTGTACTCACAGTGCGCACATTCGTGCACCAGCGTCGGCGCACTCCACGGGTCCTGGTCGTCCATGATTTCATCCGCCCCCCACCGGGTGCGCATGCCTCAGGTTTCAAAGCCTAGGGAATTTCCGCCGAAATCGAGTCTTTCATGCGATCGCCCCAGTCCCATTTGGCTGCAAATGGCAAGCGCAACAGAGAGGCCTCGGCCAATGATTCTGTATGGTCGATGTGCGCGACCGTCAGGCGCGCTGCGAGGTCGACATTGCGATCGCGGATCGCCTCGTAGATGGCACGGTGCTGCTCCATAGATTCGCGCCGGTGCTGCCAATCGACGGCCACGAAGTACCGCTGCACGAGTTGCTCCAGCTTGGCAATGCTTTCACGCAAGAGGCTGTTGCCCGCCGCATCGGCCATCACGGAATGAATGCGCCGGTTGGCCTGGGTCACGGCAACCACGTCGATTGCCTCCAACGCCTTGTTGCTTTCGTCCAGCAAACGCTCCAGCTCCATCAGTTGGGCGTCGGTGCGGCGCAGGGCCGCCTGACCTGCGCTGTAAGGCTCCAGCAGCCGCCGCATTTCAAAGGTTTCCCGCAGTTCATCCAACGACAGTTCACGCACATAGGTGCCCTTGCGCGGCTGTGAGGTCACCCACCCGTCCACCTCCAGCGCCTTGAGCGCTTCGCGCACCGGAATCTTGCTCACGCCAAAGTGCTCGGCCACCTCATCCACCCACAACCGCTCACCCGGACGCAGCGTGCCGACAAGGATGCCCTCCAGCAATATCGACTGGACCTGTGAGGGCAAGTTCGACGCCCGCGGCGCGGTGGGAAGGCCCGAAAGACTGTCCAACACTTTGTTCATAGGCAAAAAATGGAACTCCCATGGGAAAACCCCAGTGTGTTGAGCGAATTTTGGCATGAACTTCGCAAAATTATTACGTATACTTGATACTTGATATCTGGCAAGAAGACTCCTTGAACTTGATGAAAGGTTGGCTCCCATGACACCCCTATGTAACTTGACCACTTCCTCGGTAGGCCGTCTGACACGCATCGTGGCGGGCCTGGCGATCTCCGCTTGCCTGACTCCGCTGGCGCACAGCCAAGCGTTCCCCAGCAAGCCCATCACCATCGTCGTGCCCTTTGCGGCGGGTGGTGCATCGGACGCCACGGCGCGCGCCATTGGCCAATCGATCTCCAAGACGCTCAACACGCCGGTGGTGGTGGACAACAAGCCTGGTGCCAACTCACAGATCGGCACCGCGCATGTGGTGCGGTCGGCGCCCGATGGGTACACGCTGCTGATGGGCACAACCTCGCTCATCAACAATGTGCACTTCTATCCCCAGATGCCCTACAGCGCCTCGCGGGACCTCATGCCCGTGGTGCACATCGTGGATGTGCCCGCCTTTCTGATGGTGGGGCCACGCGTCCAGGAAAAGACGGTCAAGGAATTCATAACGGCGGCCCGCAAGAACCCCATGCTGAACTACGCCTCTGCTGGCGCTGGCAGCACGCTGCATCTGGCCGCGGAGTGGTTCCAGTCAGCCACGGGCTTCAAGGCGCAGCACATCCCGATGCGAGGCAGCGGTCCAGCCGTCACTTCTGTCGCGGCCGGTGAGGTCGACTTCAGCTTTGAAAACCTGGGTCCGGCCCAGGCCCAGTTGGATGCGGGTCGCATGCGCGTGTTGGCCATTGCAGCGCCTCACCGCTTCCCCTCGTTGCCCAGCGTGCCGACCCTGAAAGAGGCCGGCCTGCCCGACAACGACCTATCGAGTTGGTTCGTGCTCATGGCGCCCACTGGCACGCCGGCCCCCGTCATCGCCACCCTCAACGGCGCCGTGAACAAAGCACTTAAAGAGAAAGACGTGAGCGATCGCCTCATCAGGCTGGGCCTGGTACCCGTCGGTGGCACGCCCGAAGAACTCGCAAAGCGCATGCAGCAGGACATGGGCAAGTGGGGTTCGATCATCCGCAGCGCCAACATCAAGCTCGACTGATTCAACGGATCGCAGCACGCGAAAAAGGCATCGCATGATGATCGGACAGCCGATTCCGCGCCTGGAGGATGCCCGTCACCTCCAGGGCCTCTCCCGCTACATCGCGGACACGACGGTGCCCGGTTGCGAGGAGGTTGTCTTCTTGCGCAGCCCGGTGGCGCATGGGCGCCTGCGTGGCGTGCGGCTCGCACCCAATGTCGCCCCCGACGTCGTGTGGGACTCCGCGCGCATTGCCCCGCTCACCCGGCCGATCGTGTCAAGCCTGCTCCGAAAAGGATTCAACGGCGCCCCTCTTCCGCTGCTCGCCGAGGAGCGCGTGCGTTTCGTCGGCGAGGCCATCGCCGCCATCACGGCGCGCACCCGCGCCGAAGCCGAAGACAAGCTCGAGCACTGTGTGCCGGACATCGAGGAGCTGCCTCCCGTCGTCGACGTGCTGAGCGAACTCACGCACCCGGGCATGCCCATTCATGGTCATCTGGACTCGAATGTGGTGCTGCACAGCGGGCGCACCATCGGCAACCCGGACGCATTCCAGGGGCGATCCGTCACGCGGCGCTTTTCCATGGCCCGCGTGATGGCATCGCCCATGGAAGGCCGGGGATGCCTCGCTTACATTGACGCATCCACGGGCGAGTTGGTGGTGCATGCCTCGCATCAGCGACCCCATCTGCTGCGCACCTTCCTGTCCGAACATCTGATCGGCATCGCAGAGGCGGACATCCGCGTCATCGTCCCGGACGTGGGTGGTGGTTTCGGCGCCAAGAGCAATCTCTACCCCGAAGAGCTGGTCATCGCTGCGATGGCGCTTGCAACGGGGCGCCCTCACCGCTGGATCGAGGACCGCTACGAGCATTTTGTGGCATCGAACCACAGTCGCCAGCACGAGCACGAGATCAGCGCATGGTTCGACGACAGCGGCCGCATCCATGCGGTAAATGCGCGAATTGTGGTGGATTCGGGCGCCTACTCGGCCAAGACTTCCACAGGGGCCATTGAGGCCAACATGGCGGCCAACGTGCTGCTCGGTCCTTACGACATCCCGAACTACCGCTTCGAAGCCACGGCGGTCTACACAAACAAGTCGCCCGTCGGTCCCTTCCGCGGCGTTGGCCGCCCGGCGGGCTGCTTTGCCATGGAGCGCATTCTGGACGAAGTCGCCCATGCGCTGGGCCAGGACCCGGTCGCTGTGCGCCGACGCAACTTGATCGGTGCCGAGCGTTTTCCCTTCACCACGGCCACAGGTCTTTACTATGATTCGGGCGACTACCACGCTTGCCTGAATGCGGCTGAGGCACATGCCAAAACCTGGCCCGCGCGAGCGAACGACGAACGCCATGTCCATGGCATCGGCTTCGCCATGTACGTGGAGCAGGCTGCCCACGGTTCTGTCGAATGGCATCGCCGTGGCTCAGCCTACATCTATGGACACGAAGCAGCGCGAGCAACGCTCACGCCTGGCGGCGAACTGATCTTTGACGTGGGCACGCTCAGCCACGGTCAGGGACACCACACCGCGCTGGCGCAGATTGCAGCCCAGATCACCGGGCTGCCACTGGACCAGATCCGCATCCGCCAGGGCGATACAGGGCGCGCGCCCTATGGCATGGGCAGCGTGGCCTCGCGCTCCATCGTCATGGCTGGCGGCGCCGTCACCCGTGCATCCAGAATGCTCCTGGAGAAGGCCCGCCGCGTGGCCTCAGCTGACCTGGGCTGCGAGCCCGATGAGTTGCGCCAGGACGGCACACACTTCATCGCCCCAGGCGGAAAGACGATCAGCTATGCCGAGATCGGCCGCCTGGCCGTGCTCGGCCTGCACCGCCTGCCACAGGACATTCCTCCAGGCATGTCGGTCGAGGGCATCTACCGGCCTCAGGTGGAGTCCGGCACCTTCTCATACGGTATCCACATGGCCCGCGTCTGCGTGGACACGGAAACCGGCTTCGTGCGCATCACAGACTACGCCGTGGTGGAGGACTGTGGCACTGTCGTCAACCCGCTGATCCTGGACGGCCAGATTCGTGGTGGCGTGGCCCAGGGCATCGGCCAGGCACTGCTGGAAGAAATGCGCTATGACAAAGACGGCCAGCCACTCACCGTGACTTTTGGCGACTACGCACTTCCCAGCGCGATGGAAGTGCCCCACGTCGACATCGTGCACCAGTGCACGCCCTCGCCTTTTTCCGAATTCGGGATCAAGGGCGCAGGCGAAGGCGGCTGCGTGGGTGGCCCCGCAGCCATCGGCAATGCCGTGCGCAATGCCCTGCTCGAGCGTGGTGTGGCCGTCGACCGCACACCCATCACGCCCGACTACCTGCTGGCCCAACTGCTTGGCGGCGGAGAGCACGCCGTCACCCAGCGCCCGCTCGCCCATCTGGAACTCGAATCATGAAACCGGCACCGTTTGAACTGCGCCGCCCGACAACACTTGACGAAGCGCTGGACCTGCTTGCAGCACTGGGCAGTGATGCCCAGGTGCTGGCCGGTGGCCAGAGCCTGCTGCCACTGCTGCGGTATCGCATGGCATCGCCTCACGCGCTGCTGGACATCAACCGCATCGAAGCGCTGGGACAGATGGAATGGCACCAGGGCCTTCGCATCGGCGCATTGGTGCGCCACTCGCAGCTCGCCGCCGTCCACTCCGCGCAGCATCCCGCAGCGGCGGCGCTGCTGGCCGCGCATGCCCGGCAGATTGCCTTTCCCGCCGTGCGCAACCGAGGCACGGCAGTTGGCAGCATCGTGCAGGCCGACCCCAAAGGCGACTGGCCATTGCTCTTTTGCGCATTGGGCGCACAAATTGAGCTGGTCAGCAAACGCGGCATGCGGCGCATGGCGGTCCACGACTTCATCCTGGGCCCACTCCACACAGCGCGCGCCGTGGACGAGCTGGCTGTGGCCCTGACGCTGGACACGGTCGACATCCAGCTGCACCGGTGGGGTCGCGCCAAGCTCATGCACCGGGCGGGTGAGTACGCCATGTGTTCGGCCATCGTCGTGCAACGCGCCGATGGTTGGCGCTGCTGGGTGGGCGCGCACGGCGAGCGTCCAGTGGCGCTGCCCACCCTTGCCGAAAGCCTGCAAACCTCAACCCGGATGCCGCGCGAACGGTGGATGGACCTGGCGCGTCAGGACATCGCCGCCGCGTGGCCGGAGTTGGGCCTTCTCGATGCGCATCGCCACGCCGTCAACGCCATCGATGCACTGCAACAAGCCCTCGCCCCGCAATCATGATGAATCTGGAAAAGAGCATTGTTCTCAACGGCCGCAAAGTGGCTCTGCACACGGAGCACCGCAGTTCGCTGGGCGACTTCGTGCGCGAATGCGGCACCCACTCGGTCCACCTCGCATGCGAGCACGGTGTCTGTGGCGCCTGCAACGTGATGGTCGGCAGCCGGTGCGTGCGCTCGTGCCTCACGTTGGCCCACAGCTGCGAAGGCGAAAGCATCACCACGCTGGAAGGATTGCAGGACGATCTGGCGCAGCGTCTTCGCACCGCCTTCAACGCCCATCACGCCCTGCAGTGCGGCTTCTGCACGCCCGGCATGTTCATGAGCGCCTACGAACTTCTCAACAGCGGCGAGGCGCTCGATGAGACCCGCGTGCGCGAGCACCTGGCGGGCAACATCTGCCGTTGCACCGGCTACCAAGGCATCGTCGAGGCCGTCCTCAGCGTTGCCCGGTCCCATCCCATCACCACGTCCTCCGGTTCGGGAGTCCAGCCTTGAACACCGTCTCCATCCACCACAAGCGCGCGGGTGTCGTCGCAGCAGCCGCCGTTCCTCACGCACCGCAATTGCTGTCACGCCCCGACACTGAAGACCTGGCCCAGGTCGATCGGGTTCACTTGCAATTGCGGGCCATTGGCCAAGTATTCCTGGCCAAGAAGGCGGACTGCGTGATCGTGATCTCCAACGACCATGGTGACCATTTCGTGACCCACAGCGTGCCTCCCTTCTGCGTGCACGCGGCCCGGCGCGCCGACGGTATGCACAAGCACCGGGGCGACTGGGCATTGGATGGCGACCTGGGCTACGCGCTCGTGCCAGAGATGGGCGCCCTGGGTTTCGATCTGGCCTTTACCCTCGACGCAAAACTGCAGACGGCCTTCACCATTCCCTACGAACAGATGGGCTTCACACGCGACATGCCGATGCTGGCCTTGTTCGTCAATGCCTACATGCCGCCCCAGCCCGCGCCCACACGCTGTTTCGCCTTCGGCCAGGCGCTGGAACGCGCGCTGTGCAAGCTGGGCAAGCGTGCCATCCTGATCGCCAGCGGCGGGTTGTCGCACTACCCCGGCACGCGCCACTACCCGAACCCCGACGTGGAAACCGACCGCGGACTCTACGACCGGCTGTGCGAAGGAGACCTGCAGCAACTGCTGGGTCTGAGCGAGCAATCGCTGGACCGCAGCGGCAACATCGAGCTGCGATCCACACTCATGCTCGCGGGCGCCATGGGCGACCGCAAACCGTTTGCGGCGCATTTTGAACCATCGTGGCACCACACCTACGCCACGCTGGCTTGGGATCTGGAAACCCCCAACCCGATCACCGAAGACCATGCCTTGATCTATCCCGCGCTGCCCAACGGGCGCGTGCCGCTGGTGCAGGCCCTGCTGCATTTGCGCACCTTGCCCGAGGAGGCTCGTCGCTTCATCGCCGACCCGCTGGCCTGGGCCGAGAACTATGCGCTGGCCGAAGACGAGCGCCAGGCGTTGGTCGCCTTCGACACTGAACGCCTGCGCGATGAGTTCCACATCCATGCACTGCTCACGGCGGGTGCAGCCACCCAGGTCAACCTACAGCGCAAGAAAAGCGCCTGAGCCGACGAAATCTTCACCAAGAGTCACTCTATGCCTCACATTAACTTTGACCTCACTTGTCCCACCACCACGCCGGCGACCAACCCGCGCAAGGAGGTGCAGGCATGAGCGCGCCACAACGCATGGCCGAGATCGCCGGCGGCGGCATTGGCGGCCTCGCAACCGCCGCCTTGCTGGCCCGCGATGGATGGAAGGTGCGTGTGCACGAACGCGGTGACCAGATCCGCGAAATCGGTGCCGGCATTTACATCAAGAACAACAGCATCGAGGTGTTGGAGCAATTGGGCGTCTTCGACGCCATGGCTCCACTTGGCCTGCAACTGCAACGTGCGGAGATCCGCTTCCCGGATGGCTCTTTGCGCCAGCAACGTTCGCTGGCAGGTCTGTCGCGCGTACATGTGTTCTCACGCCAGGCCGTGATTGAGGCTCTGCGCGACGTTGCCCTTGCCGAGGGTGCAGAAATCGTGACGGATTCCACCGTGACGGGCGTGACCGAGCAGGGCGGGCGCTACGCGCTGCGCACCCAGAAGGGTGCGGCTTCGACGGCCGACCTGGTTGTGGGCGCCGATGGCGTGAACTCGGCGGTCCGCAACTCCCTGCCCATGCGCAGCGGCTTTCGCGTGCTGCCCACCATCATCGACCGCTTCCTGATCCAGGGGCGCGAGTTCACGCCCGAGAACAAGACCGTGGAGCACTGGTCAGGCAACCGGCGCATTGGCGTGACCCCGGCAGGTCCTGATTCCACCTACGTGTACATGGTGGCCCCTGAGCGCGATGCCACAGCCAAGAAGCTGCCGCTGGACGCAGCCGACTGGTCCGCGCGCTTTCCCGAGCTTGCGGGCCTCATGCAGGCGTTGAGCCAGGCGCCGGCCACTCAATACAACTACGGTGTGGTCAACTGCCCGCACTGGGCCATGAAGAACGTCGCCATCCTGGGCGACGCGGCGCACGGTCTCCCTCCCACGCTCGGCCAAGGCGCGGGCCTCACACTGATCAACGCCTATGCCCTCGCGCATCACCTGCGACAGGAAGCCGACGTGGCGCGCGCCATCCGCCAATGGGAGCACAACGTCCGCTTTATCAGCGACCAGACCCAGACCTGGGCCTGCCGCTACGACTGGTTCTCGAGGCAATGGCCCACCAGCCTGGACGTGGCGCGGCCGCTGATCACCTGGGCCTTCGGGCGTTTTCGCTACCTCAACGACCGCATGCGCATCGCCGATCAAGGCCTGCGTCTGGCCGGCATCGACATGACACGGTAAGCACATGTTGATCGAAGGCACCAAAATTCTGGCCCGCCCCTTGGACGAGGTGTGGCAAGCCCTGAACAACACCGACTTCCTGGCCAGGGTGATCCCTGGCTGCAGCAAGGTGAGCGAGCCGGCACCCAACCAGCTCGCCCTCGTTCTGAGCGCGGCCGTGGGCCCCATCAAGGTCAGCTTCAGTGCGGAGGCGCAGCGCGAGGACGTGGTGCCCCCCACCTCCTTCGCCTTGTCAGGGCGCGGCTCCGCGGGCCCGGCCGGTGCGGCCAGCGGCCGCGTGAAAGTGCAATTGACGCGCGTGGAAGGCGGTACTCAGCTGGCCTACAGCGCCGACACCGAAATCACCGGCCGCATGGCACAGCTGGGTTCGCGCCTGATTGACAGCGCAGCCCGCAAATTTTCGGAGGAGTTTTTCGCCAATGTGGCGCGCGAGCTGGCGCAGCCCGCCCCAGCCCAGGCCACGACAGGACCTGCGGCGGCCCCCGCTGCGCCCCAGGGCGTGCCTGCCGCGACGGCCACCGTGCCAGACGTCATGGCCTGGCGCCTGGCGCTCGATGGTCTGGCCTGGCGCATGGCCGTGGGTTGCGCGGCCGGTTCGTTCATGGGCACGCTGGTGGCCATCCTCGCCTCGCGCGTCGCATGATCTGCAACGCAAGACCCAAAAGCGTTTTTGGGACGCAGGTGGCGCTGGCCAGCGGTCATCATCTGGCCTCGCAGCACGCCCTCCGTTGCCTGGCGGACGGCGGCTCATTGGTCGACGCCATGGTCAGCGCCTCGGCAACACTGGCCGTGGTGCTACCGCATGCCGGCTCGCTGGGTGGCTGCGGCATGATGATGTACTACGACGCGGCCACGGGCGAGGTGCATGCGCTCAACGCCAGCGGGCGCGCGCCGGGGTCGGCAAAGGTTGAACGGTTCACCAACGGCATGCCGCAACGTGGCACAAGCTCGGCGGTGGTACCCACACTGGTGCGCCTGTGGGCTCGCGCCCATGAGCGCTTTGGCCGCATCACGCTGCGCGAGCTTCTGGCTCCGGCCATTGCCTTGGCGCGCGATGGCTGCAACGTGGCCGAGGAACTGGCACGCAACCTCCGCCTGAGTGGACCACTTGTGCGAAGCCAGCCCGGCTTCGACACGCTCTTCATGCCCGGTGGCGCGCTGCTGGAAGCGGGTCAACGCATTCGGCAGCCCGCACTGGCGGAAGCTCTGAACGCCATTGCACATGAGGGAGAACGCGGCTTTTACGAAGGCGCCTCCATGCGAAGCCTGACGCGCTTCTCGCAGGGAACCAACGGGCTGCTGGATGCAATCGACTTCGCTCACGCGCAGGCGGACTGGGTTCAGTCCTGGACCTCGCCAACGGCCGGACACGCGGTGCATGTCATGCCGCCCAACTCGGTCGGCGTGCTCATGCTGCAACAACTGCAGCGCTGGGACCGCCATGGCTGCCAGCTCGGTGCCGAAGGCATGGCCCAAGACATCGAGCATGCCCTGGCCGTGATCGCCAAGGGCCGTACCCGCATCGGCGATCCGGCACAGGTGAGCGTTGCGGCCCTGGACGCCCGGTCCTTCGGCGTGGATACCGTTCGCGCCTCAGCAGAGTGGCGCGCCGCATTTGCCAACAGCCGGGCGGGCGTCGGCGACACCACGGGTTTCGTCGCCATGGATGCGCAGGGCAATGCCTTGGCCATGCTGCAAAGCGTGTTCCAGCCCTTCGGCAGCGGCGCAGTGGACCCTGGCACCGGCATCCTCCTGAACAACCGCATGTTTGATTTCGACACAGAACCAGGCAGCGTCAACTGCGTCGCCCCGCATCGCAGGCCCTCGCACACCCTGAACCCGTGGCTGCTGCTGCGCGACGGACGGGCCACGATGGCCGCAGTGTCACCGGGCGGCGTCAGCCAGACCACCACGGGCTTCCAGATCGCCACCGGTGCGCTGGGCGGCATGGTCACACTGGGCGAGCTGGTCGCACGGCCGCGCTGGAGCCTGGCGCGCGACGGCACCATCCTGCTGGAGCCCGGTCTTCCACAAGCCGTCGCCCATCTCCTGCGCGAACGCGGCCACTCCGTCGAAACCGACTCTCAACACGAGTTCTATTTCGGCTCGGTCAAGGCGGTGCGTCGCAACGCTTCGGGCAACCTTGAAGCCGCGGCCGATGCGCGGCGTCAGGCGGTGGCGCTCGGGTTCTGAAGAGTCAGGGACAGACACCCGGCACTCCACCTTCTCAATCAATTGTTCATCTCGTATGCGATTCACCACTTACCTCAGCCCCACCGGCCCCCGCCTGGGACTGGTCACCGACGACGGCTTGATCGACTTGGCCTCGGCCTGCCCTGAAGTGCCCAGCGACCTGCTCACGGCCCTCCGCCAGAACGTGAACCTGTCCGATGCGGCCGAGCGTGCCATCCATTCTTCTGCCCCGCGATTGCAGCCTGACGCGCAGCAATACGCGCCGGTCATTCCAGCGCCCGGCAAGATCATCTGCCTCGGCCTGAACTACTTCGACCATGCCAAGGAAGGCGGCCGGGACAAACCCGCGTACCCCTGGTTTTTCCTGCGCACAGCTTCGTCCCTGGTGGGCCACGGCCAGGATCTGTGGCTGCCGCGCGTCTCAGCACAGCTGGACTACGAAGCGGAGCTGGCGGTCGTCATTGGTCAACGCGTGCCCCGCCACATCGCTGCCGAGCATGCGCTTCCCTACGTGTTCGGCTACAGCTGTTTCAACGACGTCTCGGTGCGCGACTACCAAAAGAAGACGCCGCAGTGGACCATCGGCAAGAACTTCGATGCTTCCGGTGCACTCGGCCCCAACGTGGTGACCGCCAACGCGCTTCCTCCGGGCGCCACAAACCTGCGCATCCAGAGCCGCCTGAACGGCGCCGTGATGCAAGACGCAAACACCGCCGACATGATCTGGGGCGTGGCCGAAACCTTGGCGTTGCTGAGCACCGCCATGACGCTGGAACCTGGCGATGTCATTGCCATGGGCACACCTGCCGGCGTGGGCCAGTCGCGCCAGCCGCCCGTGTGGCTGCAGGCGGGCGACCACGTCGAAGTCGACATCGAAGGCGTTGGCCTGCTGAGCAACCCCGTACGACCTGAACCCTGAGTTTTCCCTTTGTATCCATCTTCGAGGAGTGATTCGATGACCCTTCCCGTTACCATCTTTGCACCTGGCGGCTACCGCTACATTCCTTCGGTCTTTCAGTACTCGGGCGGGGTGGCAGCTGAACCCGGATTTGCCCTGCAGCGCGTGCGCTTTATGCGCCAGCTTCCCATGAAGGAAGCTTTCGCGGCCGTCGAGGCACACCTGGCCAGCGTGGGCCGCCCCACCACAGCCATTGCCCAGTTCGAACTGCGCTCACCCGATCCGTTCAGCGATTCCGGCTTCAAGGAGTTCAACAGCCACTACGTGCAGACCCTGGAACGCTGGGGCCTGTACAAGGACGGCGTGAATCCTGTCGCGCGCACCAACGTCTGCCCGATGTACGACAAGCCGACAGAATCGCGCGTGTTCGGGTTTTGCTACACGGTGCCCGCCCAGCGTTCGCTGCCCAGCTTTCAGCTCTCGGGAAGCGCCGACGCGCGCACAGGCAACGAGCCCGCGCATGAGCGCAGCATCGCCTGGCAAGACACCTCTCCCGAAGGCCTGCGCACCAAGGTACGCTTTGTCGTTGACGAAATGGAGTTGCGCCTAAAGGCGCTGGGCGTGAGCTGGTCGGATGCCGTCTCGACACAGCTTTACACCGTGCAAAACATCGGCCACCTGGTCGGCGAGGAATTGGCCAAACGCGGCGCAGGCTCTGGTGGTTTGGTCTGGAACTACGCCCGTCCGCCAGTCGTCGGCCTTGAGTACGAAATGGACGTGCGCGGCCACGCTCATGAGATCGTTCTTTGAACTTGACAGAGGTGCCCCTCTCGGGTCGAAGATAACTGGAGTTCAATAGCAAGATCACAGGCTGTTCTGACCCAATAAAGTCGAAAACAGCCCCTAAGGATCCACGCGGGATCCAGAAGCAGCACTTGACGGGCGGCACCGAGCAAAGTCGAAAACTTCACACAAGTGCGAAGTCGACATAAGGCTCAATCGAGGATGGCAACCGCTCGCGTCCAGCCCGCAGAAGCAGCCTTGATCTTGACAGGGAAGCAGCAGACGGTGAATCCGTGCGCAGGCAGAGCTTCAAGGTTGTGCAGCTTCTCCAGATGGCAGTAGCCAATGTCTCTGCCCGCCTTGTGCCCCTCCCAAATGAGCGAGGTGTCCTTCGTCTCCTGCACCTTGCGCTGCGTGTACACGAATGGAGCATCCCAGCTCCACGCGTCAGTCCCGGTCAAGCGCACGCCTTGCTCGAGCAGGTACAAGGTGGCCTCGCGGCCCATGCCACAGCCTGCCTCGACGTAATCGTCATGGCCATAGCGCGATCCCGCTCGTGTGTTGACCACGACGATGTCGCCTGGCGCAATCTGATGCTCGATGCGGGCAAGCTCGTCGTGCACCTCTTGCTTCGTCACCACGTGGCCATCGGGTAGGTGTCTGAAATCCAGCTTGACCCCTGGCGCAAAGCACCATTCGAGTGGCACTTCGTCGATGGTCCACGCGCGCTGAGGCTCTCCCAAAGCATGATTCATCGTCGGGTGGAAATGGTACGGCGCATCCAGATGGGTGCCGTTGTGCGTGGTCAATTGCACTTTCTCCACCGCCCACCCGGCAGCATCCGGAAGGTCCTCCGGCTTGAGGTCGGGAAAGAAGGACTGCAGGCGCGGGATCGACTCCGTGTGCCCCAGGTAGTCAATCTTCGGCCGTGCAATGTCAGGATCGCTGCGCACGCCGTTCTCCAACGGCATGGAGATGTCAATGAAGATCTTCTTCATGCAATCACCATTCCAGTTTGATCGCGCGCTTCAACCCACCTCGCACGTGCAGTACCTGTATACCAGACAGGACCCGAGCTTGGGTCATGCGTGAAACTCGACATCATCGCTGGGCCTCATTCCACCTTGATATTGTTGGCACGGATCAGCGCCTCCCAGTCCTTGGATTCCTTCTCGATCCGGGCGGCCATCTGCTTGGGGCTGCTGGCGACCGGTGTACCCGATCGGCCCACGAGGCGTTCTTTGACCTCGGGGAGCTCATTGATCCGATTGATCTCGGCACTCACCTTTTCGATGATCGCGGCAGGCGTGCCCGCAGGTGCGTAAAAGCCGTGCCAGCCCTCAAGAACGACGCCGGGCACGGTCTCGGTGATCGTCGGCAGATTCGGAAATTCAGGGTGACGACGCGACCCGGAGTGAGCCAGGGCTTTTACCTTGCCGGCCCGGATCTGCGGGATGGCAGTCGCTGTTGGCTCTAGCAGAAACTGAATCCGACCCGTGATGAGGTCATTCATCGCGCCAGTGCGATATGGCACATGCAACATGTCGACGCCGGCTTTCTGCAAGAGCTGCACGAACACCAGGTGGGGATACCCCCCCACGCCGTAGGAGCCATACACCAGTTCGCCTTTGCGCGAGCGTGCAAGGTCGATCGCTTCTGCGACCGTGTTGGCGCCTACGTTATTGCTCGCCAACAGCATCGTCGTGGTGTTGACGGCCTCAGCCACCGGCACAAGATCCTTTCGAGGATCGAACGTGATACTGGTGTACAGGAACTGGTTCATCGTTGTCACGTTCGCGATCGCGTAGAGGAACGTGTAACCGTCTGGAGCCGACTTGGCTGCTGCGTCTGCACCGATGTTGCCGGCTGCGCCGCTGCGGTTGTCCACGACCACCGGAACCTTCAGCGCAGCGGCGAGCTGGTCGGCATAGATGCGCGCAAAGATATCGGGCTGCGTTCCCGCAGTGGCTGCCACGACGAGCTTGATCGGCCTGTCAGGCCACGTAGACGCTTTGGCGAAGAAAGGGACGGCGCCGAGTGCCAACATCGAACGGCGCGTGAGCAGGCTGAGGTCTTTCATGGTGTGGAGGGACTTGTCTCGTCGAGTTGTTGTCTTGAATCGGGCTGGTTGATGACGGTCGCCGGGCCGTGATGTCGGGCCCTGCAATTTGACATCGTAGTGCGCGCCCGCCCGAATTGCAACCATCGTTTCAAACGTGTGTTTGTTTTTTTGGCAACGAATGATGTAAACCCCGTCTGGCAGAATCTCCCACGCAACTCCTTTCCAACCATGGCATCAAGGCAAAACACCCCGAGCGAGGGCGCAACCCAGCAGAAGATCATCGATGCAGCCCTCGTGCTCTTTGCCGAGTACGGGATCGATGGCGTTCCCGTGCGGGCCCTCACCAGCCATGCCGGCGTGAACGTGGCGGCCATTCACTACCACTTCGGCGGCATGGAGGCGGTAGCGGAAGCGGTGTTCAACGAGCTCTCGGCTCGCATCAACAAGACCCGAACCAGCAAGCTCGAAGAAATCCTGGCCCGCGCGAAGGCCAAGCGCAGGAAGCCCAATGTGACCGAAATCGTCCTGGCCTTCATAGAGCCCTATGTGGACGACAACGCCACGACCGAGGGGCAACTGCTGGCCCAGCTGATCGTGAAGCACCGCCTGTCGCCCTCCCCGATGACGGAACAGGTGATCAAGAAACACTTCGACCCGATGGCCAAGCAGTTTGTGGCCGCGCTGCACGAGGCCGTTCCGTCGGTACCGTTGAGCCAGATGTACTGGCGTTACATGCTGCTCGTGAGCACCGTCGTGCTCTCCGTGAGCGCCCGTCGCGGCTCCAACCGGCTGCAGCGCCTGTCCAATGGCGAAGCGGATGGAGCCGACCTCAACGCCATGCGAGACGCACTGGTCGAATTCGTCATCGGTGGCATCCGCGCACCGCACCGCGTTACTTCGGCGCCCTAGCCTAGGCACCTCCACCTGCTTCTGCAGGACCGCTCCCGTCAGCTTGGTTTTCATTCGTTTCAAACAACTGTTTGGACGCGGCTATACTGCGACCTCCATCCCGCATGGCTGCACCCCCTTGTGAGGGCCTCGGGAAATACCGCATGCTGCTTGGCAAAAGGAGACAACTGTGATCTTCGAGAAGAACGTTGAGATCAAGGTGCGCGATGGCGCTGTTCTCAGGGCAAACGTGTTCCGCCCCGAAGGCGACGCACCCGTGCCGGTCCTCATGACCCATGGCCCATACGGAAAAGACGCGCACTTTGAGGACGCATTCAAGCCCCAATGGGATGAGCTCAAGCGCCTCTATCCCGGCATCGACACCGATGGCTCATCGGGCCACTATCTGCGATGGGAAGTGGCCGATCCCGAGCGCTGGATCCCCTTGGGCTACGCGATCGTCGTGGTCGACAGCCGTGGTGCCGGCGAGTCGCCGGGCAAGTTGCAGGTGTGGTCGCCGCAGGAAGTGGATGACTACCATGACTGCATCGAATGGGCTGGCACCCAAAGCTGGTGCAGCGGGAAAGTGGGCCTGCTGGGCATCTCCTACTACGCGATGAACCAGTGGCAGGTGGCTAAGCCCATTCGGCCCCCTCAATGTCCGCTTCCACCTAGGGCTTCTTCAAACTTGAATGCACGCGACAGTTCCACAACCCAGTTGAGCACGCCTGACTTCTCTATCTGAACTCCAACTCTTGGAAAGACTGCTTCGAAGTCTGTGGATTGCCTCCAAAGAGTAAGCGCAATGACCTGGCATTTTTCCAGGTCACCTCCAACATACCCGTCAACGAGGCCCTCCGATCCTTGAATGCTTTCAAGCACCGCCTGCATCGCTGTAACTGTTTCTTCGAAACGGTCTGACGAAGGATGATGGATAGCGAGGACTGAAAACATGTGTTCTTTCGTGGATATCAGGACTTATCCCGCAACATCTGGTTCAGCCGGTACAGGAAGCTGAACTCGCCTACAAACTGCTTGTCTAGATAGACCTGATTTCCGAACGGCGCACGAGCCTCTCTCCGAGCCACTGAAGCATCCTGCAGGGCCGTGACGCCCGCTTCAATTGGGTCGATACACGGTACACCCAGGTGACTAGACAGGACTTCACCATGAACACCCAGAGGGGCTCCTCCGGCCACCGAGGAGCTCAGACGGTTGACGCGGCGATTGAAGTCTCCGAACGTGACCGAGCGTCCATCCAGGGTCTGAAACGCTTCTCTTCCTGAGCGCACGGATGCGTTGGCGACCAGCACATCGCCAAGCGTGCGCACGTCTGCCAGCGTGTTCACAGGAAGAAGCGCGGCATGGCGGCAGAGAGCAAGCGGGCTAGATTGACTTTGGTCCGGTAGCCTGCAGCTTCGCGCCGAGCTCGCGCAAGACGCTTCTAGTCCACGAGATTGCGGGGTCGAGGGACTGATATCTGTGCCACTGCACCGCCGTGATGATGGGCGCAATAGGAATGGGACATGGCACGACCTTGACTGGCCATTGCTTGGTGAGCGATTTCGCCAGATGCGTCTGGAGAGTTCCGACTCGCTGGGTCCCAACTAGGTAGACAGGCATGGTGGTAAAGCTCGGGATTTGCACCTCTATGCGTCGAGTCAGGCCGAGTTCATCCATGGCAATTTGGTCCAGAGTGGGAACGCGACCGCGACCCAACAGAACGGCGACGTGTCCCGTTGCCAAGTACTGCGCTTTGCTCAAACGCCGTCCAATCTGCGTGTTTCCAGTCCATGCCAAACAAGAAAACGTGTCGCGAAAGACGATTTCGCTGGGATGCCGTTCGGAGACACCGGAGGCAAGCGAAACCACCAAGTCCACATCGCCCTGTTCGAGCTCTTCGCTGAGGTACCCGCTGATGGAACGAACCTCGAATCGAAGTCCAGGCGCCTCCCTTTCAGCGCGCTGGAAGAGAGGTGCCAACAGAACGTTCTGAATGTAGTCAGAGCCAACAATGGTTATCTGTCGCTCGATGCGCGAAGGCTCGATTTCTGGTCGTCGACGCGTCAAGGCCTGAACCTGCAAGAGCAAGTCCCGAACAGGTTCTGCGAGGCTATGCGCGAACGGAGTAAGAGTGAGTCGCCGCCCGTGCGGTACCAGAAGTTGGTCGCCAAAGTACTCGCGAAACTTCGCTAGCGCAGCACTCACGGCTGGCTGGCTCAGATGGACGAGGGTGGCAGCCTTACTGACGCTTGCCGTAGCCAGCATCGCATCCAACAGTACCAACTGGTTCAAATCCAGCTTGTTGACTCTCATCTTGGGTCTCCATGGAGCAACGGTGTGAGCCGCTGAACGACATATAAATGCGGCTGATAGGTTTCATCCGTAAGAATCATTTCTGAAGAATACCAAGTAGTGGCAGAGTCCGGTTGTAAGAGTGCCCGGAGTGCACTCACGGAGACGACATGAACGACCAAACCACACGCGAATGCCCACGGCTGCACCACTTCTCTAGCGAAGGCTTGCCACAAAGCGAGCAACGCGAGAGCGAATACAAGAGCACCGATGCGCTCCATCCAGCGACTTGAAACTTTCATCGCGCACCTCCTGCAGCTTCAACGCGTATCCGCCACAACTTCTGATTCGGTCTCCAAGGTTCAGGGCCAGCCGCGAAGAACGGCTGGCCCTTTTTTACTCAGCACAGCGCTTGAGATGCAATGGAAAACCTAGACCTCCATGTACTGAGAAGTCTTTTTCAATGGCGCCAATCAGGGAGATCTGCATTGCTCGCAACGGTCACGCGGACCTGGGGAAGATCGCCACGACCCGTCGGCTCCATCATGGCACTCAGTGAGAGCGGGTCGGTTGTCGGTTCAGTATCGGAAGGGTGCATCGCGGATGATCTGGTCTACCGATACCGAGACGGAATGTGCGATGGACCACCACAGCGCGTGAAATATGGCGTGTCCGCAGACGAGGCGCATCGTTTCGGCCTGCCTTGCGGAGGAACGCTCGAACTCTTGCTGGAGTTCAACCCGAGCGTCTTCGAACTGTCAGAGTTGGTGACGCGTCTCGCTTCAGGGGATTTGGTCCTGAGAAGAACGCACATCGGCTCTGGTCGGGTTGCTCTAGCGGACACTGATGCCGCCGCCGAGCTCGTCGAATCGGACGGATGGATGCCTGACGACGTGGTCAGCGCGTTTCGGGCAGACCAGCGCACTGCAATCGTCGCGCTTACACACGACCCGAAACTCGACGACCTCGCGTTGTTGGAGGCGCTCGACACCTCATCCTTCTATATCGGAGCTATCGGCTCGAGGCGCAACCAGAGCGCACGTCGCTCACGCCTGAAGGAACATTTTGAACAGACTGACGAGACTCTTGCGCGACTCCGAACAGGCGCCGCTGCGCCACCCCCTCACTCCACCGTCACACTCTTCGCCAGGTTGCGCGGCTTGTCCACGTCCGTGCCCTTGGCCAGTGCGGTGTGGTACGCCAGCATCTGCAGCGGCACCACGTGCAGCAAGGGGCTGAGCGCGCCGTAGTGCTCGGGCATGCGGATGACGTGGATGCCCTCGCTGCTGGCGATGCGGGTGTCGGCATCGGCCAGCACGTAGAGCACCCCGCCGCGCGCGCGCACTTCCTGCATGTTGCTCTTGAGCTTTTCCAGCAGCGCGTTGTTGGGCGCCACCGTCACCACGGGCATCGCCGCCGTCACCAGCGCCAGCGGGCCGTGCTTGAGCTCGCCGGCCGGATAGGCCTCGGCGTGGATGTAGCTGATCTCCTTGAGCTTGAGCGCGCCTTCGAGCGCGATGGGGTAATGCAGGCCCCGGCCCAGGAACAGCGCGTTGTCCATGCGCGCGAAGTCTTCGGCCCAGCTGATCACCTGCGGCTCGAGCGCGAGCACCGCCTGCAGGGCCACCGGCAGGTGGCGCATGGCCTTCAGGTGCTCGGCTTCGGCTTCTTCGCTCAGGTGCCCGCGCGATTGCGCCAGCGCCAGCGTGAGCAGGAACAGCCCGGCGAGCTGCGTGGTGAAGGCCTTGGTGGACGCGACACCGATCTCCACTCCCGCGCGGGTGATGTAGGCCAGCTCGCATTCGCGCACCATCGCCGAAGTGGCCACGTTGCACACCGTCAGTGTGTGCTTCATGCCCAGGCTCTGCGCGTGGCGCAGCGCGGCCAGCGTGTCCGCCGTCTCGCCGCTTTGCGTGATGGTCACCACCAGCGTGCGCGGGTTGGGCACGCTGGTGCGGTAGCGGTACTCGCTCGCCACTTCCACTTGCGTGGGAATCCTCGCAATCTCCTCCAGCCAGTACTTGGCGGTGCAGCCGCTGTAGTAGCTGGTGCCGCAGGCCAGGATGAGCACGTTGTCGATCTCTTTGAACACGCTGTACGCGCCGTCGCCGAACAGCTCGGGCGTGATGCCCTCCAGGCCTTCGAGCGTGTCGCCGATCGCGCGCGGCTGCTCGAAGATTTCCTTCTGCATGTAGTGGCGGTACGGGCCGAGTTCGGCCGCGCCGCTGTGGGCCTGCACGGTCTTCACCGGGCGCTGCGCGGCGCTCAAGGCGCGGCCTGCGCTGTCGAGCACCCAATAGCGGCCCAGCTGCAGGTCGACGAGGTCGCCTTCTTCGAGGTACACAATCTGGTCGGTCACGCCCGCCAGGGCCATGGCGTCGCTGGCGAGGAAGTGTTCCGCCCCGCCCTGCCCCACGCCGAGCACCAGGGGTGAGCCGGCGCGCGCGCCGACCACACGGTGCGGCTCGTCCTTGTGGAACACGGCCAGCGCATAGGCGCCGTGCAATTGCGCCACCGCGCCCTGCAGCGCGGCGAACACGTCGCCTTCGTAGAGTGAGTCGATCAGGTGGGCGATGACTTCGGTGTCGGTCTGGCTCTCGAACACGTAGCCCTTGGCCTGCAAAGCCGCGCGCAGTTCGTCGTGGTTTTCGATGATGCCGTTGTGCACCAGGGCCACGCGGCCGGCCGCGCCCGCGACGGCGCCAGGACCGTGGCTGAAATGGGGATGGGCGTTGTGCACCGCCGGGGCGCCGTGGGTGGCCCAGCGGGTGTGGGCGATGCCGGTGCCGCTGCCGATCGACTCCTGCTGCACCTGCTGCGCGAGTTCGGCCACGCGCGACGTGCTGCGCGCGCGCTGCAGGCCGCCGCTGTGCACGGCCACACCGCAGGAGTCGTAACCGCGGTACTCCAGCCGCTGCAGGCCCTGAACCAGCACGGGCACGATGTCACGCCCGGAAACCCCTGCCACGATGCCGCACATACGCTCTCCTGAAAAATGGAATGCGTGATGCTAAACACGGCCACAAGAAATTAATGATCAAACAATGATAAAAAGTGGCTGATAATTTCTCCACACTACAAAAACCGTCAAATATTTCACTGAACTCGATTTTATGGAACCGATCGACATCGACGAAGCCGATCTGCGGTTGCTGGAACTGCTGCAGGCGGATGCCTCGCGCAGCAACCAGGCGCTGGCCGAGCTGGCCCACCTCTCGCCGCCCACCAGCCTGCGGCGCGTCAAGCGGCTGCGCCAGCTCGGGCTGATCGAGCGCGAGGTGGCCTTGCTCAGCGCCGACCGGCTCGCCCCCCTGCTGGGCCACGGCCTCACGGCGCTGGTGGAAATCACCCTGGAGCGCCAGGGCGCGGAGCACCTGGACGCCTTCGAGGCCCGCGTGCTGCCCACGCCCGAGGTGCAGCAGTGTTACCGCGTGAGCCCGGGGCCCGATTTCATGCTGGTGGTGCACTGTGTGGACATGCCGGCCTACCTCGCGCTGGCCCAGCAGCTGTTCACCAGCGACGCCAACGTGCGCAACATCAAGGCCTTCTTCAGCCTCAAGCGCGCCAAGTTCGATCCCCGGCTGCCGCTGGGCCGGGTGCGCAGTGGCGGGGGCAATTGAATACCTTCGTAAACCACACCGGGCCGGATATTGATGCAAACCGCACAAAAAAGGACCTCGCATCTGTCCTGAGCGGTTGACGGCCCAGGGCACCTGTAACACGCTCCTAAAATCCCATCTCCCGATCCGCTCGGGTTCAAGGAGCTTGCATGGATGTTGTGACGATCGCGCTGCTGGTCGCCGCCTTGGTGGTGCTGGCGCTGTGCGCCTGGGCGGTCCGCCGCCTCAGGCGCCGCGAGTCGTCCGGCCGCGACGACCGGTACTCACCGGAGCGCATCCTCACGGCCGAACAGGCCCACATGCTGGACTACCTGCAGGACACCTTTCCGGGCCAGATCGTGCTGCCGAACATGATGCTCAAGGACATGCTGACGGTGCGGCGCGCGGCCGACCGCAGGCGCGCCGAAGAGCGGCTGTACGAACAGAAGGTGGATTTCGTGGTCTGCGGCCCGGACGGTCGCCCCAGCTTTGCCTTCGACGTGGAGCAGCACCACCTGAGCGATGCCAAGGCCAAGGCCTTCAAGGTCAAGATCAAGAACCGCATCCTCAAGACGGCGGGCGTGCGTTTCGTGTTCCTCAAGAACGGCATTCACCGCATGCCTTCACCGACCGATTTCCGGGCCCAGCTCAACCTGGCGGAACTGCCCAAGCCCAGGAGCCGCGAAGAACGGCGCGAGAACGCGCGCCAGCAGCTGGAAAGCCAGTTCTCCGGCTTCGACCAGCAGCACGGCAACACCGGCTTCCGCGAATCGGAAATCATGGGCATGAGCGGGCTGATGGACCTCAACCGCAATGGCCGCCGCGGTTTCGACGAGGCCCGGCTCAACGGCAACAGCGGCTTTGACAGCCACGAGCGCGGCGACAGCCGCTTCGACGGCAACTCGCAGGACGTGCGAGGGAGGTAGTAAACACCCCCGCCGCGCTGCGCGCGACCCCCTCCAGGGGGCGTGTCCTGCGGCCCGGCAAAGCCGGTTCCGCGGACACCCTGGACCAGTCGCTCCCTCGCGCCGGGTTTCAGCTCTTCTTGGTCGGGCGCTGCCAGCCGTCCAGCACCATCTGCTTGCCGCGCGCGACCGCGAGCGCGCCGGGCGGCGTGCTCTTGGTGAGGGTGGAGCCCCCACCCACCGTGCCACCCGCGCCGATGGTGATCGGCGCCACCAGCACGCAGTTGCTGCCCACGTGCACGTCGGCCTCGATCACCGTGCGGTGCTTGTTGGCACCGTCGTAGTTGGCGGTGATGCTGCCCGCGCCGTAATTCACCCGCTCGCCCACGGTGGCGTCGCCCAGGTAGGCCAGGTGGTTGGCCTTGGCACCCGCGGCGAGGGTGCTGTTCTTCACTTCCACGAAGTTGCCGATGTGCACCTCTTCGCCCAGCTGCGCGCCCGGGCGCAGCCGCGCGAACGGCCCCACCAGCGCGCCGCGCCCGACCGACACGCCCAGCTTCTCGCCATCGATGTGAGTGAAGGGATGGATCACCGCGCCCGCGTCGATGGCGGCGTTGGCGATCACGCAGTTCGCACCGATGCGCACGCCATCGCCGAGTTTCACGCGGCCTTCGAACACGCAGTTGACATCGATCTCCACGTCCTGGCCGCAGAGCAGTTCGCCGCGCACGTCCAGCCGCGCCGGGTCCGCCAGGCGCACGCCCTGCTCCATCAGGGCGTCGGCGAGCCGGCGCTGGTAGGCGCGCTCCAGCTCGGCCAGCTGCACCGGGCTGTTCACGCCCGCCACCTCGACCTCATCGCCCGTGGTCACGGCACGCACCACCAGGCCTTGCGCCACGGCATGTTTGACCACGTCGGTGAGGTAATACTCGCGCTGGCTGTTGTCGTTGGTCAGGCCTTGCAGCAGGGGCTTGAGCAGGGCAGCGGGCGCGGCCATGACGCCGCTGTACCACTCGGTGATGCGCCGCTGCGCCTCGTTGGCGTCCTTGTGTTCCACGATGGCATGCACCGAGCGGTCCGCATCCAGAGCGCGCACGATCCGGCCATAACCGGTGGCGTCACCACCCGTGTCCACGCTCAGCAGCGCGAGGTGCTGCCCGTCGCAAGCCTGCAGCAAGGTCTCCAGCGTGGCCTGTCCGATCAAGGGCACATCGCCGTTGAGGATCAGCACCACGCCATCGTCGGCCAGCACGGGCACCGCCTGCTGCACCGCGTGGCCGGTGCCCAGCTGGGGCTCCTGGCGCACGAAGCGCAGTTTCGGGGCGGCGCTGTCGCCGGTTGCCACGGGGGTCGTGAGGCCGGCCTCGACCTGCTCGGCGCCGTGGCCGGTGATCACCACCACCGATCGCGCGGACAACCGCGCTGCACAGTCGAGCACATGCTGGGCCAGTGCACGCCCGCCCAAACGGTGCAACACTTTGGGCCGAAGGCTCTTCATCCGCGTGCCTTTGCCGGCCGCCATCACCACCACATCCACAGGGAACGACATGAACACCTCTTGCAGAGACGGGTTGCACGGCGTTCTTGCCGGCCATCACCAGCCGGGCATTATCGCCCGCCGTGCGCTGCGCCTTGGCGCGCTGGTGACGCTGGCCATCCTCCTTGCTGCCTGCACCGCCACGCGCCTGGCCTACAACCAGGCGCCCACGCTGAGCTACTGGTGGATCGACCGCCACGTGGACCTGACGGACACACAGACCGCGCAGACGCGCGAAGACCTCAAGGCCTTCTTCCAGTGGCACCGTCGCCAGGAACTGCCCGTCTACGCCAGCCTGCTGCGCCAGTGGCAGACGATGGCGGTGGACCAGGTCTCGCCAGCGCAGGCCTGCGCGCAGTTCGAGGACATCCGCCAGCGGCTGGAGCGGGCCGCGGCCGAGACCGTGGAGCCGTTCGCGCGGCTGGCACTGCAGCTCACCCCGGATCAGTTGGAGAACCTGAAGAAGCAGCAGGCCGAGAGCAACGAGGAATTCGAGAAAGACTTCCTGCGCGGCAGCCCCGAGCGCCGCCTGAACAAGCGGCTGGACAAGGCCGTCGATCGCAGCGAATCGTTCTACGGCAAGCTCAGTCCGGCACAGCGCGACCTCCTTCGGGACTGGCTGCAGCAGTCGCCCTTCGACCCGCAACGCACCCAGGCTGAGCGCCTGCGCCGCCAGGCCGACCTGCTGCAGACGATCCGCGACGCGCAGGCCACGCCAGCCAAGGCAGAGCAACTGGTGCGCGAGCACATCGCGCGCATCCGCCAGTCGCCTGAGCCCGGCTACAACGCCTACAACCAGGCACTCGTGCGTCAGGGCTGCGCCCAGTTCGCCATGCTGCACAACGCCACCACGCCCGAGCAGCGCGCCAACGCCGTGCGCGTGCTCAAGGGTTATGAGGACGACCTGCGCACGCTGAGCGCGCAACGCTGAGCGCGCCAGTCCAGCCAGCACCAAAACCGCCCACGCCCGGCCCATCGGCCGGCGCGCTTTGGTGCGAGCCAGGCCTGCCGGCGCGCGTTGTGCGCACGCACCCGGTGCATCTGTCTTGCATACAAGGCTTGTATGGCCGTGGCACGGAATTCGCATGAAGAGGCCTCAAAGGTCTCTCATGGTCAGTTCCACCGACATCGCCCAACGCATCATCGAAGCCGTGCTGGCCCAGCGCCTGGCCCCGGGCACGCGCCTGGGCGAACAAAGCCTTTCGCTGCTGTTCGACTGCAGCCGAACGCTGGTGCGCGAAGCCCTGGTGCGGCTGGCCGCGCGCGGCATCGTCACCGTGAGTTCGCGCCGGGGCTGGTACGTGGTGCAACCCTCGCACGAAGAAGCGCGCGAGGCTTTCGAGGCGCGCCGGGTCATCGAGACCGGCCTGATCCGCAGCACGGTGCAGATCGACAAGGCCGCCCTCAGGCGCCTGCGCCAGCACCTCAAACAGGAGCAGGCCGCGCTCAAGGGCGATGACGTGGGCCAGCGCAGCTACCTGCTGGGCGACTTCCACGTCTGCCTGGCCGAATGCCTGGGCAACCAGCTGCTGGCCGACACGCTGCGCGACTTCACCGCGCGCACCACCCTCATCGCCATGCTCTATCAGAGCACCCACGACGCCGTGCAGTCCTGCCAGGACCACATGGACATCGTCACCGCGCTGGAGCGCGGCGACGCGGCCACCGCCGAGCGCCTGATGGCCGCGCACATCGGCCAGGTGCAGGCCGCCCTGCGCCTGGGCCCGGCAAGCGACCCGCTGGCCAACCTGCGCGAAGCCCTGGCACCGGTGCGCGAAGCCGGCGCACGCGGCAGGAAAAAACCCCCTTCATCCCCCCCGAGCGACACCTACCTAGGAGCCCTGCTATGACCGCCCTCACCAAACGCGCCCTTCTCGCCTCCACCGTGGCCCTCGCCGCCACACTCGGCCTGGGCCAGGCCCATGCCCAGACCGCGCTCGACACGGTGATGAAGAACAAGCTCATCAAGATCGCCATCCCGACCGACTTTCCGCCGTATGGCTTCGTCGGCATCGACCTCAAGCCCCAGGGCCTGGACATCGACACCGCCAACCTCATCGCCAGCAAACTGGGCGTGAAGGTCGAACTGGTGCCGGTGACCAGCACCAACCGCATCGCCTACCTGCAGACGAAAAAGGCCGACCTGGTGATCTCCACGCTGGGCAAGAACCCGGAGCGCGAAGCGGTGATCGACTTCACCGCGGCCTACTCGCCCTTCTTCCAGGCGGTGTTCGCCGCCAAGTCGATGAAAGTGGCCAGCTTCGCCGACCTCGCAGGCAAGTCTGTGGCCGTCACGCGCGGCGCCATCGAAGACCAGGAACTGAGCAAGGTCGCACCGCCCGCGGCCGACATCAAGCGCTTCGAGGACAACAACGCCACCGTCTCGGCCTTCGTCTCAGGCCAGACGCAGCTCATCGCCACCGGCGCCTCGGTGGCCGGCAACATGATGGCGCGCAACCCGCAGCTGGGCGCCGAATACAAACTGCTCCTCAAGGACAGCCCCAACTTCATCGGTGTGGCCAAGGGTGAAGACGCGCTGCGCCTGAAGGTCAACGAGATCCTGGCCAATGCCAAGAAGGCCGGCGACCTCGACACCCTGGCCAAGAAGTGGCTCGGCCGCCCCGCCGGCAACCTCCCTGAATAAGCACGCATCGAGACCCGCTTCATGGGCATCGAACTCGACTTCCCGGCCGTGCTCGCGCAGTGGCCGCTGCTGGCCAAGGGCGTGCTCTGGACGCTGGGCCTGACCGCCGTCTCGGCCGTGATCGGCCTGCTCGTGGGCACCGCCTGCGCGTGGGCGCGCAGCAGCGGGCCGCTGGCGCTGCGCTGGATCGCCGGCACCTACGTGGAGCTGATCCGCAACACGCCCTTCATCGTGCAGCTGTTCTTCGTGTTCTTCGGCCTGCCGGCCGCGGGCGTGAAGCTCACGCCCGAGATCGCCTCGGTCATCGCCATGGTGATCAACCTTGGCGCCTACGCGGCCGAGATCATCCGCGCCGGCATCGAAGCCACGCCCAAGGGCCAGTTCGAGGCCGCGGCCAGCCTGGCGCTCTCTCGCGTGCAGACATTCCTGCACGTGGTGCTGCCACCGGCGCTCAGGAAGGTGTGGCCCGCGCTCACCAGCCAGATCATCATCGTCATGCTCGGCTCGGCGGTGTGCGGCCAGATCTCCACCCAGGAGCTCAGCTACGCCGCCAACCTGATCCAGAGCCGCAACTTCCGGGCCTTCGAGGCCTTCATCGTCGCCACCGGCATCTACCTGCTGCTGTCGATTGGCGTGCGCGCACTGCTCAACTGGGCCGGGCCCCGCTACCTGTTCGGAGGAAGACGATGAGCCCCACACTCACTTCGTTCGTTGCCCCTCAGGGGCACGCCATGCCCTTCGGGCGGCCGGGCGGGCCTTGCCATGGTTGACTTCACCCTCTGGGACATCGTGCGCAACCTGCTCCTGGCCGCGCGCTGGACCGTGGCGCTCTCGCTGATTGCCTTCATCGGCGGCGGCATCGTGGGCATGGCCCTGCTGGTGGCGCGCACCGCGCGCTGGCCTGGCGCCGAAACCTTCGTGGCGGGCTACGTGCAGCTCTTCCAGGGCACGCCCCTGCTGATGCAGCTGTTCCTGGCCTACTTCGGCCTGGCCCTGTTCGGCTACGAGACCTCGGCCTGGACGGCGGCCTCCGTGGCACTCACGCTCTACACCAGTGCCTTCCTGGTGGAGATCTGGCGCGGCTGCGTGGCCGCTGTGCCCAAGGGCCAGTGGGAGGCGGCGCAAAGCCTGGCACTGAACTTCGGCGAGCAACTGCGCTACGTCGTGCTGCCGCAGGCCTCCCGCATCGCCATCGCGCCCACCGTGGGTTTCCTGGTGCAGGTGATCAAGGGCACGGCGCTGGCCTCGGTGATCGGTTTCGTCGAGCTCACCAAGGCCGGCACCATGATCACCAACGCGACCTTCGCGCCCTTCCTCGTCTACAGCTGCGTGGCCCTGATGTATTTCGCGCTGTGCTTCCCCGTGAGCCTGTATGCGCGCACCCTGGAAAGGAAACTGAATGCAAACAACCGCTGAAGCGCCCGCCACCACCGCTGTGCGCACCATCGTCGACATCAAAGCGCTGCGCAAGTCCTATGGCAGCAACGAGGTGCTCAAGGGCATCGACCTGCAGGTCAAGGCCGGCGAGGTGATCGCCATCATCGGCAAGAGCGGATCGGGCAAGAGCACGCTGCTGCGCTGCATCAACGGGCTGGAGGTGTTCCAGGCCGGCTCGCTCAGCGTGGACGACAGGCCCCTGCTGCACAAGGACGCCTCCGCCATGCGCGAACTGCGCCAGCACGTGGGCATGGTCTTCCAGAACTTCAACCTGTTCCCGCACCTGAGCGTGGGCCGCAACGTGATGCTCGCGCCCGGCCTGGTGAAAAAAGTCGCCAGCGCCGAAGGCGCCGAGCGCGCGCGGCAACTGCTGCACCGCGTGGGCCTGGGCGAGAAGTTCGATGCCTTCCCCGACCAGCTCTCCGGCGGCCAGCAGCAGCGCGTGGCCATCGCGCGCGCCCTGGCCATGCAGCCCAGCGTGCTGCTGTGCGACGAGATCACCTCGGCGCTCGACCCCGAGCTCGTGGGCGAGGTGCTGCGCGTGGTGGAGTCGCTGGCCGACGAGGGCATGACTTTGCTGATGGTCACGCATGAAATGGGGTTTGCGCGCAAGGTGAGCGACCGCGTGATCTTCATGCACCAGGGGCGGGTGCACGAGATGGGGCCACCCGCGAAGCTGTTCGGCTCACCCGAAACGCCGGAACTGCAGCAGTTCCTGTCGTCGATCCACGATTAGGAGGCCCAGCGCATCCAGCCCCACACCACGGCCAGCGTGAGCAGCGTCACCGGAATGCCGGTGACCGCGTGGCGCTTCCAGTCGATCACGATGCCTTGCTGGCGCGCCAGGTCGGCCACGATCAGGTTGGCGATCGAGCCCACCAGCAGCAGGTTGCCCGCGAAGGTGGTCACCAGCGCGAGCATCGCGCCGGCCTGCGCGCCGCTGCCGCCCAGGTGCGGCAGCAGCAGCATCACCGCCGGCACGTTGGACACCAGGTTGGACAGCACCGCGCTCACCACCAGCAAGGGCCCCGGCTCGGCCAGGTGCACGCCCTGCGTGCCCAGCCAGGCCACCGCCTGCGCGGCCAGGCCGGTGGTCTCGAACGCGTGGTTCACCACGAACAGGCCCATGAACAGCAGCAGCAGCGGCCAGTCGATCAGGCCCAGCACGTGCGAGGAATGCAGCCGCCGGCTGAGCAGCAACAGGCCCGCGCCCACCAGGGCCGCCACGTCGCGCGGCCAGTCGGTGAACAGGAAGATCAGCATCAGCGCGCCCGCCACCAGCAGGCCCTTGGTGGTCTGCCAGGCATCGAAGGCGGGCTCTTCGGGCGGCGCTTCGGCCACGGCAGCGAAAGACAGGCCGGCCGCCTCGGGCGCGGACGCGGTGCGCGCACCGGGCCCGAAGGCGAGCCAGAGCCACAACAGCAGCAGGCTGATCAACACCGGCGCCAACGCCTGCCGCACATAACCGCCAAAAGGCAGCTGCAGCACCGAGCCGATCAGCATGTTCTGCGGGTTGCCGATCAGCGTGGCGGCCGAGCCGATGTTGGCTGCGCAGGCCAGGCCGATGAGGAATGGCAGCGGGTTGATGCCACGCTGCAGGCACAGCCGCGCCACCACCGGCGTCATGGCCAGGCAGATGATGTCGTTGGAGAACACCGCCGAGAGCGCGCCCGAGACCACGATCAGCGCGGCCAGCAGGCCATTGCGTGACAGCGGCAGCGCGCCCACCCGCCGCGTCACCGCACCATAGAAGCCGCCCAGGCGCATCTGCGCCGAGACCACCATGAACGCGAACAGCAGCACGATGGTGGGCAGGTCCACCGAGCGCGCCGCGTCCTCCACCGGCAGGCCGCTCAGGCCAATGACCGCGATGGCGCCGAGCAGGGCCACGCCCGAGCGGTCCAGCTTCAGGCGCGGCAGGCCGCCCAGGAACATGCCCAGGTAGACAACGGCGAAAACCGCGACGATGCCCCAGTCGGTGGCGGTGTGGTGAAGAGCGGAAGTGGTCGGCATGCCCTGCGGATCGTAGCTCGAGCGGGCCGGCGCTCAGGTGGCGCGCGGCACCACGCGGATCGCGCCCGGGTAACTGGCCGGGGCCATGCGCCCGTACAGCAGCGCGACGATGGCCACGCAGGCCAGGTGCATCAGCCAGCCGGCGCGAAAGCCTCCCGTCGCGTCGCGCAGCAAGGCGATGACCCAGGGCGGGCTCGCGGCGATCAGGAAGCCGCCGCCCTGCATCAGCGCCGACAGCGCCCCCGCCTGCCCGGGATCGGGCAGGTGCTCCAACGCCACGATCAGGGACAGCGCGAAGCAGCCCCCCAGCCCCGCGCCCAGCAGCACCACCCAGGCCAGAGGCGCCGCATCGGGCCACAGCGCCAGCGCGGCGAAACCGATGGCCTGCAGGGCCAGCGTGAACCACAGCCAGGGCCGGCGGTCTTTGTGCCGGCCAGCCAGCATCGGCAGCCCCAGGGCCGCCAGCGCCTGGCTCAGCGCGAGCACGGCCAGCAGCGTGCCGCTGCCGGCCGCGCTCCAGCCATGCTCTTGGTAAAACGGCGCCAGCCAGGCCACAACCGTCGAATAGCCGCCGTTGACCAGGCCGAAACACAGCATCAGCAGCCAGACGCGCGGCCGCCGCAGGTAGGCCGTCACGGCCAGGCTGTTCTGGTGGTCCGGGGCGTCGGGCGGCAGGCTGCGCGCCGCCAGCGCCACGGCGAGCAGCGCGGGCACGGCCATCCAGGCCAGGCCCCAGTGCCAGTCGCCGCCGGCCGCCGCCGCCAGCGGCGCGACCTGCGCACCCAGCGCGCCGCCGCCCATCAGCATCGCCGAATACAGGCCCATCACCACGCCGACATGGCGCGGGAACTGCCGCTTGACGATGCCGGGCAACAGCGCCTGCACCACCGCCGCACCCAGCCCCAGCACGGCGGCGGTGCCCACCAGTTGCCAGCCGCTGTGGGTGAAGAGGCGAAGCGCGGAGCCCACGGCCAGCAGGATCAGCGCGGCCACCACGGCGCGCCGGGCACCGAAGCGACCCTGCAGCCAGGGGCCCGCAAAGGCGAACACCCCCATCAGCAGCATCGGCACCAGCGTCAGCAGCGCCAGGCCTCTGAGGCCGAGCCCGGTGTGCCGGCCGATGTCGGCCGCCAGCGGCCCGATGCCGGCCATGAACGGCCGCAGGTTGAGCGCGATCAAGGCCACTGCCAGGAGCAGCCAGCGGGCGTTCACCTTCACGGGCCTAGGCCTTCCGGGTCTGCGCCTGCGCCCATTGCGCATACAGATCAGGGCGCGGCAACGGCAGGTGGCGAATGTGCATGGACTGCTCGGCCAAGGGCTTGGCGAGGTCTTCGTAGATCGCCGCCGAGGACAGCCCGTACGGCGCGCCCTCCTCGTTGGAATAGGCGTAGGCGACCCGCACCACGCCGGCCAGCCGCATCGCCGCTAGGCACATGGGGCAGGGGTGGCCGCTGGCGTAGACGGCGCAGCCGCTCAGGTCGGGCGATCCGAGCCGGCGGCTGGCGGCGCGAAGGGCCGACATCTCCGCGTGGGCCGTCGGGTCGTGGGTGGCCATGATCTCGTTGACGCCGGTGGCCAGCACCTCGCCACCGCGCACCACCACCGCGCCGAACGGGCGGCCGCCCTGGGCAATGTTGTCGCGCGCCAGTTCGATGGCCTGGTGCAGGAAGCGGGTATCTGTGTCGCTCATGAGGCTTCAGCGCGCGTGGGCGGCCAGCAGCATCGCTTCGATCGGCTTCTGGCCTTTGGTGCGGGCATGGCGCAGCGGCGTGACGCCGTCCTTGTCCGCCAGGTTGACATTGGCGCCGGCCTTCACGAGCAGGGCCACGATCTGCTGGTGGCGCTCGCCACCGTCGCCCAGGATGATGGCCTCCAGCAGCGCGGTCCAGCCGAGCCGGTTGACGTGGTCGACCACGACACCCGCCTCGATCAGCGTGCGCACCGTCTCCACATGGCCGCGCTCGGCCGCCGGAATGAGCGCCGTGCCGCCGTAGCGGTTGGTGCTCTTGAGATCGGCGCCGTGCGACAGCGTCATCTTCAGGATGGCCAGGTGCCCCCGGGCTCCCGCGTAGAGATAAGGGCTGTCGCTGATGCCGTCCTTGGCATTGACGTCGGCGCCGGCCTCGATCAAGGCGCGGGCCGCCTCGACCTGGTTGGCGTGGGTAGCGACCAGCAGCGCGGTCGCGCCACTGCCGTCGCGCGCGTCGATCGGCGCGCCCTCGGCCAGCAGCCGGCGGATGCCGGCGGCGTCGTTCCGGCTGGCCGCGGCGTGCAAGGGGAGCACACTCCCGGACTCGCTCCCGGACGAAGCAAACGGAAGTGCGGCGAAAGAGGCAAGCAGGGATCGGCGAAGCATGGGCGCACTGTAGGCAACACCGCCAACATTTGGAAGTTAAATGTTAGGATGAATTGCATCCATTTTCTGAATACCCATGCTCGACCCCCGCCTGCTGCGTGCTTTTGCCGCCATCGTCGATGCGGGCAGCTTCACGCTCGCGGCCGACCGTTTGAGCATGACGCAGTCCACCATCAGCCAGCAGCTGGCCCGGCTCGAAGACGCCGTCGGCCAGGTCTTGATCGATCGCACCGCGCGGCCCATCCAGCCCACGGCGCCCGGTGAGCGGTTGCTGGGCTACGCCCGCAGGATCCTCGCCCTGCAGCAGGAGGCTGCCTCGGCGCTCGGCGACCCGGCGGGCACCGTGTCCCTTCGCATCGGCGTGCCGGAAGACCTCGTCAGCGCCGCGATGGCACAGGCGTTCGCCGATTTCGCACGGCGCCACCGCGAAATCCACCTGGACGTGACGGCCGGCCTGAGCCGCGACCTGATCCGGCGCTACCGCGCCGGTGAGCTGGACACCGCCATCGCCAAGGAGCCCGTCGCCGGCGCCGATCACCGCGCGAGCTTTCCCGAACCCATGGCGTGGTTCGAGAGCGCCGATGCTCCGCCGGCCTGGCCCCACCCGCTGCCGCTGGTGGCCTTTCCGCCGGGCGGCCTCTACCGGGAGGCCATGTTCGAGCGCGTGGAGCAGGAACAGCACCGCTGGTACCTCGCCTTCACCGGCAACAGCCTGCACAACGTGCTGGTGGCCGTAGAGGCCGGGCTCGGCCTGTCACTGCTGCCCGTGAATGCGGTGGCCGGCTACCGCGTGCGGCGCAGTGCGGCATTCCAGGGCGAGCCGCCCATCGCAGTCTCCATCTACGCCCGGGAGGGCACGGGTCCCCTGTCCGAACTGGTCGACCAGATGGCCGCCGTGCTGGCCGCCCGATGCGGGCAGCACGGCTAGGCGTGCATCAGCCCTGCAAGGCGCTTTGCGCTTGTAGGTCTGCCCGCTTCGCGGTCAGCCCTGCAAGGCTGCCCACATTTCCTTGTCGCGCTCGGCCGTCCAGATGCGCGGGTTCTTGATGCCCTTGGCTTCGTCGTAGGCGCGGCTCACGTCGAACGGCAGGCAGTGTTCGTAGATGAACACATGGCCGAACACCGGGTCCATGCTTTTGCGGGTGTGGGCCATGGCGGCCTTCAGGTCCATGCCGGCGGCGGCGGCTTCCTTGCCGGCCTGGAACAGCGTGGTCACCCAGCGCTTGGTGTAGTCCAGCGCCTTGTCCACATCGGCGCGGCCCTTCATGGCTTCACCACGGCCGGGCACGATGGCCTCAGCCTTGAGTGCGCGCAGGGCTTCGAGCGTGGCGGGCCATTCCTCCAGCTGCGCGTCGCCGGTGTACACGCCGGCTTCGTATTCCACCAGGTCGCCGCTGAACAGCACCTTTTCTTCTTCCACCCAGGCGATGGTGTCACCGCGCGTGTGGCCCTGGCCCGGGTGCCAGATCTCAACCTTCACGCCGCCCAGGTCCACCGTCAGCGAACCCTGGCGGCCCGGCTGGCCATCGCCCACCACCAGCGTCGGCCAGGTCAGGCCGGGCACGCTCTCGGAGCCCCGGAACAGGCGCGGGAAACGCTCCATCTCGCTCTGCATGTCCTCGGCGCCGCGCTCCACGATGAGTTCGTAGGTGCCGCGGCTGGCGATCACTTCGGTCGCGCCCTCGGCCACATAGGCGCTCGCACCCAGCACGCGCACCGCGTGGTAGTGGGTCAGCAGCACGTACTTGATGGGTTTGTCGGAGACGGTGCGGATCTGCCTGATCAGGTCCTGCGCCATGGCCGGCGTGGCCGTGGCGTCGCTCACCATGATGAACTTCTCGCCAATGATCACGCCCGAGTTCGGGTCGCCTTCGGCGGTGTAGGCCCAGCAATGTTTGCTGAGCTGTTCGAAAGTGGTTTTCTTGTCGTCCAGGTCGGCCTGGGAGGCGAAGGCTTTGCTCATGGGGGGTCTCCTGTGGGGAAGCACAGATTTTACCTAAACGAAATCAATTACGCATGCGTAAATCATGATGCCCCCGTGGGGCCACCGGACAAACCCCGTTCCAGCATCTGCACCACCTCCTCGGCGAAGGCGCTGTAGCTCATGGGGCCGCCCGGGCGCAGCCAGGTGAAGGTCCAGTTGATCATGCCGAACAGCATCATGGTCAACGCGGTCTGGTTGTCCGGGGTCACGCGCTCGGGATAGGCGCGGATGATGAAACGGGTGAACGCCGCCACCACATCGCGCTGTCGGTTGACGATCAGCATGCGCTGCACGGGGCCGAGGAACTTGGTGTCGGACACCAGGGCGATGTGGCGCGTGGCCGAGGTTTCGTACTCGGCCAGGAAGGCCCGCACCAGCTCGCTCAGGGCGTCGCGCTCGCTCAGGTTCTTGCGTTGCGCGCGCGCCTCGGCCTCGCCGATGAGGGCGAGCAGGCGCTGGGTGTAGCGGTCGAGCAGGTCGAACAGGATCGCTTCCTTGCTCTCGTAATAGTGGTAGAGCCGCGCCTTGCTGGTGCCGCAGGCGGCGGCGATCTCGTTCATGCTGGTGGCGGGAAAACTCTGCGCGGCGAAGCAGCGCGCCGCGACGTTCTGGATTTCGTCGCGCCTGAGCTCGTGGGATGCGGATTTTGGTCGGGCCATCGGCGCATTCTGCCGGATGGCGCCCTAAGATCCGGCCATGGTCAAACCCGTCGATCCCTTCGCCCAACACGCCTGCGAACTGCTCTCGGGCGTGGGGCCGTGCGTGCCCAAGCGCATGTTCGGCGGCTGGGGCATTTCCACCGACGGCATGAACATCGCCATCATTGCCTGGGACACGCTGTTCCTCAAGACCAACGCCGAAACCGAGCCGCGCTGGCTGGCCGCCGGCGGCCGGCCCTTCGTGTACGAATTCAAGGGCAAGCCCGGGAAACTGAACTACCACACGCCGCCGGACGAGGCGCTGGAGTCACCCGCGCTCATGCTGCCCTGGGCGAGGCTCGCGCTGGAAGCGGCCGTGGCGGCGCGCAAACCCAAAAAACAAAGGCCGCGCAAATAGGCGCGGCCTTTTGAGGGCGCAGGGGTGCCAGCGCTCAGGAGCGGTGGGACTCGCAGGTCGCCGGCACGCGGCTGCGGCCCGTCACCAGGTACCCGCCGTAGCCGAACAGACCGCGCATCAGCCGAGCCAGGGCCCAGCCGGCCTGGCTCAGGGCCAGCGCGAGTTCGCGCGACGGCGCCACCACCTCGCGGCCGAAGCGGTCGGGTCGGGTCACCGCCTGGGCCTGGGGCTCGGCGAACCAGTCGAAGCGCACCGGGCCGGCACTGACCGGCTGCCAGGGCTCCATCACCAGCCGGGCACCGGCCGGCACCACCAGGCTTTCGCCCGCGGCCAGCATCACGTCACCCGACTCGTTGCCCGCACCCTGGTGAGGCAAACCCAGCGTCACCCACGCCCGGCCCTGCGTGATGTGCAGGCGGCTCGACACCTGCGGGCGCAGGGTCATCGCGCGGCGCGCGTCGAGGCGCCAGCCGCGCATGGCGGCAGGGCAGGCAACGCGATCGGACACAACGGCAACAGGGATGGAAACGGTGTTCATGAGAGGCTCCTGGGGTAGGGACGATGGCTCATCCTGGGAATGAATGTTCGGGCCGAACGCCCTCTGCGTCCAATGAATACGCAGTAAGCTATTGATTCGCTAACCGCATCAATGCCCGGAGCCCCCATGCAGCTCACCAGCAGCCACCCCCGCACCCGCCCCATTGCAGCCGGGCACCTGCGCGCCTTCGAAGCCGTGGCCCGCCACCTCAACTTCCGCGCCGCCGCCGAAGAACTCTCGCTCACGCAAAGCGCGGTCAGCCGGCAGATCCAGGCGCTCGAAGACGAGGTCGGCACCGCCCTCTTCCTGCGCCACACGCGCGCGGTCGAACTCACCAGCGCGGGCTCGCAACTGCTGCGCGCCTCCAGCATGGCGCTGGAGCGCATCGACGCGGCCGTGCGGCAGATCCGCCAGAGCGCGGGCCGCAAGGGCGTGGCCATCACCACCTGGGCCTCATTCGCCTCCATGTGGCTGATCCCGCGCCTCGAAGCCTTCCAGCGCGACCACCCCGACATCGACATCCGCATCGACGCCACCGACAACGCCGTGGACCTCGCCACCTCCGACGTGGACCTCGCCCTGCGCTACGCCGTGCCACAGGCCATGCCCGCCGACGCGCAGCGCCTCTTCGGCGAACAGCTCACGCCCGTGGCCAGCCCCTGGCTGCTCAAGACCCAGCCCATCCACAGCATTGAAGACCTCTCGCGCTGCGCCCTCATCGAGGCCGGTGACGCGCACCGCACGCGCCACCTCGAATGGCTCACCTGGCAACGCTGGCTCGACACCTTCGGCAACAAGCCCACCGCCCCGGCCGGCAAACGCGGCGGCCGCGCCACGCCGGCCAAACTCTCGCCGCAGCGCTGGATGTATTTCAACTACGCCAACCAGATCGTGCAGGCCGCGCTCACCGGCCAGGGCGTGGCGCTCGCACGCCTGCCGCTGGTGGCCGAGAGCCTGGCCAGCGGCGCCCTGGTCGAGCCCCTCCCCCACACGCGGCTGGACTCGCCGCTGGTGTACTGGCTGCTGGTCGCGCCGCGCAGCGCGCAGCGGCCCGAGGTCAAGGCCTTCTGCGAATGGCTGCTCAAGCAGGCCGCCGAGACGCGCGAAGCCATCGGCGATGTGCCCGACCCCGACACAGTGGACCAGATGGACTGAGGCGCGGTGGTGCCTGCGCGATTGCGCGCGCTCAGGCACACTCCGGCGCTTTCCCATCCGAAGTCTTCATGTCGTCCTCTCAGCACCTCGCCGCCGGCAACCTGCGCAGCATCACCTTCATGCTCGTGGCCGTGGGCTTCTTCGCGTTCATGGACGCGGTGCTCAAGACCCTCTCCGCCACCTACCCGGTGCTGCAGATCGCCGCGCTGCGCGGCCTCACCGCCCTGCCGCTGGTGCTGCTTTACATCGCGTGGCGCGGTGGCTGGCACACCTTGCTCAAGGTCCGCTGGCCGCTGCACCTGCTGCGTGGCGTGCTGGGCATCACCATGCTGGCGCTGTTCACCCTGGGCGTGCGCGAGCTGCCGCTGTCGGCCGCATACACGCTGTTCTTCATCTCGCCGCTGCTCATCACCGCACTCTCTGTGCCCGTGCTCAAGGAGCGCGTGCCCAAGGCGCACTGGTGGGCGATTGCCATCGGCTTCGTGGGCGTGCTCATCGCGCTGCGCCCCAGCGGCGGCGACCTGCAGGCCGGCTTCGTCACCCTCGGCGGCCTCGCCACGCTGGGCGCGGCCCTGTGCTACGCGATCTCGGCCGTGGTCGGGCGCCTGGCCACCCGCACCGACAGCAGCGAGAGCATGGTGTTCTGGATGATGGTGTTCATGGCCCTCGGCGCGGGCGCGCTCTCCTGGGCCGAGTGGGTGCCGATCCGGCGCAGCGACGCGCTGTTGCTGGTGGCCCTGGCCGTCACCGGCTTCTGCGGCCAGCTCGCCATCACCGAGGCCTTCCGCCACGGCCAGGCCTCGGCCGTGGCCCCCTTCGAGTACAGCGCGCTGGCCTGGGGCCTGGGGCTGGACTGGCTGATCTGGCACACCCTGCCCAGCGCGCACACCTGGGTGGGCGCTGCCATCATCGTGGGCAGCGGGCTGTACCTCGTGCGGCGCGAGAAGCGCATCACCGAAGTACACGCGAACGCCGGCCACCCCTGATCAGCCGGGGCAAGCGCCCTCGTCCACTAGACACCCACCTGTTCCAGCAGCGTCTGCACCAGCATCCTTTGCTCGAAGGGAAGCTGGCCGGCGGCATTCGAAAGCGCTTCATGCGCCACCATCCTCGCCTCGCTGCCCAGGCCATACAGGCCAAGGATCAACGTCTTCAAGACCTCTTCCTGCCTTTCGACCATGGGATCGACCGCGGCCAGAAGCGCATGGAGCACCCGAAGTTTCGACAGATCGTCGGGCAGCAAGCCCAGCCCCCCGGCCAGCGCAACCAGCGGCTGCGCCTGCTGGATGCCAGGCAGTTCCTTGATGCTCTCCAACACCACATCAAACGCTTCCATGCGGAGATCATCGGAAAGGCTGCGCAGACTCCTGGCCAAGCAGGTCATAGGCCCGCTGCGCAGCCCGGCTGGCGCCTCGCGCACCATGGCCAGCAGCGTGTGGAACCGGTCTGGCAACGATTCTTCCGAAAGCGCCGCCAATGACGCGACCAGTTCGACGACAACCAGCCATCGCTCATGGGGCGGCATTTGCTTGGCGAGGGTCAGGGCGGTATCGAATAGATCGTCCCGGTCTTCTCGCGATATTTCCGAGAAGCAGTCCAGAAGAGCGATCAGTGGCGGGCGCTGGAAATGCACCGGCATCATCTCGATGAGCACACGGCTCTGGTCAACCACACGCATTCTGTCCTTCAGATCGAAGAGGCGGCTCAGCTTCTCCAACAAGACGGCCAAAGGATGTCCCTGCATGTATCCGCCGAGGTTTCCGATCCGGGCCAGAAACTCCTGAAACGCCGACATCACTTCACTTTGCGGCCGCAACACCGAGAAGTGGCGCCGGATGTCCAGGGCCAGCCGCCGATCCTCGGTGACCTGTCGAAATGAGCGGTTGACGGCCCCCGCCACCCGCACGTCCTCATCGGCGAGGTAGCTCGCGATCTGGCGGACCAGCGGCCGGGGCAAGGTCTGGAGCCCGGCAACGCGGGTGTCGGCAGTTGCACCCATTGAGGTATTCAGGGGATTCATGTTCAAACAGTCTTTGATGCCCAGCATGGCGCTGGAAGACATGAGTGATCCACCCCCTCTCCAAGTTCGCCGTGCGACCGGCACGGCGCCCTTCGTCAGCGCTCAGGCCACATCACGCCCGTGTCGCTCAGAATCGCGTCCAGCGGCACATCGTGGATCTCGGGCTTGAGGTAGGGCAACCAGCCGAAGTCGTACCCCAGGCCCACCGTGAAAGGCTTGGGTTTCAGGCTGGCGAGCGTGCGGTCGTAGAAGCCGCCGCCGTAGCCCAGCCGGAACCCGCCGGGCCCGTAGCCCACGCAGGGCACGAAGATCAGCGAGGGCTGCACGATCTCGGTGTCCTTCGGCTTCGGAATACCGAAGGCGTCCTCCTCCATCGGACAACCCGGGTACCAGGTGTAGAAGGTCAGCGTCTTGTCCACCTTGTTCACCACCGGCAGGCCGATGCGCCGGTGCTGCTGCTGCCCTTGCGCGTCCTCCTCCAGGCCGGCCTCCTGCCAGCGAAACAGCGCCGGCAGCGGATCGAACTCGCCCTTGATCGGCCAATACGCGCCGATGACGGTGTCGGGCCGGTGGATCAGCCACACGCGCATGACCCGCTGCAGCAGGTCGTTGCGCCAGGCGCGATCGGCCAGGGACTGTCGTTTTTCAATCAGCGATTTGCGCCATTCGACCTTCAGCGCAGCCGCCGATCCGTCGCCCGGCGAAGCGTGGGGTTTGTGGGGACTCTGACCGTCTTTGTTGTCCATAATCGACACATGAATCTGGTTGATGAGAAACAGGGCAGCGCGCGGCGAATCGGTCGACGCCTGCAAGGGCTGGGACTGCGGCTCATTATGGCGGCGCTCGTGACACCGGGCCTTGCGCTGGCACAAGCCACCAGCGGCGGCGGCGATGCCGCACTGCTGGAGATGCGCTCGGCCTATTCGCGCGGCAACAGCTTCCAGCTCGCCAACCTGCTGCCCACCGTGCGCGGCCACGCGCTGGAGCCGCTGGCGAACTACTGGAGCATCCGCTCGCGGCTGGACATCGCCACGCCCGCGGACATCCGCACCGCGCTCGACCGCATGGCGGGCACCTACTGGGAAGACCGCCTGCGCAACGACTGGCTGCTGCAGTTGGGCAAGGCACGCGACTGGGCCAACTTCGACGCCGAGCTGCCACGCTTTCGCATGAACGACGACCGCCAGGTGCGCTGCTACGCACTCATGCGCGACGTGATGACAGGCCGCGCGGCCGGCGAGGCCGTGGCGCCCGTGGTGCAGGCCAACTGGCACGCGCAGCGCGAGGCCGAAGACGGTTGCGCGACCGCCGCCAAATTCCTGCTCGACGCCGGGCAGCTCAAACCCCAGGTGGTGTGGCAGCGCGCCCGGCTGGCCATGGACGCCAACCGCGCGCGCGTGGCCACCCAGGCCGTGGCCATGCTGGACCCGGACCTGAGCATCACGGTCGACAGCATCGCCAGCGACCCCGCGAAGTACCTGGACGAAAAACTCACCGCGATCCGCCCGCGCACCAAGGAACTGGTGACGCTGGCCATCATCCGCCTCGCCGCCAACGACCCCACCGCCGCCGCGCTGGAGATGGACCGCACGCGCTGGAAGGCCCAGCTCACCAAGGAAGAGCGCAGCTGGACCTGGGGCGTGATCGGCAAGCGCTCGGCGCAGAAGCTGCAGGCCGAGGCGCTGGGCTACTTCGCCAACGGCGAAGACCGCCACATGCACGACGAGCACCTGGCCTGGAAAGCGCGCGCGGGCATGCGCGCGGGCTCCTGGAGCGCCGTGCACGATGCCGTGGCCGCCATGAGCGAGGCCCAGCAGAGCGACCCGACCTGGGTGTACTGGGAAGCGCGCGCGGTGCAGGCGCTCAAGCTGCCCGACCCGGTGGCCGCCTCGGCCAAGGCGCGCGAGCTGTTCGAGAGCATCGCCTCCACCCGCGACTTCTACGAACAACTGGCGATGGAAGAACTCGGCCGGCCCATCACCGTGCCGGCCGCGCCCGCACCGCTCACCGCCGAGGAAGTCGCCGCCGCGCAGAACAACCCCGGCCTGCGCCGCGCGCTCATCGCCATCCGCCTGGGCCTGCGCAGCGAAGGCGTGCGCGAGTGGAACTACACCGTGGGCCTGCACACCCCCGGCGGCATGGGCGAGCGCGAGCTGCTGGCCGCCTCGGCCCTGGCCTGCCAGCACGAGCTGTGGGACCGCTGCATCAACACCAGCCTGCGCACGCCCGAATCGATGGACCACGCGCAGCGCTTCCCCACGCCGCACCGCGCCCAGGTGGTCAGCCGCGCCACCGAGATCGGCCTGGACCCGGCCTACGTGTACGGTCTGATCCGCCAGGAAAGCCGCTTCATCACCGACGCCCGCTCGGGCGTGGGCGCTTCCGGGCTCATGCAGGTGATGCCGGCCACCGCGCGCTGGACCGCCAACAAGATCGGCCTGACCAACTTCAAGCCCGCCCAGATCACCGAGCGCGACACCAACATCCAGATCGGCACCGCCTACCTGAAGTTCGCGCTCGACGACTTCCAGGGCTCGCTGCCCCTGGCCGCCGCCGCGTACAACGCCGGGCCCGGCCGCTCGCGCCAGTGGCGCAACGGGCCGGTGCTGCCCGGCGAGGTCTGGACCGAGAACATCCCGTTCGAGGAAACGCGCGACTACGTCAAGCGCGTGCTGGCCAACACCACCAACTACGCCGCGCAAATCACCGGCCAGCCACAGTCGCTGCGCGCGCGGCTGGGCACCGTGGGCCCGCGCCCGGTGAACGCCCCCACCGTCAACCCCGACCTGCCCTGACGCCCATGAAGAACGTTCTAGTCCTCGGTGGCACCGGCTTCATCGGCCGCCACGTCTGCGAAAAACTGCACCGCCAGGGCTGGCGCATCACCGTGCCCACCCGCCGCGCCCTGAACGCCGCGCACGTGCAGCACCTGCCCCGGGTGACGGTGCTCGAAGCCGACGTGCACGACCCAGGGCAACTGCTCAGCCTGCTGGACGGGCACGACGCGCTCGTCAACCTCGTGGCCATCCTGCACGGCAGCGAAGACGACTTTGAGCGCGTGCACGTGGAACTGCCGCTCTCGCTGGCCGAGGCCTGCGCGGCCGACGGCATCCGCCGCGTGGTGCACGTGAGTGCGCTGGGGGCGAGCCTGGACGGCCCGTCGCGCTACCAGCGCAGCAAGGCACGCGGCGAAGAGATTCTGCGCGGCGCCGGCCTGGACCTCACCATCCTGCGGCCCAGCGTGGTCTTTGGCGAGGGCGACCGCTTTCTCAACCTGTTCGCGCGCCTGCAGGCCGTGCTGCCCGTGGTACCGCTGGCCGGCGCGAACGCGCGCTTTCAGCCCGTGTGGGTGGAAGACGTCGCCCAGGCGGTGGTGAACTGCCTGCGCGACCGCGACCTGCCCATGAGCAGCGCGGGCCAGACGTTCGAATGCGTCGGGCCCGAGGTGTTCACCCTGGCCGAACTCGTGCGCATCGCCGGGCGCCATGGCAGCCGACAGCGCCCCGTGCTGCCGCTGCCCGCACCACTGGCGCGGCTGCAGGCCATGGTGATGGAGGCCATGCCCGGCCACCCGGTGATGAGCCGCGACAACCTCGATTCGATGACGGTGGACAACGTGGCCTCGCGGCAATGGCCCGACCTTTCGGCGCTGGGCATCCGGCCCGCCAGCGTGCACAGCGTGGCGCCGACCTACCTCGGCGACCGCGGCGGGCGCAGCCAGCTGTTGGATTACCGGCACGGCGCCGGTCGCTGAGCCGAGCTTCGGGCTTTTTTGGGGGCGGGGGTATTTTTTTGGCACACTCCGCGTGTGGCAGAAATGAATACCTTTAACCGACAGGAGCCCCAATGGCCGCACCCGTTCTCAAAAAGCCCAACCGCCGCCTCGCCCCCCCCGCCCCTCCCGCGCCTCCCGCGCCCCTGCCCGAGGAAGACTCGAGCTACCGCCCCGAGCATCACCGCGATGTGGTCAACCGGCTCAAGCGCATCGAAGGCCAGGTGCGCGGCCTGATCGAGATGGTTGAGAATGGCCGGGGCTGTGAGGACGTGGCCCAGCAGATGTGTGCCGCGCGCAAGGCGATGGACAAAGCCTTCTACCGGATGATGGCCTGCTCGGTCATGGAAGCGGTATCGGAATCGGACTCCGAAATCAACACCTTCCTGCAAGTGGAGCGCTCGACGCGCATTCTTGAAAAATACGCCTAAAGCATTCATGCCGATCCGGCGATGAATGCCGATGGCAGCGCGCCGTCCCGACCCGACCGCCTGTCTCCCCAGCGCGCCCGCGCTGCGGTTTTCCCCCAGCGACCAGAACCAAATGCCTCTGCGGCCCCACTGCCGCCAAGTGGGGCAGTGCCGGTCAGCGCTTGCGTTGAGAACTCGACACCCGCCCCCTCCCCCCGGCCGCACCTCAACCTCTGCCCTCCACCATGAAATTCACACGCCACCTAGCCTGCTTGGGATCGATTCTGGTCAGCACGGGCGCCGCACATGCCGGCGCCTTTTCAATGGAGGGCTCCAGCCCATCGGCACTGGGCAACGCGTACGCCGGATCGGCCGCAGGCAGCCATGACAACTCGGACATGTTCTTCAACCCGGCCACGCTGCGCAACAACCCGGCGACGCAAGTCCACCTCGGCCTGACCAGCGTCGACACCCGCATTGACGCCACCGTCTACAGCTCCACCTTCAGCGACAACATCCCCCGCGCGGGGCAGTCCCAGGCCTCCGGCGGCCGAAATGTCTCGGCGCCGTCCATCTACGTCTCTGCCCCCATCAACGCCGACTGGACGTTTGGCGCGAGCGTGACATCCCCGCTCAAGATCCGCACCACCTACCCCGAAGGTTGGCTGGGCCGCTTTCACGCGCTCGACACCGACATCAACACCCTCAACGCCACCGCGCAACTGGCCTACCAGGTCAACGACGCCCTCGCGCTCGGTGTCGGCCTGCAATACGAGCAGATGACCACCACGGTCTCGCGCAACACCTCGCCCACCACCTACGGGGTGTACCGGGGCAAAGACCATCAACACGGTTTCACCCTGGGTGTGCTCGCGCAACCCACGCCCGACCTCAAGCTCGGCCTGGGCTACCGCTCCGCCATGCGGTACAGCCTGCGAGGCGATGTGAACCTCACCAGCCTGCCCACCAGCACCCTCACCACCGTGCCAGGCCAAGTGGACTGGACCATGCCCGACGTGCTCACCCTGGGCGCCGCCTACCAGGCCAATGAAAAGACCGAATGGGTTGGCGACGTTCGCTGGACCCGCTGGTCCCGCATCTCGGTCTTCCGCATCCAGCTCATCCGCCCCGCAGGGGGATCCATCGAAGTGCCACTGCCGTTTCGCGACAGCCTGCTCACATCGATCGGCATGAACTACCGAATGAACGGCCAATGGCTGCTGCGCGCCGGCCTGGCCCATGAAAAAGATGCTGTCACCGACGACATGCGCAACCCCCGCATCCCCACCGGAGACCGCTCCTGGGCCAGCCTCGGCCTTCAATACAAGCTCAATGACAACGCCAGCGTGAACCTGGCCTATGCCCGGCAGTTCTTCAAGAACACACAAAGCAACTTCGCGGCCAGTGCCGCCAGAAACTCGGCCAGCCTGGATGCGAGCTACAAGCTCTCGCGCGACCTGCTGGGCGCCAGCCTGGTGTACGCGTGGTGATGCGCCCATGAGGATTGTGGGAATGGCAGCCACGCTGCCCTCGCGGGTCGTCAGCAATGAAGACGTGCTCGAACTCATTGAGCACCACTCAAGACACACCTTCACCGGCGACCTGCCCAAGACGCTGCGCACCATTGGCCGGCTGCTGGAGAGAAGCGGGTTCAAGTCCAGGCGCTGGCTCGCCGAAGGGGAGCACCCCATCGAGCTGATGAAGGCCACTTTCGACCAGGCCTTGCAGCAGGCCGGCATGGACAAGGACGAGATCGACCTGCTGATCTACACCGGCGTCGCACGGGGGTTCGTTGAGCCCGCCAACAGCTGCTTTGTCGCCCACAGCCTCGGCTTGAAATGCCGGAACTTCGACGTGCTCGATGCCTGCATGGGGTGGGTCACCAGCATGGACATCGTCAACGACAAGATGAAAGCCGGGGCGATCAGGAAAGCGGCCATCGTGAACATGGAGTTCAACCTCGTGGAGGGTGGGCACATCTTTCCCAAGAACTTCGTGCTGAACGACCCCGAGGAGCTGGCCTACAAGTTCCCCAGCTTCACCGTGGGCGAGGCCACCACGGTCACGCTGTTGAGCCACGAGGACCCGGACAACTTCCGCTTTTCGTTCATCAGCCGGCCGGACCTCAGCGACTTGTGCACGATTTCATTGCCGGGTTGGGAATCGTTTTGCGAGTCCACGCCAGCAATGCATTCGACGGGGGGGAAGTACCAGTTCAACTCTCAGGGCAGTGCGCTGCATGAAGTTGCGGCCATCGAAGCCGTGAATGTTTTCAATCAACGCCCTCCTACACATATTGATATCGACTTGGTACTTCCACATACATCATCGCCAAAGCAATGGGCTGAGTATGGAGAAAAAATTGGAATCTCAGAGAAAATTTTACAGATTTCACAAAAAACCGGAAACATCGTAACCGCTTCGATTCCAACGGGAATTTCGATAGCTCTACAGCAGGGAGTCTTACAAAGAAAACATTCTATCCTCGGTTGGCAAGGAAGTGCTGGCATGGCGTTCGCCGCGATGGAATTTGAATTCTGAAAACCAAACATCATTCGGAAAGCGTATGGCCAATACCTTACACAAGCTCATTCGGAAATTTTCAGAGAGTAACAACCTCGGGTTTTCAATTTTCCAGAAGAACCTCTTCTCCATGGGATGGATCGGTGCACTGGGACATCCACTCTACTGGTACATCTGGACTTACGTCTTTCCTCAGCCTCACGAAAGCCTGCGATTCAGGCTGTTGGCGGCATTGGCATGTGCCCCATTAATATTTCATGAACGGCTTCCGAAATTTCTGGACAAATGGAAGCCATTGTATTGGTACATCACGGTCACATTGGCGTTACCCACTGTCTTTACGTATCTTTTGTTGATGAATGACTTCAACCATGTCTATATGACATGCCAAGTCATGCTCATATTTTTGCTGACCACATTTTTGCCGGGCATCGTTTCGGTAACTGTGTCTCTGTGCACAGGCATCGCAGTTGGTTCATTGATATATTTTTGGGCGATCCCCGTGGACCAAACATTGGAAAATCTAGGTACATTGATTGAATTCTCGCCTTTGCTGCTATTTGCATTGCTGGCGGGAAGTATCTTCAGTGGCTCGTTCAAAGAAAGCATTGAACTTACTCAAACGCGAATCGCCGCCCAAGAGCAAGAAAAAAACCTCAAAGCGCTCGCCGGCTCCATCGCCCACGAAATGCGCAACCCCCTGGGGCAGATCCGTTTCAGCCTGCACGGCATCCGCAACCTGCTGCCCCGCCCCGTGGCCCATGCAGATGCGCACGCGGCGCCCCCCACCCTGAGCGTGCCCGACCTCAACATGCTCTACACCCATGTGGCCCACGGCGAAACCTGCATCGACCGCGGTCTTCAGATCGTCGCGATGACGCTGGACGAAGTGAGCGGCAGGCCGATCGACCAGGCCAGCTTTGAATACCTTTGCGCGAGCAAGGCCACCCGCAAGGCCCTGGAGGAATACAGCTTCGACACCCCGGGCGAACGCGCCAAGGTGGCGGTACAGGTCCACAACGACTTCACGATCAAGGTCAACGAGACCGCCTACGTCTTCATCCTGTTCAACCTCATCAAGAACGCGCTCTACTACTTCAAGCAGCACCCGCAGGCCACCATCACGATCACGGTGGATGCGCCCTGCGTGACGGTGCGCGACACCGGGCCAGGCATTCCCCCCGAGGTGCTGGCCACGCTCTTTGGCTCTTTCGTCACCTCGGGCAAGGCCGGTGGCACGGGCCTGGGCCTGGCGTACTGCCAGCGCACCATGCAGGCTTTTGGCGGTGACATCGTTTGCGCTTCGGTGCTGGGGCAATACACCGAGTTCACCTTGCTCTTCCCGCCCATCGACGAGGCTGAAATCGAGCAGCAGGAGCGCGAGGTATTCAGCCGGGCGGTGCCCTTCTTCCAGGGCAGGCGCATCCTGGTGGTGGACGACCAGCCCCTCCTGCGCAAATCGACGCGCGCCATGCTCTCGGGCCTGGGCGCCCAGCACGACGAGGCCGAAGACGGCTTGCAGGCCATTGCCAAGCTCAGGGAAGGCACCTACGACCTGGTCATCATGGACCTCGACATGCCCGTGCTCGACGGCTATGCGGCAGCCGAGCAGATTCGCCAAGGCGCAGCGCCCGGGCGAGAGGACGTGGCCATCGTGGCCTACACCGCCGAGTCGGCCTACATGGCGCACGTGAAAACCGAGAAGGTCGGCATGAACGGCTTTGTGAGCAAGCCCTGCACCCAGCTGGAACTCATCAAGGCCTTGCAGACGGGCATGGAGGCGGCTGCGGAGAGGGCCCGGCTGCATGGTGCCGCCGCCCACGTGCTGCTGGGCAAAAAGGTGTTGGTCACCGACGACTGCGCTTTCAACCGGAAGATCGCCATCGCCCATCTGCGCACCATGGGCATCGAGGCCGAGGAAGCGGAGAACGGGCGGGCGGCGGTGGAGCGGTTGAGCCAGGACGACAGCATCGACGTGCTCCTGATCGACATGGAAATGCCCGTGATGGACGGCATGCAGGCCGCGCGTGAACTGCGCAACGGCGAAACGGGAGGTCGGCGCCTGCCCATCATTGCCCTGACCGGCCATTCTGGCGACGAACATGTGGCAAAAGTGCTGGAGGCGGGCATGGACGACTTCATTTCCAAGCCCTTCTCGGTCGAGGACCTGCGTGCGAAGCTGGTCAAGGTGCTGACCCGCCGGGGTGCACATTCCATCGGTTCGGGCGAGCAGAACGGCGCGCCGGCGGCCACCGATACCGGCGTCCCTTTGATCCATGCAGAGCAGCTGGAGCGCATGTGCAGGCTGAACAACACGCTTCTGGTGGAGTGCCTGACGGCCTACATCGAGCAAATGCGGGAGCGTTTTGACCGGCTTGAGGAGCAGATGGCACAGGGGAATTTCACCGGTTTTCGCACCCAGCTGCACAAACTGTTGGGCGATGCGGGCGAAGCAGGGTTTTACGCCCTGCACCAGTACCTGAAAAACGAGGTCTACCCGACCGTTGTCGACCACCAGCAATGGCCTGAGCCGCAGGGCTGGCTCACCACCTCGAAAGACCTGTACGCCCAGACGGTGCATGCCATGCGCAAGACGTATCTGGCCAACGCACCGGCCTGAGGCGGGCGGCCTTCCGCGCGAATCAATCGCGCGGCGTTTTCGCATCAATGCGCGGCCGACGACGCCTTACCATGGGCAGTTCTTTCAGGAGATCCATTTCATGGCACTGCAGCTCTACGTCGGCAACAAGAACTACTCGTCCTGGTCCATGCGCCCCTGGGTGCTGATGAAGCAGGCAGGCATTGCGTTCGAAGAGAAGATGATCCGGTTCGACTCGTTCGACGTGAATTCGGTCTTCAAGAAGGAGCTGCGCGCGGTCAGCCCGGTGGCCAAGGTGCCGGTGCTGGTCGACGACGGCTTCGCGATCTGGGACACGCTGGCGATCGCCGAGTACCTCGCCGAGCGTTTTCCCGAGAAGCAGCTCTGGCCGCAGGACGTGCGCGCCCGGGCGCGGGCGCGCAGCGTCTGCGCCGAGATGCACAGCGGTTTTGGCGCGCTGCGCAACCACTGCCCCATGAACATCGAGGCCTCATTGCCCGAGATCGGCCGCCTGATCTGGCGCGACAAGCCGGACGTGCGCGCCGACGTGGCCCGCCTGTGCGGCCTGTGGAGCGAGCTGCTGGCGGCCCAGCCGGCCGGGGCCCTGCTGTTTGGCGCGTTCAGCATCGCTGATGCGTATTTCGCGCCCGTGTGCATGCGCATCGCCACCTACGAGCTGCCCGTGCCGGCCGACCTCGCGGCCTACGTGGCCCGCGTGCGCGCGCTGCCCGGGGTGAAGGCTTGGGTGGACGAGGCGCTGGCCGAGCACGACTTCATCGACTTCGACGAGCCGTACCGGCTGGGCAGGTGAAGCCGGTCAAGGCCCGCCTTGCGGCCGCAAGGGAGGCGAAATGTGTTGCGACTTCCCGACAGCGCAACACCCTATGCCGGACTTCCCGCTGCGGGCGCCTATTCGCGCTTCGATATAGGGCGGTGAATTCGATCATCGAACTGCGTTTTTAGAGGAATGAGTTGTGGTTCTGGCGCGGTGACGGCATTCGCGGTCATTCGTCAATCCAGTGAAGTCCGACCTTGGATGAACCGTTGAGGGTGGCCGAGCATGCGTCGCCATCCCAACGAGAACATTCAGGAGGAGTTCCATGACCCCATTCACCCCCCGGCGTGGGCTGACGATCCGCAGCGCGGCGCTTCCCGAGGTCAACGGCGCGCCGTTGCTGGAGCCCTTGAAGCTCGAAGGCGAAGAGGGCATCAACCAGCTGTTCGAGTACCGGCTGGTGCTGCAAAGCGCGGAGGACGGCGCCCCCCTTGAACTCGACACCTTCATCGGCCGCGAGCTGACCTGCTGCCTCGAACTCGAAGGCCAGGGCAGCTTCGTGCCCGGGATGCCCGCCGGAGCTGGCGCCAACCAGGGCGCGGGGGTGCGGGAGATCTCGGCCCTCATCACCGAAGCCCGGTACATCGGCGAGTCCGGGCGCCATGCGCTGGTTGAATTCACCCTGAGGCCCTGGCTGCACCTGGCCACCCTCAGCACCGACTGCAAGGTCTTCCAGGACCAGAGCGTGGTGGAGATCATTGAAGCGGTGCTGGGGGCGTACCTTCTGGGTTTGGAGTTGAATGCGGGGGCGGAATCGCCCGCCGATTACCGTCGAGCACTGGAGGTCATGCACGAAGGCGTTAAACGAGGAAACGAAGATTGTGCGAACTACCTGTTCGCATCGTTCCGTGGAGGAGACCCTCTTGTCGGTCACGCCAAAGACCCATCCCGAGAGGACCGCTATCACGCCATCTCCGAACGCCTGCGCCGAGACCACCACCTCAAACTGCCGAACCTGGACCGCGTGCTGCCCCTGCCACCGGCCCCCTTGCCGCACTGGAACAGCGACCCCGACACCCTGATCGACGCTGCCAAGGGCGTGCGCGTCACCCCTCAGCCGGTGACCACGTCGGCCCACCAGCTCCCGCCCCACCACCGCGCCCACATCCCGCCCGGCCACATGCTGCAGGTGCCCGCTGGCCGGGCCCACCTCGCCCGCCGCCCTCCCATGCCCGGCCTGGGCAACATCCTGGCCGAGGGCCCCTTCACCCCCGGCCTGGTCCGCGCCCCGGTGGCGGGCTACTGGCAAGCCCGGGCACTGCCCGCCCATCCCAGGGACGAGCCCTACACCGCCCACCTGCGCCGGGAATTCAGCGACCTGCTGCCCATGCACTTTCAAGACCCAGCGCGCGCAGCTCATCAAGGGCGACGCGAAAGCTTCGCGGCTCAGGGCGACATCGACATCCAGGCGCTCAAGAAGCGCCTGAACCTGCTGGCCAAGCTGGACATCTCAATGGCTGCTGATCGCATCACGCTCAGCGCGAAGGAAGAATGGGTCATCAACGGCGGGGGCAGCTACACGATCTGAGGGAGCGATCGCATCCGCAGCGCGACCACCGGCCCATGGGTGCAACAGAATGGCCGTCGCGCAACAACGCCTAAACTCTTCCCATGAAAACCTATCTCGTGGGCGGTGCGGTGCGCGACGCGCTGATGGCGCGTGCCTCGAACGCGCCCGCCGCCGTCTCGCACGCGGACCGCGACTGGGTGGTGGTGGGCGCCACGCCCGAAGCCATGGCGGCCGAGGGCTTCCTGCCGGTGGGGCGCGACTTTCCGGTCTTTCTTCACCCGGAGACCAAAGAGGAATACGCGCTGGCGCGAACCGAGCGCAAGACCGCGCCGGGCTACCACGGCTTCGCTTTCCACACCGAGGCCGGCGTCACGCTGGAAGACGACCTCGCGCGGCGCGACCTCACCATCAACGCCATGGCGGTGGCCGCCGAGCACGCGGACGACCCGGCGCGTGCGCCCTTGATCGACCCGCACCACGGCCAGCGCGACCTGCGCGATCGCGTGCTGCGCCACGTGACCGGGGCCTTCGCGGAAGACCCGGTGCGCATCCTGCGCCTGGCCCGCTTCGCCGCGCGTTTTCCCGATTTTTCGGTGGCGCCCGAGACTTTGGCGCTGATGCGCGAGATGGTGGCGAACGGCGAGGCCGACCACCTGGTGGCCGAGCGCGTGTGGCAGGAGCTGGCGCGCGGCCTGATGGAGCAACGCCCCAGCCGCATGCTGGAGGTGCTGCGCGACTGCGGCGCCCTTCAGCGGTTGTTGCCCGAGGTGGACCGGCTCTGGGGCGTGCCGCAGCGCGCCGAATACCACCCCGAGGTGGACACCGGTGTGCACCTGATGATGGTGCTGGACATGAGCGCGCGCCTGGCCGCGCCACTGACGGTGCGCTTCGCCTGCCTGTGCCACGACCTGGGCAAGGGCACGACGCCGGCCGACGTGCTGCCGCGCCACATCGGCCATGAGGAGCGCAGCGCGCGCCTGCTCAAGGGCGTGTGCGAGCGGCTGCGCGTGCCCACCGATTGCCGCGAACTCGCCGATGTGGTGGCGCGCGAGCACGGCAACATCCACCGCAGCGGTGATTTCAGCGCGGGCGCGGTGGAGCGCCTGCTGGAGCGCTGCGACGCGCTGCGCAAGCCGGCGCGTTTCCATGAAGTGCTGCTGGCCTGCGAATGCGACGCGCGCGGCCGCCTCGGCCTGGAAGAAGAACCCTACCCACCGCGCGAGCGGCTGGCGCTGGCGCTGTCGGCCTCACGCTCGGTGGACACGGCCGTGGTCGCGGCCCAGGCCCAGGCCGACGGGTTGAGTGGCCAGCGCGTGGGCGAGCGCATCCACCGCGCGCGCGTCACCGCCGTTTCGCAGGCCCTGGGGGCTTCGGCGCCCGAAGCGACAGGCGATTGAGCACATCCGCGCGCCGTCAACCGGCGCCGGAGTCTCTCACCGACGAGGTGGGTTAAAACCATTTTTCACGCCATGAGACCGCTCACCCTGTTACGGTAGGGGCCAATGAGCACACTGCCAAGACTGCTGACCGAGCGCTCCGCGCTGTTCCTGGACTTCGACGGCACGCTGGCCGATCTGGCCGGCAGGCCCGATGCGGTGGAGATCCCGCCGGCGCTGGTGACCTTGCTGAATGGCCTGCACCAGCGGCTGGATGGCGCGCTGGCGTTGGTGACCGGGCGGGCCCGCGAAGACCTGGAGCCCATGCTGGCCTCGCCCTGGCCGTGGCCGGCGGCGTTCGAGCACGGCGCGGTGCGCCTGTCGCCCCAGGGCGGTGCGGCCACCACGCGGCCGAGTGGGCTGGCGCGCGCGATCGCGGCGGCCGAACAGCTGGTGGCGCGCCACGCCGGCCTGCTGCTGGAGCGCAAGCAGACCTCGATGGCCCTGCACTACCGCCAGGCGCCCATGCTGGAAGCGCTTTGCATGAGCACGCTGACGCAGGCCATCACCGACGAGCCCGGGCTGCAATTGCTGCACGGCAAGGCCGTGGTGGAAGTGAAATCCGCCCGCGTGAGCAAGGGCGCTGCCATCGAGGCCTTCATGCAGGAAGCGCCCTTTGCGGGCCGCGTGCCGGTGTTCGCGGGCGATGACGTGACCGACGAGGCCGGCTTCGACGTGGTGCAGCGCCTGGGCGGCGAAGGCATCAAGGTGGGCGAAGGCCCGAGCCTGGCGCGCCACCGTTGCCCCACCCCCGAGGCCCTGCGCGCCTGGCTGGCCGATGCCCTGTCCCTCTCCAGCCCACGCCCATGAGCCCCACCCCCGGTTTTTCCCCACCCGCCGCCGCCTCGCTGTCGCTGGGCATGGTCGGCAACTGTTCCTTCAGCGCGCTGATCGACCCGCATGGCCGCGTGGTCTGGAGCTGCCTGCCGCGTTTCGACGGCGACCCGGTGTTCCACGCCTTGCTGGGCGGGGACGATGCCGAAAATGGCGCCTTCGCGATCGAGATCGAAGGCCTGGCCGAGGCCACCCAGCGCTACGAACACAACACCGCCGTGCTGGTGACCGAGCTCTGGGACCACGACGGCAACGGCCTGGCCATCACCGATTTCGCGCCGCGCTTCCTCTCGCGCGGGCGCTACTTCCGACCCACCCAGCTGGTGCGCCGCGTGCGCCCGCTCAAGGGCGTGCCACGCATCCGCGTGAGCCTGCTGCCGCGCTTTGACTGGGGCCGCGTCACACCCACCATCACCTCGGGCAGCAACCACATCCGTTATGTCGGTGAGGGGCAGACGCTGCGCCTGCACACCGATGCCTCCATCAGCCACGTGCTTTCGCGCGAGCCTTTTCTGCTCACGCGGGAATGCAACTTCCTGTTCGGCCCGGACGAGACGCTGGAGACCGGCATCGGCGACACCGCCCGCCACTTCGAGCAGGAGACCCTGTCTTACTGGCGCAACTGGAGCCGGCGCCTGGCGGTGCCGCTGGAGTGGCAGGAGGCGGTGATCCGCGCGGCCATCACGCTCAAGCTCTCGCTGTTCGAGGACACGGGCGCCATCGTCGCGGCCATGACCACCAGCATCCCCGAGGCGCCAGGCACCCAGCGCAACTGGGACTACCGATACTGTTGGCTGCGCGACGCCTTCTTCGTGGTGCGAGCGCTCAACAGCCTGTCCGAGGTCGGCACCATGGAGGACTACCTCAGCTGGCTGGCCAACGTGGTGGTGGGCGCGGGCGGCGGCCACATCCAGCCGCTGCACGGCATCGGCCTGGAGCGCGAACTGCCCGAGAGCATCCGCGACACGCTGCCGGGCTACCGGGGCATGGGGCCGGTGCGCGTGGGCAACCAGGCGCAGGAGCATTTCCAGCATGATGTGTACGGCAACATCGTGCTGGCCGCCGCTCAGGCCTTTCACGACGCGCGCCTGCTGCACCCGGCGGGGCTGGCGGAATTCGAACAGCTCGAAGCGGTGGGCGAGCGCGCGCTGCGCATCTACGACCAGCCCGACGCCGGCATGTGGGAGCTGCGCACGCGCGCGCGCGTGCACACCAGCTCGGCGCTGATGTGCTGGGCCGCCTGCGACCGGCTGGCCAAGATTGCGCACACGCTGGAGATGCCCGGGCGCGCGACCTACTGGGCGACCCACGCCGAAACCATGCGCGAGCGCATCCTGCGCGAGTCCTGGAGCGAGGAACGCCAGGCCTTTGCCGAGAGCTTCGGCGGTCGCGACCTGGATGCCAGCGTGCTGCTGATGGTGGAAGTGGGCATGATCGACCCGATGGACCCGAGATTCCTCTCCACGCTGGACGCGCTGGAGAAACACCTGTGTGACGGTCCCTTCATGCGGCGCTACGAGGCCGCCGACGATTTCGGCAAGCCCGAGACGGCCTTCAACATCTGCACCTTCTGGCGCATCGATGCGCTCGCGCGCACCGGCCGCGCCGATGAGGCCCGCGCCATCTTCGAGACCATGCTGGCCGCGCGCAACCCGCTGGGCATGCTGTCGGAAGACACCCACGCCACCACCGGCGAGATGTGGGGCAATTTCCCACAGACCTACTCGATGGTGGGCATCATCAACGCTGCGGTGCGCCTCTCGGCCCGCTGGGACTCGGTGATCTGATGAGCCGTCTTGTTGTCATTTCCAACCGCATCGCCGACCCGCGCAAGACCGCCTCGGGCGGACTGGCCGTGGCCCTGGGCCAGGCGCTCGAAGCCTCGGGCGGCTTGTGGTTCGGCTGGAGCGGCAAGGTGGTGGAGGATGGCACGCCCGGCGAGGGCGATCTGCATGTGCAGAACGCGGGCAAGGTGCAGCTGGCCACGGTGGACCTCAGCCGCGAGGACCACGACAGCTACTACCTGGGTTACAGCAACGGCGTGCTCTGGCCGGTGTTCCACTACCGGCTCGATCTGGCAGACTTCGACGCCGGCTACATCGGCGGCTACCGGCGCGTGAACCAGATGTTCGCGCACAAGCTCAAGGCCCTGCTGCGGCCCGACGACATCATCTGGGTGCACGACTACCACCTGATTCCGCTGGCGGCCGAGCTGCGCGCCATGGGCTGCGAGCAGCGCATGGGCTTCTTCCTGCACATCCCGCTGCCGCCCCCGCTGATGCTGGCCGCCGTGCCCGAGCACGACTGGCTGATGCGCTCGCTGTTCGCCTACGACCTGGTGGGCTTCCAGAGCGAGGCCGACGTGTCGCACTTCGCGCGCTACGTGGGCACCGAGACGCCGGCCGACATCCTGGGCGAGCACGAGTTCCGCGCCTTCGGCAAGACGCTGCGCGCCCAGGCCTTTCCGATCGGCATCGACGTGGACGAGTTCATCGAACTTGGCAAGGGCCGCGAGTCGCAGGACATGTACGAGCAGATGCGCAAGGAGTATTCGCGCCGGCGCCTGTTGCTGGGCGTGGAGCGCATGGACTACTCCAAGGGCCTGCCGCAACGGCTCAAGGCTTTCCGCCAGTTGCTGCAGGCCTACCCGGAGAACCTGGGCAGCGCCACGCTGATCCAGATCGCCGCGCCCAGCCGCGAGACGGTGGACGCCTACGCCGCGCTGCTGCAGGAGCTGGAAAGCCTGTGCGGCGCCATCAACGGCAATTTCGGCGAGCTGGACTGGATGCCGGTGCGCTACATCCACCGCAACGTGGCGCGCAAGCGCCTGCCCGGGCTGTACCGCGCCGCCAGCGTGGCGCTGGTGACGCCGCTGCGCGATGGCATGAACCTGGTGGCCAAGGAGTTCATCGCCGCGCAGGACCCGGACGACCCGGGGGTGCTGGTGCTCTCGCGGTTTGCCGGCGCGGCCGAGCAGATGCGCGAGGCCTTGCTGGTGAACCCCTACGACACCACGCGCACGGCCGAGACCGTGCAGCGCGCCCTGCAGATGCCGCTGGAGGAGCGCCAGCGCCGCCACCAGGCGCTGCTGCAGGGCATCCGCGAGCAGGACGTGCACTGGTGGCGCGAGCGCTTCCTGGCCGCGCTGGCGGCCGTTCCCAACCCGTAAACCCTTTCACGGCGGGGGGGGGGGGGGGGG
>NZ_JBMDKH010000002.1:0-445512 GCF_057809615.1 Hydrogenophaga sp. FG152 | reverse complement strand
CGCCGGCGACCTGAGCAACGCCAACGAAAAAGCTCAGCTCATGAGAGCTTCACGAACCGCCGCCAATTGACGGCGAGAAACGGCCAGGCGTTCCTCGACCCCATCGAGCCGCACCATCCAGCCCTCGCCCTCGACCGGATCGTTGTGCTTCTCAACCGCGCGAACCGCGCGCCGCGACACCAGCGCATTGCGGTGCACCCGCACGAACAGGTGGGCATAGCGCTGTTCCAGATCGCTCAAAGCACCATCGAAAATGTGCTCCTTGTCCGCCGTGCGCACCGTGATGTACTTCAGTTCGGCCTTGAGGTAGATCACATCGGCCAGCGCCACGCGCTCGCTGCGACCCCGCTCCTGGATGATCAGGCTCTCGGGCAAACCACCGTCCTGAACACCCTCGCCCGCACTGCGCTGCTTCATCACCTTCTGCAACGCCTGCTGCAGGCGCTCGCGCCGCACCGGCTTGGTCAGGTAATCCACCGCCTCCAGCTCGAACGCATGCACCGCATGCTCGGCATACGCCGTCACGAACACGATCGCCGGCGGCGCCGCCATCTGGCGCAGCGTGCTCGCCAGCGCCATGCCGTCCACGCCCGGCATGTGGATGTCCAGCATCACCAGGTCACAACCCGTGCGCTGGATCTGCTCCATCGCCTGCACCGCGTTCGACGCCTCACCCACCACATCGGCCCGTGGCTCGGTGCATTCGCCCAACAGCGTGCGCAGCCGGGATCGCGCCAGCGCTTCATCGTCAACGATCAGTACCTTCAGTGCCATGTCACGCTCCGTTGCCAGATCCGGTTCGGGGGTTCATTCAAACCCCGCTTATACCGGTATTTCAAGTCTCACCTGAAACACGCCATTCACCAAGGCGCTCTGAAAGCGCCCTTGTACATCATGCAGCAGCGTCAGGCGCTGGCGCACATTGTCCAATGCCAGGCCATTGCCACGCCGTCCACTGCCCGCCGGCACGGTGTTGGTGACCTTGATCACCACCACACTGCCCCGGCGCTGGGTGCTGATGCGCACCACCGCCCCGCTGGCACTGGGCTCCACCCCGTGCTTCACCGCATTCTCCACCAGCGGCTGCAGGATCAGGGGAGGCAATTTGGCCTTGGACGCCGTGTCGTCCACGCTCCACTCCACCTTCAGCCGCTCGCCGAAGCGCACCTGCTCGATCGCCAGGTAGTGCTCGGCCAGCTCCAGCTCCTGCCACAGCGGCACAGCCTCCTTGGCGTCGGCCAGCGCGTGGCGGAACAGCTCGCTCAGGTCCTCGAGCAGGTTTTCGGCCTTGGCCGGCTCCTCGCGCACCAGCGCGATCGCGCTGTTGAGTGTGTTGAACAGGAAATGCGGCCGGATGCGCGCCTGCAGTTCGGCCAGACGGGCCGTGGCGCCGGCCGGTCCGCGCGCCTTGGAACGCCACATCAGCGCGGCCACCAGCACCGCCGACACCAGCGCGCCCGAAGCCGCGCTGGCCAGCCAGGGCGAGGGCTCCACCAGACCCATCCAGACCAACAGGCCGCAACCGTAGAGCCCCGAGAGCGCACCAAACCCGACCGCCGCCGCCCATTGGCCCGGCATCGGCAGCAGGCCCAGCTGGCGTTTGAGGCCGCACACCGTCAGCAGCCAGGCCAGCACGGCCGGCTGGGCGGCCCCGGTGTAGATGGCCAGCTGCGTGACCCAGGCAATGAAGGTCTGGGCGCCGAACAGGGCCGCCACCGCCACGATGGCCTGCACGAACAGCACCGCGCGCAGCACCGTGCCGACCTGGCAGGTGTCGAACACCTGCACCCGCACGCGCAGGTCCTCGGGCATGTCCGCGATCGGGCGCGCACCCGCGGCATGCGCCAGTTCCTGGAAGCTCGATAAAATTCTGGAATCTTTCATGGGAAGCACATCCGTCTTCGGGTCGGCCCCGTGAGGGCCTCTACAGGGGTCTGCCGCGCCTTCAACCGGCCCGGGCCCAACGCCCCAAGCCCCATCCCTGGCGCACTTCCGCTCCTTTCTGTCTTTTTCATCCAGCCGCTGGCAACACCATGTCCACCAACCAACTCGACAAAAAATCCGAAGCCTGGTCCGCCCTATTCTCGGAGCCCATGAGCGAGTTGGTCAAGCGCTATACCGCCAGCGTCTTCTTTGACAAACGCCTGTGGCAAGCCGACATCACCGGCAGCCTCGCCCACGCCGAGATGCTGGCGCACCAGGCCATCATCGGCGCCGCCGACCTCGAGGCCATCCAGCGCGGCATGGCCCAGATCACGGCCGAGATCGAGTCCGGCGAGTTCGAGTGGAAGCTCGACCTGGAAGACGTGCACCTCAACATCGAGGCCCGCCTGACCCAGCTGGTGGGCGATGCCGGCAAACGCCTGCACACCGGCCGCAGCCGCAACGACCAGGTCGCCACCGACGTGCGCCTGTGGCTGCGCGGCGAGATCGACCTCATCGTCCCGCTGCTCAACGAGCTGCAGACCGCGCTGGTGGCGGTGGCGGAGAAGAACGTGGATGTGATCCTGCCCGGCTTCACCCACCTGCAGGTGGCGCAGCCGGTGAGCTTCGCGCACCACCTGCTGGCCTACGTGGAGATGTTCTCGCGCGACGCCGAGCGTTTCGCCGACGTGCGCCGCCGCACCAACCGCCTGCCGCTGGGCAGTGCCGCGCTGGCCGGCACCACCTACCCGCTGGACCGCGAGCGCGTGGCGCGCACCCTGGGCATGGTGGACGAGCGCGGCGAGCCGCAGGTGTGCCAGAACAGCCTGGACGGCGTGAGCGACCGCGACTTCGCGATCGAGTTCACCGCCGCAGCCAGCCTGTGCATGGTGCACATCAGCCGTTTCAGCGAGGAACTCATTCTCTGGATGAGCCAGAACTTCGGTTTCGTGAAGATCGCCGACCGCTTCACCACCGGCAGTTCCATCATGCCGCAGAAGAAGAACCCCGACGTGCCCGAACTCGCGCGCGGCAAGACCGGCCGCGTGGTCGGCCACCTCATGGGCCTGATCACGCTCATGAAGGGCCAGCCCCTGGCCTACAACAAGGACAACCAGGAAGACAAGGAGCCGCTGTTCGACACCGTGGACACGCTCAAGGACACGCTGCGCATCTTCGGCGAGATGGTGGGCGGCCAGCTGAACCCGGCCACCGGCACCAAGGAAGGCGGCATCACCGTCAACGCCGTGGCCATGGAAGAGGCCGCCAAGAAGGGCTACGCCACGGCGACCGACCTGGCCGACTACCTGGTGAAGAAGGGCCTGCCTTTCCGCGACGCACACGAGACCGTGGCGCACGCGGTCAAGGCCGCCGTCTCGCACAACTGCGACCTGTCCGAACTGCCGCTGACCGTGCTGCAAGGCTTCAACGCCTCGATCGAGAAAGACGTGTACGAGTGCCTGAGCCTGCGCGGCAGCCTGAACGCGCGCAACACTCTGGGCGGTACCGCGCCGGCCCAGGTGCAGGCCCAGATCGCGCGCCACCGCAAGCGCCTGGGCTGAAACCCCTCGGCCCGCCACGGCGGGCACACGGGCGGCGGCGGGCTTTCAGCTACCCTTGGCGTCTGCCATGGAGGAAGCCTTGAAGAACAACATCCCGCTCCGCCTTGCCACCGCCACGGCGTGGCTGGCCATCGCCCTGCCCGCGTCCGCGCTGCAGATCACCAGCGTCTCACCCCAGGGCGAAGTGGCCCGGGTGCGCCAGGTGGTCGTCAAGTTCAACGACAGCGCCGTCAACTTCGGCGACGCCAAAGCCCCCTCTCCCGTATCGCTCAGTTGCAGCGACGCCCAGGCCACCCGGGGCAACGGACGCTGGACCAGCGACCGCGAGTGGGCCTTCGAGTTCGAGAACGACCTGCCGCCCGGCGTGAACTGCACGGTGCAGGTGAAAAGCGGCTTCAAATCGCCCAAGGGCACGGAACTGCCCGTGACCCGCACCAGCTTCAACACCGGCGGCCCGTTCGTGCAGCAGGTGCGCCCGGGCCCCTCGTCGCGCATCGACGAAGAACAGTACTTCGTGCTGCGGCTCAACGGCGCGGCGACGGCGGCCAGCCTGCAGTCCCAGGTGTGGTGCTCGGTCGAGGGCCTGGGCGAGCGGGTGCCGATCCGGCTCATCGAAGGCAAGGACCGCAGCGAGCTGCTCAAAGCCAATGGTTGGGACAAGCTGGCGGACAAGGAGCCCCAGCGGTATGTGGCGCTCTCGTGCAACCGCCGCTTCACGCCGGACACCAAAGTGTCCCTCGTGTACGGCAAGGGCGTTGCCACACCCTCGGGCATTGCGAACACCGTGGAAAAGCGCTTCGACTTCCAGGTGCGCGAGGCCTTGACGGTCGGCTTCAGCTGCGAGCGCGAGAACGCCCAGGCCGCCTGCCTGCCGATCCGGCCGATGACGCTCAACTTCAGCGCGCCGGTGCCGCGCAAGCAGGCCGAGGGCATCCGCCTGAAGTCGGCCCAGCAGACACACAAGCCGGTGTTCGAAGAAGAGAACGCCGACGGCGACAGCGTGGTCACCGAGCTGGCGTTCAAGCCGCCCTTCGCCGAGCAGGCCGCGTTCACCATCGAACTGCCCAAGAACTTCAAGGACGACGCGGGCCGCACGCCGGCCAACGCCGACAGTTTTCCGCTGCCGGTGGCCACGGGCGCCATGCCTCCGCTGGCCAAGTTCGCTGCCTCGCCCTTCGGCATCGTCGAACGTTTCGCCGAACCTGGCGGCATCCCGCTGCTGCCTGTGACCTTGCGCAACGTCGAGGCCGCGCTGCAGGTGCAAGGCCTCAGCCCGGGCCAGGTGAACGACCTGCAGCCCAAAACCGACGCGGAGATCATTGCCTGGTTCCGCAAGCTGCAGCGCTACGACCAGTTCAATGTCTCGCGCAAGCTGGCGCAGGCCGACACCGTGGGCCCGCTGCCCAAGGTGCTGGAAGACCGGGACAAGCGCTGGGTCGAGTCGCGCGCCGTGTCGCTGCTCAAGGGCCAGGCCGGCGTGAAGGCGATGGAACTGCCCCGGCCCGCCACGGGCGATCCTCGCCCCTTCGAAGTGGTCGGCATTCCGCTCACGCCGGGCTTTCACGTCGTGGAGATCGCCTCGCCTGCCCTGGGTGGCGCGCTGCTGGACGCGCGCTATGGTGGCTCGCGCACGATGTACGTGCGCACCTCTGCGCTGGTGACCAACCTGGGCGTGCACTTCAAGCTGGGCCGAGAGAACGCCCTGGCGTGGGTGACCACGCTGGACAAGGGCAAGCCCGCCGCGGGCGCCCAGGTGCGGGTGTCCGACTGCGCCGGCAAGGAAGTGGCCACGGCCACCACCAACGCCCAGGGCGTGGCCGAGCTCAAGGGCGTGCCGCCGCAAGCCCCCCGCTGCGCCAGCGGGGACGGTGAAAGCACGCAGGCCTGGTTCGTCAGTGCGCGGCTCAAGGACGGCGCCACGGAAGACATGGCCTTCACCTGGAGCGACTGGTACCGGGGCATCGAGCCCTGGCGCTTCAACGTGCCGACCAGCCGCGACCCGCGCCCGGACGCGCGCGCCCACACGGTGTTCGACCGCACGCTGCTGCGCGCGGGCGAGACGGTGTCGATGAAGCACCTGATCCGCACCGAGACCAGCAAAGGTTTTGGCCTGCCAGAGACATTGCCCGACACCCTGGTGATCACGCACACCGGCAGCGGCCAGCAGTTCACGCAGCCCGTGGCCTGGCGCAAGACGGCCACGGGCGGCCAGAGCGCGGAGAACTCCTTCGCTGTGCCGGCCAGCGCCAAGCTGGGCAACTATGAGGTCACGCTCAAAAGCGCCGACGAGCGCCAGCGCCAGTTCAGCAGCGGCGAGTTCCGCGTGGAGGAGTTCCGGCTGCCGGTGCTCGAAGGCCGCATCGCGCCACAGGCGAGCCAGGCGCTGGTCAACGTGAAGACCGTGCCCACCCAGCTGCAGGTCAGCTATGTGTCGGGTGGCGGCGCGGCCAACCTGCCGGTACGCGTGTCGGCCCTGGTGCGCGACAAGGCCCTGAGCTTCCGCGACTTCGACGGCTTCAGCTTCCAGCCGCCCCGCGCGGACGGCGCGCCGGGCAACGAAGACGGCGAGGAAGAAGCCGCTGCCTCGCAGGACCAGCGCGTCATCGCCGACAAACTGCCCGTCACGCTGGACCGCAACGGCACGGGCGCGCTCACCATCGAGCAGGTGCCCACCGCCCCTCAGCCGCAGGAACTGCTGCTGGAGGCCACCTACGCCGACCCGAACGGCGAGGTGCAGACGCTGCGCAGCGTCTCCACCGTGTGGCCGGCGAGCGTGGTGGCGGGCATCAAGACCGAAGGCTGGGTGTCGGCCAGCCAGAAGATCAAGTTCCAGGCGCTGGCGCTGGACCTGGCGGGCAAGCCCGCGGCCAAGGTCGCGCTGAGCGTGAAGGCCGTGGCCCACATCACCACCACCAGCCGCAAGCGCATGGTGGGCGGCTTCTACACCTACGACAACCAGACGCAGACCAAGGACCTGGGCACGGTCTGCAGCGGCCAGAGCGACGCGCGCGGCCTGCTGCTGTGCGAGACCAAGCTCGGCGAACCGGGCGAGGTGGAGCTGATCGTGACCGCGCAGGACGCGGCGGGCCTGAGCATCCAGGCCGCCAGCTCGGTGTGGGTCACGCGCCAGGGCGAGCTCTGGTTCGGCGGCGAGAACCACGACCGCATCGACCTGCTGCCCGAGAAGAAGAGCTACCAGCCCGGCGAAACTGCGAAATTCCAGGTGCGCATGCCGTTCCGCTTCGCCACCGCGCTGCTGACGGTGGAGCGCGAAGGCATTCTCGAATCGCAGGTGGTGCAGCTCAACGGGCAGGACCCGACGGTGCAGCTGAAGATCCAGGAAGGCTGGGGACCCAATGTGTACGTGAGCGTGCTGGCCCTGCGCGGCCGGCTGCGCGAAGTGCCCTGGTACTCGTTCTTCACCTGGGGCTACAAGGCACCGCGCGAGTGGTGGACCTCGTTCTGGTACGAGGGCCGCGAGTACATGGCGCCCACGGCGCTGGTGGACCTGAGCAAACCGGCGTTCCGCCTCGGCCTGGCCGAGATCCGCGTCGGCACGCGGGCGCACCAGCTCGATGTGAGCGTCAAGGCCGACCAGGAGACCTATCCGGTGCGCGGGCAGGCGAAGGTGACCATCACCGCGAAACTGCCCAACGGCCAGCCGGCGGCGAACGCGGAAGTGGCGCTCGCGGCGGTGGACCAGGCCCTGCTGGAACTCATGCCCAACCGCAGCTGGAACCTGCTCGACGCCATGCTGCAGCAGCGCGCCTGGGGCGTGGAGACGTCCACCGCGCAGATGGAGATCATCGGTCGGCGGCACTACGGCCGCAAGGCGGTGCCGGCCGGTGGTGGCGGCGGCAAGAGCGGCGCGCGCGAACTGCTCGACACCCTGCTGCTCTGGAACCCGAAGGTGACGCTGGACGCCAAGGGCCAGGCCGTGGTGACGGTGCCGCTCAACGACGCGCTCACCACCTTCCAGATCGTCGCCGTGGCCGACCTGGGCACCGGCCTTTTCGGCACCGGGCAGACCAGCGTGCGCGCCACGCAGGACCTGCAGATCATCAGCGGCCTGCCGCCGCTGGTGCGCGAGGACGACCAGTTCCGCGCCCAGCTCACGCTGCGCAACACCACGCAGAAGGCGATGAAGGTGGCCGTGTCGCCGCGCGCCACGCTGCTCGAACTCGCGCCGCAGACGGTGGACATCCCGGCCGGCGAGGCGCGCGAGGTCGCCTGGACGGTGACCGCGCCCGCGCAGCTTGCGCAGACCCGCGCCGAGGCCATCCTGTGGGAGATCGAGGCGAAGGACACGCTGGGTGGCGCGAAGGACGCGCTCAAGGCGCGGCAACGCATCGTGCCCGCCGTGCCGCTGACGGTGCAGCAGGCCACGCTGGTGCAGGTCGATGGGGCGTTCCACCTCGACGTGGCGCCACCGGCCGGTGCACTGCCGGGCCGGGGCGGCCTGAAGCTCGCGCTGCAGCCCAAGCTGGCCGAGGGCCTGCCCGGCGTGCGCGACTGGTTCGCCAACTACCCTTTCGTCTGCCTGGAGCAGAAGACCAGCAAGGCCGTGGGCCTGCGCGACGCGAAACTGTGGCAAGGCGTGGTGGCGCAGCTGCCCACCTACCTCGACGCCGACGGCCTGGCCAGCTACTTCCCGCCGCGCGAAGGCGACGCCAACCGCGGCAGCGACACGCTCACCGCCTACCTGCTGGCGGCCACGCACGAAGCCTCCACGCTGGACCCGGCCTTCGGCCTGCCCGACGAGGTGCGCGCGCCGATGGAGCGCGGCCTGATCGCCTTTGTCGAAGGCCGCATCTCGCGCGAGTTCTGGAGCCCGCGCAAGGACCTGGACGTGCGCAAGCTCGCCGCCATCGAGGCCCTGTCGCGCTACGGCAAGGCGCGCGGCCGCATGCTGGGCAGCGTCACCCTCGCGCCCAACCAGTGGCCTACCAGCGCGGTGATCGACTGGGTCAACATCCTCCAGCGCGTGAGCGATGTGCCGCAGCGCGAGCTGCGGCTGGCCGAGGCCATGCAGGTGCTGCGCGCGCGCCTGAGCTTCCAGGGCACCAAGCTGGTGTTCAGCACCGAGCAGGACGACCACTGGTGGTGGCTCATGGCCAACGGCGACGTGAACACCGCGCGCCTGATGCTCACCGTCATGAACGACCCGGCCTGGCAGGACGACATGGGCCGCCTGGCCAGCGGCTTCATCGGCCGCCAGCAGGGCGGTGCCTGGCACACGACGACGGCCAACCTCTGGGGCGGCCTGGCGCTGGAGAAGTTCTCGGCCAAATTCGAGGCCACCCCCGTCGCGGGGACGACGCGCGCCACGCTGGGCACGGGCAGCGCCGCGATCGACTGGGCCAAGGTCGATCGGGTGAAGACCAGCGATGCGCTGGGTGCACCGAACCAGACGACCGCATTCGGCGCCCCCGCCAGCCGCGGCAACCTGAAGAACAACACCGGTTTCCTGCCCTGGTTGGCCGACGGTGGCAAGGGCACCCTGAGCGTGGCCCACCAGGGCAGCGGCAAGCCCTGGCTCACGCTGCAGTCCCTCGCCGCCGTCCCGCTCAAGGCGCCGTTCAGCGCGGGCTACACGATCAAGAAGAGCATCACGCCGGTGGAGCAGGCCGTGAGCGGCACGCACACGCGCGGCGACGTGTGGCGCGTGTCGCTGGAGGTCAACGCCGCCACCGACATGGCCTGGGTGGTGGTCACCGACCCGATCCCGGGCGGTGCGACCATCCTCGGCGGCGGGCTGGGCCGCGATTCGCAGATCGCGACCTCGGGCCAGAAGAGCCCGACCGGCAACGCCTGGCCGGCCTTCGAGGAGCGCAGCTTCGAGGCCTACCGCAGCTATTACGAATACGTGCCCAAGGGCGTGTTCAAGATGGAATACACCGTGCGCCTGAACAACGTCGGCGAGTTCTCGCTGCCGCCCAGCCGCGTGGAGGCGATGTACGCGCCCGAGATGTTCGGCGAGACACCGAACGCCCGCGTGAAGGTGGAGGCCGTGCGGTGAACCTGCGCCACGCGCTCGCGGCGGCCGCGCTCGGCCTGGGCCTGGCATTGCCGGCACAGGCCTTGCCGAGCTTCGCCGAGGTGCACGACGGCTGGCGCTCGTCCGAGGCGCGGGTGCTCGACCGCGACGGCGAGCTGCTGCAGCGCGTGCGCATCGACCACCAGGTGCGCCGGGGCGAGTGGATCGCGCTGGCCGACGTCTCACCCTCGCTGCGCACGGCCCTGGTGCTGAGCGAGGACAGGCGCTTCCACGAGCACAGCGGCGTGGACTGGCGCGCCGTCTCGGCCGCGGCCTGGGGCAACCTGTGGAACAGCCGCACGCGCGGCGCCTCCACCATCACCATGCAACTGGCGGCCCTGCTCGACGGGCCCGAGGGCGACTTGCAACGCGGCGCGGGCGGGCGCCGGCTGACGCAGAAACTCGGTCAGGCGGTGGCCGCCCAGCAACTGGAGCGGCGCTGGCGCAAGGACCAGATCCTGGAGGCCTACCTCAACCTCGTGCCGTTCCGGGGCGAACTGGTCGGCATCGATGCGCTCTCGCGCACGCTGTTCGGCAAGGCCGCCCACGGCCTGGACGAGCGCGAAGCCGCCGTGGCCGCCGCCCTGGTGCGCGCACCCAACGCGAAACCGGCGCAGGTCGCGCAGCGCGCCTGCGGCGTGCTCCAGCTCATGCAGGCCGGCACGCCGGTGGATTGCGGCGAGCTGCGCATCCTCACCACCATCGCCCTGCCAGGCCGCGAATTCACCGCCAGCGAAGGCATTGCCCCCCACCACGCGCGGCACGTGCTCGCGGCCGGGCCGGCGCAGACGGTGCGCTCCACCGTGTCGGCCCCACTGCAGCGCTTTGCCGTACAGACGCTGCAGCGCCACCTGCGCGAGCTCAAGGGCCGCCACGTGCAGGACGGCGCGCTGGTCGTGCTCGACAACGCCAGCGGCGAGGTGCTGGCCTGGGTCGGCTCGTCGGGCGAGCTGAGCGCCGCGTCGGAGGTGGACGGCGTGACCGCGCTGCGCCAGCCCGGCTCTACGCTCAAGCCCTTCCTCTACGCCCAGGCCATCGCCGAGCGGCGCATGACGGCCGCCTCGCTGCTGGAGGACTCGCCCGCCGCCATCCCCACCACCAGTGGCCTCTACATTCCGCAGAACTACGACCGCCGCTTCAAGGGCTGGGTGTCCGCGCGCACCGCACTGGCGGCGTCGCTCAACGTGCCGGCGGTGCGCACGCTGGTCATGGTCTCGCCCGACGCCTTCCACCACCAGCTCGGCGCGCTCGGCCTGCCCCTGCGCGAACCCGCCGGCTACTACGGCTACAGCCTGGCCCTGGGCAGCGCCGAGGTGCCGCTGCTCTCGCTGACGAACGCCTTCCGCACGCTGGCCAACGGTGGGCGCTACGGCCCCGTGGGCTCGCCGCCGCAGGCCACCCCGGCGATCGACCCGCGAGCGGCCTTCATCGTCGGCGACATCCTGAGCGACAGCAACGCGCGGGCCCGCACCTTCGGCACCGACAGCGTCCTGGCCACGCGCTTCTGGTCCGCCGTGAAGACCGGCACCAGCAAGGACATGCGCGACAACTGGGCGGTGGGCTGGTCCGAGCGTTTCACCGTCGGCGTGTGGGTGGGCAATGCCAGCGGCGCGCCGATGTGGGACGTGAGCGGCACCAGCGGCGCGGCGCCCGTGTGGGCCACCGTCATGCAGCACCTGCACGCCCGCACGCCCAGCCGCGCGCCGCCGCCGCCCGCCGGCCTGGTGCAGGCCCGCGCCGTGTTCGAGGGCACCGATGGTGCTCGGCCGCTGGAAGCGGCGCGCAGCGAGTGGTTCCTCGCCGGCACCGAGCAGGCCCGCTTCGCGATGGACACGCCGGCCCCGGCGAGGGCGCCAGGCAGCGCGCTGCGCATCCGCAGCCCGGCCCCCGGCACCATCGTCGCGCTGGACCCGGACATTCCCCCCAACCGCCAGCGCCTGAGCTTCGTGGCCAGCGGCGCGGGCGGCCGCTGGCGCCTGGATGGCAAGCCCGTGGGCCAGGGCACCCAGCTGCAGTGGCTGCCCTGGCCGGGCCGCCACGTGATGCAACTCACCGATGCGCGCGGCACCGTGCTGGACGAGGTGCGCTTCGAGGTGCGCGGCGCCGGCGTGAGAGAAAACCATGCAAGAAACCATTGACCTGAGCACCCTGCGCGTCGTGGTGGCCGCGGCCGACCTCGGTTCCATCAGCGCCGCCAGCGAACGCCTGCAGCTGGCCGTGGCCGCGGCCAGCTCGCGCATCACGGCGCTCGAAGAATCGCTCGGCTTCCGGGTGTTCGAGCGCTCGTCGCGCGGCGTGCAGCTCACCCCGGCCGGGCAGATGCTGGTGCAGCGCAGCCGCGCGCTGCTGACCGATGCCGACCGGCTGGCGCTGCACCTGCGCGGCTACAGCGAGGGCCTGCAAGGCCATGTGCGCGTGCTGGCCAACACCTCGGCCCTGCTGGAGGTGCTGCCGCAGCGCCTGGAACAGTTCATGAAAGCGCACCCGCTGATCCGCATCGACCTGGAGGAGCGCGGCAGCCCCGAGATTCCGCTCGCGCTGATCGAAGGGCGGGCGGACTTCGGTGTGGTGGACCTGCCGGTGCCGCCCGCCGGCCTGGCCTTCACCCCCTTCTTCAGCGACACCCTGGTGCTGCTCACGCCGCGCTCGCACCGGCTGGCGACCCGCCGTCGGCTGCGGCTGGCCGACGCACTGGACGAGCCCTTCGTCACGCTCACCGACGGCACGGCGCTGTCCAACCGCCTGCTCGCCTCCGCCGCCGACGCAGGCAAGCCGCTGCACGTGCGCATGCGCATGCGCGGCTTCGACGCCGTGTGCCGCATGGTGGCCGCCGGCCTGGGCGTGGGCGTGCTGCCGCTGGAGGCGATCGCGCCGCAGCTGGCGCACCTGCCACTCACGGCGGTGCCGCTGTCCGACCCCTGGGCGCGGCGCACGCACCACATCGCCACCCGCACCGACGCGCCGCCGGCGCCGGCCGCGCTCACGCTGATCAAGGCATTGACGGCTTGACCGGGCTTTCGCGAAACGCGAAAGCCGCCTTTGCCGCACGCCATTGCGGCCCACACGGGGCCGTTCCTACACTGGCCACAGACCCCACAACACAAGCGCCGCCACCCTGGCCGCGCCGGAGACTTCATGAAAATCGCCCGCGTCAGCGCCACGCCGCTGAACCTGCCCGTCACCGTGCAATCCCCCAGCCGCAGCCAGACCACCAGCCTCTCGGTCTGCCTGGTCACCATCGAAACCGACACCGGCCTCATCGGCACCGGCATGACCGCCATCACCGAGGAAGAGGTGATCGGCAGCATCGTCAACGACATCGCCGCGCACCACCTGGTGGGCATGGACCCGATGCGCCACGAGCAGGTCTGGGAACGCCTCTACTGGCTGCTGACGCCGCGCGGCCAGTCGGGCTACGCCAGCCACGCCATCGCCGCCATCGACCTCGCGCTGTGGGACATCAAGGGCCAGGCGCTGGGCGAACCCTGCTGGCGCCTGCTGGGCGGCGCGCGCGCCGAGGTGCCGGTATACGCCACCTTCGGCTTCAACTTCTTCGACCGCGACGAGCTCGCTGCCGCCGCGCGCGAGTGGGTGGGTCGCGGCTTCTCGCGCCTGAAGATGACAGTGGGCCACCACGCGCTGCAGCGGCGCGACGAGCCCCGACCGCTGGACCAGGTGATCGCGGAAGACGTGCAGCGCATCCGCGCGGTGCGCGAGGCCGTCGGGCCGGACGTGCAGATCTACATCGACGCCAACTGCAGCCTGGACTACTTCCACGCCCTGTCCCTCGCGCAGAAGATCGAACCCTACGGCATCAGCTTCTTCGAGGAGCCGGTGTCGCAGAACGACATTCCCAACCTGGCCAAGCTTCGCGCCAAGACCTCGATCCCGCTGGCCGCCGGGCAGAACGAAGGCCTGGCCTCGCGCTTCCGCGACATGCTGGTCGCACAGGCGGTGGACGTGGTGCAGCCCAATGCCTGCATCAGCGGCGGTTTCACGCAATGCAGCCGCATCGCGGGCATGGCCGCTGCTTTCAACACGCGCTTCGCCAACGGCGGCGCCTGGCCGCACCACAACATGCACCTGCACGCCGGCCTGGCCAACGGCTCGCTGGTGGAATACCACTCGGTGGCCGTGCAGTGCTGCGAGCTGGTCTTCGACGACCTGCCCAGACCCGAGCGCGGCGCGCTGCGCCTGCCCGAGACACCGGGCCTGGGCTTCAAGCCCAACCCCGAGCGGCTGGCGGAACTCGCCAAGCGCCCGGGCTCGCGCGGCGCCGGCAAGGCCTGAACAAGATTCCCCACGAAAAAAGAACGGAGACAAGACATGCAGAACCTCAACAACCGCTTCTCCATGGGCCGGCGCTCCGCGCTGGTCCTGGCCCTGGCCGCGACCCTCGGCACCGGCGCCTGGGCGCAGGCCTGGCCCAGCAAGCCGGTGCGCCTGCTGGTCGGCTACTCGGCGGGTGGCGGCGTCGATGCCATGGCCCGCCTGATCGCGCCGCGCCTGTCCACGCTGCTGGGCCAGCAGGTGGTGGTGGACAACCGCACCGGCGCGGCCGGGCTGATCGCGGGTGACACGGTGGCGCGCGCCGCACCCGATGGCTACACCCTGATGCTGGGCGACAGCTCGCTGCTGATCGCGCAGCACCTGCAGCCGCGCATGAGCTTCGACCCCATCAAGGCCTTCACCCCGGTGGCCGGCGTGTTCACCCTGCCGCTGGTGATCGTGGCCAACAACGAGGTGCCGGCGAAGACACCGGCCGAGTTCGTGAAGCTGCTCAAGGACCACCCCGGCCGCTACGCCTACGCCACCTCGGGCGTGGGCACGGTGCACCACCTGGGCTTCGAGATGCTCAAGGGCCAGGCGCGCACGTTCGTCGTGCACATCCCGTACCGGGGCGCGTCGCAGATCGTGCCCGACGTGATGAGCGGCCAGGTGCCCTTCGGCGTGGTGAGCGCGACCTCGGCCATCGCCCAGGCCAAGGCGGGCAAGCTGCGCGCCGTGGCGGTGATGAACCCGGTGAAGCTGGCCGGGGCCGAAGACATCGCGCCGCTCTCCGATGCCCTGCCCGGCTTCTCCGCCGTGCCGCGCCTGTATGTGCTCGCCCCGGCGGGCACGCCCGCGCCCATCGTGGAGCGGCTGAGCGATTCGCTGCGCACCGTGATGGAGGCCCCGGACATCGCCCAGATCGCCGCCCAGCAGGGCGCCGTGCCGGCCTACATGCCGGCCGGTCCGCTGGCCGCCGACATCGTGCGCGAGTCGGCCGAATGGGGCAAGGTCATCCGCGAGCAGAAGATCACCGCCCAATGAACCCGGTGTTCAGGTGCAGGGTTCCGGTTGCGGCACTTCGGTGCAGCGCCGGTAGGCCTCGGCCTTGAGGCCGCCGCCGACCACGCGGTACTGGTCGAAGCACGCGGCGCTGGCCATGTAGCGGTGCCAGCGCGCCTCGCAGGCGCTGGTGCCCGGCGGCAGCGGGGCATCGGCCGGCACGGCCCGGGCCCGGTGCTGCGGCGGCACCTGGGTGCCGTAGACCACCTGGCCGCGTTCATCGACCCAGCGGAACACATCGGCGGCCAGGGCCGCGCCGGGCAGCGCGAAGGCAAAGACGAGGGCCAGGGTGTTCAGCTTCATGGCCATGGGACTCCGGCGAGCCGCAGGCGGTTCCGCCGTCCGTCTCCCCGGCGCCGCTGCACCGCAGCAAAAATTTCAAAGGGGTCCGCCCCGCTTTCACAAGCCTTTTGCAAGGTGCGCGGCTAACATGCCACGACACCCAAAACACCGGAGACCTCTGAGATGACCGTGATCACCAACGTGGAAGACCTGCGCGTCCTGGCCCAGCGGCGCGTGCCCCGCATGTTCTACGACTACGCCGACAGCGGCTCGTGGACCGAAGGCACCTACCGCGCCAACAACGAGGATTTCCAGAAGATCAAGCTGCGCCAGCGCGTGGCGGTGAACATGGAGAACCGCAGCACGCGCAGCACCATGGTCGGCCAGGAAGTGGCCATGCCGGTGGCGATCGCGCCCACCGGCCTCACCGGCATGCAGCACGCCGACGGCGAGATCCTGGCCGCGCGCGCGGCGCGCAAGTTCGGCATCCCGTTCACGCTCTCCACCATGAGCATCTGCTCGATCGAGGACGTGGCGCAGCACGCGGGCGAGGGCTTCTGGTTCCAGCTCTACGTGATGCGCGACCGGGGTTTCATCGAGCGCCTGATCGACCGCGCCAAGGCCGCGAAGTGCAGCGCGCTGGTGCTCACACTGGACCTGCAGATCATCGGCCAGCGCCACAAGGACCTGAAGAACGGCCTGACCGCGCCGCCCAAGATGACGCTCACCAATCTGGTCGACATCGCCACCAAGCCCCGCTGGGCGCTGGGCATGCTGGGCACCAAGCGCAAGCAGTTCGGCAACATCTTCGGGCACGTCAGCGGCATCGAGAACATGGGCAGCCTGAGCGAATGGACCGCCAAGCAGTTCGACCCCTCGCTCAACTGGGGCGACGTGGAATGGATCAAGAAGCGCTGGGGCGGCAAGCTGATCCTCAAGGGCATCCAGGACGTGGAGGACGCCAAGCTGTGCGTGGCCTCGGGCGCGGACGCGCTGATCGTGAGCAACCACGGCGGCCGCCAGCTCGACGGCGCGCAGAGCAGCATCGAGGCGCTGCCGGCGATCGTGGACGCGGTGGGCGGCCAGATCGAGGTGCACATGGACGGCGGCATCCGCAGCGGTCAGGACGTGCTCAAGGCGCGCGCGCTCGGCGCCCGGGGCGTCTACATCGGGCGGCCCATGCTGTACGGCCTGGGCGCGATGGGCGAGGCCGGCGTGAGCAAGTGCCTGGAGATCCTGCACAAGGAACTCGACCTGACCATGGCCTTCTGCGGCCACACCCAGATCGAGAACGTGGACAAGGGCATCCTGTTGCCCGGCAGCTACCCGACCTGAGCCCTGGCCCGGACCGGCATGGCCAGGACGTCGACGGCCCTTTCGCGGCTTCGGCCGATCACGGGCGCCGCACGATGCCCAGCTTCTGAAGCTTGTATTGAAGCGACGTGCGCTTCATGCCGAGCCTGGCCGCAGCGCCGGCCGGGCCGGCGATCACCCAATGGCACTCCTCGAGCACGTGCAGGATGTGCCGGCGCTGTGCACCCTCCAGGCTGTCGTCCACGGCCACCACCGCGCCGCGCGATTTCAGCGCACCGGCAGGCACGCGCAGCGTGGAGCCGTGCGTGAGGATCACGCAGCGCTCGATGATGTTCGACAGCTCGCGGACATTGCCGGGCCAGGCGTAACGGCACAAGGCCGCCATCCCGTCCGGCTCGATCGCCGTGATGGAGCGGCTGTTCGCGCGCGCGTGCAGTTGTATGAAGTGCCGCGCCAGCACCGGGATGTCCTCCTGTCGCTGTCGCAGTGGAGGCATCTCGATGGGGAAGACGTTCAGGCGGTAGTAGAGGTCCTCGCGGAAGAACCGGTCGTCCACCATCTGCGCCAGGTCACGATTGGATGCGGCGATCAGCCGCACATCGATGCGCCGGGTGTGGGTGCTGCCGAGCCGCTCGAACTCGCGTTCCTGCAGCACGCGCAGGAGCTTGGCTTGCAGGTCGAGCGGAATCTCGCCGACTTCGTCCAGAAAGATCGTGCCCCGGTCGGCCAGCTCGAAACGGCCGATCCGCCTGGCGATGGCGCCGGTGAAGGCGCCCTTTTCGTGGCCGAACAGCTCGGCTTCCAGCAGTCCGGTCGGAATGGCGGCACAGTTCAACCGGACGAAGGGATGCTGCTGTCGCTGACTCAGGCGGTGGATCGCGCGTGCGATCAGTTCCTTGCCGGTGCCGGTTTCGCCCTGGATGAGAACACACGCGTTGGTGGGCGCGACTTCCTCGACGAGCTTCAGGGCCTGGGCGAGCGACGCGCTGCTGCCGACGAAATCGCCCCAATGCTGTTCGCTCTCCTCGCGCAGACAGGTGTTGGGCGCCTCTGCGGACGCTGCGCGCCGGTTCGCCATCGCCACCTGCGCCCGTTGCAGCTCAACCAAGACCTGGTTGACGGCGACCTGCAGCAGCAGCAGATCGGTATCGGCAGGAAATCCGGGGCGGCTGGAGCCGGCGAGCACGAACCCGCCGCCCCGCCTCAAGCCCAGCCGGAGGCAGGTGACCTTGAGTTCCCCAGCCTCGAAGGGATTCGGCACGGCATGGCTCTCGCCGGCCTGCAGCATGCGAAGACAAGGTTCGATGGCGACGCCGACCTCGTGGGCGCGGCGGTCTGCGTCCGGGTAACGTTCGCTGCGCGCCAGCTCCCGGATCGCGCTGCCCGATCCATCGTCCAGGCGCGCGTAGGCCAGGTCCAGGTTCAGCATGCGGGCGAGCATTTCCAGCACCGTGCTCATCACCCCATCCGGTCCTTGGCCGGACCACAGGGCAGGCGCAGCGATGAGGCTGAGCAACCCGTCAAGGCAGTCCTGAAGACGGCGGGTTTCGAGGGCAGACGCGGACATGGTGCAGCCAGGTGGGCACCCGTGGAACGCGCGGGAACGTAGCCGAGCCAGAAAGGACCTTGGACGCGAGAATCTGCTGGCCTCTCTTCGAGCGTACACCTAACTGCGCCTGAAGGCTACGTGACGTCGTCGTCTGCACCAACGATCTGTCACACCTAATTCATGACGGTTCCCTGCCGAGAACACAGGCGCCCGGTGCGCCGGATGCCGCCGTTTCCCGGGCGTGGAACCTGAACGCCCGCGGCGTGAAGCCGGCGTAGCGGTGGAACACGCCGGTGAAATGGCCCTGGGTGCGAAAGCCGACGTCGGCCGCCACATCGACGAGCGCGGTGTCGGTCCCGGCCAGGAGTTCCTTCGCCCGCTCGATCCGCTGCATCAGGATGTACAGGTGGGGTGATTGGCCGGTCGACTGTTTGAACATCCGTGCGAAGTGGAACGGACTCAGATTCACCGCCTCGGCCAGTTGTTCGACCAGGATCGTCTCGCCGAGATGCTCGCCGATATGGTTGCGGACACAGCGCAACTTGTGGGGCGCAAGTCCGCCGAAGGATGCGGCTTTCGTGCTGTTCGCGACCATGTACTTCCTGGCGACATGCGCCGCCAGGACCATGGCCAGCGACTCCATGTAGCGCGCATCCGGCGGACGCCGGATCCGGACATCGCTTTCGATGGCGTTGCCGACTTCGCGGATCAACGGGTCGGCTGTCGCGTGCGGCTCGACGAATGCCGTGTCGTCGCCCGCCACCTCGTGGAAAAACGGCGCGGCGATGCTGAGGATGAGCGTGTTCGGCCCCGGCCGGTCGGCCAGCGAATGCGGCAGTGCAGGCGAAAGGATCGACACCAGCGGTGCGCGCACGAACGTGGTCCGGTCACGCCCCTGTCCGACCCGGTAGGTGGCGAACAGGTTGGCGGTGTCCGTCGGGACGAGGATGTCGACCGAGTTGCGCAGGCGCGCGCCGCCAAGCTCGGCTGCGTCGAGGTAGGCCATGCCCAGGGACGGGCCTTGTGGTCGCGCCGCCTCATCGGCCGTCGATGGGCGGTCGCATTCCGTGCGGGCTTCTTCGGACATCACGATCACCTTGTGGTTTCAGGTCTGGGCCGGCATGACAAGCGCATACCTCGTGCCGACGCCAGAAGGCGGTGAAGCGCGCATCGTGCGCCGGGCAATTTTCCTTTGGGGACGCGGGCTTGCAGCGAATACCCGCAACGGCATGCAAGCCCGCTGGCCACGCTGCGCTGCCGGTGGGCCGTCAGGGGTGCCGGCAGTCCGGCAGCCATGCGTCGGATGTCATGGGGCGCTGCCCCTCGCCGCCGGCCCACGGCGGCCTGAGCTTCCCGAAGCTTGCCTGCAGCATAGGCAGCGCGCCGGATCGCTTCTTCCCAAGGCTTGCGCTTCATGTCTCGCTTTGACGGTGACCGCATCGGCGGCGCGACCACAAGCGGCGCGGACGCGCAAAATCGCGGGCATCCGACCGGAGGTCACCATGCCATCGCAGACCCACTCCTGGCTGATGAGGGACACGCGCCGCTGCTGGCCGCTGATGACGACCTATGAGCGCTTCGAGCACATCGTCGCATTCATGCTCTCCTTGATCATTGCAATGCTGATCGCGCTGGCGCTGGTCCAGCTGTTCGTGCGCGTCGTGCCGCTGCGGCGCGAGAGCATCGTGCAGGTGAAGGCGGTGGTGCTGATCGCCCTGCTGGCGCTCAGCCGCAAGTTCGTCATCCTCGATGCGTCGACCACCGGACCGGCGCACATCGCTGCGCTGGCCTTCGCGACGCTCGTGCTGGGCGCCGTGTACTGGCTGCTGCGCGAGCGCGATGACCGGATGCCTCCCCAGGAACGAACGGATCTCGAGCAGGGTTGAGCGCACGGCCCGCCGGGGCTCAGCACCCGTCCAGCACCCGGTGCACGAAGGCCACCGCCATGGCGCCCTCTCCCCGCCGGCCTGGCCGCCGACCGCCCAGCGCTCGCCATGTCAGCCTCGTTCCTGTGGGGCTGGCCTCAGCGCGGCCGCGCGAGCGGGCCGCCGCCTTCGGCATCGCTCGGATCCAGCTCGCCACCGGCAGGCTTGTCGCCCTGCACCTCGGCCAGCAGCGGCAGCACCTTGGTGCCGATCTCCTCGAGCACCTCGGGCGCCGGCCGCGTGCCGTACTTGAGGTTGAGGATGACGTGGTTGACGCCGGCGCCACGCAGCGACTCGAGAAAGCGCTGCAGGAAGTGCCACCCCGCCCTGAAGCCGAGGTGGATGGGCGTGGGCGGCAGGTGCGGATCGGCGGCGAGGTCCACGTAGAGCGATTGCACGAACGGCTTGAAGGCGTCCGACCTGACGGCATGGACCTCGCTGCGCCAGGCCGCCACCGCCTCGGCCTGGTGGTCCACGCTGCGGGGGTAGGTGATCCAGCCGTCGGCATGCTCGGCGATCCAGCGCAGCGGCTGCCCGCTGTTGCCGGTGACGAGCATCGGCAGGCGCCCGAGCGGTTTGGGCACGAGGTCGGCGTTGGCGGTGAGCACCCCGGCCGTCGACTTCAACATCGGGTATTCGCGCTCCAGCACGTGGCGGATCACCTCGAAGTGCTCGCGGAAAAGGACGGCGCGCCGCTCGATGTCCACGCCGAAGGCCGGGAACTCCGCCGGCCGGTCGCCCGACGCCACGCCCAGCACCAGCCGTCCGCCCGACAGCTGATCGACCGAGGCTGCCGCCTTGGCCACGTGCAGCGGGTGCCGCAGCGGCAGCACGATGGAGCCGGTGGCCAGCGCAATCGTTCGCGTGTGTGCCGCGATCCAGCCGAGGTACACCCAGGGATCGTGGACCTGGCCGAGGTCACCGAAGCTCGGGTCGCGCAGCGGCACGTCGCGCACCCACAGGGCGGCGAAGCCGAGGGCCTGGGCGTGCAGCGCAAGCCGCTCCTGGTCCTGCATCGACGGCTCATCGCCCGTGAAGGCCTCGATGGGGAAGAAGACGCCGAGCGTGAGACCGCCCGCGCCGAACATGCGACGAAAGCCTGGTGCTTCGTCCACGGTGGCCAGCGGATTGACTTTCAGCATGCGATCTCCTGTCCCATGTCGGCTACCGTACCCAGCACGCCGGCTCCGGTATTCCCGATTGCTGCGAAAGCTGCTCAAGAACGGCGAATGCACGCCCCGCCCAGGGGCAGCGCGAGCAGAACTTTCTGCCCGCAATCCTGTGGCACAGGTGCGCAGGTCTTTGCAAGACCGTGGTGGCCCGCGGCCCTAGTCTTCGAGCAATCACCTTCGCATCGTCCGCACGCGCCCGCCGCGGTCGGCTGCGACTCCATCTGACGCGGGCCCTGAGAGAGGAACCATCATGACCATCGCCACCACACTGCGCTCCGATGCCGAGATCCAGGCCGAGGTGCTGACCGAGTTGAAGTGGGAGCCGCGCGTGCAGGCCCCGGAGATCGGCGTGGCCGTGAAGGACGGCGTCGTGGCGCTGACCGGCTGGGTCGACTCGTACGGCAAGCGCTGGGCCGCCGAAGATGCCGCCCACCGCGTGCGCGGCGTCAAGGCGGTCGCCAACGACATCGAGGTCCGGTTGAGCACGGCGGGCGAGCGCACCGACCCCGAGATCGCCGCGGCCGCTGTCCGCGCCCTGCAATGGGATGCGTTGCTTGTGCCGGAGAAGATCGATGTCACCGTCTCCAAGGGCTGGATCACGCTGAAGGGCACGGTCGACTGGCAGTACAAGAAGCACGAAGCCGAGCGTGTCGTGCGCAACCTGGCAGGCGTGAAAGGCGTCAGCAACCTGATCGACGTCAAGCCCAAGCTGCAGCCTGCGGAGATCAGGAAGCAGGTCGAACAGGCGCTGGTGCGCAGCGCGCAGACCGACGCCGGGCGCATTTCCGTCGAAGTCGACGGCAACAAGGTCACGCTCAAGGGCACGGTGCGGGCCTGGGTGGAGCGCCAGGAGGCCGAGCGCGCCGCGTGGCGGGCGCCCGGGGTGACGACCGTCGACAACCGCATCACCGTCGCCCCGTGAGACGGCCCGCCGACAGCGACTTCCCACAGGAGCACATCACATGGCCCAATGCAGAGTCTGCGGTCGCCAGGCGACCGCCCAGGTCACGATGCGGCAGGACGGCCGCACCGAGCAGATCGCGCTGTGCGACGAGCACTATGCCGAGGCGATGGGGCAGAACCGCACGTCCGCCTCGCCACTGGAGTCGCTGTTCGGTGGCAGCCTGTTCAACCAGTTCTTCGGCGACGCCTGGCCGGGCCTGTTCGACCAGCCTGGCAGCACGGTGCGGCGCCTGCCGCAGCGCCGGCAGCGCTCACGCGAAGCCGTGGACCTGCAGTCGTTCCTGAACCAGGCCGCGATGGACCGGCTGCAGGCCGCGGCCCAGAAGGCGCTGGCGTCCGGCCGCGACGAAGTGGACACCGAGCACCTGCTGCACGCACTCGTCGACCACGAGGTGGTGCAGGAGATCCTGCACGACTTCAAGCTGGACGCCGCGGACCTGAAGCAGCAGATCGACGAGAACGCGCCGCACGGCGAGTACCAGCCCACCGAGGGCGAAACCCCGCGCATCGGCGTCTCGCCGCGCGCGAAGAGCGCGCTCGACAACGCGCTGGTCGCTTCCCGGGAGCTGGGCCACAGCTACGTCGGGCCCGAGCACCTGCTGATCGGCCTGGTCGAGGAAGAGGACGGCTTCGCGGGCGACGCGCTGCGCAAGCTCGGCCTCACGCGCGAGGCGCTGCGCCAGAAGACGGTGAAGGTGGTCGGCAAGGGCGCCGAGGAAGGCAAGGTGCAGAAACGCAGCGGCACGCCGAACCTCGACAAGCACGCGCGCGACCTGACCGAACTCGCGCGCCAGGGCAAGCTCGACCCGGTGATCGGCCGCGCCAAGGAGATCGAGACCACGATCGAGGTGCTGGCGCGGCGCAAGAAGAACAACCCGGTGCTGATCGGCGAGCCCGGCGTCGGCAAGACCGCCATCGTCGAGGGCCTGGCTCAGCGCATCGTCAACGAGCAGGTGCCCGAGGTGCTGCGCGGCAAGCGGCTGGTGGAGCTGAACATCAACAGCATGGTCGCCGGCTCCAAGTACCGCGGCGAGTTCGAGGAACGCGTCAAGCAGATGCTCGACGAGGTGATCGCCCACCAGAACGAGCTGATCCTGTTCATCGATGAGCTGCACACCATCGTCGGCGCCGGACAGGGCGGCGGCGAAGGCGGGCTGGACATCGCCAACACGTTCAAGCCCGCGCTGGCGCGCGGCGAACTGCACCTGATCGGCGCCACCACGCTGAGCGAATACCAGAAGCACATCGAGAAGGACGCCGCGCTGGAGCGCCGCTTCCAGCCCGTGAACGTGCCCGAGCCGAGCGTGGACGAGACGGTGGAGATCCTGCGCGGCCTGCGCGACCGCTTCGAGGCGCACCACAAGGTGAAGATCACCGAGGAAGCGATCTCGGCGGCAGCGAAACTGGCCGATCGCTACATCACGCAGCGCTTCATGCCCGACAAGGCGATCGACCTCGTCGATCAGGCCGCGGCGCGCGTGCGCATCCGCGCCAGTTCGCGGCCGAAGGGTTTGCACGACGGCGAGGAAACGATCCGCCGCCTGCGACAAGAGCAGGACGCGGCCGGGGCGGCGCGCCAGTACGACAAGGCCAAGGAGATCGAGACGCGGGCGAAGGCCGAGCAGAAGAAGCTCGACGAGGAGACCGCCAAGTGGAAGAAGCAGCGCGGCACCCGCTCCGAGGTCGTGAACGCCCAGGACGTGGCCGAGATCGTGGCCTCGCTGAGCGGCATCCCGGTGTCCGAGCTGACCACCGAGGACCGCGAAAAACTGCTGCGGCTGGAAGACCGGCTGCGCGAGCGCGTGGTCGGCCAGGAGGAAGCCGTGCACGCGGTCTCCGAAGCCGTTCGCCTGGCCCGCGCCGGGCTGAAGGAGCCGGGCAAGCCGACCGCCACGTTCCTGTTCCTCGGGCCCACCGGCGTGGGCAAGACCGAGCTTGCGAAGGCGCTCGCGGCCACCGTGTTCGGTAGTGAAGAGGCGCTGGTGCGCATCGACATGAGCGAATACGCCGAGCGCCACACGGTGGCGCGGCTGGTGGGCGCGCCACCCGGCTACGTGGGCTACGAGGAAGGCGGGCAGCTCACCGAACGCGTGCGCCGGCGCCCCTACTGCGTGGTGCTGCTCGACGAGATCGAGAAGGCGCACAGCGAGGTGCACAACATCCTGTTGCAGCTGTTCGACGAAGGCCGGCTCACCGACGGCAAGGGCCGCGTGGTCGATTTCACGAACACCATCATCATCGCCACCAGCAACCTGGGTTCCGAGGTCATCCAGCGCAACCTGACGGCCAAGGACCGCGACATGCTGGACTACCCCGCGCTGCGCGACCGCCTGATGGAGATGCTGCGCCACCACTTCCGCCCCGAATTCCTGAACCGGGTCGACGAGGTGGTCGTGTTCCACGCGCTGGGCCGCGAGCAGATCCGCTCCATCGTGGAACTGCAATTGCAGCGGGTGGGGCGCACGGCCGAGCAGCAGGACCTGCACCTGAAGTTCGACAAGTCGCTGGTCGACCACCTGGCCGAGATCGGCTACGACCCGGAGTTCGGCGCGCGCATGCTCAAGCGCAAGCTGCGCAGCGAGGTCGAATCGCGGCTGGCCACCGCACTCCTCAAGGGCGACCTGCAGCCGGGGTCCGAGGCCCTGCTGTCGTACGACCCCGCGGCCAAGGCGGTGCGGATCGCGCAGGAGGTCGAGCACAAGGCGGCGGCCTGACGCGCAAGGCAGCGGCTTCGCATGATGGGCTGGCTGGCCGCGCTGGTCGAACTGCTCGGCCTGCTCGCCGCGGTCAAGGCGGTGATGGAAGCACGCACGGCGCAAGGCGCGGCCGCGTGGGCGGTCGCACTGGTCGCGTTCCCGCTCGTCGCGCTGCCGCTGTTCCTGGTGTTCGGCCAGTCGCGCGTGCGCGACGATGTGCAGGCGCGGCGGCGCCTCCTCGCCGCCTCGCCGTCCCGGACCAGCCGCGCGCACGCGGCGATGGCAAGGCGCGAGCTTGTCGCGCACACGCGCTATACGGAGGACCTGCCCTTCGAGCGCCTGGCCAAGCTGCCGTTCACCGACGGCAACCGGGCCACGCTGCTGATCGACGGTGAGGCCACGTTCGGATCGATCTTCGCGGGCATCGAGACCGCGGCGCAGTATGTGCTGGTGCAGTACTACATCCTGCGCGACGACGGCGTCGGCCGCGCGCTGGCCGCGCGGCTGCTGGAGCGCGCGGCCGCCGGCGTGCGCGTGCACCTGCTGATCGACGAACTCGGCAGCATCGGGCTGCCCCGCGCCTACCTCGACCGGCTGCGCGCCGGCGGCGTCGCGGTCCAGGCCATCCATGCGCTCGGTCCCGGCGTGAACCGGCTGCGCCTGAACTTTCGCAACCACCGCAAGGTCGTCGTCGTCGATGGCGTGCGCGCGTGGGTCGGCGGTCTGAACGTCGGCGACGAGTACCTCGGGCGCGACCCGCGCCTGGGCCGCTGGCGCGACACGCATCTTCGCGTCGAAGGGCCGGTCGTGCAATGCGTCCAGGCCGCGTTCGTCGAGGACTGGCTCTGGGCCGGTGGGCGTGTGCCGCCGCTGCGCTGGTGGCCTGGGCGGGCGCCAGCGGGCGGCTACCCGGTGCTGTGCCTGCCCAGCGGCCCGGCCGACGAGCTGGAGACCTGCACGCTCTTCTTCATCGCCGCCATCCACCATGCGCGCCGCCGGCTCTGGATTGCCAGCCCGTACTTCGTGCCCGACGAGCAGTTCGTCACCGCGCTGCAGCTGGCCGCTCTGCGCGGCGTGGACGTGCGCGTGCTGATCCCGCAGCGCAGCGACAACGCGCTGGTCAACCTGTCCGCGTGGTCCTATGTCGAGGCGCTGGAGCACGCCGGCGTCGCCATGTACCGCTACGAAGGCGGCTTCATGCACCAGAAGGTCACGCTGATCGACGACGACTGGTGCACGGTGGGCACGGCCAATTTCGACAACCGCTCGTTCCGGCTGAACTTCGAGATCACGATGGCGGTCATCGACCGGGCGCTCGCGCAGCAGGTGCGGACCATGCTGGACCACGATTTCGCGCAGTCGAGCCGGATGCATGCCGCCGATCTGCAGGCCCGGTCCTTCGCGTTCCGCTTCGCGGTGCGGGTGGCGAGGCTGTCGGCGCCAGTGCAATGATCCGGCGTGTGGCCCGGCGACACTCCTGCGACATGCCAATCCCGCTATGCTCACCGCCGTGAGCTCCCCCTCTTCCCCACCGCCTCTGACGCGCCGCATTGCCCACCTGGACATGGACGCCTTCTTCGCGTCGGTCGAGCTGCTGCGCTACCCGCAGCTCAAAGGCCTGCCGGTGGTGATTGGCGGTGGGCGGCGGCGCGAGGACGAGATGTTCGCGCGGCTGCGCGAGACCTACCCCGAGCGCGAATGGACCGGCGAGGACCTGGCCCACATCCCGATCGATTTCTTTCCTCTGCTGGAAAACTACGTGGGCCGCGGCGTGGCCACCACCGCCACCTACGCGGCGCGCCAGTTCGGCGTGGGCTCGGCCATGGGCCTGATGAAGGCGGCCAAGCTCTGCCCGCAGGCCATCCTGCTGCCCGTGGATTTCGACGAGGTGCGCCGCATCTCGCGCCTGTTCAAGCACACCATCCGCGAGATCGCGCCGGTGGTGGAAGACCGCGGTGTGGACGAGGTCTACATCGACTTCACCGACGTGCCGGGTGGCCAGCGCGAGGGCGGGCGCGTGCTGGCGCGCCTGATCCAGAAGAGCATCTTCCAGGCCACGGGCCTGACCTGCTCCATCGGCGTGGCACCGAACAAGCTGATCGCCAAGATGGCGAGCGAATTCCAGAAGCCCAATGGCATCAGCATCGTTCACATGGACGACCTGCAGACGCTGATCTGGCCCCTGCCCTGCCGCAAGATCAACGGCGTGGGCCCCAAGGCCGATGCCAAACTGCAGGGCCACGGCATCCACACCATCGGCGACCTCGCGCAGCGCGAACGGCCCTGGCTGGTCGAGCACTTCGGCAAGAGCTACGGCGCCTGGCTGCACGAGGTGTCCTGGGGCCGCGACGAGCGCGCGGTGCAGACCGAGAGCGAGCCCGTGAGCATGAGCCGAGAGACCACCTTCGACCGCGACCTGCACGCCGTGCGCGACCGCGCCGAGCTAGGCACCATCTTCACCCAGCTGTGCGAGCAGGTGGCCGACGACCTGCAGCGCAAGGGCTACGTGGGCAAGACCATCGGCGTGAAGCTGCGCTACGACAACTTCCAGATCGTCACACGCGACAGCACCATCGGCCACTTCACCAGCGACGCGGCCAGCATCCGCCGCCACGCCGGCCTGTGCCTCAAGCGGGTGGACCTCACCCGCCGCATCCGCCTGCTGGGCGTGCGCGTGGGCTCGCTGGCCCGGCTCGGCGAGGTGCCGCCGGAGCCCGAGCGCCCCCCGGAACCGGCCCAATTGTTCTGAAGCCGCGCAGCGGCCATTGACGCAAGCTGACGCCAAACTTACAGTGACGGAGACTGGATCTCAGCCGCATTCCCGAGGGGGTCTGCCATGAATCTCTGTCTCAAGCTCGACGAGCTGGAGCGCATCAAACGCTGGCACGTGGCGCACCGCGGGGACCACCCGCTGGAATACCAGCTGTGGGACGGCATGCTCACGGCCTGGGTGATGGGCTGGGTGGGCTGCGTACCAGCGTTCTTCTCGGACGAGCTCTGGCTGCTGCCCTTCTGCGTGATGGGCATCTGGGCGCCCGGCCTGTACGTGCGCTGGCGCCGCAAGGTGCACCGGTCGCACCGCCTGCGCTGCGACTGGCTGGGGCCGTACAACTGAGCGGCGGGGCCGTCCGGGCCGGGACAGCCCCTGAGGCGCGTGCGGGCTACAGTGGTCCGTCGCCCACCACCACCGAGACAAGCCCCGCCATGACCGCCCTCACCTGCTTCACCCTCAGCACGACCGATCACGTCGCCCACCTGGTGCTGAACCGGCCCGCCGAACTCAACACCATGCACCCGACCTTCTGGCGCGAGCTCGACGAGCTGCTCACGCGGATCCACCACGAGGGCCAGGCGCGCGCGCTGGTCATCAGCAGCACGGGCAAGCACTTCAGCGCCGGCATGGCGCTGGAGACCTTTGGCGGCGCGATCCAGATGGACGACCAGAGCCCCGAAGGCCGTGCGGCCATCTACGACCTGCTCACCGACATGCAGGGCACCTTCACCAAGATCGAAAACCTGCGCATCCCGGTGATCTGCGCCATCCAGGGCGGGTGCATCGGCGGCGCGGTGGACATGGTCACCGCCGCCTGCATCCGCTACGCGAGCGCCGACGCCTTCTTCTGCATCCAGGAAATCAACATCGGCATGGTGGCCGACGTGGGCACGCTGCAGCGCCTGCCCAAGCTGATCCCCTTCGGCGTCGTGAAGGAGCTGGCCTACACCGGCCGCCGCCTGCCCGCGGGCAAGGCACTGGGCCACGGCCTGGTCAACGAGGTGTTCGACACCGCCGAAGCCACGGTGGCCGCCGCGCTGCAGTGCGCGAAGGAAATCGCCGCCAAGCCCCCGGTGGCGATCTGGGGCACCAAGCAGGCCGTGACCTACGCGCGCGACCACTCGGTGGAAGACAGCCTGCGCCAGATGGGCTGGCTGCAGGGCACGGTGTGGAGCAACGCCCACGTGCGCGAGGCCATTGGCGCGATGAAAGAAAAGCGGGCTGGCGAGTTCACGCCACTGGCCGAGCTGCAAACCTTCCGAACCCTAGGCTGACGACCGCGACGAGAGAGACGGCGCCCACCAGAGGCATCAAGGGTCCGGCTTCGCCGGCCCGAGGTGCCGCCCCCCCTCGAAGCGCCGAAGGCGCGCTACAGAGGGGGGGAGCCGCGCAGCGGCGCAGGGGGGTGTTTCACCTGTACGTCGCCAGGTGCAGGCTGGTCTCGGTGCTGCTGATGCCGCGGATGAGGCGGATGCGCTCCAGCACCTGGGACAGCTCCGCCAGGCTGCTCGCGCGCAGCTCGGCGAGCAGGTCCCAGCGGCCGTTGGTGTCGTGCAGTTCGGCCACGCCGGGCTCACCCAGCAGGCTGGCGATCACCGCTCGGGTCTGGTTGCCTTCCACCGCCACGCTCATCCAGGCGCTGATCTCATCGGGCTCGGCATCGGGCCGCAGTCGCACGGTGTAACCGACGATGACCCCGCTGTCCTCCAGCCGCGCGATGCGGTTGGTGACCGTGCCGCGCGACACGCCCAGCTTCTTGGCCAGCGCGGCCACGTTGGTGCGCGCGTCCTTTCGCAAAAGGCCGATCAGTTGCTGGTCCAGGGCGTCCATTCGAGCATTATGCGATTCAAGCTTGTCTTTCTGGCAATTTTCTGTCGAAATTCAAGCACAGTTGACGATTTACATTGAGCGGGCGCCTGGCGACACTGAGGACATCACCCAAGGATTCCCCATGAAAGCCGCCACCTCGCCCTCCCTGCCCACCCTGTTCCTCAGCGCCCAGGACGTGGCCACCCTGGTCCACCGGCTGGGCCTGCCCGCCGCGCTGGACCGCCTGGCCGGCACCCTGCACGCCGACTACCTGCGCTGGCCCTCGTTCGACAAGTCGGCGCGCGTGGCCAGCCACTCCACCGACGGCGTGATCGAGCTGATGCCGATCGCCGACGACACCACCTACGCCTTCAAATACGTCAACGGCCACCCCAAGAACACCCAGAGCGGCCTGCCCACGGTGATGGCCTTCGGCGTGCTGGCCGAGGTGGCCACCGGCGTGCCTGTGCTGCTGAGCGAGCTCACGCTCACCACCGCGCTGCGCACCGCTGGCATGTCGGTGGTGGCCGCGCGCGCGCTGGCCCGCCCGAACAGCCGCCGCATGGCGCTGATCGGCAACGGCGCGCAGAGCGAGTTCCAGGCCCTGGCCTTCCACCACCTCATGGGCATCGACGAGATCCGCCTGTACGACACCGACCTGGCCGCCACGCGCAAGCTGATGGACAACCTCGCGGGCCAGCCCGGCCTGAGGCTGCTCGCCTGCGACAGCATCGCCCAGGCGGTGCGCGGCGCCGACATCGTGACCACCGTCACCGCCGACAAGACCAACGCCACCATCCTCACGCCCGACCTGATCGAGCCCGGCATGCACATCAACGGCGTGGGTGGCGACTGCCCGGGCAAGACCGAGCTGCACCCCGACGTGCTGCGCATGGCCTCGGTCTTCGTCGAGTACGAGCCGCAGACCCGCATCGAAGGCGACCTGCAGCACCTGCCCGCCGACTTCGCCGTGACCGAACTCTGGCACGTGCTCGCGGGCAACGCCCCAGGCCGCACCAGCGCGGCGCAGGTCACGCTGTTCGACTCGGTCGGCTTCGCGCTGGAAGACTATTCGGCCCTGCGCTTCCTGCGCGAGGCAGCGGGCGAGCTCGGCCTGGGCCAGGCGCTGCCGCTGATCCCCGCGCTGGCCGATCCGAAGGACCTGTTCGGCCTGCTGCGCCGGACCGAGCCCCGGCAGGTGGAACTCGCGCTGGCGGCCTGAGGCGGCCGCTTTCGCTACGATGGGCCTCCCCCATCGTTCGCCAGCGCATGAAAACCTTTCACAACCCCCACCACGCCGGCCATGCCGGCCAGCAGGAGATGTTTCGCGGCCGCATGGTGCCCTGCCATGAAGTGCCCGCGCGGCTGGACTTCGTGCTCGCCGAACTGCAGCGCCGCCCGCTGGGGGCCCTCACCCCGCCGGCCGTGGACGCTGCCGCGCTGGACACCGCCATCGCCCGCGTGCACGACGCGCGCTACCTGGCTTTCCTCGCCACCGCCTGGAACGACTGGGTGGCCATGGACCCGGCCAACGCGCAGCGCGACGCCCTGCCCTCGGTGTGGCCGCTGGCCAACCGGCACGGCTTTCGCAACGACGTGCTGCCGCACAACTTCGCGGCCCGCCTGGGCCTGTTCTCGTTCGACTCGGGCTCGCCTCTGACCGCCGGCACCTGGGCCGCCGCGCGCGGCGGCGCGGCCTGCGCGCTCGCGGCGGCCCAGGCCGTGGCGGGCGGTGATCGCAGCGCCTTCGCGCTCTCGCGCCCGCCCGGCCACCACGCGGGGCCTGATTTTCTGGGCGGCTACTGCTTCCTGAACAACGCCGCGATCGCCGCGCAGGCGCTGCGCGACGCCGGCCATCCCAAGGTGGCGGTGCTGGACGTGGACTACCACCACGGCAACGGCACGCAGACCATCTTCTACGAACGCGCCGACGTGCTCACGGTCTCCATCCATGGCGACCCGGCGACCGAGTACCCCTTCTTCCTCGGCCATGCGGACGAACGCGGCGCGGGCGCGGGCACCGGCTTCAACCTCAACCTGCCCCTGCCGCGCGGCACCGGCGTGCTGGCCTGGCGCGCGGCGCTGGACAAGGCCCTGCGCGCGGTCAGCAACTTCGGCGCCGACGCGCTGGTGGTGCCCCTGGGGCTGGACACCTTCGAGGGCGACCCGATCTCCGGCTTCACGCTCCAGACCGGCGACTACGCCGCCGTCGGCGCGGCGCTGGCCGGCGCGGACCTGCCCACGGTGTTCACCTTCGAAGGCGGCTACGCGGTGGACGAGGTCGGCACCAACGCCGTCAACTTGCTGGAAGGCTTCCAGCGGGCAGCCTGAGCACCCGGCTGAATCCAGGCGGGCCCCGGGTGCGTATCCAGAGGGCCATGAAGCCCTCGCCACCCCCTCAACGCCCCGACATCCCCCGCCCCACCGCGCGCGGTTCCCGCCCCACGCTGGTGTGGAGCCGGCCCGACAGTGCCCCGCAGGCACCCGGGTGGCCCCACAATGCGCGCATGAGCGACCAACCCGACGACACCCTCATCGCCCTGCTCGACCGCATCGCCCAGCGCGACGAGGCCGCTCTCAAGGGCCTCTACGACCTGGTGTCGTCCAAGCTCTACGGGCTCTCGCTGCGCGTGGTGAACAAGCACGAATGGGCCGAGGACGTGCTGCAGGAAACCTTCCTGCAGATCTGGCGCTCGGCCGGCGACTACCGCGCCAGCCTGAGCCCGCCCATGGCCTGGCTGGGCCTGATCGTGCGCAGCCGCTCGCTCGATGCCCTGCGACGGCGCAGCGCCGAGCGCGCCCACCTCACCGACGAGCTCGACGACGTGATGGCCGACACCCTGGAAGGCGCCTCCCCCAACCCCATGGACGTGAGCCTGGCGAGCCAGCAGGCCTGGGCGCTGCACCAGTGTCTGGGCAAGCTGGAACGCCGCCAGCGCGAGGTGGTCAGCCTGGCCTACCTGCGCGACCTGAGCCACAGCGAGCTGGCCGAGCAGCTCAAGCTGCCGCTGGGCACGGTCAAGACCTGGATCCGCCGGGGGCTGGACCAGCTGCGCACCTGCATGGCGCGCTTCGCGTGAGGACCTCGCCATGAACCTCATGAAACACCCCGAACTGCTGGACCAACTGGCCGCGGCCCACGCGCTGGGCACGCTGCGCGGCGGCGTGCGCCGCCGCTTCGAAGCCATGGCGCGGGAACAGGCGCCAGTGCGCGCCGCCGCCCTGGTGTGGCAGAGCCGCGTGGCCAGCATGAACGAACTGCAGGCCCCGAGCGAGCCGGCCCCGGCGGTCTGGACGCGCATCGAGAACCTGGTGCGCGCCGACAACGACCAACAGGCCATGGCCGCCGCGCGCGCCCCAACCACCCCGCCCGGTCGCCCAGGCGGCTGGCTGCGCAGCCTGGCGCTGTGGCGCGGCGCCACCGCCGCCGGCGCTCTGGCCACCGTGCTGGCCGTGGTCACGGCCGTCGGCCTGCGCGACAACCTGGGCGCGCGAATCAGCGAGCTGCAAGCCCAACTCGAAGCAACACCGCAGGTGGAGTACGTGGCCGTGCTGCACGACGACCAGGCCAGCGCATCCATGCTGGTCACCTTCGACCCCAAGAGCAGGAAGCTCACGCTGCAGCGCGTGAGCGGCTTCCAGGAAGCGAGCGACAAGTCGCTGCAGCTCTGGGCGCTGCCGCCTTCCGGCGGCCCGCGCTCGCTCGGTGTGCTGGGTCAGGAGCGCCTGCTGCAGCTCGCCGCTGGCGAGGGCGATGTGCGCGAGGTGCCGACCCTGGCGATCAGCCTGGAGCCCAAGGGCGGTGTGCCGAGCGAACGCGGCCCCACCGGGCCGGTGCTGTTCAAGGGAGCGCTGATCCAGAAGATGCTCTGAGCCGCCTCACTGCCGCGCGGTGCGCACGTTGGCCGGCGGCAATTGCGGGTGGCTGCTGCGCCAGGGGTTGATGTCCAGCCCGCCCCGGCGCGTGTAGCGCGCGTAGACCGTGAGCTTGGCCGGCTTGCAGCGCTGCCAGACATCCATGTAGATGCGCTCGACACACTGCTCGTGGAATTCGTTGTGGTTGCGAAAGCTCACGATGTACTGCAGCAGGCCGGCCTGGTCGATCTGCGGGCCGCTGTAGCTGATCTGCACGCTGCCCCAGTCGGGCTGGCCGGTCACCAGGCAGTTGCTCTTGAGCAGGTGGCTCACCAGGGTTTCGGTCACCGGCTGCTCATCGAGCGCGGCCGTGAGCAGCTCAGGCGCGGGCTGGTACTGCGTGCACTCCACGTCGAGCCGGTCGATGGACAGGCCGCTGAGTTCGTGCACCGGCTCGCGGTCGAAGTGCTCGGGCAGCAGCAGCTTCACGCCAGCGCCGGCCTGGATCGGGCCGCCGTGCCAGATCGCGGCGCTCACGTCGGCGCGGATGCGGTCGCGAACTGCGTCGGCGCTCGCAAACGGCGTGTTGTTGAAGCTGTTGAGGTAGAGCTTGAACGACTTGCTCTCCACGATGTGCGTGCTCTCGCAGGGCACGGTGATGTGGGCCAGCGCCACCATGGGCTTGCCGCGCGGATTGAGCCAGCTCAGCTCGAAGGCGGTCCAGAGGTCGGCGCCGAGAAAGGGCACGCTGCCGGTGATGCCGATCTCGCGCCGCTTCGTTTCGCGCGGCAGCGGGAACAGCAGCGAGGCGTCGTACTGGTCGATGTAGGCCGAAGTGCGGCCGAGCTGGGACTGTTCGGGGGTGTTCTGGGACATGGAGAGGTCAGACAAATTCGCGTTCGCGCAGCCACTTGGTGGCGACCCATTTCTCGCCCTCGATCACGGGCGCGCCGCCGTGCAGCGTGCGGGTGGAGGGGTGGGGGCGGTCGTAGCTGAAGAAGACGGCGTTGCCGCGCACCGGCGCCACCTCGAAGCCCACGTCGGGGAAGGTGGTGCCGCCGCCGCGCGCGGGCTCGTTGAGGTACATGACCAGCGTGGCCACGCGCTGGCCGCCACGCCGCAGGATGGTGGGCGTGCCCGGCTCGGCGGGATCGAAGTAGTCGTAGTGCGGCTTGTACTCGGCGCCGGGCTTGTAGTTCAGCACCTGGAAGCCCTCGCCGTTCTCCAGCGGCCAGTTCAGCAGCCGCGCGATGCGCGCTTCGACGGCGGCCACCTCGGGCGTCTGGCCGCGGGTGAAGAACATGCCGCTGCTGGTGCGGTCGGGGTTGAGCTCTTCGCCGCCGGTCTTGGTTTCCACCGTGAGCGAGCGCGCCAGGTGCGGGCGCGCGGAGGCGATCAGCGCCTCGCATTCTTCGGCGCTCAGCAGGTTGCCCAGCACCACCACGCGCGGGTGGTTCAGCGTGGCGATCACGTCCACCAAACGGTCGCCCGCGTCGATCTGGCGCGGGGACTGGCTCAGATCGAAGTCGGGCACCGGCACGCCCGCAGCGGTGGAAGCCGCCTCGGGCTGGGCCACAGGCGCGACCACCGGGGGCTTGGCGGCCTGGGCGCGCAGGTGCTCGCGCAGCGTGCTTTCCAACGCCGCCACGGCCACCGACTCCTGCCAGCCGGAGGACACCATGGAGGCCAGCACCACCTCGGGGGTGAAACCGGCGGACGCCTGCTCGATGATCCAGCGGCGCAATTCGGGGGTGATGGTCTGGCTCATGTGTGTGTCGAGGCGGTCAGGCCTTCTGTTCGCGGCGGAACACCAGCCGGTCGGGCGAGGACGCGGCGGGCACGAAACGGTAACCCTCAAGGTCGAAGCCCTTGAGCTGCTCGGGCGTGGTGGCCCGGTGCGTCACAGCGTACCGCACCATCAGGCCGCGCGCGCGTTTGGCCATGAAGCTGATGACCTTGTAGCCATCGGCCTTGCGCTCCTCGAAGGCGCAGGTGACCACGCGCGGCAGCAGGGCCTTGCGGTCCACGGCCTTGAAGTACTCCTCGCTGGCGAGGTTGATCACCACCGGGCTCAGGTCGGCCTTGGCGCGCTGGTTGAGGTACTCGGCGATCTGGCGGCCCCAGAACTCGTAGAGGTTCTTGCCCCGGGCCGTCTTCAGGCGCGTGCCCATCTCCAGCCGGTAGGGCTGCATCCAGTCGAGCGGGCGCAATACGCCGTAGAGGCCGCTGAGGATGCACAGGTGCTGCTGCAACCAGTCGAGTTCGGCCTCGCCCAGGGTCTTCGCGTCCAGCCCGCCGTACACGTCGCCGTCGAAGGCAAGCACGGCCTGCTTGGCGTTCTTCGCGGTGAACTTCGGGCGCCAGGCCTGGTAGCGCGCGACATTCAGGCCCGAGAGCGCGTCCGACAGGTCCATGAGCTCGCCGATCTGCAACGGCGTTTTTTCGCGCAGCACCTCGATGAGTTCGGTCGAGTCTTTCACGAACAGCGGCAGGGTGTGGGTGGTCAGGTGCGGGGGCGTCTCGTAGTCGAGCGCCTTGGCGGGCGAGATCAGGAAGAGCATGTCGGGCTGGAGGCGGGCGGGGCCGCAGAGGAAAGCGGACACGGGAGCGGCGGGGCCTCCCGGGGGAAGCCCTGATTATCCCCAACGGGCCGTGTTACTTCAGGTCACCGGCGAGAGACGCCAGCGTTTCCGGGGGCACTTGCAGGTGCGCCGGGTAGTGGGTGTGGTCGCACCCCAGCTTGACGGCCGCGCCAGCCAGCACCGCCGCGCGCATCGGGGCCGTGAGCTCGAAGCGCACGAAGTGCACGGCCGAGGTCTTTTCGTCGTTCTCGCGGTCCAGGTCCTCGTCGGCGATGGCGTACACGCGGGCATGGCCCTCGACCTCGACGAACATGCGGTCCTCCACCCCGATCAGCCGCGCGAGCTCGCGCTTGCGCTCGTTGACATCGATGTACTCGATCATCATCGTGGCCTTCCAGTTCGTGCCATCAGGCACCAGGGGCGCGTAGGCATCGATCTCCTGCTGGATGCCCTCCTCCTCGAAGATCTTCTCGATGCGCAGCATCTCCTGGATCTGGTAGCGCATGGTGGTCTCGCTCTCGAACTGCAGGTGCAGGTGCTCGCCCAGCTGCACGCTGCGCAGCCGGCGGTGCGCCATGATCTCGGGCTTGTGCACCTTGCGCCATTTGGTGTACGCCTCCAGGCTCATGAGGCTGTCGGCGGTGATGCGGCCGGTGAGTTGCATCATGGGTTCTCCTTACTTCAGACCGTAGGCCCGCGCCACCAGGCTCAGCGGGTGCTGCAGTTCCGGCGCGCCCAGGCCATTGACCTCGAAGCCCTGCGCGATGTGGTGGCCGCCAAGCGGGCAGTCCGAGCTGATGACGTCGGGCTTCGCGCCGTCCTTCATGGTGGCCATGGCCTTGAACACCGGTTTGCCGATCTTCATGGCCTGCTGGTGGTGCGCCTTCTTCACGCCGAAGGTGCCGGCGTGACCGGAGCAGCGCTCGATGGTGTTCACCGTGGTCCCCGGCACCATCTTCAGCATCTCCTCGGTCTTGCGGCCGATGTTCTGCACCCGGCCGTGGCAGGGGATCTGGTAGCTCACGTTGCCGAGCGCTTGCGGGAACTCGGTCTTGAGCAGGCCGTCGCGCTTGCGCGCCATCAGGTACTCGAACGGGTCCCAAACGCTCTCCTTCACGAGCTGGGTGTCGGCATCGTCGGGGAACATCAGCGGGATTTCCTGCTTGAACATCAGGGCACAGCTGGGGACGGCCGCGAGGATCGCGTAGCCGTCCTTCGCGTACCTCGCGAGCACCGGGATGTTGGCCTCCTTGCTTCGCTGCACCGAGTCCAGATCGCCCAGCTCCAGCTTGGGCATGCCGCAGCATTTTTCCTTCTCGACCAGGGTGTAGGGAATGCCGTTGTGGTCGAGGATCTTGAGCAGGTCCAGGCCGATGCCGGGCTCGTTGTAGTTGATGTAGCAGGTGGCGAATATCGCGACCTTGCCCGGCGTCTTCTCGCCATCGACCACCTGGGATGCGCTGGCTTCGGGCGCGCCCGAGCGGAACTTCTTCGTCGCGAGTTCGGGCAGCCAGGCGTCCTGGTCGACGCCGGCCACGCGCTCCATCAGGCCGCGCGCTGTCTTGGTGCGGTTCACCGCATTGGCCACCTGCACCACGATCGGAATGCCGGCGAACTGGCCGTGCACGTCGGTGGAGGCGAGGAAGCGCTCGGCCAGGCCCACCTCGCCCTTCTTGAACTGGATCGCCTTGGCGCGCAGCATGGTGTGCGGGAAGTCCAGGTTCCACTCGTGCGGCGGTGTGTAGGGGCACTTGGTCATGTAGCAGAGGTCGCACATGTAGCACTGGTCGACCACCTTCCAGTAGTCCGCCTTGGCCACGCCATCCACCTCCATGGTGCTGCTCTCGTCGACCAGGTCGAACAGCGTGGGGAAGGAGCCGCACAGGCTCACGCAGCGCCGGCAGCCATGGCAGATGTCGAAGATGCGCTCCATCTCCTGCAGGCACTTGTCCTCGTCGTGGAAGTCCGGGTTCTTCCAGTCGAGCGCGTGCCGCGTCGGTGCCTGCAGATTGCCTTCTGTGGCCATGGGAATGTCTCCTCGTCTTGTGCGAGTGTGGGTTCGTGGGGATCTGCTGCGCCCGGGTGGGCGCAGCGTCCAGAGACACCGAGGAACCGGCTTTGCCGGGCCGCAGGTGTCGCCCCCTGGCGGGGGTCGCGCGCAGCGCGGCGGGGGTGACGCCGAACTAGTCCACGAGTTCGTTCAGGGCCTTTTGATAGCGGTTGGCGTGCGAGCGCTCGGCCTTGGCCAGGGTCTCGAACCAGTCGGCCACTTCGTCGAAGCCTTCCTCGCGCGCGGTCTTGGCCATGCCCGGGTACATGTCGGTGTACTCGTGGGTTTCGCCGGCCACGGCGGAGGCGAGGTTGTTGCGGGTGGAGCCGATCGGCAGGCCAGTGGCCGGGTCGCCCGATTGCTCCAGGAATTCCAGGTGGCCGTGCGCGTGGCCGGTTTCACCTTCGGCGGTCGAGCGGAAGAGGGCCGCCACGTCGTTCTGGCCTTCCACGTCGGCCTTGTTCGCGAAGTACAGGTAGCGGCGATTGGCCTGGGATTCGCCGGCGAAGGCGTCTTTGAGGCACTGCTCGGTTTTCGAGCCTTTCAATGCGGGCATTTGGTATCTCCTTGCTTGCGTGGGTGGAAGAAACGCCCAAGAGGCCCGGACAGCAGGCGCCGAACCTGACAGGACTTCCGCAACATACGCCCGCCGGTCCACCAGCGTCCAATAGTTCCGGGCTATGCGGGAAATTGCCCTGACCTATCCGGGGACGGACGTTGATACCGGCGTTCAACAGGATCGACACCCCCGGCCGAAAGCATCAAACTGGAGTGCGCCGCAGGCCTATTAAATTACGATAAGAGAAATGCGTTGCATAATGGTAAATCACAGGCCCCGCTTTCGCCTATCCAGGAGACCGACATGCCGACCACCGCCACCCTGCCCCCGCCCGCGCCGATCCAGCAGTTGCACCACTATGCGTACCGTGCGAAGGATGCCGAGGAAACGCGCCGTTTCTACGAGGACATCCTGGGCCTGCCGCTGTACCACATCATCCAGAGCGACCATGTGCCGAGCACGGGCGAGTACTGCCCGTACACGCACTTCTTCTTCCGGCTGCAGGACGGCTCGTTCATCGCCTTCTTCGACCTGGGCGACGACGAGGCCGCGTTGCCGAGCCCGAACACGCCGAAGTGGGTGAACCACATCAGTTTCCGCGTGGACACGGTGGAGGAGCTGGAGAACACCAAGGCGCGCCTGGAGGCTGGTGGCATCGAGGTGCTGGGGGTGACGGACCACCACATCTTCAAGAGCATCTACTTCTTCGACCCGAACGGCATCCGTCTGGAACTCACGGCGCAGTTGGCCGACGAGTTCGAGATGCTCAAGGAAAGCAAGACCGCGCATGCGCGCCTGGCCGAGTGGACGGCGCGCAAGGAGCAGTGGCGCAAGGAACGCGCCGAGGGCAAATCCGCCGCGCCGCTCAAGCCGCAGCAGAACGACCGGCCGGAGGTAGTGGCGCGCGCCAAGGCCTGAGGGTTTTGGTTTTGGCATTGGCGGGGACCGGTCGGCGAAGGGTGGGCGAGGGGCTCCGCTCATGTCCCCCGAACCGGCTTCGCCGGTTCTCCTCCTTTACTTCGCTGCGCCCCTCACCCACCCTTCGCCGACCTCCGTGCGCACCAGCAACTGTGGGCACTCAACGGTCACTCTGGCCCGGTGATGCCCGGTGCTCTGCGCAGCGGGGTAAAGGAGGAGGCGGCACCAGCCGCCGGGGGACACCCGCGGAGCAGAGTGCCGGGCGTCGCCGGGCCCGCGAGGTCTGCGAACGAACAGAAAACGGAAGCATGAAGGCAACCAGAACAAGGAGCGATGCATGTCACTGACCGCCTACCGAGAGACAGCCCACACCAACAGCTACGAATTCACCAGCGGTGCGGGCTACGTGCTCCCCGAGTACGAATTCGTCCCCCCACCCGAACTGACGAGCGAAACCCGGGTCCGCCACCCCATCGTCATCGTGGGCGGCGGCATCACCGGCCTCACCCTCGCCTGCTCGCTCGCCCGCCTGGGCGTGAAAGCGATCCTCATCGACGAAGACAACACCGTTGGCGTCAAGGGCGCCTCCTCGCGCGGCATCTGCTACACCCAGAAATCGCTCGAAATCTTCCAGCGCCTGGGCATCTTCGAGCGCATCGCCGCCAAAGGCACCCAGTGGAGCGTCGGCCGCACCTTCGCCGGCGACGACGAGGTCTACAACTTCGACCTGCGCCAACAAGGCAACTTCCACCTCTCCAGCCAGCCGCCCTTCATCAACATCCAGCAGTTCTACATCGAGGCCTTCCTCGTCGACCGCGTGCAGGAACTCGGCGCCGTCGAACTGCGCTGGCAGAACCGCCTCACCGCCTTCGAGCAAAACGCCAACGCCGCCACCCTCACCATCGAAACCCCCGCCGGCAGCTACCGCATCGAAGCCGAACACGTCATCGACGCCACCGGCTCCAACAGCCCGCTGCGCAAATGGCTCAACGTGCCCTTCGACTCGCGCCGGGGCGACGACCGCTGGTGCATCGCCGACGTGCGCTTCACCACCCACCCACCGGCCGAACGCCACACCTGGATCGAAGCCCCGTTCAACGAGAACCGCGCCGTCTGGCAACACCTCATGGCCGACGACGTCTGGCGCATCGACTACCAGATGGCCCCCAACGCCGACCCCGCCTACGTGAGCCGCGAAGACGTGGTGCGCGAGCGCCTGGCGCGCCAGTTCGGGCCCGACGTGGGCGTGGAGATCGTCTGGGTCGGCCCCTACGCCTACCGCAGCGAGTGCGTGCACGCGATGCGCCATGGGCGCGTCTTCCTCATGGGCGACTCGGCCAAGGTGGTCAGCCCCTTCGGCGCGCGCGGCGGCAACACCGGCGTGGCCGACGCCGACAACCTGGCCTGGAAACTCGCCGCCGTGCTGCGCGGCAAGGCCGACCCGGCCCTGCTGCAGAGCTACCAGGACGAGCGCCTGGAGGCCGCGCAGCAGAACGTGTGCGTGACCAACCGCACCGCGCGCTTCCTGCGCCCGGCCGACGGCAGCGAGCGCCTGTTCCGCCAGGCCGCCATCGGCCTGGCCAAGCAGTACCCGTTCGCGCGCAGCCTCATCAACACCGGCCGCATGGCGGTGGCCAACCCCTACAGCCGTTCCGGCGCCTGCACCTACGCCCCCGGCAGCGCGGCCGGCCAGTCGGTTCAGAACGTGTCTTTCACGTGGGCCGACGGCTCCACCGGACAGGTCAACGACCTGCTGAACTGGGCCCAGGGCGACCTGCTGGTGCTGGTGTTCGGCGACCTCGCGCCTGCCGCGCTGCAGCGCTTGCGCCGGCTCTGCCTGGACGCGCCGGTGCGCAGCGTGCAGGTGCTCGGCTCCGACGGCGCCGCCCAGGCCCTGGAACACGTGCGCGACCCCAAGGGCCACCTGCAGGGTGCCTGCCATGTGTTCGGCCACGCCTGGGCCCTCGTGCGTCCCGACGGCTACCTGGCCGCCACCGGCGAAACCATCAACGCCCGGCTGGTCACGGCCATCGAGCGTTCCCTCGGCCTGCGCGGAGACAAAACCCCATGAGACAAGACCTGCATTTCCAGGACGCCGACGCGTTCTACGAACAGCTGCTGGACGCCCACGCCGGCCTCAGCCGCGAAGACGCCGAGCTGCTCAACGCGCGCCTGATCCTGCTGCTGGCCAACCAGATCGGCGATGCGAAGGTGCTGAAAGCCTGCATCGAAGCGGCCCAGCGCGTGCCTAGCTAAAATCAGGGTCTTCCCCTGCTCTCCCAGACGGCATCCTGCGGGATGCCGTTTCCATTTTTGGCGCGCCCATGACCGACACCCTGAACCAGCCTGGCCTGCAATCCCTGGCCAAATCGTTCGAACCCGCTCCGCTCGAAGCCCGTTGGGGCCCCGAGTGGGAACAGCGCGGCTACGGCGCCGCCGGCTTCCGGGGCACCGGGGTACCAGAGGCCGGCGCGCCTTCGTTCGCGATCCAGCTGCCGCCGCCCAACGTGACCGGCACCCTGCACATGGGCCACGCGTTCAACCAGACCATCATGGACAGCCTCACGCGCTACCACCGCATGGCGGGCGCGAACACGGTCTGGGTGCCCGGCACCGACCACGCCGGCATCGCCACCCAGATCGTGGTGGAGCGCCAGCTTCAGGCCCAGGGCATCAGCCGGCACGACATGGGACCGACCCCGGCCGAGGCGCGCAAGAACTTCGTCGCCAAGGTCTGGGAATGGAAGGAACAGAGCGGCAACACCATCACCACGCAGATGCGCCGCATGGGCGACAGCGTGGACTGGGGCCGCGAGTACTTCACCATGGACGACAAGCTCAGCACCGTCGTCACCGAAACCTTCGTGCGCCTGTACGAGCAGGGCCTGATCTACCGGGGCAAGCGCCTGGTGAACTGGGACCCGGTGCTCAAGACCGCTGTGTCGGACCTGGAGGTGGAGAGCGAGGAGGAAGACGGTTTCCTCTGGCACATCGCCTACCCGCTCGCCGACGGCAGCGGCTCTCTCACCGTGGCCACCACCCGCCCCGAGACCATGCTGGGCGACGTGGCCGTGATGGTGCACCCGGAAGACGAGCGCTACACCGCCCTGATCGGCAAGACGGTGAAGCTGCCGCTGTGCGACCGCGAGATTCCGGTGATCGCCGACGCCTACGTGGACCGCGAGTTCGGCACCGGCGTGGTCAAGGTCACGCCCGCACACGACAACAACGACTACGCCGTCGGCCAGCGCCACGGCCTGCCCCTGATCGGCGTGCTCACGCTGGACGCGGCCATCAACGAGAACGCCCCGGCGAAGTACCGTGGCATGGACCGCTTCGTGGCCCGCAAGGCCGTGGTGGCCGACCTGGAGGCCGCCGGCCTGCTGGTGGAAACCAAGAAACACAAGCTCATGGTGCCGCGCTGCGCGCGCACCGGCCAGGTGATCGAGCCCATGCTGACGGACCAGTGGTTCGTCGCCATGGCCAAGGTGAGCGAATCCGATCCCACCGGCAAGAGCATCGCGCAGAAAGCAATCGACGCCGTCGCCTCGGGCGAGGTCAGCTTCGTGCCGGAGAACTGGGTCAACACCTACAACCAGTGGATGAACAACATCCAGGACTGGTGCATCAGCCGCCAGCTCTGGTGGGGCCACCAGATCCCGGCCTGGTACGACGAGGCCGGCAACGTGATCGTGGCGCGCAACGAAGCCGAGGCACAGGCCAAGGCCCCGGGCCGCACGCTCACGCGCGACCCGGACGTGCTCGACACCTGGTACTCCTCGGCTCTGGTGCCCTTCAGCACCATGGGCTGGCCGAACCAGAAGGACGGCGCGACCGAGGACTACAACCTCTACCTGCCCAGCACCGTGCTGGTGACGGGCTACGACATCATCTTCTTCTGGGTCGCCCGGATGATCATGATGACCACGCACTTCACCGGCCGCGTGCCGTTCAGGCACGTCTACATCCACGGCCTGGTGCGCGACGCGCAGGGCCAGAAGATGAGCAAGAGCGAAGGCAACGTGCTCGACCCGGTGGACCTGATCGACGGCGTCGCGCTCGCGCCCCTGCTCGAGAAACGCACCACCGGCCTGCGCAAGCCCGAGACCGCGCCCAAGGTGCGCAAGCAGACCGAGAAGGAATTCCCCGAAGGCATTCCCGCCTACGGCGCGGACGCGCTGCGCTTCACCTTCGCGGCGCTGGCCTCGCTGGGCCGCAGCATCAACTTCGACAGCAAGCGCTGCGAGGGCTACCGCAACTTCTGCAACAAGCTCTGGAACGCCACGCGCTTCACGCTGATGAACTGCGAAGGCCACGACTGCGGCCTGCAGGAACACACCAAGGCCGAATGTGCACCCGCTCGCACCGACAGTGCGAGCGGCCAGACGATCCCTGCCGGCCCTTTCCACGGCTACCTGAGCTTCAGCCAGGCCGACCGCTGGATCAGCTCGGTGCTGCAGAAGGTCGAGGCCGAGGTGGCCAAGGGCTTCGCCGAATACCGGCTCGACAACGTGGCCAATGCGATCTACGACTTCGTCTGGAACGAGTTCTGCGACTGGTACCTCGAAATCGCCAAGGTGCAGATCCAGACCGGCGACGCCTCGCAGCAGCGCGCCACGCGGCGCACGCTGATCCGCACGCTCGAAGCCATCCTGCGGCTGGCGCACCCCATCATCCCCTTCATCACCGAGGAACTCTGGCAGAAGGTCGCGCCGGTGGCCGGCCTGCCCGGCCCGTCGGTGAGCATCGCGCGCTACCCCGAGAGCCAGCCGGCCAAGATCGACGAGGCCGCCATCGCGCACGTGGTCAAGCTCAAGGCCCTGGTGGACGCCTGCCGCACGCTGCGCGGTGAGATGAACGTGTCACCCGCCACGCGCCTGCCGCTCTACGTGCTGGGCGACACCGCCTTCATGCAGGCCGCCGGCCCGGTGCTGCAGGCGCTGGCCAAGCTCAACGAAGTGCGCGTGTTCGAGGACGAGGCGGCCTGGGCCGCCGCCGCACAGGCCGCGCCCGTGGCCGTGGTGGGCGAGGCGCGCATGTGCCTGTTCATGGAGATCGACGTCGCCGCCGAGAAGGCCCGCCTGGGCAAGGAAGCGGCCCGCCTGGAAGGCGAGATCGTCAAGGCCAACGGCAAACTCTCGAACGAAGCCTTCGTGGCCAAGGCACCCCCGGCCGTGATCGATCAGGAAAAGAAACGGGTGGCCGACTTTTCAGCCACGCTGGACAAGGTGCGCGAGCAACTGGCCCGCCTGAGCGCCTGAACCCTTCCAGAATGCCGCGGGACTGGCTCCGCCAGACCGCAGGCATTGCCCCCTGGGGGGTGACGCACCGCAGGTGCGGCGCGGGGGGGGAATTACCCCCGATGCATCGCGATCGAACTCCACTGCGACGGTGACACCGCCTGCGGATCGCTCGTCGTGTCCTGGTAGTCGACGTTGTCGAGCGCCGAGAAATCGCTCACCCGGTTCTCGTTGTGCTGCGCAGACTCCGGCGACAGGGTCTCGTGCATGCGGTGCGCCACGTACCAGCTGGCGCGCAACTTGGCCTCGCGGGTGTGAGAACCTAGGCGCGGCGTGAGGTGCAGATTGGGAATGCCATGCAGCGGCGTGCCTTCGGCCGCGAACTGCGGGTTGGCGCCATCGAGCAGACAAGCGTCGATGCGGCCGTCGCACAGCGCCAGGGCCAGGGCCTCGGCGTCGAACAGCGAACTGCGGCTCACGCCCACCCAGAGCTGACCGGGCTTGCAGTGGTTGAGCATGCGCTCGTTGATCCAGCCCCGGAAACGCGAGGCGTAGACCATCTGCAGCGAGATCGCGTCCGAGTGGGCCAGCAGTTCCTGCAGCGACACCGGTTCGACCTTGAGCTTGTCCCAGATGTCGGCGGCGTGGTGCACGGCCGGGTCGTAGCCCAGCAGGCGCACGCCCAGACTGCGCAGCATGGGCGCCAGCGTGTGCGCCACGGGGGCCAGGCCCAGCAAGCCCACTGTGCTGCCCGAGAGTTCGCGGCCCATGCGCACCTGGGCGATCTTGCGCCCGAGCAACGCACTGACCATGCCCCGGCGGTACAGCATCAGCAGGCCGTACAGCAGGTACTCGGCATTCGAGCGCACCGTGGCGCTGCGTGCCTGCAGCACGCGCACATTGCGCCGCGCGCAGGCGTTGAGATCGGTGTTGTCGCTGGAGATCTGCATGCGCGCCACGATCTCAAGCTTGGGCGCGAAATCCAGGAATTCGCTGGAGACCACCACGTGCGGCGGCAGCACGATGGCGCGGGTCTTGTAGGTGCTCTTGCGCAACTCGGCGGGATCGTCGGCCAGCTCGGGCCGGAAGCTCACCTCATGGCGTTCCTGCAACCAGGCCAACGCTTCGGGCACAAGCGGATCAAGCAGCAGGACTTCCATGGTGTTGGGCAGGGCGTGTGAAGATGAAGAAATCTGATCGCGCCTGCCTGTGCTCAGCGGCGCTTGAGCAGGGTGATGTGGTCGCCGCCCACCGTCTCCTGCTGCACCAGCAGGTTGCCCGTCTGCTTGGCAAAGGCCTGGAAATCACGCACCGAACCCGCGTCGGTGGAGATCACCTTGAGCGTCTGGCCGCTGAGCATGTCGGCCAATGCCTTCTTCGCTTTGAGGATGGGCAAGGGGCAGTTCAAGCCGCGGGCATCGAGTTCTTTGTCGGCAGTCATGGGGTGGGGGGTATTCCTGGGTTGTCAACATTCTAAGCGGCCCACAGCGCGCGGCAGCCCCCGCGCGGAGCCCTAAGCACGCTATCCGGCGCCGTCGGCCGGACCCGCGGCGGGTTTCTGTGACAAATCTTCCATGAAGACGGGCTCGTGCCCGTGCTGGCGCAGCCATTGCGCCAGGGCCAGCCCGGTGCCGGCCCGCCAGCAGCGCACCTGTTCGGGCCGCATCAGCTTGTAGTCCACCAGCTCGGGAGAGAGCCGCACCTCGCCGTGCGCGCGCGCGTGGTAGGTGATGATGACCTGGTTCATGCGCTGGAAATCGTGCACGCCCACCAGCTCCAGCGCATCCACCTCCAGCGAGGTTTCCTCGGCGATCTCGCGCCGGATGCCCTCTTCGGGCGTCTCGCCGGCCTCCATGAAGCCGGTGATGAGGCCGAACATCTTGCCCGGCCAGGCCGCGTTGCGCGCCAGCAGGATGTGGCCGTCCATCTCCACGATGGCCGCGAGCACCGGCGTCGGGTTGTTCCAGTGGGTGAAGCCGCAGGCCGGGCAACGCAGACGCTGGGTGAAGCCGCCATCTTCTTCCATGCCGATCAGTGCCAGCGGCGTGGCGCACACAGGGCAGAACCGGAATTCGGTGCTCATGGTCGGCCGCCGGCGCTCAGGCCGGGAAAACGCCAGTGGAGAGATAGCGGTCGCCCCGGTCGCAGACCACGAAGACGATGGTGGCGTTCTCGACCTGGCTGGCGATCTGCTGCGCCACCCAGCAGGCGCCCGCCGCCGAGATGCCGCCGAAGATGCCTTCTTCGCGCGCCAGCTGGCGGCACATGGCCTCGGCGTCGCCCTGGCCCACGTAGACCAGCTCGTCCACCGTGCTCGGGTCGTAGATCTTGGGCAGGTACTCGGTGGGCCACTTGCGGATGCCAGGGATGCGCGAGCCCTCGCTGGGCTGGGCGCCGATGATGCGCACGGCCGGGTTCTTTTCCTTCAGGAAACGCGACACGCCGGTGATGGTGCCGGTGGTGCCCATGGCGCTCACGAAATGGGTGATGCGCCCGTCGGTCTGGGCCCAGATCTCCGGGCCGGTGGTTTCGTAGTGGATGCGTGGGTTGTCGGCGTTGGCGAACTGGTCGAGCACGCGGCCTTTGCCGTCGGCCTGCATCTTCTCGGCCAGGTCGCGCGCGGACTCCATGCCGCCGCTCTTGGAGGTGAGGATCAGCTCGGCGCCGAAGGCCTTCATGGTCTGGGCGCGCTCGATGGACAGGTCCTCCGGCATGATCAGCACCATGCGGTAGCCCTTGATGGCTGCCGCCATGGCCAGGGCGATGCCGGTATTGCCCGACGTGGCTTCGATCAGGGTGTCGCCGGGCTTGATGTCGCCCCGTTCCTCGGCGCGCTTGATCATCGAGACGGCGGGCCGGTCTTTCACGGAACCGGCGGGGTTGTTGCCCTCCAGCTTGCCCAGGATCACATTGCCTCGCGCCTGGTTGGCCGCCGCGCCAATGCGCTGCAGCGCCACCAGCGGCGTGTTGCCGATGGCGTCTTCAATCGTCGGGTAGTTCATCCCACCACTGTGCCATAATTTCAAGTCTCCCTTCTGGCAGCCCGGGTGGTGAAATTGGTAGACGCGCCGGACTCAAAATCCGGTTCCGAAAGGAGTGTCGGTTCGATTCCGACCCCGGGCACCACGACACAATTCCAAGCCGTGCAGGCAAGCCGCACGGCTTTTTTGTTGCCCGCCGCTCAGGCCAGGCCCTGCGCCACCGTGGGGTAGCGCAGGCGCAGGCCCAACTCGCCCTTGAGGCGCTGGTTGCGCAGCCGACGCGACTCGCTCATGAAACTCAGCAGCACCAGCGGCAACTGGTCGCCCGCGCCCTCGCGCGCCACGCGCGGCGGCCGGGGCAGGCCGTACAGATCGGCCGCGAGGTCGAAGTAGTCGCCCATCTTGAGTTCGGTGTCGTCCACCACGTTCACGTTGCGCTGTGGCCGACCGCGCCAGAGCGCGAGCACGCAGGCGCGCGCCAGGTCGTCGGCGTGGATGTGGTTGGTGTACACGTCGTCCTCGGCGCGCAACACCGGCGTGCCGCGCAGCAGGCGTTCGCGCGGCGTGCCACCGGCCCGGTCAGGCGCGTAGATGCCGGGAATGCGCAGCACCGTGGTGCGCACGCCGGTGGCGCGGCCCAGCCAGTGCACGGCGGCCTCGGCGTCCACCCGTCGCCAGGCGCGCGGCGTCTTCGGGTTCGCGGGTGCGGCTTCGTCCATCCATCGGCCCTGGCCGTCGCCGTAGACGCCGGTGGTCGACCCGTAGACCACCGAGGCGGGCAGCGAACGCTGCACCAAGACCAGGGACAGCGCGCGCGTGCGCGGGTCCAGCCGCCAGTCGGCCAGCTCTTCCGAGGGCGGTGGCGCCAGGTGCAGCACGCGCGTGGCCAGACCGGCCAGGCGGCGCAGGCTGCGCGGGTCGTCCAGGTTGCCCTGCAGCGGAGTGATGCCCTGGGCCCGCAGTGCCGGGCCGCGCGCGGCGCTGGAGGTAAGGGCCAGCAGGCGCGCGCGGGCACCGCCGCCCAGCACGCGCGCGGCGCGCTGGCCCACGTCGCCACAACCCACGATGAGAACCCGTTCACGCCGGAAGCGTGCGGGCAAAGCGCCGAGAAGGCTCATGCGAAATCCGGATTTGAGACAATGGCGGGTTGCCACACGGGGGGTCGCCCCCGTCGGCCTTTCCCGTTTCAACACGTGCCAGTATGACATTCAACATCACCGTCGAGCCCAGTGGGCGCACCTTCACCGCCGAGCCCGACGAGTCCATGCTCGCCGCCGGCATCCGCCAGGGCATCGGCCTGCCCTACGGCTGCAAGGACGGCGCCTGCGGCTCCTGCAAGTGCAAGCTGATCTCGGGCAGCGTGACACACGGCCACCACCAGCCCAAGGCGCTGAGCGCCGACGAGGAAGCCGCCGGCTACGTGCTCACCTGCTGCGGCGTGGCCCACAGCGACGTGGTCCTCGAATCGCGCCAGGTCACCGAGGCCGGCGCCTTTCCGATCAAGAAGATGCCGGTGCGCGTGAGCACGCTGGAGCGCGCCTCGCACGACGTGATCGTGCTTCGCCTGCAGTTGCCGGCGAGCGACGCCTTCCAGTACCACGCGGGCCAGTACGTCGAGTTCCTGCTGCGCGACGGCGACCGCCGCAGCTACTCCATGGCCAACGCGCCGCACACGCAGGCCACGGCGCCCGCACTGGAACTGCACCTGCGCCACATGCCGGGCGGCAAGTTCACCGACCACGTGTTCGGCGCCATGAAGGAAAAGGACATCCTGCGCATCGAAGGGCCTTATGGCAGCTTCTTCCTGCGCGAGGACAGCGACAAGCCCATCGTGTTCCTCGCCTCGGGCACCGGCTTCGCGCCGATCAAGTCGGTGATCGAGCACATGCAGTTCAAGGGCATCACGCGGCCCGCCACGCTGTACTGGGGCGGCCGCCGCCCGGCCGACCTGTACCAGAGCGCCTGGATCGAGGCCCGCCTGGCCGAGATGCCGAACCTGCGCTACGTGCCGGTGGTGTCCGACGCCCTGCCGGAAGACGCCTGGACCGGCCGCACCGGCTTCGTCCACCAGGCCGTGCTGCAGGACTTCCCCGACCTCTCGGGCCACGAGGTGTACGCCTGTGGCGCGCCCATCGTGGTCGAATCGGCCCACCGCGACTACGTCGCCAAGGCAGGTTTGCCCGACGAGGCCTTCTTCGCCGATTCGTTCACCAGCGCCGCCGACAAACTGTGACCCACCCCCGTCGCTTGCTCACTGCGTGTAGCCGCATCCCCCCTCCAGGGGGCAGCGCCAGCGGCCCGGCAGAGCCGGTTCCGCGGCGCTTCTGACTGCGTACCCTTTCACTCACAAGGAGACAACCATGCTGAACCGCCGCCAACTGATCACCCGCTCCGCCCTGGCCTCGGCCAGCCTCGCCCTGCCGGGGTTCGCCTCGGCGCAGGCCGCCAACACCACGCGCATCGTGGTGCCCTTCGCGGCGGGCGGCCCGATCGACGTGACGGCGCGCATCCTGGCCGAGGCGGTGAAGGGCTCGCTGGGCACGGTGATCGTGGAGAACCGGCCCGGTGCCGGCGGCAACATCGGCGTGAGCGCGGTGGCCAAGGCACCAGCCGACGGCCTCACGCTGGGCATTGCCACCACGGCCTCGCACGGCATCAACCCCTGGCTGTTCAAGCAGCTGCCCTACGACCCCGCCAAGGACTTTGCCGCCATCACGCAGATGCTGCGCGTGCCCAACGTGCTGGTGATGAACGCCGAGACTGCCACGCGCCTGAACATCCGCACCGTGGCCGACCTCATCGCCTACGGCAAGGCCAACCCCGGCAAGCTCAACTACGGCTCGGGCGGCAACGGCAGCGCCGGCCACCTCGCGGGCGAGCTGCTGAAGAACCAGGCCGGCTTCTTCGCCGTCCACATTCCCTACAACGGCGGCAACCCGGCGCAGCTGGGCCTGCTGTCGGGCCAGGTCGACTTCAACATCGACAACCTCGCCACGGCCGCGGCCAACATCCGCTCCGGCAAGCTCAAGGCCCTGGCCGTGACCACCGCGCAGCGCAGCAGCGTGATGCCCGATGTACCGACCGTGGCCGCCACCCTGCCCGGCTTCGAGATCGACACCTGGTGGGGCCTGATCGCCCCGGCCGGCACGCCGGCCGACACGGTGCGCAAGCTCAACACCGCGTTCAACGCCGCGCTGAATTCGGCCGAGGTGAAGACCCGCTTTGCCCAGCTGCTGGCCGAGCCCGCGCCCAGCACGCCCGAGCAGTTCGACGACTTCATGAAGCGCGAGCGCACGAAGTACGAGCGCATGGTCAAACTCAGCGGCGCTCAAGTGGACTAAGAAAAAGCCACCTTCGCACGAGCGAGGTGGCTTTTCCAGAGATACCGCGGAACCGGCTCTGCCGGGCCGCTGGTATCGCCCCCTCGAGGGGGTCGCGCGAAGCGCGGCGGGGGTGTTTACTTTCTTGCAGCCACGGCCTTCTCGGCCTTGGTCACCAGATCGGCACCGATCTGGTTCTTCCACTTGTCGTAGACCGGGCGCGTCACCTTGACGAACTCGGCGCGCTGTTCCGGCGTCAGCTCGGTCACGGTCACGCCCATGTCGCTGAGCTGCTTGATCAGCGGCTTGCCCGGCTCGACCAGGCCCTTGCGCGCCAGGGCCTTGCCTTCCTTGCCGGCATCGATCGCGGCCTGCTTGACGATGGCGCGGTCGGCCTCGGTCCAGCTGGCCCAGATGTCCTTGTTCACCACGAAGATCAGCGGGTCGGCCACGTAGCCCCACAGCGTCAGGTGCTTCTGTTCCACGGTGGGCAGCTTGGCGGCGAGGAACACCGAGAGCGGGTTCTCCTGGCCGTCCACGGCGCGGCTGGCCATGGCCGGCTGGGCATCGGCCCAGCTCATCTGCGTGGGGTTGGCGCCCAGCGCAGTGAAGGTGTCCAGGAACAGCGGCGAACCCACCACGCGGATCTTCAGGCCCTTGAGGTCGGCCGGGGTCTTGATGGCGTGCTTGGAGTTGGAGATCTCGCGGTAGCCGTTCTCGCCCCAGGCCAGCGGCACGGCACCGGCCTTTTCGATGTCCTTGAACAGCTGCGTGCCCACTTCACCGGTGGTCAGTGCGTCGATGGCCGCGAAGTCGGGCATCAGGAAGGGCATGGAGAACAGGTTGAGCTGGCGCACCTGGGGCGACCAGTTGATGGTCGAACCCACGGCGAGGTCGATCACGCCCTGGCGCAGGCCGCTGAACTCGCGCGTCTGGTCGCCCTGCAGCAGCGACACGCCGGGGTAGAGCTTGATGTTGATGCGGCCCTGCGTGCGCTCGCGCACGAGGTTGGCCCAGATCTCACCGCTCTTGCCCCAGGGGAAGGCCGTGCCCAGCACCAGCGACATGCGGTACTCGGCCTTGTAGGCGCTGGTGCTCTGGGCAAAGCCGTTGGTGGTCACGGCCAGCGCGGCGGCGGCCAGGGCGGTGGTCAGGAAGGTGCGCAGTTTCATGAGGTTTGTCTCCTTGGTTGAATCGAAAATCAATAACCCAGTCGGGCGGGCAACCACAGCGCGAGCTGCGGGAAGGCGATCACCAGCACCATGACGAGGAACATGGCCAGCAGCATGGGCCCGACCCAGCGGATGGTGGACTCCATGCGCACGCCGGCGATGCGGCACGAGACCATGAGGTTCACCGCCAGCGGCGGCGTGAACTGGCCCAGCGCGACCTTGAGCGTAAGGATCACGCCGAACCACACCGGGTCCCACTGGTAGTGCTCCATGATGGGCATGAGCAGCGGCACGAAGATCAGGAAGATCGAGATGCCGTCGAGGAACATGCCCACGGTGATGAGCAACAGGATCAGCAGCGAGAGCACACCGTACTCGCCCAGGCCCGAGTTCACGATGGCGTTGGCCACCGGGTCGATCACGCCCAGGGTGGACAGCGAGAACGCGAAGATGCCCGCCAGCGAGACCACCAGCAGGATGATGCCGGAGAGCTCCCCCGCTTCGCGCAGGATGGGGAACAGGTCGCGCACGGTGATCGTGCGGTGGATCACCATGCCCACGAACAGGCCGTAGAACACCGCGACCACGGCCGCTTCGGTCGGCGTGAACCAGCCCGCGCGCATGCCGCCCAGGATCAGCACCGGCGCGGCCAGGCCCCACAGGGCCTCGCGCAGACTCTTCCAGAACGGCGGGCGCGGCATCGCGGCTTCGAGTGCACCCATCTTGTGCTTGCGGGCCAGCCACACGGCCGGCACGATCAGCGCGATGCCGGCCAGCACGCCGGGCACCATGCCGGCAGCGAACAGCGCGGGCACCGAGGCACCGGGCACCAGCACCGAGTAGATGATGAAGGCCACCGAAGGCGGGATCAGGATGTCGGTCGCCGCGGCCGCGCCAACCACGCTGGCCGAGAACGAGCCCGGGTAGCCCGCGCGCGCCATGGCCGCGATCATCACACCGCCCACCGCCGCTGCGTTGGCCGGGCCCGAGCCCGAGATGCCGCCGAGGAACATGGCCACGACGATGGCCACCAGCGGCAGCATGCCCGGGCCGCGCCCGACGATGGCCACCGCGAAGTTCACCAGCCGCAACGCCACGCCGGAACGGTCGAAGATGGAGCCGACCAGCACGAACATGGGAATGGCCAGCAGCGGGTACTTGCCCAGGCCGGCGTAGAAGTTCTGCGGCACCGCCAGCAGGCCGAACCACTGGGTGTTGACGTCGGCCATGGCGATGGCGGCCGCGCCGGCCAGACCCAGCGCGGCGGCGATGGGCACGCCGGCGAACATGGCGCCGAGGAAGAGCAGGAAGAGCAGCGCGGCGATCATGGCTGCTCTCCGGCGCGGCGCAGGCGGTTGAAGCGGCCCAGCGCGCGCAGTGCGATCGCCAGCGAGAGGATGGGCAGCCACATCGAGTACCACCACTGCGGCAGACCCAGGCCCGGCGAGACTTCCTCGTAGATGTAGTGGTCCCAGACCATGCGCACGCTCAGGCCCGCCATCAGCAGGAACAGCAGCACCATGGCCATCGCGCCCCACAGGGCGAGAAGATGGCGGCGGCGCGCAGAGCCGGCGTCGGCGAAGAACTCGATGCGAATGTGGCGATGCCGCGCCACGGCGGCCGAACTCGCCACGAGCGTGAGCACGATCATCAGGAAGATCGAGAACTCTTCGGTCCAGGCGAAGGACTGGTCGGTGAAGTAGCGCGCGATCACATTGCCGAAGGTGATCAGGGCCAGCAGCGCCATCGAGAGAACGGTCAGCCAGTCCTCGATGCGCAGCGGCACCCGGGTGTTTTCATCGTCCGGGTTGTCGGGCGTGGCGGCATCGGCGCGCGCGTCGCGTGAGGGTTCGGTAGGTGCGGACATGGGATGTGGAAACGGCGGGCCGGCGGGCCGGCGGCCACGGCGAAAGAGCCAGGGATCATAGACGTTTTCCCCTTTTGGCCCCTGTCCTGCGGGTGCCACATCCCCATGAAAAACGGCACCCGAAGGTGCCGTTGCTATCAAAGATGAAACACTCAGCCCAGCGGCACGGGCACGAAGATCTGGCTGCCGTCGCGCTGGATCAGCAGTGCCAGCGACTTGGTGGATTTGCCCAGCAGGGCACGCACCTGCTCCACACTCTGCACCTTGGCGCCATTGACCGCGAGCAGCACGTCGCCGGGCTGCACACCGGCCAGCGCTGCCGGCCCCTTGGCGTCCTCGACCACCAGGCCGCCGTCCACCCCCGCCTCGCGCTTCTCCTGCGGTGCCAGCGGGCGCAGGGCCAGGCCCAGGCGGCCCTGGTCGGCCGCCTTCTCATCGCCGGCGGTCTTCACCGCCTTGGCGGCGGCATCGCCGAGTTGCGCCGTCAAGCTCACCGCCTTGCCCTGGCGCCACACGTCCAGCTTCACCTTTTCGCCGGGCAGCGCCTGGCCGATCAGGGCCGGCAGGTCGCCCGAGCTCACGATGGGCTGGCCTTCCATCTGGCGGATCACGTCGCCCACTTGCAGGCCGGCCTTGGCGGCCGGGCTGCCCGGCTCCACGCTGGAGACCAGCGCGCCCTCGGGCTTGTCGAGCTGGAAGGACTCGGCCAGGGTCTGGTTCACCTCCTGCACCGAGACGCCCAGGCGCGCGTGGCTGGCCTTGCCGTGCGCCACGATCTGGTCCTTGACCTTGAGCGCGGTCTCCATGGGGATCGCGAACGACAGGCCCTGGTAACCGCCGGTGTGGCTGTAGATCTGCGAGTTGATGCCCACCACCTCGCCGCGCGCATTGAACAGCGGGCCACCGGAGTTGCCCGGGTTCACGGCCACATCGGTCTGGATGAAGGGCACGAAGCTGTCGTCGGGCAGCGAACGGCCCTTGGCGCTGACCACGCCGGCGGTCACGCTGTTCTCGAAGCCGAACGGCGCGCCGATGGCCAGCACCCACTCGCCCACCTTCAGGTCCTTGGTGCTGCCCAGCGGCACCACGGGCAGGTCCTTGGCGTCAATGCGCAGCACGGCCACGTCGGTCTTGGGGTCCGAGCCCAGCACCTTGGCCACGAACTCGCGGCGGTCGGTGAGCTTGACGGTGACGCGCTGCGCGTTGCGCACCACGTGGGCGTTGGTCAGCACCAGGCCGTCGGCGCTGATGATGAAGCCCGAGCCCTGGCCGCGCGAGGGCGCTTCGGGCGCGCCGCCCTGGCCCGGGCCCTGGAAGCGCTTGAAGAATTCGAAGAACGGGTCGTTGGGGTCGATGCCGGGCGGCAGGCGGTTCTGCGCCTGCTGGCCGTCTTCGGGCCCGGCCTTGCCGATCACGCTGATGTTGACCACGGCCGCGCCATGGCGCTGCGCGATCTGCGAGAAGTCGGGCACTGCAGCGGCTGTCACCATGGGCGCGGACTGGGTGGCGACCGGCGTGGCTGCCGTGGCATGGGTACCGGAGACCAGGCCCACGCTGGCGCCGCCGACGATGCCCGCGGCCGCCAGGGACAGCACCAGGCGCGTCGCGGTGAGAGACAAGGTTTTCATGAGAGCTCCTTCAGCAAGGACAGGTTGAACATGTCCTTGAATATGGGCCCTCAGAGTTAGACGGTTCTTAAAGGCAGCCGCACCGCGATGCGCAGGCCACCGAGGCGGGGCGAGCGGTCCAACGCCAGCGCGGTGCCGTGCAGTTGCGCGATGGCGTTCGCGATCGCCAGCCCCAGCCCACTGCCGGTGGCGGCCGAGCCCGGCACGCGGTAGAAGCGGTCGAGCACGCGCGCGCGGTCGGCCTCGGGGATGCCAGGGCCGCTGTCTTCCACCATCAGCACCAGCTGGCCTTGGTCGCGCCGCACCGCCACGTCCACCGTGCCGCCTTCGGGCGTGTACTTCAGCGCGTTGTCCACCAGGTTGCCCAGCAGGATGCGCAGGGGCTCGGCGTGGCCGCTCACCTGCCCTCTGTCGGCCTCGCTCAGGCCCAGGTCGATGCGGCGCGTGGCCGCCAGCGGCGCCGCGTCGGCCACCACCTGGGCCGCGAGTTCGGCCAGCGACACGGGCTGCGCCGGCTCACCGCTGGAGGGCTGGGCCTGCTGGCGCGCGAGCACCAGCAGCTGCTCCACCAGCCGCGTGGCGCGGTCGATGCCGGCCAGCAGGCGCTCCGTCGCCAGTTGGCGCGTGGTGTCGTCGGGCGCGCGCTGCAGGCCCTGCACCTGCAGGCGCAGCGCGGCCAGCGGCGAGCGCAACTCGTGCGCGGCCTCGGCGACGAAATTCTTCTGCGCGTCGAAGGCCTGGCGCACGCGGCCAAACAGCAGGTTGAGCTCGTGCACCAGCGGGCGGATCTCGTCGGGCAGGCCGGCTTCGCTCACCTCGGCCAGCTCATCGGCCTCGCGCGCGGCCACCTGGCGCCGCACCCGCGCCACGGGCGCGAGCGAGGCGCTCACCACCGCCCAGGCCACCAGCATCAGCAGCGGCGCCATCCAGGCGATGGGCAGCACGGTGCGCCAGGCCAGCGCGCGCGCCATGGTCTGGCGCGGCCGCAGGTCCTGCGCCACCTGGACCACCTGCGTGCGCGACTGCATGGAGTACACGCGGTAAGGCTTGCCATCGACCTCGATGTTGGAGAAGCCCAGCACCGCGCGCTGCGGCAGGGCCGCGCCCGTGCCGGACTGGAACACACGCAGGCCTTCCTGCGTCCAGACCTGCACGAAAAAGTCGAATGCCTCTGCCGGCAACGGTGGCTCGTCGCCCGGCGGCGCGGGCAGACCCGGGGGCATCACACCGGCGCGCAAGGCCTGCGCCATCTGCTCCATGTGGTAGTCGAAGATGCCGTCGGCCTCAGCGCGCGCCTGGCGGTAGACCACCGCCACCTGCAGGCCCGCCGCAAGCACGATGGCCAGCAGCAGCAGGCCGATCAGGCGCGCACGCAGCGAATGTGTGGCCAGGCGCGGAAGGTTCATGGAGTACCTCCGCCCTTCGGGCTGCGGTGCGAGCTTGCTTGGGAGCGGCCCGGCGCAGCGCTCATGCCTTGGGCACCATGTAGCCCACGCCGCGCACGTTCTGGATCAGGCCGGCACCGAGCTTCTTGCGCACCCCGTGGATGTAGACCTCCACCGCGTTGCTGCTCACATCGTCCTTCCAGCCGTAGAGCTTTTCTTCGAGTTGCGCGCGCGAGAGCACCCGGCCCGGCCGCGCGATCAGCGGTTCGAGCACGGCCCATTCGCGCGCCGAGAGCACCACCGGCTCGCCCTGCGCCGTCACCTCGCGCGTGGCGGTGTTGATGCTCACGCCCAGGTGCTCATAGACCGGCTCGGCCCGCCCCGAGGCGCGGCGCAGCAGCGCGCGGATGCGCGCGAGCAGCTCGTCGAGGTCGTAGGGCTTGAGGATGTAGTCGTCGGCACCGGCGTCCAGGCCCTGCACGCGTTGCTGCACCGAATCGCGCGCGGTGGCGATGAGCACCGGCACGCGGTTCTTGCGGGCCCGCAGTTCGCGCAGCACCTCCAGGCCGTCGCGCCGCGGCAGGCCGAGGTCAAGCAGGATGAGGTCGTAACTCTCGGCCTGCGCCGCCGTGGCGGCCATTTCGCCGTCGCGCACCCAGTCGACCGCGTAGTGCTCCGCCCGCAGCAGGTCCAGCACCGCTTCGCCAATCATGGTGTCGTCTTCGACCAGCAACAGCCTCATGGCAATGCACTCTCCAGGTCCGTGGGTTGTCGAACACCCCGGCGGGGCGCCCCGCATCCATGGTGCGGGGCTTGGCTTAGGCCGATCTTAGGCGCCCGCGAGCAACTTCTTCAGGTCGCCCGCCAGCGCGACCGCGCCGCTGCCGTAGCGGTTGTACAGGCGGATGCGGCCCTGCGGGTCGTACACGTAGCTGCCGGCCGAGTGGTCCATGGTGTAGCTCGTGGGCGTGGGGCCTTCGACCTTCTTGTAGTAGATCTTGTAGCTCTTGGCCAGCGCGGGCAGTTCGCCGGGGGCCGCGTAGAGGGCGAGGAAGCTCGGGTCGAAGCTGGCCACGTACTGCTTCATCACCTCGGGCGTGTCGCGCTCCGGGTCCACGCTGACGAACAGGCCCTGCAGGCGATCGCCATCGGCACCGAGCAGGCGCTTGGCCTCGGCCAGCTCGGTCATGGAGGTGGGGCAGACGTCGGGGCACTGGGTGAATCCGAAGAAGATCACGACCGCCTTGCCCTTGAAATCGGCCAGGGTGCGCGGCTGGCCGTTGTGGTCGGTGAGCGAGAAGCCGGTGGCGTAGTCGGCACCGGTGATGTCGATGCCGGTGAATGAAGCCGGAGCGTCGGCCTTGTCGGTGCAGGCGGTCAAGGCCGCGGTGCCCAGGCTCAGGGCTAGGAGTTGTCGACGGTTCATGGCTCGGGACTCAGACATAGTGATCGATCAACAGCGCGGCGAACAGCGCTGCGAGATGAATCAGGGAGAAACGGAAGGTCTTGCGCGCGAGCGCATCGGAGTAGTTGCGCCAGAGCGCGAAGGCATAGGCGCAGAAACCGATGCTCAGCGCCACCGCGACCACGAGATAGAACCAGCCGCTCATGCGCATCACGAAGGGCATCAGGCAGGCGGCGAACAGCACGAAGGTATAGAGCAGGATCTGCAGGCGCGTGAACTCGGAGCCGTGCGTGACCGGCAGCATGGGCAGGCCGGACTTGCGGTAGTCCTCCACCCGGTACAGGGCCAGCGCCCAGAAGTGCGGCGGCGTCCAGAGGAAGATGATGAGAAAGAGGATCAGCGCTTCGGGCGACACCACGCCCGTCATCGCAGCCCAGCCCAGCACCGGCGGCATGGCGCCCGAGGCGCCGCCGATCACGATGTTCTGCGGCGTGAGCGGCTTGAGGATCACGGTGTAGACCACCGCGTAACCCACGAAGGTGGCGAAGGTGAGCCACATGGTGAGCGGGTTGACCCAGAGGTACAGCACGGTCGACCCGGCGGCGCAGAGCACGGCTGAGAACGTGAGCGTCTTGCCATTGGTGAGCTGGCCCTTGGCGGTGGGCCGCCAGGCGGTGCGCTTCATCTTGGCGTCGATCTGCTGTTCGACCACGCAGTTGAAGGCCGCGGCTGCGCCAGCGACGAGCCAGATACCGAAGCAGGCAATGGCCGCAAGCTGCACCTGTGCCCAGGTGGGAGCGCCGGGCACAGCCAGCACCATGCCGATGAGCGCGCAGAACACGATGAGCTGGATCACGCGCGGCTTGGTCAGCGCGTGGTACTGGCGCCAGACCGAGGGCAGCGCGGCGGCAACAGGAGGGGTGGGCGCGGTGCTCATCGGATCGGTGTGGACAGGTGCAGGGAAGTGGAGGACGAAGCGGCATCGCGCTGGCTGGCGCGGCGCGTGCCGCAAAGCGCGCCGGTGAGCACGACGACCAGCGCGGCCGCGCCGCCCGTGTGGCCCACGGCGGCCAGCAGCGGCCAGTCGAGCACCACGTTGGTCAGGCCACTGGCGAACTGCCAGGCGGCCAGCAGGAGCAGCGCGCGCGCGGAGGGGCGCATGCCGTCCACCGACCACAGGCGCCAGCCCAGCCAGAGCATGGCGGCCAGCACCAGGTAGGCCATGAGGCGGTGCACGTAGTGGATGGCGGTCAGCGCGGGGAAGGTGATGAGTTCGCCGGTGTGGTTCTGGCCCAGCTCGCGCCAGAGCGTGAAGCCCTCGCGGAAGTTCATCGCCGGCCACCAGCTGCCCTGGCAGGTGGGGAACTCGCCGCACACCAGCACGGCGTAGTTGGTGCTGACCCAGCCACCGAGCGCGATCTGCAGCCACAGCAGCACGAACACCGCGCCCAACGCCCAGCGCAGGCGGCCCGGCAGCGGCACGGGCCCGGCGTGGCCCGGCTCGGCCAGCGCGTAGCCCACCGACTGCGCGCGCAACAGCGCGAGCAGGCCCAGGCCGCCGAGCAGGTGCAGCGTGACGATGGCGGGGAACAGCTTCATGGTCACGGTCAGCGCGCCGAACGCGCCCTGCAGGCAGACCCACACCAGCGTGACCAGCGGCCACACGTAGGACACGCTCAGGCGCCGGCGCTCGACCCAGCTGACCATGGACAGCACCAGGATCAGCACGCCCACGGCGGTGGCGAGGTAGCGGTGGATCATCTCGATCCAGGCCTTGGAGAAGGTGACCGGGCCGTGCGGCATGGCTTCCTGCGCTGCCGCGATCGAGGTGCTCGCGCCCACCGGGCTCACGCTGCCGTAGCAGCCCGGCCAGTCGGGACAACCCAGGCCGGAGTCGGTGAGGCGCGTGAAGGCACCGAACAGCACCAGATCGAAGGTGAGAAACAGCGTGATGAGCGTGAGCACCCGCAAGCGGTGCGCGGGCGGCGCGTGGCGGTTGCGCAGCCACACCCAGGCCAGCGGCCCGAGCGCGATCACCACGCCCAGGAGCATCAGGCGCGCCACCGGCGCGAGGTCGTACAGGGGTTGGGCGTCCATGTCAGTTCGCGTGGCGACCTTCCTTGTCCCAGGACGAAGAGGCGCGCAACAGTCGGTCCAGATCGCGCTTGGCCTGCTTGGCATCGAGCTTGGCGGGGAAACGCATCATCCAGTGGCCCAGCGGATCGACCACATAGAGGTGGTCCTCGATCTTCTGGCCGGGCGCCGGCTGCAGCCAGCCGGCCACGGCCTGCGCATCCACCTTCAGCACCACGGCGGCGGCCGTGGCCTTCTGCAGCGGTTCGGACAGCTCGGCATCGCCGGTGCGCAGCCAGACCCAGTCCAGCCGGTCTTTCTCGCGGCCCAGGGTTTCGCGCAGCTGGCGCTGCAGGTACAGATGCTCGACGCAGGCTTCGTTGCAGGCGCTGTCGGCCACGCTCACGAGCAGCCATTGGTCCTTGAGGCTGCTCATGGGCACGGCGCGGCCTTGTGCGTCGGTGCCGGTCCAGGCTGGCAGCGGGCGCTGAGGGTCGATCAGCTCGCCGTAGTTCTGCCGGCCTTCGGGGCGCACCACGTAGTACATGAAATACGAAGCGATGACCGGCGCGGCGCACACCAGCATCAGGCCCAGCATCTTCCAGCGGCCCTTGCGCGTGCTGGCCGCTGCGTCCGCGCTGGCCTGGTCCAGTTGCGGCAGGCTGTGCACGGTCAGGGTCAGGGGTTCATCGGGCGTCTGTGCCATGGGATCTGCGCTTTCGGCGGGGGGAGAGGATTTGGAACCAGAGATAGAGAAAGCCCGCGAGGGCACACAGGGCGAACCACTGGAAGGCATAGCCGTGGTGCTTCTGCACGTCGATCGCGACGCGCGGCCACTCGCGCAGCAGGCCATCGGCGGCGGCATCGGTCTGCAGCACGGACACCGCCAGCAAGGGCAGCCCGGTTTCCTGCGCGAACGCCGCAAGGTCGATATTTTGCCGGATCACCCCCGTACCCGCCGCGCCGAGCTCGTATAGCTTGCCGGGCGGGGGGGCCAATCGGCCTTCCAGCCGCACCAGGCCCGCCGGGGTGGGGACCTCGGGCACGCGGTTGCGGTCGGTGAAATCGCGCGGCACCCAGCCGCGCTGCACCAGCACCACGCGCTCGCTGCCCTCGAGCCGCAGCGGCGTCACCACGAAGAAGCCCACCCGCGTGTTCATCTGCCGGTTGTCCAGGAACACGGTGCGCCCGGGCACCCAGGTGCCGCTCAGGCGCACGGGCCGGTGCACGCCGGCCGTGGCATCGGTGGCGCCCAGAAGTTCTTGCGTGTCCCAGGCCGACAGCTCGCCGCGCTCGTTGATCTGCGCCTGCAAGGCCAGTTTCTGTTCCGCGCGATCGAGCTGCCACAGGCCCAGCGAGGCGGTGGCCGCCATGGTGAGCGCGGTCGCGGCGGTCACGATCCAGAAACGCCAGGTGGAGCGCTGCATGGTCAAGCCACCCTGGCCTGGGCACGGGCACGGATAATGGAGCGCATGAAGTACCTGGTCATTGCGGCATTCGTTGCCATCATTGGAAGTCTCGCCGCCGCCCTGGTGTACATGATGCGCGGCGGCAGCGACACCGAGGAAGACGGCACGCCGCGCAAGAACCACATGGCGCGCGCGCTGGCGTTTCGGGTCGGTTTTTCCATCCTTCTCTTCGTTGTGGTGCTCATCAGCTATCTGATGGGCTGGATCCAGCCCACCGGCCTGCCGCTGCGCGGCTAGAACCGTCAGGCCCCTTCAGCAAAAAAGCGCCGGAAGGCGCTTTTTTGTGGCAGGTGCCCGAGGAAGGTGGACGCACCACCCGACCCAATCACATCCAGTAGACGAGGATGTACAAGCCCAGCCAGACCACGTCCACGAAGTGCCAGTACCAGGCCGCGCCTTCGAAACCGAAGTGGCGCTGGGCCGTGAAGTGACCCTTCTGCAGACGCAGGGTGATGAACAAGAGCATCAGCATGCCGACGAACACGTGGAAACCGTGGAAACCGGTGAGCAGGAAGAAAGTGGAGCCGAACACGCCCGACGAGAGCTTGAGGTTCAGGTCGGCATAGGCGTGGGCGTATTCATAGCCTTGCACGAACAGGAAGACGATGCCCAGCAGCACGGTCATCCACATGAAGGCGATGGTCTTGCCGCGGTTGCCGGCCTGCAGTGCGTGGTGGGCAATGGTCAGCGTCACGCCTGAGGTCAGCAGCAGCGCGGTGTTGATGGTGGGCAGCCAGAACGGGCCCATGGTCTGGAAGGGCTCGACAATGCCGGCCGGCGACGCGGTGGCGCCGGCCTGCAGGCTGGGCCAGACGGCCGAGAAGTCGGGCCAGATCAGCGCGTTCTCGATGTTGCCCAGTGCCGGCACGGAGTGCGTGCGCGTCCACCACAGAGCGGTGAAGAAGGCACCGAAGAACATCACCTCCGAGAAGATGAACCAGCTCATGCTCCAGCGGTACGACAGGTCGATCTTGTGGCCATACATGCCACTTTCGCTTTCACGCACCGATTCGCTGAACCACTGGAACAGCACGAACAGCCAGAACACCAGGCCGAACGCCAGCGAATAGGCGCCCCAGCCGTGGCCGTTGATCCATTGCCCGGCACCCAGGATGACGAAGAAAAGGCCAATGGCGGCCATCACCGGATGGCGCGAGGGTCCAGGGACGAAGTAGTAGGGCGTCGTGCCGTGGGTTGCTGCTGACATGCTCACTCCTGTTGTGCTTTCGCTTGTATCTAATGTCAAAAATCAAAAATCGTCTCGGGTCGCCGTGTCTCAGCCGACGACCCAGTTCACCACCACGATCAGCACTGCCACGAACAGGATCGCCATGCCCACGCCCACCGCCATCAGGTGCAGCGGATTGAGCTTGGCGATGTCCTTCTGGTAGTCGGCGTTGCGGCGCACGCCGAGAAAGCCCCATGCCACGGCCTTGACCGTGTCGATGAAAGAGCCCTTGCGTTGGTGAGCGGGTGTGGGTGTGGTCATACGTCCCCCGTGGGTTTGAGCGTGGCCGGGCTTTGGGCCTGCGGCGCATCATCGGTCGGCGCGGCCGGCACCTTGCCGCCCACCTCGAAGAAGGTGTACGACAGGGTGATGGTGGACACGTCCTTGGACAGCCGGGGATCGATGACGAAGGCCACCGGCCATTCTTTCTTCTCACCGGCCTGCAGGGTGTACTGCGTGAAGCAGAAGCACTCAAGCTTGTTGAAGTGCGCGGCCGCCTGTTTGGGGGCGTAACTGGGCACCGCCTGTGCCGCCATCGTGCGGTTCTGGATGTTCTGGAACTCGTACATCACCGTGGTGAGCTCGCCCGGGTGCACCTGCAACGAGCGCACGGCCGGCTTGAAGTGCCAGGGACCACGGGCGTTCGTGTCGAATTCGACGGTGATGGTGCGCGTGCGGTCCACCTGCGTGTTCGCAGGCAGGCTCGCGGCACCGGGCACACGCAGTTCCGACACCGCCAGCACGTTGATGCCCAGGGCCTCGCAGATATGCCGGTAGATCGGCACCAGCGCATACCCGAACGCGAACATGCCCAGCGCGATCACGCAGAGCTTGCCCACCATCTTGAGGTTTTCGCGCTGAACGGCCATGGTCAGAAGCCCAGCAGGAAACGCTTGCCCACGAAGCCGAGGAAAAACACCACGGCCACGGACGCGAGGATCAGGCCCAGGCGGCGGTTGTTCTTCTTCTGTTCGGGTGTCATGGCGTTGGCAGACATGGCGTGAAAAGGCTTAGCCGATCACCTTGGTGGCGGTCGCGTCGAGCTTGGGCGGGTTTTCGAAGGTGTGGAACGGCGCCGGCGACGGCACTTCCCACTCCAGGCCCACGGCGCCTTCCCAGGGGTTCTGGGGGGCCTTCTCGCCCTTGCCGCGCATGGCGGGCACGACCACGGCCAGGAAGAAGTACACCTGCGCCAGACCGAAGCCAAACGCGCCCACCGAGGCGATGGCGTTGAAGTCGGCGAACTGCATCGGGTAGTCGGCGTAGCGGCGGGGCATGCCGGCCAGACCCAGGAAGTGCATCGGGAAGAAGGTGATGTTGAACGAGATCATCGACCACCAGAAGTGGATCTTGCCGCGCGTTTCGCTGTACATCACACCGGTCCACTTGGGCAGCCAGTAGTAGATGCCCGAGAACATGGCGAACAGCGAGCCGGCCACCAGCACGTAGTGAAAGTGGGCCACCACGTAGTAGGTGTCCTGCATCTGGATGTCGATCGGCGCGACCGACAGGATCAGGCCGGTGAAGCCGCCGATGGTGAACACGAAGATGAAGCCGACGGCCCACAGCATGGGGGTCTCGAAGGTCATCGAGCCCTTCCACATGGTGGCGATCCAGTTGAAGATCTTCACGCCCGTGGGCACGGCGATCAGCATGGTGGAGTACATGAAGAACAGCTGGCCCGTCACCGGCATGCCGGTGGTGAACATGTGGTGGGCCCACACGACGAAGGACAGGATGGCGATGGAGCCGGTGGCATACACCATGGAGGCGTAGCCGAACAGCTTCTTGCGCGCGAAGGCGGGCACGACCTGGCTCACGATGCCGAAGGCCGGCAGGATCATGATGTAGACCTCGGGGTGGCCGAAGAACCAGAAGATGTGCTGGTACATCACCGGGTCGCCGCCGCCGGCGGGGTTGAAGAAGCTGGTGCCGAAGTGGCGGTCGGTCAGCGTCATGGTGATGGCGCCGGCCAGCACGGGCATCACGGCGATCAGCAGGTAGGCGGTGATGAGCCAGGTCCAGCAGAACATGGGCATCTTCATCAGCGTCATGCCGGGTGCGCGCATGTTCAGGATGGTCACGATGATGTTGATCGAGCCCATGATCGAGGACGCGCCCAGGATGTGCATGGCGAAGATGCCGGCGTCCATCGAGGGGCCCATCTGCAGCGTCAGCGGCGCGTACAGCGTCCAGCCGGCGGCGGGTGCGCCGCCGGGCATGAAGAACGAGGCCACGAGCATGATGGCCGCGGGAATCATCAGCCAGAAGCTGAAGTTGTTCATCCGCGCGAAGGCCATGTCGGACGCGCCGATCTGCAGCGGAATCATCCAGTTCGCGAAGCCCACGAAGGCCGGCATGATGGCGCCGAACACCATGATCAGGCCGTGCATGGTGGTGAGCTGGTTGAACAGCTCGGGGTTCACCAGCTGCAGGCCGGGCTGGAAAAGCTCGGCGCGGATCAGCAGGGCCAGCACGCCGCCCACCATCAGCATGGTGAAGGCGAACAGCAGGTACAGCGTGCCGATGTCCTTGTGGTTGGTGGCGTAGACCCAGCGGCGCCAGCCCGTGGGGGCATGGTGGTCGTGGTGGTCGTCGTGGCCGTGTGCGTCGTGGTGGTCAAGAACTGCACTCATGGTCGATTCCTTTGAGACTCAATGTTTTTCTGTCAACAGATCACTTGCGGGCGGCCAGCACTTCGGCCGGCTGCACGATCTGTTCGGTCTTGTTCGACCAGTTGTTCTTGGCGTAGGTCATGACCGCGGCCAGTTCGGTGTCGGACAGCTGCTTCCAGGCCGGCATGGCGCCGCCTGCCGCACCGTGCAGCAGCACATTGATCATCTTGGCGTGGTCGGTGTCGGTCACGATCGCGGAGCCATCGAGGGGCTTGATCGGGCCGGCTCCCTTGCCGTTGGCCTGGTGGCAGGCAGCGCAGTTGGCGGCATAGACGGACTCGCCGCGCTTGACCAGGTCGGCCAGCGTCCAGACCTTGCTCGGGTCATCGGCGGCAGCGGCCATGGCCTTCTGGCGCTCGGTCACCCAGGCGGTGTATTCCTCGGCCGACACCACCTTCACGTGGATCGGCATGTAGGCGTGTTCCTTGCCGCAGAGTTCGGCGCACTGGCCGTAGAAGTCGCCGGTCTTCTCGGCGCGGAACCAGGTGTCGCGCACGAAGCCGGGAATCGCATCCTGCTTGACGCCGAAGGCCGGCACCATCCAGGCGTGGATCACGTCGTTGGCGGTCGTGATGATGCGCACCTTCTTGTTCACGGGCACCACGAGCGGGTTGTCCACCTTGAGCAGGTAGTCGTCCGTGGCTTCGGGCTTGCCGCTGTTGGACATCACGCGCTGGTTGTTGTCCAGGGTGGAGAGGAAACCGATGCCCTCGCCCTCGCCCTTGATGTAGTCGTAGCCCCACTTCCACTGCATGCCCGTGGCCTTGATGGTCAGGTCGCTGTTGGTGGTGTCCTTCTGGGCCACCAGCACCTTGGTGGCGGGCAGGGCCATGCCAATGACGATGAGCAGCGGGACGATAGTCCAGCCCAGTTCCACCCAGATCGGCTCCGGCAGCTCCTGGGCCTTGTGCCCGGCCGCCTTGCGGTGCTTGAGGATGGAATAGAACATCACGCCGAAGACGATGACGAAGATGACGGCGCACAGGACCATCATGAACCAGTGCAGCCAGTGCTGCTCCTCGGCGATGCGGGTCACCGGGGGGTGGAAGTTCAGCTGGTTGACCGCCGGGCCGCCAGCGAGATCCTTGACCGCCTGAGCAGCGACCGTGGACCAGGCGCCTGCGCCCAATGCCAGCGAGGTCGCCACGGCGCGGATCGTGGCCCACCGGTTTCGCAGGGAATGCACCTTTTTATTCGTCGTACTCACTTTAAGCGCCTCAAATATAAGTATTGATTTATATCAATGCCGATTAGAACAAATTTTCCGGGCACACCTACCCAAAACCCCACCATCACGCGCCACGCAAGGCCTGGCGTATCTCCCGCGCCAGCACCGGTCGCAGTTCGGGGCGCACGAAGCGCCCCACCCTCACCGACTGGCCACCACCGCAGAGTTCGATCATCTGACCGTCCTCTTCGCGCGGTGCCACCTGCACCCACTCGCGGGCGAACTCGCACCGCTTCGTCCGCCCCGCCATCTCCTGCTCCACCACCAGCCTGCCCTCGAGCAGACGGATGCGTTCGCTGTCAGCGGCGTGGCGGGCATAGACCAGAAAGGCCACCGCCACCGCGATCAACTCCAGCACCGCGAATGGCAGCACCAGCGTTGCACCTTGCGACCAGAAGACGCCGGCCACACCCAACGACACGACACACATGGAGGCATAGAGCCATCCCAGTTGTGCGGGCGTGACCGAACAGTTGCGTTTCAGCGACCACTCCATGCCTTGTTCAGACTGGGTTGCGAAACGATGAGCGTTGCAGGTAAGGTTCATCACCCACCACCGGTTCAAGCCGCGCTGCACCCGAAGGCGCGCGCTGACGCAGGGAAAATCCCCTTGAAACTTGGATCGCCTCCAATTGTAGCGGCGAGAAGGGTGCCACCCGGCTGCAAAGCCGCCCCATCCGACTCGGACAATGCGGTATCCCCAGGCGAGAACGGCCCGCCGCCAGCCCGGCTCAGCCCCTGCGGCCCCGCAGCATGGCGCGCATGTCTTCCATCGGCACCGTCGTCGCAGGCCCCATGGGCACTCTCGGCGTGGGCTTGAAGGCGTGGCCGTAGATGATTTCGAAGGTCAGCAGCAGCCGGCCGTCGGCCGCGCGCGGCAGGCCCGTTTCGATCGCCTCGCACAGCCGCGCACGCCAGCCCCGCGACCGACAGGCGGCAAACCGGCCCGAATGAAGGTTGCGGCCCAGGCTGCGCAACTCGGCCAGCAAGGGCTCCGCCCCGCTGTACGAGAGGGTGATGCGCTCCATGTCCATCACCGGTTCGGCAAACCCGCTGTGCACCAGCATGTCGCCCCAGTCGTGCATGTCGGTGAAGGCGTGGGCGGGCTCGGGCCAGCCTTGCGCTGCGTACACCGCGCGCAATTCGCGCAGGCTGTCCGGCCCCAGGCAGGAAAACATGAGAAAACCGTTGGTCTCGATGTGGGCGTTCCATCGCCTGAGCAGCGTTTGCGGCCGTGGCTCGGTGTGCAAAGCCATGTTGGCCCAGAGCATGCCCACCCGCGTGTCCGCGTTCGCCGCCTGCGGACCTCGGCTGCGCCCCCAGCTCAGGGGGTTCCAGCCCGGCCCGCCCCCTTCCCGGGTGGCCTGCAAGGCCTCGGGTAGGCGCTGTGCGGCCACGTGGCAGGGCGCGTCGGGCAACTGAGCCCGGAGCTGCTGGTGCGCGAGCAGCCCGCCGCCCACGGGCTCCCAGTGCATCCAGCTGGCGGGCGGCTCGCGGAACCATTTCAGGCGTTCGGCCATGCGAGAAGCCACCTCTTCGTGCAGCCACGGACTGGCCGTCGCGGCGCGCTGCTGCCAGCGCAGGGCCGCGACCGGGTCCATGCCGGGCACGGGGGTTTCAGTGGGGGTGGAGGTGTTCAAACGGGATGCCGACAGGCGGGACAACAAGGCCGCGCCAGTATATTGGCCCCATGCTCAACCCCTGGCGCGCGCTCTGGAATTCCCTGCCCGGCACCTGCCAGGTCTGCGGCGCCTGGCCATCGAGCGCGGTGTGCGAGACCTGCGCGGCCCGGTTCCAGGACGGGGCGCCCCGCTGCGCGGCGTGTGCCGCCCGCGTGCCCGTGGATGTGCCGCTGTGCGGGGCCTGTCTCACCCGGCCCACGCCGGCCGCGCTGCACGCCTGCGCGGCGGCCGTGGACTACGCCTACCCTTGGGACGGCCTGATCGCCCGCTTCAAGTTCCGCCAGGAGCCTGGCTGGGCCGGGCCCTTCGCGCGGCGGATGCTGCAGGCACCGCAGGCCGGCGACCTGCTCTCGTCATGCGACCTCCTCGCCCCCGTGCCACTCACCCCGGCGCGCCTGGCCGGGCGCGGCTACAACCAGGCCTGGGAACTCGTGAAAGCCCTGCGGCGCGCGAGCACGCCAGCCACCCGGGCCCCGGGCCTGGCCGAGGCACTGGTCCGCCTGGCCGAGACCCCCGACCAGCACAGCCTGCCCCGCGAGCAGCGCCTGCGCAACCTGCAAGGCGTGTTCGCCGCCCACCCGTTGCACGCGCCCCGGCTGCACGGCCGGCACGTGCTGCTGGTGGACGACGTGACCACCACCGGCGCCACGTTGCAGGCAGCGGCCCAGGCCTTGCTGCAGGCTGGGGCGGTCCGGGTCAGCGCGCTGGTGTTCGCGCGCACGCCGGCGCGGTAAGCTCGCCCGCCACCATGTTCCACATCGTCCTCGTCCAACCTGAAATCCCGCCCAACACCGGCAACGTGATCCGGCTCAGCGCGAACACCGGGTGCACCCTGCACCTCATCGAGCCCCTGGGCTTTTCCATGGATGACCGTCACATGCGCCGCGCGGGGCTCGACTACCACGAGTACGCCGACCTGCGCCGCCACGCGGACTGGGCCAGCTTCCTGCAGACCGAAGCACCGGACCCGCAGCGCATGTTCGCCTTCACCACCCGGGGCAGCCGCAGCGTGTTCGACAACGCCTTCCAGGCCGGCGACTGGCTGGTGTTCGGCTCCGAAACGCGGGGGCTGCCCGACGCGCTGCGCGAGTCCTTTGCGCCCACACAGCGCCTGCGGCTGCCCATGGTGCCTGGCCAGCGCAGCCTCAACCTGTCGAACGCCGTGGCGGTGACCGTGTTCGAGGCCTGGCGCCAGCGGCAGTTTGCGATGCCGGTTCCGTGACGCAGGTCACGCAAGTGGCGGACGGCACAGATCACATCGCGCGCGAAACGCGCAACATAGGCTTGCCAACCTGATCGGGACCGCGCGGCTCCACACCCTGTGGGCGGCGGCCCGATCGCCACTCTGCGCATCACGGACCGCCTGCATGGAGACCGCCCTGATTTCTGTCCTCACCCGGATCTTCCGCGTGAACCTCGCGTCTCGACAGCGCGCGCCAAGGAGCCCCAGCCTCAAGGAGTTGGCGCGCATCCGGCGCCATCTCGAGCGCAGCATCGAGGACTGCCCCGGCACACCCGCGATCCGCCTGCGCAAACAGATCGATCAGGCCCACACGCCCCAGGAACTCTGGCTGCTGCGCAACGACGCGTACCAGCTCATCTCGCAGCGGCACAACCAGTCGGTCGCCGCCGAGCGCATCAACCGGCTGATTCAGTACTTCGAAGGCTGGCTCGAGCCCAAGCAGCTCATCCGCATCAAGTAGACCGGCCTGCCCGCGCGCTCAGGGGTACTGGCGCACCAGCGATTCGGCGAAGCACACCGGCTTGTCGGCCCCTTCGCGCTCCACCACCACGCCCCAGGTCATCTGCTGCCCACCCTGTTCAATGGGCTCGATGGCCTGCAGCGTCAGGCGCGCGCGCAGACGGCTGCCCACCGGCACCGGCGCGGTGAAGCGCACACGGTTCACGCCGTAGTTCACCCCCATGCGCGTGTTCCGGATATCGAAAGAGGATTCGAAGAACACCGGCAGCAAGGACAGCGTGAGAAAGCCGTGCGCGATCGGCCCACCGAACGGCCCGGCCTTGGCGCGCTCCACATCCACGTGGATCCATTGATGGTCGCCGGTGGCTTCGGCGAAGCGGTTGACCTGCTCCTGGGTGATCGCCACCCAGTCGCTGACGGCCACTTCCTGGCCCACGCAAGCCGCCAGATCGGCCAGGGATTCAAAGGTTTTCATGCGAGCCACTGTATCGCCGGCCCCGCGCCGCGCATGTCGGGCCGGCGACACGGCGCCGTCGGGTGTCAGCGATCAAGCCACTCGCAGATGCCCTGCCACTGCTTGAGGTCCTTCTCGACCCGGCTGGGTGTGACGTCAAACAGCGTGAGCCCACGCGCCGCGAGGTGCACGTAGTTCTGCGTGTCGCGCAAGGCGCCCAGCACCGGCAGGCCCAGGCCGGTCACGAACTCGCCGAGCTTGTCGGCCGCGATGGTGCGCATGTCCACCCGCATGCCGACGATGCCCACCTGCAGCTGGCCCGCACGGCGGGACTCGGCCAACTCATCGATGAAGGCGCGCGTGGCGTAGATGTCGAAGATGCTGGGCTGCAACGGCACCAGCACCTTGTCGGCGATCTTGAGCACGTCCTTGAAGCGCCAGCCATGCAAACCAGCGGGGGTATCGAGCACCACGTGGGTGACGTCCTTGGGCGGCCGCGCGATCAGGTCCTGCGAAACCTCCCAGGTCTGGATCGGCCGGGCCTCGGGTGGGCGCAGGCGCAGCCAGAGGGCCGACGACTGCTGGCGATCGGCATCGCCCAGCATGACCGAGTGACCCTGGCGGGCAAAGTAGCCGGCGACGTTGGTCGACAGCGTGGACTTGCCAACGCCTCCTTTGGGATTCGCAACCACCACGATGGGCATGAAAAGCTCCTTTGTGTGCGGGACGCCCCACACGGACAGCGTGATGGGGAGGGGGGTATCGGGCGCTATGTTATCGCCACCGCGTCCCATACCAGTTTGCAACCGGTCAGGAACATCCCCACATAGATGAGCCGGTAGAACAGCTGGGGCTCGATGCGCTTGGCGATGTAGACACCGAGCCAGACCCCGAACGGAGCGAACGGCAGCAGCGCCAGCGAGGTCGCCATGTTGCGCAGATCGAGCAGACCCAACCAGGCGTACGGCACCCATTTGGCGAGGTTGACGAAGAAAAACAGGTAGGCCAGCGTGCCGGTGAAGACCGCTGGCGACAGGCGCATCGGGATCACGTAGGCGTTGAGCGGCGGCCCACCGGCGTGCGCCACGAAGCTCGTGAAACCCGACGTCACCGTGAGCAGCGCGCCCACCCAGCGCGGCGGTGGCGCGCTGTCGGGGCGCGGCGGAAACAGCAGGCGCTGCGCCAGGAACACCAGGGTGAACACGCCCACCATGCCCGCCACCACGCGGGAATCCAGCCATTTGAAAAGCAAGGCCCCGACCACGAGGCCGACCAGGCTGCAGGGCACGAGGAACATCAGCAGGCGGCGGTCGAAGTTCTTGCGGAAGGCGGCCATGCCCAGCAGGTCCATCAGCAGCAGCACCGGCATGAGGATGGCGGCGGCCTGCGGCACCGTGACCGCCAGGGCCATCAAGGGCACGGCCAGGGAACCAAAGCCGGCGCCAAAGCCGCTCTTGCTGATGCCCAGCAGGAGCACCGCGGGAATCGCAACGAGGTAGAACGAGGGATCGGTGATGAGCGGGAAGTTCAAGCGCGCGATTGTCGCCGCCGGCGAATGCCCTTGCCTCCCGCCCGGCGAGAATCGGCGCATGCACAACATTCAGTTCTGGGGCGAGACCCTGCGCCTGCTGGTCGAGCTGACGGCCACGGTGGCCTTTGCGCTCTCGGGCATTCTGATGGGCGCGCGCATGCGGCTGGATGCCGTGGGCGTGGCGGTGGTGGGATTTCTCGCCGCGTTCGGCGGTGGCACCCTGCGCGACCTGCTGCTCGATCAGCGCCCGTTCTTCTGGGTGCGCCACGTCGAGCTGCTTTGGGGGGTGCTCGGGCTGTGCGTGCTCGCCATGGTGTTCCTGCGCGGGCGGCACATGAAGCTCACCGAACGGGCCATCCAGTGGCCCGATGCGCTGGGCCTGGGCCTGTTCACCGCCACAGGGGTGCACCAGGCCCTGCTGCTGGACATGCCGGCGCTCGTGGCCGTGCTCATGGGCCTGATCACCGGCGTGTTCGGCGGCGTGCTGCGCGACGTGGTCTGCAACGAGATCCCCACCGCCTTCAAGGACCACCGGCCCTATGCGCTCTGCGCCTTCGCCGGTGGCTGGCTCTACGTGGGCCTGTGGGAAATCGAGGCTCCGGGCTGGATCGCCCTGGTGGCCTGCGTGGTGTTCACGGCGGGGCTGCGCGGGCTGGCGCTCTGGCGCAACTGGCAGTTGCCCGCGTGGAAGTTGTAGGCCCCCACGCTCCGCCGCTGTGCGGGTCGCTGCCCCCCAAGGGGGCTGAGCCCGGCCTTGGGGCGGCCCGGCGGCGGGCTCGCCCTCAGACCTTTTCGATCACGAGCGCGATGCCCTGCCCCACGCCGATGCACATGGTGCACAGGGCGTAGCGGCCACCCGTGGCGTGCAGGCGGTTGACCGCCGTGGTGGCCAGCCGCGCGCCGCTGGCGCCCAGGGGGTGGCCCAGGGCGATCGCGCCGCCCCAGGCGTTCACGCGCTCGTCGTCGTCCTTCAGCCCCAGCATGCGCAGCACCGCCAGGCCCTGCGCGGCAAAGGCTTCGTTGAGCTCGATCACGTCCAGCTGTTCCAGCTTGAGGCCGGTGAGCGCCAGCACCTTTTCGGTGGCCGGTGCCGGGCCGATGCCCATCACGCGCGGCGCCACGCCGGCCGTGGCCATGCCCACGATGCGCGCCTTGGGCGTCAGGCCGTTCTTCGCCGCCGTGGCCTCGTCGGCCAGCAGCAGCGCGCAGGCGCCGTCGTTCACGCCGCTGGCGTTGCCCGCTGTCACCGTGCCATCGGGGCGCACCACGCCCTTGAGCTTGGCCAGCGCTTCCAGGCTGGTCTCACGGGGGTGTTCGTCCTTGTCCACGACCAGGGGATCGCCCTTCTTCTGCGCGATGGTCACCGGCGTGATCTCGCGCGCGAGGTGGCCCGCCTTCTGCGCGGCCACGGCCTTGAGCTGGCTGGCCAGCGCCATGCGGTCCTGCGCCTCGCGCTCGATCTTGTAATCGGTCGCGACGTTCTCGGCCGTCTCGGGCATGGAGTCCACGCCGTACTGGGCCTTCATGAGCTTGTTGACGAAGCGCCAGCCGATGGTGGTGTCGTAGACCGCGTTGGCGCGGCTGAAAGCGCTCTCGGCCTTGGGCATGACGAAGGGGGCGCGGCTCATGCTCTCCACGCCGCCGGCGATCATGAGGCCGGCTTCACCGGCCTTGATGGCGCGCGCGGCCGAGCCCACGGCGTCCAGGCCGGAGCCGCACAGGCGGTTGATGGTGGCGCCGGGAAGCTCCAGCGGCAGGCCGGCGAGCAGGCCGGCCATGCGCGCGACATTGCGGTTGTCTTCGCCGGCCTGGTTGGCGCAGCCAAAGAGGATGTCGGTCACGGCGGCCCAGTCCACGCCGGGGTTGCGCTGCATCAGCGCCTTGAGCGGGATCGCGCCGAGGTCGTCGGCGCGCACGCTGGAGAGGGCGCCGCCGTAGCGGCCGAAGGGGGTGCGAATCGCGTCGCAGATGAAGGCTTGGTTCATGTGTGTTCTCCTCAGGTCAACCTGCGACTGTACCCAAGCCGGGCGCAGGGGTGCACGGCATGCGGGAGAATCCCCGCACCATGTTCAGCCCATCCCAAGCCGACGTGCGGCGTTTCTTCTGCGCCGTTCACCAGAAACAGTTGCTGCAGCAACCCATGGAGGCCATTGAAACCCTGGCCGGCCAATGGATCGCCGAGCACAGCGAGTACCACGCCGAACTGTCCGACGTGGACGCGGCTCTGGCGCGCCTGGGCGAGCCCGACAGCGGCCGCGACAACCCCTTCCTGCACCTGTCCATGCACCTGTCCATCAGCGAGCAGTGCAGCATCGACCAGCCCCCGGGCATCCGTCAGGCGGTGGAGCTGCTGGCCGCGCGGCGCGGCGACCTGCATGTGGCGCACCATGAGGTGATGGAGTGCCTGGGCAGCATGCTCTGGGAAAGCCAGCGCGCGGGCCGGCCACCCGACGGCCAGGCCTACATCGACGAGGTGCGGCGCAGGGCAACGCGGGACTGAGCACAAAAAAAGCCGCTCGATGAGCGGCTTTTTGATGGATGGCGGCAGATCAGCGGAAGCGCGACTGCGGCACGACCTTGAGTTCACCGTCCACCGTGGACAGGTACTTGGCGATCTCGCGCATTTCGGCCGGCGTGTACTGTTTGGCAATGCCCGCCATGATGCCGTTGGAGCGGCCGATCATGTTGTTGCCTTCGACCGTGTAGGCCTTGAGCGCGAAGAACAGGTAGTCGGCGTGCTGGCCGCCAATCTTGGGGTAGCTCGGGTCGATCGGCTTGCTGAAGTTGGCGCCGTGGCAGGAGGCGCAGGCGCCCTTCTCGATCAGCGCGGCGGCCGCGGTGCTGGCGGTGCGGGGCGCTTCCGGGGCGGCCTTGTCGGCCTGCGACGCGTAGTAGGCGCCCAGATCGGCCATGTCCTGCTCGCTCAGCGAGCCCGCGATGCCGCGCATGGTGGGGTGCTTGCGGTCGCCCTTCTTGTAGGCGGTGAGCGCCGCCACGATGTATTTGTCGGACTGGCCCGAGATCTTGGGGACCTTGTGGATCTCGGGGAAGCTGTTCTGGTAGCCGACGATGCCGTGGCAACCGATGCACATTTCGGCCTTCTTGTGGCCGGCTTGCACATCACCCGTGATGCCCTGGGCCTGGGCAGCGAAGGCGACGGAGAGGGTCGCAGCGGCGACAAGGGTGCGGGCGATCGTGGACAACATTGGAATCATTTTGCAAGCACAATGAATGGAACCGGCTGAGAAAATCAACCCCTGATTATATAGACTGGTCCTCAGCCCCGACCACACCCCCGCCAACCTTCGCACAAGGCGCTTTTTCATGAAATTCCAAGGTTCCGAGAATTACGTTGCCACGCAAGACCTGATGCTGGCGGTGAACGCCGCCATCACCCTCAAGCGCCCGCTGCTCGTCAAGGGCGAGCCCGGCACCGGCAAGACCATGCTCGCCGAGGAAGTGGCCGGGGCGCTCAAGCTGCCGCTGCTGCAGTGGCACATCAAGAGCACCACCAAGGCGCAGCAGGGCCTGTACGAGTACGACGCGGTGAGCCGCCTGCGCGATTCGCAGCTGGGCGACGAGCGCGTGAAGGACATCCACAACTACATCGTCAAGGGCGTGCTGTGGCAGGCCTTCACGGCCGACGAACCGGTCGCGCTGCTGATCGACGAAATCGACAAGGCCGACATCGAGTTCCCCAACGACCTGCTGCGCGAACTCGACCGCATGGAGTTCTACTGCTACGAGACGCACGAGATGATCCGCGCCAAGCACCGCCCGCTGGTGTTCATCACCTCCAACAACGAGAAGGAACTGCCCGACGCCTTCCTGCGCCGCTGCTTCTTCCACTACATCAAGTTCCCCGACGCCGAGACCATGCAGCGCATCGTGGACGTGCACTTCCCCAAGCTCAAGAAGGAACTGCTGGCCGCGGCCATGAAGACCTTCTACGACGTGCGCAACCTGCCCGGCCTGAAGAAGAAGCCCAGCACCTCCGAGCTGCTGGACTGGCTCAAGCTCCTGATGGCCGAGGACATTCCCCTCGAAGCCCTGCAGAGCGCCGACAGCAAGGTCAGCGTGCCGCCGCTGGTGGGCGCGCTGCTCAAGAACGAGCAGGACACCACCCTCTTCGAGAAACTGGTCTTCATGAACCAGAGGAATCGATGACCACCCCGTTGCTTGCCCACTTCGTGTGGCCGCATCCCCCTCAAGGGGCGACACCCGCCGTCCGGCAAAGCCGGCCCGGCGGTGTCCCGCTCCAGGGTTCACTTCACTCGAGAGTTTGATATGGACAAGCAGACCCGAAACGCTTTCAAGGAAGGCCTGGCCGATGCGTCGGGCTTCGTGATCGGCTCGCTGGCCGGCTGGGCCCTGGGCAAGCAACTGGGCCTGGATTTCTTCGCCGCGCCCGACGCCTTCGGCTGGCGCGAGATGGCCGGCCTGGCCCTGATCGCGCTGGGCTGCGGCGTCGGCAAGCTGGTGGCGCGGCGCCTGATCGCACCGCCTCAGCCGCCCTCTTCCTGATCCCCGCGCCATGGCCTTCGTCGAACCCCTCACCCTGCGCGCCAACGGCCTTGCCCTGGTGCCGCTCGCGCTGGACCACGAGCAGGGGCTGCGCGCGGCCGCCGCCGACGGCGAGCTCTGGAAGCTGCGCATCACCTCGGTGCCCGAGCCCGGGCAGACGCGCGCCTACATCGAAACCGCGCTGCAGATGCGCACCGAGGGCCACCGCTTCGCCTTCGCCGTGACCGACGAGGCCAGCGGCCGGGTGCTGGGCAGCACCAGCTACCACGACATCCTGCCGGCGGTGAAGCGGGTGGAGATCGGCTACACCTGGTACGCCCAGAGCGTGCAGCGCACCCACGTGAACACCACCTGCAAGCTGCTCATGATGGGCCACGCCTTCGACACGCTGGGCTGCCACGTGGTGGGCTGGCGCACCGACAACTACAACTTCGCCTCGCAGCGCGCGATCGAGCGGCTGGGCGCGAAAAAGGACGGCGTCATCCGCGGCCATGCCCTGCGCCGCGACGGCACCATCCGCGACACGGTGATGTACAGCATGCGGTCGGGCGAATGGCCCGAGGCCAAGGCCCAGCTGCTGTACCTGCGGGCCATGCACGCCTGACGAACCCGGGAGAGTGCCATGCTGATCGATTTCTTCTACACCCTGCGCTCGGCCAAGCTGCCGGTCTCCGTCAAGGAGTACCTGACGCTGCTCGAAGCGCTGCAGGCCGACGTGGTGGGACCGCGCAACCCCGAGGCCTGCTCCATGGACGACTTCTACTTCCTGGCGCGCACCGCGCTGGTGAAGGACGAGAAGCACTACGACAAATTCGACCGCGCCTTCGCCGCCTACTTCAAGGGCGTGGAGATGATCGCGGACTTCACAAAGCCGATCCCGGCCGACTGGCTGCGCCAGGAGATGGAGCGCATCCTCTCCGAAGAGCAGAAGGCCAATGCGCCCAAAATGGACTGGGACGAGCTCATGGAGACGCTGCGCAAGCGCCTGGAAGAGCAGAAGGAACGCCACGAGGGCGGCAGCAAGTGGATCGGCACTGGCGGCACCTCGCCGTTCGGCCACAGCGGGCAGAACCCGCAGGGCGTGCGCATCGGTGGCAAGGGCGGCAACAAGAGCGCTGTGAAGGTGTGGGAGCAGCGCAGCTACCGCGACTACGACGACACGCAGGAGCTCGGCACGCGCAACATCAAGGTCGCCCTGCGCCGCCTGCGCAAGTTCGCGCGCGAGGGCAACGACCTCGAACTCGACCTGCCCGACACCATCCGCTCCACCGCGGCGAACGCCGGCTACCTGGACATCAAGATGATTCCGGAGCGGCACAACAACGTGAAGGTGCTGCTGCTCATGGACGTGGGCGGCACCATGGACGAACACATCCAGCGCGTGGAGGAGCTGTTCTCGGCGGTCAAGAGCGAGTTCAAGCACCTGGAGTTCTATTACTTCCACAACTGCGTCTACGACTTCATGTGGAAGAACAACCGCCGCCGCTACGCGGAGAAGTTCCCGACCTGGGACATCATCCGCAAGTACAACAAGGACTACAAACTGATCTTCGTGGGCGACGCCACGATGAGTCCTTACGAAATATTGCAACCCGGCGGCAGCGTGGAATACAACAACGAGGAGGCCGGTGCCGAGTGGTTGCAGCGCCTCACGCACGCGTTTCCGAAGTTTGCTTGGATCAACCCGGAACCCCAAGGGGTGTGGCAGTATCGACAGAGCATCAGCGTGATTCAGCAGCTGATGGGCCAGCGCATGTACCCGCTGACCCTGAAGGGGCTCGAAGACACGATGCGCTTGCTCTCGAAATAACGGCCGAATGACCTTTTCCTTTCACGGCCATGCCCGCCGGGCATGGCCCTTCCTGTTGTGCGCGACCCTGCTGTGGCCGCTCGCCACCCGCGCCCAGGAAACGGCCGCGCCGGGCGCCGCCCGCGCCGCGGCCCAGGACGACACGGATGCCGACGTGCCGCGTCCGCCGCGCGAGGCGCGCACGCCGGCCGGCGCGCGCTTCGAGATCGAGATGCAGGCGCCCAGCGAGGCCATGCGCGACTTCCTGCTGCGCCACATGGAGGTGCAGCGCTACCGCGAACTGCGCAGCCTCGAAGCCAACGAACTGAGCCGCCTGCTGGCCCAGGCGCCGGCCAACGTGCGCGAACTGCTGGCCACGCTCGGCCATTTCTCGCCTCAGGTCGAGGTGATCCCGCCCCCCGGGCTGGGCGAGGTGGCCGCCGCCACGAGCGATGGTGATCGCACCACCAGCCCCGCCTCGCTGGGCACCATCACCGTGAAGGTCGATCCCGGCCCGGTCACGCAGGTGGCCTCGGTCACGGTGTCCTTCGTGGGCGACATCGCCACCGCGCCCGAGGCCCAGGCGCAGCGCGCCGACATCGAGCGCGAGGCCGACCTGATCGCCGGCCTGCCCTTCTCGCAGGCCGACTGGGACCGCGCCAAGACCGCCGCGCTGCGGCGGCTGATCGCCCAGCGCTACCCCTCGGGCCGGATGCAGAACAGCCTGGCCGACATCGACACCCAGGCGCACCAGGCCCGGCTCTACATCGAACTCGATTCCGGCAAGCCCATGCGCATGGGCGAGGTGGTGGTGCAAGGAGCCGAGCGCTACGACGCCGTGACCGCCGAGCGCCTGGTGCGCCTGACCGGCCTTACGCCCGGCAGCGACTACGACCTCGAGAAACTGCAGGACGCGCAACGCCGCATCGCCGAGAGCGGCTACTACGACTCGGTCTTCGTCTACGCCGAGACCTCGACCGATGGCCAGACCCTGCCGGTGATGGTGCAGCTGCGCGAGAGCAAGCGGCAGAAGGTGGTGATCGGCATTGGCGGCAGCACGGACAACGGCGCGCGCCTGTCCCTGGAACACACGCACAACAGCGTGCCCGGCATCGGCTGGCGCGCGGTCAGCAAGCTGCAGCTGGAGCGCGACGACCAGCTCGCCAGCACCGACTGGAGTTCGATTCCGAACGACGACGGCTGGCGCAAGATCGCCGGCGCGCAGCTGGCCAAACAGCTCGACGACTTCACCACCACCAGCAGCCAGCGCCTGCGCGTGGGCCAGACGCAGCTCGGCGTCGAATACGACCGCAGCTTCTACCTGCAGTACGACCGTGCCCATGTGAAGAGCAGCCTGCTGTCCGCCGCGGCGCAGCAGGAAGCCAAGTCCGCCATCAGCGCCAACTACGCGTGGACGCGGCGCCGCTTCGACGACCAAGTGTTTCCCAATCGCGGCTACGGCCTCGCGGTGGAACTGGGGGTGGGCTACACGCTGGGCAGCAGCCGCCAGCCCTTCACCCGCACGCAGGCGCGCTGGCTCACCTACTGGCCACTCGGGGCGATCGCCCGGGCCGCCGACCCGGTGCCCGGCCAGCCGCGCGACGTGAGCACGCCGTCGCGGCGCACGCAGCTGGGCCGCCTGGCCTTGCGCGTGGAAGGTGGTGCGGTGGTGGCGCGCGACTCGGCCCCCATCCCGGACACGCAGCTGTTCATCACCGGCGGCGACAACACCGTGCGCGGCTACGGCCTGCGCGACATCGGCGTGCCGCGCGCCGACGGCAGCATTGGGCCCGGTCGCTACAAAGGCGTGGTGAGCCTGGAGTGGCAGCGCCCGATCTTCAACGCCGACCAGCGCTCCAACTGGGAAAACGTGCTCTTCATCGACGGCGGCGCCATCGCCAACAAGGCCGGCGACCTCAAGCCGGTGTGGGGCGTGGGCACCGGCATCCGCTACAACAGCCCGGTCGGCCCGCTCCAGCTGGACCTGGCCTATGGCCTGGAGGTCAGGCGTTTCCGCATCCACCTCAATGTGGGCTTCACGTTCTGATCGGCGCATGAACAGCGACAACGATCCCGACCGCATCGCCCCCCCGCCCTCGCGCATCGGCCGCGTGGTGCGCTGGGTGTTCGGTGGCCTGGCGGCACTGGTGCTGCTGGTCCTGCTCGGCGTCGGCCTGTGGGCCGCCTCGCCCGGCTCGCTGGCCCAGGCCGTCGGCTGGGGTCAATCGTTCATGGCCCGGCAGGGGCCGCAGGCCGGCACGCTGGAAGTGGCCGGTGTGCAGGGCAGCCTGCTGCGCGGTGGCCAGATCGCGCAGCTGCAATGGGCGCGTGACGGCCTGAGCGTGCAGGCCAGCGACACGCGCATCGGCCTGAGCAACTGGTTCTGGGCCGACGCCGTGCTCGGGCGCGGCGTGCGCCTGTCGCAGCTCGACATCGGCCGCCTGCAGATCGACGACCAGCGCCCGCCCACGCCATCGGCCCCGCCCGAGCCCCTGCAACCCATCACCCTGCCCCTGCCGGTCACCCTGCCCTGGTCGATCGGTGAACTGGTGCTGGCTGGCGCATCGCCGCTCACCCTCAACGGCCTGAAAGGCCAGTACCGCTACCGCTCGGCCGACCGCGCCTGGAACCTCGGCGTGACCGACGCGCACCAGTTCGACCTGGACAGCGTGGAAGTGGCCGGGGGCCGCTACCAGGCCAAGGCGGTGCTGGGCGCACAAGCCCCCATGCCCCTGCGCGTGGACGCCAGCGGGGAGGTGCGCACCACCGTGCCGGGTGGCCAGCCCGTGACGCTGCAGGCCATCGCCAAACTCACCGGCATGCTGGCCACCACCGACGCCGCGCTCGACGCCAGCGCCAGCGTCAAGGCCACCGGAGGCATCGGCCCGGCCGAAGCCCCCACGCTGGAGGCCCAGGCCCGCCTGCGCCCGTGGTGGCCGCAGCCGATCGAGACCGCCGACGCCACCATGGCCCGGATCGACCTCGCCGCCTTCTGGCCGCAGGCGCCGGTGACGCTGCTCAGCGGCACGGTGAAGGCCCAGCCCCAGGGCGAGGCCTGGCGCGCCGAGCTGAAGCTGACCAACGCCGCCAGCGGGCCGGCCGACCGGCAGCGCCTGCCGCTCGACCGGATCGAGGCCGCGCTCGAACAGCGCGGCGCGCGCTGGGCGCTGACGCAACTGGACGCGCAGCTCGGCGGCGGCCGTGTGCAAGGCCAGGGCCAGTGGGAACCGGCCAGCGGCGCGCAGCCCTCGCCACTGGGTCAGTGGCAGGGCGAGATCCAGGCCCGCCGCATCAACCCGGCCCAGCTCTGGAGCAGCATCGCGCCGGCCGCACTGGACGGCACCGTCACGGCGCGCACGGTCGACACCGCCATCGACCTGAGCGCTCGCATCCAGCCTTCGGGCACGCAACCCCGGGGCGGCGCCCTGGCCGGCCTGCGGCTGCGCGAACTCGATGTGAAAGGCCGCTGGCGCCCCAGCGCCGACAGCGCCACGCAAGGCGTGCTCGACCTGCGCCAGGCCCGCCTGGGCGTGGCCGACGCCACGCTGGACGGCCAGGGCACGCTCGACACCCTGGCGCGCAGCTTCGACGGCCAGTTCGCGCTGCAGCTGCCCGGTGCGCAGGCCCGCTGGAAGGGCAAGGCCGCGCACGCCCAGGGCCACGGCGACCTGGACCTCAACCTGGACGACGCCAGCCGCGTGCTGGCCTGGGTGCGCAGCCTGCAGACCCTGCCCATCGTGGGCCCGTCGATCCGCACCGCGCTGGACGGCCAGCCGGGCCTGCAGGCAGAAGGCAGCGCCCGGCTCAACGCCGACTGGCAAGGTGGCCTGGGCGTGCTGGGCTACCCGCCGCCGGCGGCCGGCGCCACCCAGGCCGCCCCGCTGCGCCTCCAGCTCGGCCTGGACGCGCCGCGCCTGCGCATCGCGCGCGACGTGGCCACCGGCGATCCGGCCAGCCCCACCCGGACACAGGATCTCCTTCTCAGCGCGCTCCAGCTGCAGGCCAACGGCCCCCCCGAGCGCCTGGCCCTCACCCTGGCCGGCCGGGCCGAACAAGGCCCCTGGCGCGCCGCCCTCGACACCCAGGGCGTGCTGCAACTGGGCAACGCCCGCCAGCCCGACATCGACACCGGCCGCCTGGAACTCAGCCGGCTGAAACTGCAGGCCACCGACAGCGCTCGGCCCGACCGCAACGTGGAATGGACGCTGGAGAGCACCAACGCGCTGGGCGTGCAATGGCAGGGTGCGCGCGGCGCCACGCTGCAGGTGCAGGCCGACGCCGGCCAGCTGCGGCTGCAGCCCGTGTTCCGCCGCCGCGCGGCGCCCGCGTCCCCGGTGGCCGTGTCGGCCGCTGCCGCTGCCGCTGCCGCCGCCACGCCCACCGTCACCACCCCCATGACGCTGGCCTGGGAACGCGTCACCTGGCGGGCCGGCGCGCTCGACACGCGCGGCCAGCTCAGCCACCTGCCACTGTCCTGGGTGGATGCCCTCGCCACGCCCGAGGGCGCGCGCCACGGCCCGCTGAGCGAATCCGGCCTGGGTGGCGACGTGGTGTTCGACGGCTCATGGGACCTCACCCTGCCGGCCGACCCCAGCGCACCGCCCCGCCTGGCGGCGCAGCTGCGCCGGCGCAGCGGCGACCTCTCGGTGCAGACCGATGGCGCCTTCGACGAGAACACCGCCTCCGCCCAGCGCCTGCAGACCGGCATCCGCGAAGCCCAGCTGGACGTGGAAACCCAGGGCAGCAATGTGCTGGCGCGCCTGCGCTGGGACAGCGAGCGCCTGGGCCAGGCCAGCGCCGACGTGAGCACCACGCTGAGCCCGCCCAACACCGCCGAGCCCGCCTGGCACTGGGCCGAGCAGGCGCCCTTGCGCGGCACCCTCAAGGCCAGCCTGCCGCAGGTGGGCGTGTGGTCCGCGCTGGCGCCGCCCGGCTGGCGCGTGCGCGGCTCCCTGGGCGCCGATCTCACGCTGGGCGGCACGCGCGACAAACCCTTGCTCAACGGTTCGCTCAACGCCGACGACCTGGCCCTGCGCTCGCTGGTCAATGGCATCGCCTTCTCGCGTGGGCAGCTGCGCGCCACGCTTGCGGGCGAGCGCATCACCATCGAGCGTTTCTACCTGCAGGGCCTGGGTGGCGTGCAGAACGGCGGCACGCTGCTGGCCACTGGCAGCACCGAGTGGCGCACCGTCACGGTGAACGGCCAGCCGCGCCGCCAGCCCTACATCAGCCTGCAGGCCACCGCCACGAAGCTGCGCGTGTCCACCCGCGCCGACCGCATGCTCACGCTCTCGGGCCAGTTGCAGGCCGAGCTGGCGGGCACGGCGCTGCAGTTGCGCGGCCAGCTCACGGCCGACGAGGCCCGTTTCGTGCTGCCCGACGAGTCCACCCCCAGCCTGGGTGCGGACGTGGTGGTGCGTGGCACCGAGCGGCCGCTGGAAGACCCGAACGCCTTCCGCGTGCAACCCGATGTGCTGGTGGACCTGAACCTGGGCAACAACTTCGAGGTGCGCGGCCAGGGCCTGCAGACGCGGTTGACCGGCCAGCTCAATGTGCGCAGCACCCCCACCTCGCCCGCGCCGCGCGTGCTGGGCGAGGTCCGCACGGAGCGCGGCACCTACCGGGCCTACGGCCAGCGGCTCGACATCGAAACCGGCGTGCTGCGCTTCAACGGGCCTTACGACAACCCCACGCTGGACATCTCCGCCGTGCGCCCCAACACCACGCAGCGCGTGGGCGTGCTCATCAGCGGCTCGGCGCAGTTGCCGCGCGTGCGCCTGTTCTCCGACCCCGAACTGCCCGACAGCGAGAAGCTCGCCTGGCTGGTGCTGGGGCGGCCGGCCAGCGGCGCCGGGGCCGAAGCCGCCGTGCTGCAGCAGGCCGCTCTGGCCCTGCTCTCGCGCAACGGTGGCAACCTGGACGGCGGCCTGGCCAGCGCCTTCGGTCTGGACGAGCTGTCCTTCGCCGGCGCGGCCACGAATGCCGATGGCACCACCTCGTCCGCCGCGCTCACGCTGGGCAAGCGCCTGTCCAACAAGCTCTACCTGACCTACGAAGCCAGCCTGGCCGGGGCCATGGGCACGGTCTCGATGTTCTACGACCTCTCGCGCCGCGTCACGGTGCGCGCGCGGGCGGGCGAAGAGAACGCCATCGACCTCATCTTCACCACGACGTTTGACTGACCCCCGCGCCGCGCCTTCGGCGCGTCACCCCCTTTCAGGGGGCAATGCCTGCGGCCTGGCAAAGCCAGTTCCGCGGCATTTCTGGATGGGGCATCCCGCTCCGGACAGACCTCAGGCGGCCTGAGCGACCGACGGCTGGTTCGCTGCGACGCGGATCTCGCCTTCGGCCGTGGCGAGCGCCTTGGCCTTGGCCTCGGGGCCCATGCCCACACCCTCGGCGCGCACGAAGCGCACGTCGGTGATGCCGAAGAAGCCGAAGATGGTCTGCAGGTAGGTTTCCTGGTGCTCCATCGCGCGGCCACCTTCGCTGGTGGAGTACACGCCGCCGCGGCTGAGCACCACGATCACCGTCTTGCCGCCCGCCAGACCCACGGGGCCCTGCTCGGTGTACTTGAAGGTGCGGCCTGCCTGCGCCAGGCGGTCGATCCAGGCCTTGAGCTGGGTCGGAATCGTGAAGTTGTAGAACGGCGCACCGATCACGACGACATCGGCGGCCAGGAACTGGCTCACCAGGGCTTCGGACAGCGCGTTCTCGCGGCGCTCCGCTTCGGTGGCGGCAGCCTGGCCGGTGCGGAAGCCCAGCGACTCCGCGCTCAGGTGCGATGGGGCGTCCTTCACCACGTCGAGGTACTGTACTTGCGTGCCGGGATGGGCAGCCACCCAGGTCGCCACGGTCTGGGCGGTCAGTTGACGGGAAACCGACTGGTCGCCGGTGATCGCGGAATCGATGTGAAGCAGTTGCATGGAAATCTCCTGAAAGGTGACAGCCACGCCATGTGGCCATGGATAGATTGTGATTTCGATGCCAATACTTGATAAGGCGGCATTTTTACGACATATCGTTCCATAATCAGGACAATTAAGCGGAGGCGCCATGCAAGACCTGAACGACATGATCCTGTTCGCCGAGGTGGTGGAACACGGCGGTTTCGCGGCCGCCGGCCGCGCGCTGGGCCTGCCCAAGTCGCGCCTGTCGCGCCGCATCGCCGGGCTGGAGGCGCAGCTGGGCGTGCGCCTGCTGCAGCGCACCACGCGCAAGCTCTCGCTGACCGACGTGGGCGAGACCTACCTGCGCCACTGCCAGGCCCTGCGCGAATCGGCCCAGGCCGCCGCCGACGCCGTGGCCCACGCGCAAACCGAGCCGCGCGGCACCATCCGCGTGGTCTGCCCCGTCACGCTGGCGCAGACCGTGCTCGGCGGCGTGATGCCGATCTACCTCGCGCAGCACCCGCAGGTGCGTGTGGAGATGGAGATCAACAACCGCGTGGTTGATCTCGTGAAGGACGGCGTGGACGTGGCGCTGCGCGTGCGACTCACGCTGGAGGAAAGCGGCAGCCTGATCGTCAAGCGGCTGGACGACGCGCGCTCGGTGCTGGTGGCCAGCCCGGCGCTGCTGGCGCGCCAGGGCACGCCCACCACGCTGGAGGAAGCCAGCCGGCTCGACAGCGTGGCCATGTCCGCCACCGAGGGCAGGACGAGCATCCGCCTGACCAGTCCCGAAGGGCGCGAGGCCGTGCTGCAGTTCACCCCCCGCTACATCGCCGACGACCTGCTCACCCTCAAGCTCGCCGTGCTCGGCGGCAGCGGCATGTGCTGGCTGCCCGACTACATGTGCGAGGACGAACTGCGCAGCGGCCAGCTGGTGCGCCTGCTGCCCGACTGGTCCACACCGGTGGGGGTGGTGCACGCGGTGTTTCCCTCGCGCCGGGGCCTCTCGCCCGCGGTGCGCAGCTTTCTCGATTTCCTGGGCGAATACGTGCCCGTGTGCGGCAAGCTGCAGCGCCGCGAGGGCGCGTCCCGGCTGCAGCCCGCCCCGTACAATGCGGGCTCTTTTTCGCCGCCATAGTTCAATGGATAGAACGAGCGCCTCCTAAGCGCTAGATACAGGTTCGATTCCTGTTGGTGGTACCACCTCCAGCCACCATGTCCGAACCGCTGCCCGGCGGCGAACTCACCCATCAGCTGCGCCGCCTCGGTCTGGCCGCGGGCGACGTGGTCATGGTGCACGCCTCGCTCAAGGCCATCGGGCCGGTGGCAGGCGGCGCACCGCAGATCGTGCGGGCGCTGCAGGAGAGCATCGGCCCGGGCGGCACGCTCATGGCCTATGTGTCCTGGGACCGCTCCCCCTACGAAGAGACCCTGAACGGCGCCACGCTCGGCGCCGCCGCGCGCGAGGCCTGGCCGGCATTCGACCCGGCCACCGCCGGCACCGAACGCAGTTTCGGCCTGCTCAATGCCTTCATCTGCCACACACCCGGCGTGCGGCGCAGCGCGCACCCGGACGCCAACATGGCCGCCCTGGGCGCAAAGGCGGACGAGCTGGTCGCGCCCCATTCGCTCCAGGAAGGCTACGGACCTGGTTCACCGCTGGACCGCTTCGTGCACCTGGGCGGCCAGGTGCTGCTGCTCGGTGCGCCCCTGGATGCGGTGACGGTGCTGCACCATGCCGAGACCCTGGCCGACATCCCGAACAAGCGCCGCGTGCGCTACGAACAACCGGTGCTCGACGAACGAGGCCGCAAGGTCTGGCGCGTGGCCGAGGAGTGCGACACCAATGGCATCCTGGACGGCTTCGCGCAAGACGGCGCCATGGACGCGGTGGAAACCATTGCGCGGGCCTACGTGGCCGAAGGCCGCCACCGCACGGGCCGTGTGGGCCAGGCCGACTGCCACCTGTTCGATGCACGAGACCTCGTGCGCTTCGGCAAGGCCTGGCTCGAACAGCGCTTTGGCAAGCCAGCTCAGCGCAGCATGAGGTAACCCACGCCGATCGCGGCGGCCAGCCCCACCGCGTCGGCGAACAGCGCGCAGGCCAGCGCGTGCCGCGCGTGCTGGATGCCCACGCTGCCGAAGTACACCGCGAGCACGTAGAAGGTGGTTTCGGTCGAGCCCTGCACGATGGCCGCGAGCCGGCCCGCGAACGAGTCCACGCCGTGCGTCTGCATCACGTCGATCATCAGCCCGCGCGCGCCCGCGCCCGACAGCACTTTCATCAAGCCCACCGGCAGCGCGGGCAGGAAGTCGGTGTTCCAGCCCATCGCGGCCACCATCGCGCCGATGCCCGAGAGCAGGAAGTCCATGCAACCGGCGGCGCGGAACACGCCGATGGCGATCAGGATCGCGATGAGGTAGGGCACGATCTGGATCGCCACGCCAAAGCCTTCCTTGGCGCCGTCGATGAAGGCGTCGTACACGTTCAGGCGCTTCCAGGCCCCGGCCAGCACGAACAGCATCACCACGCTCAGGATCACCGCCGCGCCCGTGGTGCCGGCCACGCGCGCGGCCTGTTCGGCCGGCAGGCGGGCCAGCGCGGTCACGGCCGCCGCGAGCAGGCCGGCCACCGCCAGCACCGGCAGCAGGAACCGCGCGCGCCACAGCGGCAGGCGCTGGCACACGGCCACCGCCAGCACCCCCGCGAGCAGCGAGGTGAAGGTGACCAGCAGCGTGGGCAGAAAAATGTCCGCCGCGTTGAAGCCCGCGCCCAGTCCCTGCTTGAGCGCGACGCTCTGGCGGATGGCGATCACCGAGGTGGGGATCAGCGTGAGGCCCGCCGTGTTCATCACCACGAACATGATCTGCGCGTTGCTCGCCGTGCCGGGCGCTTCGGTGTTGAGCGTCTGCAGCTCGCGCATGGCTTTCAGGCCCAGGGGTGTGGCCGCGTTGTCCAGGCCCAGCAGGTTGGCCGAGATGTTCATGGTCATCGCGCCCTGCGCCGGGTGGCCTTGCGGCACGGCGGGAAAGAGGCGGCGCAGCAACGGCCCGGCAAGGCGGGCCAGCAGTTCGATCATGCCGGCGCGCTCGCCCACGCGCATGAGCCCGAGCCACAGCGCCATCACACCGGCCAGGCCGAGCGAGATCTCGAAACCCGAGCGCGCGCCATCGAACATGGCCGTCAACAGCGCTTGCAAGATGCCCTGCTCACCCAGCAGCCAGCGCGCGACGGCGGTGGCGAAAGCCACGGTGAAAAAACCGATCCAGACCCAGTTCAGCGCCATGAAGAGCGATGGTAGCGCCCCCGCCGTTCGTCGCGCGGCGCCGGCCGATGTCGAAACGCTCGCACCTGGCGCGTCGTCAGGTGGCAAGCCCCTTCATTCCCTCTTCAGGAGATCCCCATGTCGACGCAACTCTGTGCCTACCTGTCCTACAACGGCAACTGTGCCGAGGCGATGCAGTTCTATGCCAAGGTCTTCAACGCCAAGCTGGAGGCCCTCATCACCTATGCCGACATGCCTGGCGGCGAGCCGGTGCCGCCCGAGAGCGCCAAACTCATCATGCACGCCTACCTGGTGCACCCGGACTTCGCCCTCATGGCCGGGGACGCGCCGCCCGGCGTGCCCTTCGCGGGTATCCAGGGCTGCATGATGGCCATCACCTTCCCCACCGTGGCCGAGGCCGAACGCGTCTTCAAGGCCCTGGCGGACGGCGGCAAGGTGACCATGCCGCTGTCCGAAACCTTCTGGGCCGACACCTTCGGCATGGTGACCGACCGCTTCGGCACGCCCTGGGGCATCAACGGCGGGCCGAGGGAAATGGCCAAGCCGTGACCGGCGCCTCAGAGCTGGCCTTCGCTCAGCGTGTCGAGCTGGAAGCGGCCACTGCGGTCCCACAGCCAGGTGTCGACGCTGCGCACGCGGCCCCAGCCCGGTGGGTTGGGGAACGGCGCGGCCTGCCGCACGAGGCGGTCGATCTCCGCCATCACCTCCGGCGCGTGGCTGGGCCCGCGCAACCAGCGCACCGCGTCCACGCCGCCGCTGCGGTCGATTTCGAGCTCCATCACCCCGATGGCGTACAGCATCGGTGGCAGCTTGCCCCGGTAGATGCGGTCCGGGTAGCGGCGGTAGATGTGGTTCGCCACCGCGAGCCGGTAGCTGGCGTCGGCCAGCGGCGGACGGCTGGAGCCCGAGGGCAGGACCGAGCAGCCCGCCGCGAGCAGGCCGGCCGCGCCGGCGGCGGCGGTGGCCAGCAGCCGGCGGCGCCCCGGCAGCAGGGAAGGCGGTGAGGACAGGGTGAGGTCGGTGGTGTTCGGCATGGCCAGAGCATACGGCCCTGTGCAGGCCTGGCGCACAAGCAATCGCAACAGCTGTTACCGCCCGCCGCCCGGCGGTGGTGTCAACGGCGCGGCCACGAAGCCCTCCTGCCGCAGCAGCTGTGCGCGGATCGCGTCGATGAAAGCCGTCACGCGCGCGGGGCGGTGGCGGCCTGGCAGCAAGGCCACGTGGATGCCCACGGGCGCAAGCGCCCACTGCGGCAGCACACGCACCAGCCGGCCAGCGGCGATGTCCTCACGGCACATCCAGGGCGCGGCCGATCCGATGCCCGCGCCGTTGAGGATGGCCCGGTAACTCGCGGGCAGGCTCGGCGTGCGAAAGGGCGTGTTCAGCGTGACCAAGCGCGCGGCGCCATCGCTGCGCCGCACGAGCTGCACCGTGCCCACCACGTGCGCGGCCAGCCCGATGAAGGGCAGGCGAGGCAGGCGCGCCAGCGTCACCGGGCCGATGCGCTCCACCAGCGCGGGCGTGGCCACCAGCACGCGCTCCATCGTGCCCAGCGTGCGGCAGACGATGTCCTGGTCGGGCACCTCACCCACGAAAACGCAGCACTCCGCACCGGTGGCCGAGAGGTCGGTGTAACGCTCGGCCAGCGCCAGTTCCACGCGCAGCCGGGGGTGCGCCGCCATCAGCCCGGTGAGCGCGTCGGTCAGGAAACTGGCGCCGTAGCCCGCCGGACCGATCACGCGCAAGGTGCCCTCGGGCCGGCTCTGGCGGCCCTGCAGCCGGTCGGACAGGCCGGCCCATCGCTCGCCCAGGTCGCGCGCCTCCAGCAGCAGCGTCTGGCCCTCGTCGGTCAGCGAGAAGGTGGAGGTGGTGCGGTTCACCAGCTTGCAGCCCAGCAGGGATTCGAGCTCCACCAGGCGCCGGCTCACCGTGGGCTGCGTGGTGCCCAGTTGCCGCGCCGCCTTGCTCAGCGAGCGCGCCTCGCTGATGTGCTGGAAGGTGTCGAGCAGTTCGAGTCGGTCGTAGGTCGTCTTCATACGTCACGTGTATAGCACTTACATCGTCCATGCGTCTAGCGAGCGAAGCGCTCTTTGCGTACCGTGGCGGCTTCGAACAGGAGACAAGACGTGAGCACGCATTCCACGACGGCCCCCACCGCGGACGAAGCCGCCGCCATCCCCGACACACTGTGGACCCCCAGTGCAGACGACATCGGCGCCAGCCGCCTGGCGCGCTACGAGCGCTGGCTCGCCGAGCAGCACGGCCTGCGCTTCGACGGCTACGGGGCGCTGTGGCAATGGTCGGTGCAGCACCTGGACACCTTCTGGCGCAGCATCTGGGACCACTTCGAGGTGCTGGCCGACGGTTCACCCGACCCCGTGCTCGCGAGCCGCGAGATGCCCGGCGCGCGCTGGTTTCCAAACACACGGCTGAACTACACGGAGCACGTCTTCCGGCAGGCCAGCGCACAGCGCCCCGCGCTGGTGGTGCGCACCGAGGGCGAGGACGCGCGCGAGGTGTCCTGGGCGGCGCTGCGCCAGATGACCGCCGCCTTCGCGGCCACCCTGCGGGATCGCGGCGTGCAGCCGGGTGACCGCGTGGCGTCCTACCTGCCGAACCAGGCCGAGACCGTGGCGGCCTTCCTGGCCTGCGCCAGCCTGGGTGCCATCTGGTCGAGTTGCGCACCCGACATGGGCCCCTCGGTGGTGTTCGACCGCCTGAGCCAGATCGAGCCCAAGGTGCTGCTGGCCACCGACAGCTACCGCTACAACGGCAAGGTGCACGACCGCCACGACACCGTGGACCAGTTGCTCGCGCGCCTGCCCAGCGTGCGCACCGTGGTGCACCTGCCCGGCCCGCTGGCGAACGAACGCGCGGTGACCTGGCGCGATCGCCTGGCATGGGACGGCGCGATGGAACAGCACGCACACGCCGAGTTGCGCTTCGACCGCCTTCCCTTCGACCACCCGCTGTGGATCGTCTATTCCTCCGGCACCACCGGCCTGCCCAAGGCCATGGTGCACGGTCACGGCGGCGTGGTGCTCACCCACCTCAAGACACTCGCGCTGCAGCACGACCTGCGCGAGGGCGACCGCATGCTGTTCCTCGGCGGCACCGGCTGGATCGTCTGGAACCTGCAGATCGGCGGCCTGCTCACCGGCGCCACCACCGTGCTCTACGACGGCAACCCCGCCTGGCCCGACGACGAGGCGCTCTGGCGCTTCATGGACCGGCACGGCGTCACGCTGTTCGGCTGTGGCGCGGCCTTCCTCATGAACTGCCTGAAGCGCGGCCTGCGCCCGCGCGACTTCGCCGCCCTGCCGGCGCTGCGCGCGATCAACTCGACCGGCTCGCCGCTGTCCATCGACGCCTACCACTGGGTCTACGAAGCGGTGAAAAGCGACCTCTGGCTGGCCTCGATCAGCGGCGGCACCGACATCGCCTCGGGCTTCGTGGCCTGCGCGCCGGGCCTGCCCGTGGTGGCGGGCGAGATCCAGTGCGCCGAGCTCGGCGTGGCGGCCCAGGCCTTCAACGAGGGGGGCCAGCCGGTGCAGGACGAGGTCGGCGAACTGGTGATCACGCAACCCATGCCCTCGATGCCGCTGTTCTTCTGGAACGACGCCGACGGCCAGCGCTACCGCGAGAGCTACTTCGACACCTTCCCCGGCGTCTGGCGCCATGGCGACTGGATCCGCTTCACGCCGCGCGGCACCGCCGTCATCTACGGCCGCTCCGACAGCACCATCAACCGCTTCGGCATCCGCATGGGCACGGCCGAGATCTACCGCGTCGTCGAGGAGATGCCAGAGGTGCGCGACAGCCTGGTGGTCGACCTCGAGTACCTGGGCCGACCCTCCTTTCTGCCGCTGTTCGTGGTGTTGCAGCCGGGCGTTGTGCTGGATGACGCGCTCAAGGCCGCCATCGCCGGGCAGATCCGCACCAAGGCCTCGGCGCGCCACGTGCCCAACGAGATCTACCTGGTGGACGAGATTCCGCGCACCCTCACCGGCAAGAAGATGGAAGTGCCGGTGCGCAAGCTGTTGCTGGGCACCCCACTGGAGAAGGTGGCCAGCCCCGACGCCATGGTCAACCCGCGCAGCCTGGACTTCTTCGTGCGGCTCGCCCTCGAACTCAACGCGCCGGGCACCGCGCCCGCCTGAGTGCCTTCGCTTTTTCCATTACCCACACAGGAGACAACCCGCATGATGCAACGCCGCCAACTCACCCGCCTGGCTCTCGCCCTGGGCGCCACTTTGAGCCTCGGCGCCGCGCCCGCGCTCGCCCAGCCGGCCTACCCGAGCAAGCCACTCACCATCGTCGTGCCCTTCGTGCCCGGCGGCCCGGTGGACGTGATGGCGCGCACGCTCGGCGATGCCCTGGGCAAGTCGCTGAACGTACCGGTGGTGATCGACAACCGCGCCGGCGCGGGCGGCAACATCGGCAGCCAGTATGTGGCCAAGGCCCCCGCCGACGGCTACACGCTGCTCATGGCCACCGGCAGCATTCTGAGCATCAACGAAGCGCTGTACCCCCGTCTCGGGTTCGAACCCGGCAAGGACTTCGCCCCCGTGTCGCTGGTGGGCGACATGCCACTGATCGTCACCGTCAACGCCTCGGTGCCGGTGAAGAACGTGGCCGAACTCGTCGCGCAGGCCAAGGCCAGACCCGACAGCCTGCTGCTGAGTTCGCCCGGCAACGGCACCACGCCGCACCTGGCCACCGAACTGCTCAAGCGCGAAGCCGGTGTGACCCTGGTCCACGTGCCGTACAAGGGCGGCGCCGAGTCGGCCACGGCCATCCTGTCCAACCAGGTCACTGGCGGCATCGAATCCCCGCCCGCCGTGCTGCCGCACATCCGCGCGGGCAAGATGCGCGCGCTCGCCGTCGCCGGCCCGGAGCGCCTGGACAGCCTGCCCGACGTGCCGACCACCACCGAAGCCGGTCTGCCTGGCTTGCAGATCGTGAGCTGGTTCGGGCTGGTCGCACCGGCCGGCACGCCGACCGCGGTGATCGACAAGCTCAACAGGGAAACGCTTGCCGCGCTCAAGTCCGACGAGGTCAAGGCCCGTTTCGAGCGCCTCTCGATCCGCCCGATGGGCAGCACGCCCGCCGCACTGGCCACGCTGGCGCAGCAGGACCGCGTGAAGTGGGGCCAGATCGTCAAGGCCTCGGGTGTCCGCCTCGACTGAGGCGCGCCGCTTTCACCTCGCCCGCAAGGTGCGGCTGAGCAGGATCACCGGCACCAGACCCACCAGCACCAGCGTGAGCGCCGGCAGCGCCGCCTCGCCCAGGCGTTCGTCGCGCGCGAGCTGGTAGGTCACCACCGCCAGGGTGTCGCTGTTGAAGGGCCGCAGCACCAGGGTGGCGGGCAGTTCCTTCATCACGTCCACGAACACCAGCAACGCTGCCGCGGCGGTGGAGCGCTTCAGCAGCGGCCAGTGCACGCGCGCGGCCAGGCCCAGGCCGGTGGTGCCGAGCATGCGGGCCGAGTCGTCCAGGCTGGCGGGAATGCGGGCATAGCCGCTCTGCATCGACTGCAGGGCCACGGCGGTGAAGCGCACGAGGTAGGCCCACACGATGCCGAGCGCGGTGGCGGTGACCCAATAGCCCACGCTGGCCTCAGGCCACAGGGACTGCACCCAGCCTACCGGCAGCAGCAGGCCGACGACGATCACCGCGCCGGGCACGGCATAGCCCAGGCTCACGAGCTGCACCACGCCACGCGTGAGCTGGCCCGGCCGTGCGCGCAGCGCAAAAGCCAGCGCCAGCGCGATCGCGGTGGTCAGCGCGGCCGCCAGGCCGGCCAGCCACACGCTGCTGCGCGACCACTGCAGGAAGGAGGTCCACGGCAGGTCGTCCCAGCCCCCGATGAGCGGGCGAAGCATGAACAGCACCGGCAGCACGAAGCCGAAGGCGATGGGCAGCACACAGGCCAGCACGGCGCACACGGCGCGCCCGCCTTGCAGGCGCGTGGGCTGGGCTTCGGCGCTGCCGGCGCGCTGGCCGCGCAGCGTGGCGAAACGCAGCCGGCGCTGGGCGCGGTGTTCGAGCCACAGGAGCAGGGCCACCAGCGCCAGCAGCATGGTGGCGAGCTGGGCGGCGGCCATGCGGTTGTCCATCGCGAGCCAGGCCTTGTAGACACCGGCCGTGAAGGTCTGGATGCCGAAATAGCTGGCCACGCCGAAATCCGCCAGCGTTTCCATGAGCGCGAGCGCCACGCCCGCGGCCACGGCCGGGCGCGCCAGCGGCAGCGCCACTTCGCGGATGCGCCGCGCCAGCGGCGCGCCCAGCAGGCGCGCGGCCTCCATGAGCTGGGCCGCGCGCTCGGCCAGCGCGGTGCGCGCCAGCAGGTAGACATAAGGGTAGAGCGAGAAAGTGAACACCCAGACCGCGCCCGGCGTGCTGCGCACCTCGGGCAGCAGGCGCCCGGACAGGCCAAAGGTCTCGCGCAGCCCCACCTGCAGGGGCCCGCTGAACTGCAGGAAGTCGGTGTAGGCGTAGGCCACCACATAGGCCGGCATGGCCAGCGGCAGCAGCAGGGCCCATTCGAAGAAGCGGCGGCCGGGGAAGTCGAACAGCGTGACCGCGCAGGCCGTGGCCATGCCCACCACCGCCACGCCGATCGCCACGCTCACGCACAGCACCAGCGTGGTGAGCGCGTACTCCGGCAGCACCGTCTGCGCCATCTGCGAGAGCACGTCGCGCGCGGCGGCATCGAACTCGAACCAGGACGCGCCCAGCGACAGCACTGGCAGCGTGAGCAGCAGTGCAAGCAGGATCAACAGGGCGGGAGCCAACCAACGCAGCATGGGCAGGTTTCAGGTGAAAGGGCCATCGACCCGCGTCAACACAAATGAGAATTGTAGTTATCTAGAATAGACCGCCTATGTTCCTGAACGTCTCTCAACTCAGCGTGCGGTACGCCGGCCAGCTCCAAGCCGCGGTGGATGGTGTCTCGCTGGGGCTGCGCGCAGGCGACATCGGCGTGCTCATCGGCCCCTCGGGCTGCGGCAAAACCACCCTGCTGCGCGCGGTCGCCGGCCTGGAACGCGCCAGCGGCGGCAGCATCACACTCGACGGCGAGACCGTGAGCGACAGCCAGCACCACATGCCGGCCGAGCAGCGCCGCATCGGCATGGTGTTCCAGGACTACGCCCTGTTCCCCCACCTCGACGTGGGCCACAACATCGCCTTCGGCATTCACCGCCTGCCACGCGCCGAGCGCGAGGCCCGCGTGGACGAGGTGCTGCGCCTGGTCGGCCTGGCCGGCATGCAGGCGCGCTTTCCGCACGAGCTTTCGGGCGGCCAGCAGCAGCGCGTCGCCCTGGCCCGCGCACTGGCGCCGCGCCCGCGCCTGCTGCTGCTTGACGAACCCTTCTCCAACCTCGACGTGGACCTGCGCGAGCGCCTGGCCCACGAGGTGCGCGGCATCCTCAAGGCCGCCGGCGCCACCGCCCTCTTCGTCACGCACGACCAGCTGGAGGCTTTCGCCATCGGCGACGTGATCGGTGTGATGCACGAAGGCCACCTGCACCAGTGGGACGACGCCTACGCTCTCTACCACCGCCCTGCCACGCGCTTCGTGGCCGAGTTCATCGGCCATGGCGTGTTCGCCCCGGCGCAGATCCAGATGGTGGGTGACCAGGTCTCGGTGCAGACACCACTGGGCCCGCTGCACGACGTGGAGGAATGCCCCCTGCCCTCGGCCTACGAGGCCGGCCTGTGCGACGTGCTGCTGCGCGCCGACGACATCGTGCACGACGACGACGCGTCGGTGAAGGCGCAGATCCTGCGCAAGGCGTTTCGCGGCTCCGAATTCCTCTACACGCTGCGCCTGGCCAGCGGCGAGGTGCTGATGACGCACGTGCCTTCGCACCACAACCACGCGGTGGGCGAGTGGATCGGCATCCGGGCGGAGGTGGACCACGTGGTCACGTTCGAGCGCGGGTCGGGCGCCAGTTCGCCGCCCGCTGCGAGCGCGGTGCGGGCGGCGAGCGCCTGATCAGCCCAGCGCGGCGCGCAGCGCCGGCAGGCGCGAGACCACCAGCCAGTCGAGCAGCAGCACGCCGAGCAGCACCGCCCCGCTGAGCGGGAAGGCCAGCGCCAGCGCGCACATCACCAGCGCCCCGCCCTTCCACAGCGATGGGTCGCGCGGCGCGGGCGGCGCCACCAGTCGCCAGCTGCCCCTGGGCCGGCGCTTCCACCACATCACGATGCCGCTCACGCACAGGAACACGATGGCCAGGCAGAACAGCACGTTGAGCACGGCGTTCCACAGACCCAGGTCGCCCTGGTGCAGCGCGATGCCCACCGCCATGGCCTTGGCCAGCAGTGGGTAGCCGGCGTAGGCGGCCTCGGCCAGCACGCGGCCGGTGTGGCGGTCCACGTGCACCGTGCGGTCCTGCGTCGGGCGGCCCAGGTCGCCGCTCATGGTGTCGGCCGACAGGGTGTACACGCCGGTGTCGCCTTGCGGCAGCTGGATGTGGTGCTGGCCCGTGAAGCCGAGCCGCTTCGCGAGCGCGGCCACGCTGTCCAGGTCCACCGGCTGGCCAGCGGGCACGCCCACCGCGCCGCTTTGCGAGCCCGAGGCCGGCAGCGGCGTCTGCTCCAGGCCCCAGGGCACCTCGTGCGTGCCACCGGCATTGAGCGTGGCGTGCGTGGCGTCCGACAGCGGCACGGCGTCCCACTTGGCGGCGGGGAAGCTGCCCCAGGGCTGCGCGAACTTCGCGCCCCACACGCCCGTCCAGGACAGCCCCGTGAGCAGGAACACCAGCAGCACCGCGCCGAGCCAGAAGCCCACACTCGCGTGCAGCGAACGCCACCACAGGCGGCCTCTCAGGCGCAGGTCGGGCAGCAGCACCTGGGCCCAGCGCGTGCCGCCGCGTGGCCACCAGAGGTAGAAGCCGGTGATCACCATCACGATGGCCAGGCCCGCCGCGATCTCGATCAGGCGGTCGCCCACATCGCCCAGCAGCAGCGTGCCGTGGATCTTCTCGGCCCAGGCGAACCACGTCCGGTCCTTGTCCACCAGCCGCAGCACCTGCGCCGTGTACGGGTCCACCGCCACCGCTTCGGTGGTGCCGTCGCGCGCGACGACGAACCAGCTTGCGCGGTCGGGCGTGACCGGCGCGATGTACTCGCGCAGCGTGGCCTGCGAGCGCAGTTCGAGCACGGCCTTCGCCTGCGCGCTCACGGGCAGCGGCGCGTGGTCCATCGGGTTCACCGTCACCACCGGCCCGAGGCGGGTCTGGAAACCGGTGAAGAACACCATGACCAGCCCGGTGAGGGCCAGCATGAGCAGAAAGGGCACGACGTAGAGGCCGGCGTAGAAGTGCCAGCGCCAGGCCACGGCATGGAAACTGGAATGCGAGGACGGCTTCGTCCCCGCGTCCGCCAGCGCGGACGCGCGTTCAGCAACGGCTTTCATGGCCGCCTCAGTGCTTGTGCTTGCTGTGGTCTTCGGCGGCGGCGGCCGGTGCCGCACTGGTGCCGCCGAGCGCGCGCGCCGTGGCCTTGACTTCCAGCGTGCTGCGCTGGCCGTCCTTGCCTTCGAGCACCAGCGTCACGGGCACCACGTCACCGGCCTTCACCTGGCCCTTGAGGTCCAGCAGCATCACGTGGTAACCACCGGGCTTGAGCTCGATGGCCTGGCCGGCGGGCAGCGCCAGGCCCTTGACCTCGCGCATGCGCATCACGTCCTTGTCCATGGCCATTTCGTGGATCTGGGCCACGCCCGCGATGGGCGAGCGGGCTTCCACCACGCGGGTGTCGGCCTTGGCGGTGAGTTGCATGAAGGCGCCAGTGGATTTCTGTTGCGCGACGGTGGCGCGCACCCAGGCGTCTTTCACCTCGACGGGAGCGGTGGCGGGCGCTTGCGCCCAGGCGCTGGCCGCCATGGCCAGCAGGGTGGAGATGAGCAGGGATTTCATCGTGGAGTCTTCCATCGAAAAGCATTGATCGGGTTGGCCCGGCCCGGCCCGGGCCGGCCCGGGCCGGCGGGGCGGTGACAGGGGCTCGGGCGGAGAAGCGGTCCGCGCAGGGGCGCGGGCCGGTGGGGTGCGTCAGGCCGTGGGCGGGGCGCGCGACTGCGCGGCGGGCCAGGGTGGCGCGGGCAGGGCCGAGCGGAAGGGCTCGGGCGGTGGCTCGGCGCCGGGCGCGAGCACCAGGGTGGGCACGGACGATGCGGGCGGCAGGCCGGCTGCACCGTGCAGGTTGCACCAAGGGCAGTGGCGCGAGGCGTCGGCCATGGACTTGCCGACATCGGCCACGGCGGCGTTGTCGCCATCGATGGCATCGGCCTGCACCCAGACCATGCCGCTGGCGCTGCAGACCTGCACCCAGCCGGGGCCGCCTTGCGCGGCCACCACCGCCTGCGCCACGGTGGGCGCGAGCGCGCCCAGCAGCATGGCGAGCATGGCCAGCCAGGCGGCGAATCGGTGGGTGGTGCGGGGGAAACGCATGGCGGGGCAGTTTATCAGCCGGGCCCGTCAACTGCGGGACGCGTGGGCGGAGGCCCCGGGGCTACGATGGTGCGCACAACCCCCAACAGGAGACAGACATGCTCAAACTCTGCGGCTTTTCGGCCAGCAATTACTACAACAAGGTCAAGCTCGCGCTGCTCGAGAAGGGCGTGGCGTTCGAGGAGGAGCTGGCCTGGATCGGCGAGACGGACAAGGCCTGCAGTCCGCTGGGCAAGGTGCCGTACCTGAAGACGGACAAGGGGTCGCTGTCGGAGTCGACGGTGATTCTGGAGTACCTCGAGGACGCTTTTCCCGAGGTGCCGCTGTTTCCGCGCGATGCATTCGAGGCGGCGAAGGTGCGGGAGTTGGTGCGGTACCTGGAGCTGCATCTGGAGCTGGTGGCGCGCAATCTGTATCCCGAGGCGTTTTTCGGCGGCAAGGTGAGTGATTCGGCGAAGGAGAAGATCGGCCAGCAGCTGGAGAAGAACGTGGCGGGCTTTTCGAAGCTGACGACGTATTCGCCGTTCATCGCGGGTTCGCAGTTCACGCTGGCGGATTGCGCGGCGGCGGTGCACCTTCCCCTGGTGAGCAGCGCGACCAAGATCATCTACGGCCGCGATTTCCTGGCCGATACGCCGGCTCGGGATTACCTGAAGAAGCTGGGGGAGCGGCCTTCTGTGCAGAAGGTGAATGCGGATCGCAAGGCGAATACCGAGTTGATGTTGGGTCGGTCCAAGGGCTGACTTTTCGTTCTGCCTTGGTGGGCGGGGCGGGTGGGCAGGGGTGTTTGGGCTCCGGCCGCTCGCGGGCGGCTGCTCGGGTACCCACAGATCACCTCGTCAACACCGGGTAGGCACGCACCCTCTGTGGCAACCGCGAATGGGGCCTGCGCCCAAACACCCCTGCCCACCCACCCAAAAGCAATGTCGGCGCACGACCGTTCGCATGCCTGCGTTCGTTCGCAGGGCAGTGGCGGTGCCCGCAGGCGCAGGCCCCATTCGCGGTTGCCACAGAGGGTGTGTGCGGGGATGGTGTTGACGAAGTGACCCGTGCACGCCCGGGCAGCCGCCCGCGAGCGGCCGGAGGCCTGCGGGCACCGCCACTGGCCTGACGCGAGGTCCCCGCCGGAAACCCCACGCAAGAAGAAACCTCAGGGAAACCGCCGCACCAGCTCAACGCCCACGTACAGGGACCTTCCACCCCCAGGCTCGAAGAACCGGTTGTTCCCCTCGTTCACGATCACCGACCCCGCATAGGAACGGTCCGTCACGTTGTCGATGCGCACGAACTCCCGCCAGGTCCAGTCGCCCCGGTTCTGCTCGAACCGCACCCCCAGGTTGAACACCGTGCTCGCGGACGTGAAATCCGTGTTCCGGTCGTTCACCGCCATGCGCCCCGTGTGCAACGCCTCCAGCGTGAACACGCTGTTGGCCCAACCCGGCTCCCACGCCACCTGCAGATACGCCTGCTGCTTCGCCAACCCTGGCAGCCGGTTGCCCGCCGCCACCGGCACATTCGGCGCCGCGCACGGCGTGGCCACACAGGTCAGGAAACCATCGCGGTAGGTCGCGTCCATCCACGTGTACGCCGGCGTCACGGTGAACTTGCCCCACTGCATCACCCCCGCCAGCTCCACGCCCTGCCGCCGCGTGCGCCCCGCATTCTGGAAAGTGGATCGCCCTCCCGTGTTCGACAACACCACGATCTCGTCCTTCGTGCGCGTCTCGAACAGCGTGGCGCTCCAGCTGCCCCAGGCCTGGCGCCCGCGCAGACCCGTCTCCGCGCTCAGGCTGCGCGAGGCGTTCAACGAGGGGTTGAGCCCCGTCAGACCCGAGGCGCGGTACGCCACCTCGTTGAGCGTGGGCGTCTCGAAACCGCGCCCCACGCTCGCGAACGCCTGCAACTGCGGCGTGATCTCGCGGCGCACACCCAGCACCGGGCTGAAGCCGTCGTAGTCCGCCGCGCCACTGTCGTTCGGGTTGCCCGCCCCGATGTAACGGTCGGCCGAGGTGAAGCGCACGCGCGAGTGCCGCAACCCCGCCAGGAAGGTGGTGGCTGGCGTGCGCCACTCGGCCTGCACATAAGGGTCGAAGGTGCTGGCGCGGTTGGTCTCGTCGCGCCGCAGCCGGCCCTGCACGCCCAGGGCGGCGCCGATGAAGTTCTCGTACCCCAGGCGGTCCTCGGTCTGCCGGTCCGAGGCGATGCCGGCGGCGACGGTGAGGCGGCCGCTGTCGTAGCTGCGGTCCAGGCGCCAGCGCGCGTTCCAGCCCCAGTAGTCGCGGTCCAGGTCGATCACGCCGCCCGCGCTGCCGGCCGGTGCCTGCGCGCCGGTGGGAATGGCCTGGAACTGGCGCACGGCGCGCTGGCCGCCGTAGCCCATGAGTTCGATGCGGTGGCCCTGCCCCAGCGCCTGTTCCCAGGCCAGCCCCACCTGCGTCTGCGAGACGCTCTTGCGCGTGTTGAACTGCGTGGCCGCCGCCGTGGTCTGGCCAGGGTCGGCGTCGAACTCGGCGCGCGTGAGACCCAGCGGGTCCAGCGCCTGGCTGCTCTGGCGGTTGAGCACGAGCACCGTGCGCCCGCCTTCGTGCGCGCGGCTGAGCTTGAGGTTGCCCGTGCTGCGCGACGCGGACGATTGCAGGCGCTCGCCGTCGGTGGCGAACTTGCCCGCGTCCAGCGTGTACGACCAGCCCGGCTGCTCGGCGCTGCCGGTCTGCCCGCTGAGCTGGGTGGAGAAGCGCCACAGCCCGTTGGAGCCGGCCGCCACGCCGGTGCGCCACTCGGTGGGGCGCTGGCCGTCCTGCGTGTAGAGCGCGATCACACCGCCGGCCGAGGCGCCGTACAGCGCCGAGAACGGACCGCGGATGACCTCGATGCGGTCGGCGCTGCCGATGGGAAAGTTCGCCGCCTGGCCCTGCCCGTCGGGCGCGCTGGCCGGAATGCCGTCCACGTACAGGCGCACGCCGCGCACACCGAAGGGCGCGCGCGCGCCGTAGCCACGCATGGAAATCTGCAGGTCCTGCGCGTAGTTCTGCCGGTTGCGCACCACCAGGCCGGGCACGCGGCCCAGGCCTTCGGAGAGGTTGATCTGCAACTGGCCCGCGCGCAGTTCCTCGCCATCCACCACCTCGACCGAGCCCGGCGCCAGCCAGCGCTGCTGCCAGGCCGAGCCGCCGGTGATCACCACCGGCGCGAGCGCGCCGGCGGTGTCGCCGTCCGGCTGGGCCTGCGCGGGCGGCGACAGCAAGCCGGCGGCGGCACCGAGAAGAAGGGCGCTACTGCTTCGGCCGAATGGCATCGGCCGTGCCTTGGATGAATGCTTTGATTTTTTGGACATCGTCGGGTGTGAGTTTTCCGGTGAAGTCCGGCATTCCGCGTGCCATGGCCGGACCGGCGAACACGAACTTGTCGAGATTCTCGATGAAGGCCGAATCCATGTAACCCAGGTTGGGGATGTTGCCGCCCCGGTCCACCCCTGGCACGCCGTGGCAGAACACGCAGTTGCTCACGTACAGCGCGGTGCCGGCCGGTACGTGGGCCGGGTCGTACTTCACGCCGGCCACGAGCTTGCCGAGCTGGTAGTTCACGAAGGCCGGCGGCTGCGCCTTGCCGCCCACGGCGAAGGTGTAGACCGTGCCCGGGCCCTGGCGGTCGGTGGCGCGCTGCGCCAGGCCGTAGACCCCGCCCCAGCCCACCGCGATCGACACGTACTGCTTGCCGTCGACCATGTAGGTCGAGGGTGCGGCGATCACGCCGGTGCCGGTGGGCGTTTCCCAAAGCTTCTCGCCGCTGGTCGCGTTGTAGGCGATGAAGCGGCCGTCGGCCGTGCCCTGGAACACCAGGTTGCCGGCCGTGGTGAGCGTGCCGCCGTTCCACGGCGAGATCTGCTCCTGCGTCCAGCGCGCCTTCTGCTGCACCGGATCCCAGGCCACGAGGCGGCCGAAGGGCTTGCTGGTCGGCGGCTCCACGTTGGCGAAGGTGGCCAGGTTCCAGCCCATGTTGGCGTGTGGCTCGCCGGGCCGGTCGGCGTTGAACTTCCAGTCCTTGTTGTCCATCAGCGTGAGCGGCACGCTCTGCACCGGCATGTAGACCAGGCCGGTGGCCGGGTTGTACGACATGGAATGCCAGTTGCGCGCACCGAAGGCGCTGGGGATGATCTCGCGCGGCCGGTCGGCGGTGCGCGCGGCCGGGGTTTCGATCGGTCGACCGTTCTTGTCGTAGCCGGTGGCCCAGTTCACGTCGACGAAGTTCTTGGCCGAGATGAACTTGCCGTTGGTGCGGTCGATCACGAAGAAAAAGCCGTTCTTGGGTGCATGCAGGATCACCTTGCGCGGCTTGTTGTCGAGCTTGATGTCGGCCAGGATCATCGGCTGCGTGGAGGTGAAGTCCCAGTTGTCGCCCGGGGTCTCCTGGTAATGCCAGACGTACTTGCCGGTATCGGGGTTGAGCGCGACGATGGAGGCGAGGTAGAGGTTGTCGCCGCCGGCCGGGCTGCGCTTGCTGCGCGCCCAGGGCGAGCCATTGCCGGTGCCGATGTACATCAGGTTGAGCTCGGGGTCGAAGGTCATGGTGTCCCAGGCCGTGCCGCCACCACCGGCTTCCCACCACTTGCCAGCCGGGTCCCAGGTCTTGGCGGCCTTGGCCATGGACTCGTCCTCGAATGGTTTGCTCGGGTCGCCCGGCACGGTGAACCAGCGCCACTTCTGGTCACCGGTCTTGGCGTCGTAGGCGGTGATGTAGCCGCGCACGCCATACTCCGCACCGCCGTTGCCGATGATCACCTTGCCCTTGAAAACGCGCGGCGCGCCGGTGATGGTGTAGCTGAACTTGCGGTCGATGATGGTGTCCTTGGACCACACCTGTTCGCCGGTGGCCGCGTCGATCGCGATCAGCCGGCCGTCGTAGGCCGCCACGAAGACCTTGCCCTCGTGCAGCGCCACGCCGCGGTTGACCACGTCGCAGCAGCCCTTGTAGCCGCCCTCGCGCGGCACCTTGGGGTCGAAGGTCCACAGGCGTTTGCCGGTGCGCACGTCCACCGCGTGCACGATGCTCCAGGAAGCGGTGACGTACATGATGCCGTCCACCACCAGCGGCGTGGACTCCACCCCGCGCGAGGATTCGAGGTTGTAGGACCAGACCAGGCCCAGGTCCTTCACGTTGGCGGTGGTGATCTGGTTGAGCTTGGAGTGGCGCGTCTCGGCGTAGTCCAGGCCATAGCTGGGCCAGTCCGGCGTCTTGCTGGCGTTGGCCTTCATGAAGCTGGCGTTGACCTTGCCCACGGCGGCCCGGATGTGCTCCTGCGAGCCCTTGATGGGGGCCTGCGGCTGCGCGAGCGCGGCGCCGCAGAGCGTGGTGAGTGCGGTGAACAGGCAGGCGGCCGCGCGGCACCTGACCAAAGCAAGTGGTGACGGATTCATCGTGTCTCCTTGTGCTGCCTGCGGCGCGCAGGCCTGTTTGTGGGGCTGCCAGGGCCTGTCGTGCTCGGCCCAGCTTTGCCATCTTCCGCCTCTCCGGGAGCCTATTCATCCTCGGGATTTCCCTGAAGCCGATGTGTTCCGGCGTGGAACATCCGACGGGCGGCGGGCAGGGCTTACCCGCATGCCACCGCGCGCCGATGAACGGGATACTGGCCGAGGAGACGCCCCGCAGGACAAGAACATGCCCCACCCCACGAACGGGCAGGCGAGCACGCCGCGCCAGCTCTTTTTCCAGACCACCGAACAGCGCACCGCGCTGGCGCGCCAGCGTTTCTTCGACGAAGGCACGCGCCCCTCCGGCCTGGTGGGCGAAGCGGTCATCCAGTCGTGGCTGCGCTGCGCCTCGGCCCGGCAGCAACCCACCGACCGCGTGAGCTTCGAGCAGGTCACGCGCAGCCGGGCCCACGCCAGCCTGAACCGCAACCGGCAGCTGCTCCAGGCCGGCAACCTCGAGCTCAACCACATGGAAGCCGCGCTGGCCGGCACCGACTGCCGCGTGCTGCTGACCGACGCGCAGGGCGTGATCATCCACGCCACCCAACTGCCCGCGACCAACCAGCACCCGCTGCTCAAGACCGCCTCGCGCGTGGGCGTGAACCTCACCGAGGGCCAGGTCGGGACCAACGCGCCGGGCATCGTGGTGCGCACCGGCGAAGCCTGCACCGTCACCGGCGCCGAGCATTTCTTCCAGAGCCTGCAGAGCCTGCACTGCGCGGCCGCGCCGATCCGCGACATCCACGGCCAGCTCGCGGGCGTGCTGGACGTGTCGATCGAGGCCGGGCGCTTCCAGTTCGATGCCGCGTCGGTCGTGGGCATGTACGCCACCACGATCGAGAACCGCCTGCTGCAACTGCAGTCGGTCGAGCACCTCGTGCTGCACTTCCAGGCCAGCCCCACGCTGCTGGGCACGCCGATGGAGGCCCTGGCCGGCATCGACGCCGGCGGGCGGGTGCTGTGGCTCAACGGCGCGGGCCGCCGGCTCACGGGCTGCCGCATGGAAGAGCGGCACACGGTGGACGAGGTGTTCGGCGTGCCGCTGGAGCGCCTGCTGGCCCTGCCGCGCCAGCACCAGGCGCAGACCCTGCGCCTGCCCAATGGCCTGGGCGTGTGGGTGACGGGCACGCTGACCGCGAGCGACGGCGCCGACTTCAAGCACGCGGTGGCCGTGTCACAGCCCGCGCCCCAAGTCACCGAAACGGCGCCCCCACCCGCTGCCATCGACACGCCGGCCCTGGCCACGCCGCCGGAAACCGACCCCGCGCAGGCCACCCTGCTGGACCACAAGCAGCGCCTGATCGAGAGCACGCTGGCCGCGTGCGGCGGCAACATCGCGAAAGCCGCGCGCGCGCTCGGCGTCTCGCGCGGCATGCTGTACCGGCGGCTGCAGAAGGCCCAGGCGCCGGGCGCGGGTTAAGGCGCCGACCAGACGGCCAGTTCGTGCCCGTCCGGGTCGAGAAAGTGGAAACGGCGCCCACCGGGAAATCCGAACACGGGCCTGGAGATCCGCCCGCCCGCGGCCTCGATGCGTTGCTGCGCCGCGGCCAGGTCGTCCGCGTACAGCACGATCAGGGCGCCGCCAGGGCGAACGGCCTCACCGGTGGCGAAGCCCCCGGTCATGCGCCCGTCGTTGAACTCGCAGTAGCCCGGGCCGTAGTCCACGAAGGTCCAGCCGAATGCCGCGCCATAGAAGGCCTTGGCGCGCGCGATGTCACCCACGTTGAACTCGATGTAGTCGATGCGCTGGTCGCGCCCTTCGGTGCCCATGGTGGGTCCTTTTTTCAGAGTGCGCGCAGGCGGTCGATGTCCGCGCGCAGGTCGTTGGCCCAGGTGCGGCGGTCGCGGCCCTCGTCATGTTGCGGCTCGCCATAGCGCACCACGGCCCGCAGGCCGTCGGCGTTGAGCGTGGCCCAGATCGAGCCGATCAGCGTGGTGTCGCCCACGAACACCGGCGCCGGGTGCGGTTCGCCGGTGTCGCGCTGCACGAAGCGCAAGGCGATGGGCAGCACGGGCGCGCGCGCCGCGATGGCGGCCTGCAGCAGGTTGGCGTGGAAGGGCAGCAGGGCCCGGCCGTCGCCCGTGGTGCCTTCGGGAAACACCGTGACGATGTCGCCCAGCTCCAGCCGCTCCGCCATGTGGTGCACCATGCGCATGGCCGCGCGCCGGTTGCCACGTTCGAGGTAGAGCGTGCCTGCGCCTGTGATGAGGGAGCCCAGCAAGGGCCAGTGCTCGGCGTCGGCCTTGGAAACGAAGCGGCTCGGGCGCGCGGCGTTCATCACCAGGATGTCCAGCCACGACATGTGGTTGGCCACCTGCAGCAGCGGGCCGTGTTCGGGCGGCGTGCCCTCGACCACCAGCTCCACGCCCAGGATGAGCAGCATGCGGCGCGTCCACTCGCGCACCACGAGTTCGGTCTGCGATGGGGTCAGGCGGCCGAGCTCGGTGCGGATGGTCCACAGCGCACCCAGCACGTGCGCGGTGGCCCGCAGGCCACGCCAGAGCGCGCGAAAGGGTTTCACGCGGCGGCGGTCCGCTCGGTGTCGGCCTGGTAGGCGAGCTGCCCACCCACCAGCGTGGCGTGCACGCGCACCGGCAGTTCGTGGCCGCCGAAGGGCGTGTGCTTGCCCTGGCTGCGCAGCGCCTCGGGCCGCACGGTCCAGCCGCTGTCCGGGTTGAAGATGCAGAGGTCGGCCACGCCACCCACGGCGATGCGGCCAGCGCTGGCCTGCAGCGTGCCCAGGCTCGCGCCCAGCACCGCCTGCGGCCCGACGGTGAGCACGCCCAGCGCCTGCATCAGCCCCAGGCCTTCCTGCTGCGCCCAGGTGCACGCCAGGCCCAGCAGCAACTCGACCGCCGTGGCGCCCGGCTCGGCCTCCGCGAACGGCAGGGTCTTGGCGTCGCTGTCCACCGGGTTGTGGTCGGACACCAGCGCGTCGATGGTGCCATCGGCCAGGCCCGCGCGCAGCGCGTCGCGGTCGCGCTGCTGTCGCACCGGTGGCTGCAGGCGCAGGCGGCTGTCGTAGTAACCGATGTCCACGTCGGTGAGGTGCAGGTTGTGCACACTCACGTCGCAGGTGACGGGCAGGCCCTCGGCCTTGGCCTGGCGCACCAGGGCCAGGCCGGCCGCGCTGCTGAGGCGGCACAGGTGCACGCGCGCGCCCGCGCCACCGCCCTTGGCGCTGCGCATCAGCTCGAACAGCGTGTGCAATGCGATGGTTTCGGCGGCGGCAGGAATGCCCGCCAGGCCCAGGCGCGTGGCCAGCGGGCCGCTGGCGGCCACGCCCTTGCCGAGCCAGAAGTCCTGCGGGCGCAGCCACACGGTGTAGCCGAAGGTGGCCGCGTACTGCAGCGCGCGCTGCAGCACCTGCACGTTGACGATGGGCACTTCGGCCTGGCCGAAGCCGATGCAGCCGGACTCGGTGAGCTCGGCCATTTCCGTGAGCACCTCACCCTGCAGGCCGCGCGTGAGAGCGCCCAGCGGGAACACACGCGCCAGGTGCAGCTTCTCGGCGCGGAACTTGAGCATGTCCACCAGACCGGGCTCGTCGAGCACCGGGTCGGTGTCGGGCGGGCAGACCAGCGAGGTCACCCCGCCGGCCACGGCGGCGGCCATCTCGCTTTCGAGCATGCCGGCGTGCTCCTGCCCGGGCTCGCGCAGGCGCACCGCGAGGTCCACCAGGCCGGGCGCGACCACGCAGCCGCTGGCGTCGAGCGTGCGGCTGGCGTGGAAGTCGGGCGCCACGTTGCCGATGGCAATGACGCGGCCGGCGGCGATCGCCACATCGGCGATCTCGTCGCGGCCGCTGGCCGGGTCCATCACCCGGCCGTTCTGGATCAATATTTTCATGACGTCACTTTCATGCGCACACAGTCAAGGGCTGCCGCGGAACCGGCTTTGCCGGGCCGCAGGCTGCGCCCCCTTGAGGGGGTCAGCGACCGCAGGTCGCTGCTGGGGTGGGCCTTGTTCATGCCTCGTTCCCCGCGACGATGCCCATGACCGCCATGCGCACCGCGATACCGTAAGTGACCTGCGGCAGGATCACGCTCTGCGGGCCGTCCACCACGGCCGAATCGATTTCCACGCCCCGGTTGATCGGGCCCGGGTGCATCACGATCGCGTCGTCCTTGGCCCAGCGCAGGCGCTCGGGCGTGAGGCCGAAGCTCTTGAAGTACTCCTGGCTCGACGGCAGCAGGGCACCGCTCATGCGCTCGTTCTGCAGCCGCAGCGTGATCACCACGTCGCAGTCCCTGATGCCCTCTTCCAGCGTGTGGCACACGCGCACGCCCATGTGCGAGAGGTCGCTGGGCACCAGCGTGCGCGGGCCGACCACCCGCACGTCGGGGCAGCCCAGCGTGGTGAGCGCATGGATGTCGGAGCGCGCCACGCGCGAGTGCAGCACGTCGCCCACGATGGCCACCGACAGCTGGGTGAAGTCCTTCTTGTAGTGGCGGATGGTGTACATGTCGAGCAACCCCTGCGTGGGGTGGGCGTGGCGCCCGTCGCCGGCGTTGACCACGTGCACATGCGGAGCCACGTGCTGCGAGATCAGGTAGGGCGCGCCCGACTCGCTGTGGCGCACGACGAAAATGTCGGCCGCCATGGCGCTGAGGTTGGCGATGGTGTCGAGCAGCGACTCGCCCTTGGCGGTGGAACTGCGAGCGATGTCGAGGTTGATCACGTCGGCCGAGAGGCGCGTGGCCGCGATCTCGAAGGTGGTGCGCGTGCGCGTGCTGTTCTCGAAGAACAGGTTGAACACGCTCTTGCCGCGCAGCAGCGGCACCTTCTTCACTTCGCGGTTGCTCACGCTCACGAAGTTGGCGGCGGTGTCCAGGATCTGCGTGAGGATGTCGCGCGACAGGCCCTCGGTGGAGAGCAGGTGAATCAGTTCACCGTTCTTGTTGAGCTGGGGGTTCTTGCGTTGCACGGTCAGGCTTCCTTGGTTTCCAGCACGAAGCTCAGGCGGCCGCTGTCGTCGCGCGCGAGTTCGAGCGAACGACCCGCGGGCACGTCCAGGCGCGCGGCGCACAGGTTGGCCTCGATCGGCAGTTCGCGCCCGCCCCGGTCCACCAGCACCGCCAGGCGCACGCTGGCCGGGCGGCCGTAGTCGAAGAGTTCGTTGATCACGGCGCGCAGCGTGCGGCCGGTGTAGAGCACGTCGTCGATCAGCAGCACGTGCGCGCCGTTCACGTCGAACGGCAGTCGGGTTTGCGCGCTCGAAGCCAGGCCGCGCTGCGCGAAGTCGTCGCGGTGCATGCTCGACGAGATCACACCGGCCGGCCCGGGCAGCCCCAGGTCGGCCTGCAGGCGCTCGGCCAGCCAGGCGCCGCCGGAGGTGATGCCGGCGAGCACCACGGGCGCGGGCGAAGAGGCCAGCAGTTGTTTCACGCCGCGCGCCAGCTCGGTGTAGAGCGCCTCGGCATCGGGCAGCATGGCCCCCACGCTGGTCGCTTCGCGTACTGCGCTGCCCCCCAAGGGGGCGCTCGCGCCTTGGGGCGGCCCGGCGTCGCTCGTGCTCTTCTCAATCAAGGCAGGCTCCTCAAAAACTGTTCCAGAATGATGCAGGCCGACGCGGCATCGGCGTCTTTGGCCCCCAGGCTGTGGGCCTCGGTGGTGCTGTAGCGCTCGTCCACCTCGAACACCGGCAGGCCATGGCGGCCACGCAGCTCGCGCGCGAATTTGAGCGCGCGCGCGGTGTTCTCGTGGGGCGCGCCGTCGGGGTGGTACGGCACGCCCACCACCAGGGCATCGGGCTGCCATTCCTTGAGGCGCTGCGCGATCTGCACGAAACGCGCGTCGCCCTCGGCGGCGATGGTGGGCTGGGGGGTGGCGCTGCGCGTGAGGCGGTTGCCGGTGGCCACCCCGGTGCGCTTGAGGCCGAAGTCGAACGCCAGAAACATCTGGCAATGCGCCGGGACTTCAGGGGTCGTGGGCGCCGGCGTGTTCACGGTCATGCGTGGCCTGCGTCGGGCGAGAGCATCCAGGGCTGCAGGCCCAGCAGGGCCATGGCACGCTCGTAGCGCTCGGCCACCGGCGCGTCGAAGATGAGGTTGGGGTCGGCCTCCACCGTGAGCCAGCTGTTCTCGGTGATTTCCGATTCGAGCTGGCCCTGCCCCCAGGAGGCGTAGCCCAGCGAGACGAACACCCGGCGCGGGCCAGCACCCGAGGCCATGGCTTCGAGCACGTCCTTGGAGGTGGTCATCTCCAGACCGCCCGGAATGGACAGGGTGGAGGCGTAGACCGATTCGCCCTCGCCCGAGACCGCCTCGTGCAGCACGAAACCGCGCTCGGTCTGCACCGGCCCGCCCTGGAACACCGGCAACTCGGCCAGGTCGTCACGGCCCATCGGCAGGTCGACCTTCTCGAACAGGCGGGGCAGGAGGATGTCGCTGGGCTTGTTGATCACCAGCCCCAGGGCACCGCGCTCGCTGTGTTCGCACATGAACACCACACTGCGGCCAAAAAGCTCGTCGCTGAGGCCGGGCATCGCAATCAGAAAATGATTGGTCAGGTTGATGGGGGCAAAATCAGCGGACATGGCGCGATTTTAAGCCGCCTACTCTGCTGGTCATTGCCGGCAGGGGCAACCCCCCGCCCTGCCCATGAACAGCTACGACAAAGGTCTGATGTGGTTCCGCCGTGATCTGCGCGCGGAAGACAACGCGGCGCTGTACCACGCGCTCAAGGTCTGCCGTCAGGTGTGGTGCGTGTTCGTGTTCGACACCGAGATCCTGGACGACCTGCTCGAACGCGGCCTGCGCGCCGACCGGCGCGTGGAGTTCATCCGCGAATCGCTGGTGGAGCTCGACGAACGGTTGCGCGCGCTGGGGCGGGCACACCACGTGGAGGGCGTGGGCCTGATCGTGCTGCACGCGCCGGCCCGGCAGGTGATTCCCGCGCTGGCGCAGAAGCTGGGCGTGCAGGCGGTGTTCGCCAACCACGACGACGAGCCCGCCGCCCTGGCGCGCGACGCGCGCGTGTTCGGCGACCTCGCGCACGCCGGCATCCTGCTGCACAGCCACAAAGACCATGTGATCTTCGAGCGGCGCGAGGTGCTCACGCAGGCGGGCCACGCCTTCGGCGTCTTCACACCCTACAAGAACGCCTGGCTCAAGGCGCTCACGCCGTTTCACCTGAAGGCCTACCCGGTCGCCCGGTACGCGGGCACACTGGCCGGCGTGCCCGCCGAATACGCGGTACCGGTCCCCAACCTGTCGGACATCGGCTTCGAGCCCACCAACCTCGCGCAACTCGCGCTCCCCACCGGCACGAGCGGGGCGCACGCGCTGTTCGAGGACTTCGTCGACCGCATCGACCGCTACACCGAGGCGCGCAATTTCCCTGCGGTGAAGGGGCCGAGCTACCTGAGCGCGCACCTGCGCTTTGGCACCATCTCGATCCGCCACCTCGCCTCGGTGGCTTACCAGATGCACCTGCAGGGCATCGCGGGCGCGACCACCTGGCTGTCGGAGCTGGTCTGGCGCGACTTCTACCACCAGGTGCTGGCCAATTTCCCCCACGCCGTGGACAAGGCCTTCAAACCAGAGTACGACGCCATCAAGTTCGAGCACGGCAAACACGCCAAGGAGCTGTTCGCGGCCTGGTGCGAGGGCCGCACCGGCTACCCGCTGATCGACGCGGCCATGGCGCAGATCAACCAGACCGGCTACATGCACAACCGGCTGCGCATGGTGGTGGCCAGTTTCCTGGTGAAGGATCTGGGCATCCACTGGCAATGGGGCGAGCGCTACTTCGCCGACCACCTGATCGACTTCGATCTCGCGGCCAACAACGGGGGCTGGCAATGGGCAAGCTCCAGCGGCTGCGACGCGCAACCCTGGTTCCGCATCTTCAACCCGGTGACGCAGAGCGAGAAGTTCGACCCGCAGGGCAAGTTCATCCGGAAGTACCTGCCGCAGCTCGCCGGCCTGCCGGACGCAGCGATCCATGCCCCGTGGAAGGCCAACGAGATCGAGCTGGCAGCCGCCGGGCTGGTGCTGGGCGAGGGCTACCCGCAGCCGATCGTGGACCACGCGGTGGCGCGCGAGCGCACGTTACTGCGCTATGCGGTGGTGAAGCAGCCCGGCAAGAAACCAGGCTAGATCAAGCTTCGGCGGCCGCCTTCGCGTAGTGGCCGATCAGGGCCAGCAGCTCGTCTTCCGAGTAGGGCTTGCCCAGGTAGTGGTCCACCCCGAGTTCGCGCGCGTGCTCGCGGTGTTTCTCCGCGATGCGCGAGGTGATCATGATCACCGGCAGGTCGGACAGGCGCACGTCGCTGCGGATGTTGCGCACCAGGTCGAAGCCGTCCATGCGCGGCATCTCGATGTCGGACAGCACCACGGTCGGGCGCTCGGTCTGCAGCTTCTCCAGCGCCTGCAGACCATCGGCCGCCAGCGTCACGCGGTAGCCCTCGCGCTGCAGCAGGCGCTGCGTCACGCGGCGCACGGTGATGGAGTCGTCCACCACCAGCACCAGCGGCACCGTGTTGACCTCCGCCGCGCTCTGCACCAGCGCCTCGCCCAGGGACGTCGCCGCCTGCGGCGTTGTGCGCTGGTTCGCCACCCACTCGGCCACCTGGGCGCCGTACACCGTGGCCAGGGCCACCGGGTTGTAGATCAGGGCCACCGCGCCCGAGGCCAGCACCGACATGCCCGCCAGGCCCGGCAGCCGCGAGAGCTGCGCCCCCAGGTTCTTCACCACGACTTCCTGGTTGCCCAGCACTTCGTCCACGTGCATGGCCACGCGCTGCGCCGCGCTTCGGAAGATCACCACCGGTTGTGTGCGGCCATGCACCTCGGTCGAATGCGCCGAGGATTGCAGCAGCGCACCAGCCCAGTAGAAGGGCACGTCCTCGCCTGCCACATTGAGGTGGCCACTGGCATAGGCCTTGGTGAGGTCGTCGCTGCCCAGGCGGCGCACCACCTCGACCAGGTTGGACGGCACGCCCACGGTGAGCCCGCCCGCGCGCAGCATCACGACCTGCGTGACCGCGGTCGTCAGCGGCAGCACCAGTTTGAAACTGGTGCCCCGCCCGGCCTGCGTGGCGGTCTCGATGCGGCCGCCCAGCGCGACCACGTCGTTGCGCACCACGTCCATGCCGATGCCACGGCCAGCCAGCTCGGACACCTCGCGCGCCGTGCTGATGCCGGGCTCGAACACCAGCTGGGCGGCTTCCTCGTCGCTCAGCTCGGTGCCTGCCGGCACGATGCCTTGCGCCAGGCCCTTTTCGCGCAGCCGCGCGAGATCGAGGCCGGCACCGTCGTCGGTGAACACCAGCGACACGTCGTTGAGCTCATGACCCAGCACGATCTCGATCTGGCCTTCGGCCGGTTTGCCAGCCTGCTGGCGCCGCTCGGGCGCTTCGATGCCATGGGCCACGCTGTTGCGCAGCAGGTGTTCGAACGCGGCGGTCATGCGGTCGAGCACGCCGCGGTCCATTTCGATGTTGCCGCCGGTGATGTCCAGCCGCACCTGCTTGCCGGTTTCCTTGGAGGCCTGGCGCACCACGCGGTACAGGCGCTCGGAGATGCCTTCGAACTCCACCATGCGCGTGCGCAGCAGGTCGCGCTGCAGCTCGCGCGTCTGGCGCGCCTGGGCGACCAGGCTGTCTTCGGTGGCTTCGACCGCGCGCTGCAGGTTGCGTTGCACGGTGGCCACGTCGTTGACCGACTCGGCCATCATGCGGGTGAGTTCCTGCACGCGGGTGAAGCGGTCGAACTCCAGCGGGTCGAACGACTGGTCGGCGTCGCGCGCCTGGGCCAGCCGCGACTGCATCTGGGTCTCGGCCTGCAGTTCGATGTCGCGCAACTGGCCGCGCAGACGGTCCAGGTTGCCCGTGAGGTCCTTGAGCGAGCCGCGCAGGGTCACGAGTTCGGACTCCATGCGCGAGCGCGTGATCATCACCTCGCCGGTCTGGTTGACCAAGCGGTCCAGCAGCTCGGGGCGCACGCGAACGGCGGCACCCGCGCGGGCCTGCAGGATCGTGGGCGCCTGCGGCAGCGAGATGCCGGTCAGGCCCCCTTCCCCGCCGGTGGCGGCGGTCTCGGCCACGGGCGGTGCGGCGGCCTCTGCCACCGGCTGGGCCGGCACCGGCTCGGGCACCGGCGGCACGATGTCGATGATCTGGGCGTCGGCGTTGCGCAACTGCTCGAAACGCGCGCTGATGGCGTCGAACGCGGTCTGCAGGGGTTCGAGATCGGCACCGCGCTGAAGGTCGGAGCCCAACCGCTCGGCGGTGGTTTCCATGCGGTGCGCCATCTCGCCCAGCCGCAAGGCGCCGGCGAGGCGCGCGCTGCCCTTGAGCGTGTGCAGGTTGCGCAGCACCTCGGCGCGCGCGCTGCTGTTGTCGGGGCGCGCCACCCACTGGCGCAAGGCGCCGTCGAGCTGCGGAATGAGCTCCTGTGCCTCTTCCGCGAAGATCGGGAACAGGTCGACGTCCACGGTGTCGGCCACGTCGATGTCGTCGTCGATGTCCTGCACCACCTCGTGCACGCGGCTCACGTCGGCGTGCGGCGCCGTGAAGGCGGTGGTGTGTTCGGCGCGGTCGGGCACCTCGAAACCGGTCAGCGCCAGCACCGGCGCGCCGTCGTCCTGGGGCGCCTGCACCTCGGCGGGCGCAGGCTCCTCGACGGCGGGCCCGGGTTCGGGCTGTGGGTCGTGCACCACGCGGTACAGCGCGTCCATCAACTCGGCGTTGGGCTCCTTGAGGAAGCCGGCGGCAAACTGGTGCAACAGGCGGCGGATGTCGTCCGACGCCTCGACGAACAGCTGGGCCTGGCCCGCGCTGGCCGGGTGGCCCGAGCGCTGGTGCATGCCCACCGATTCGATCGCATGCTCCAGCGCGCGCGCGATGTCGGACAGGGACTGGAAGCCCACCGTGGCCGAACTGCCGGCCAGCGAATGCGCCAGCGCCTCGGCCTGCTCGGGCACCGGCTCGTGGCGCTCCAGCGCCCACTCGGTCAGCACGGTGTTGAGGCGGCGGGACCACTCGTCGGCCTCGTTGAGGTAGACGTTGTAGAGCTTGAGGCCGATCCGCAGCGAACCGATGACCTTGGTCTGTTCGTCGGGGATGGCCTCGGGCTCGGGTTCGGGCAGCGCGAAAGGTTCGACCGACTGCGCCACTTCCAGGGCCAGGTGGTCGTCCGCGAGGGGCGCCTCGACGGGCTCGGGCAGCGGCTCCACCACCGCCTCGTCCACCCCCTCGGGCACGCTCGCCGGCAGCGGCTCGTCCACGGGATCGACCACCTGGGCCAGTTCGGGGTCGGCCCATTCGGGCTCGGCCACGACCGGCTCAACCAGGGCGGGCTCGGGTTCGACCGTGGCTTCGGCCGGCACGGCTTGCGCGGCGGAGGAGAACGCGGCGAGGCTGCCGAAATCGATGTCGGCCAGCAGCGGTTCGGCGTCCAGCGGCGGGGCCACCACCGGCGGCTCGGCGGCCGCGTCCACCGGCGGGAAATCCTGGGTGGGCGGTGCATCGGCAGGCGCCTCTGCGGTCGCTGCCGCGGCTGCGGCAGCCGCCACGGCATCGAGATCGAGGTCGAACGAAGGCTCGGCCAGGGCCTCCCCCATCGGGGCCGGTTCGGCCGCCTCCGGTGGCACGAACACGGTGGCGTCCACCAGAGGCGCCGGCGCGGACGTGGCCGCCTCCGGCGAGGCCAGCGGCAGGTACTGCCCCTGGTCGCGCAGCGCCTCGGCGCTGGCGCGGAAGGGCAAGGAGCGCCAGGGCACGGCACGGCGTGCCGAGATGTCGTCCACCCAGCGCCCGAACTCGGTCATGGCCTCGCCCGCGAGCGTGAGCAGGGGCGGGCTGGCGGGCCGCTGTTCGGCCAGCACCGTGTTGAGCAACTGCTCCATGGCCCAGGCCGCTTCGCCGAATTCGTCCAGACCGACCATGCGCGAACTGCCCTTGAGCGTGTGGAACGCCCGGCGCAGCGTGGTCAGGTGCTCCAGATCGCTGGGCTGCACCTGCAGGTGCGACACGGCTTCCAGGCCGTTGGCCACGACCTCGCGGGCCTCTTCCAGGAAGATGTCGAGCAGGTCGTCTTCGTCGCTGTCCGAGTCGCTGGGCGCTTCGGGCTCGGGCGCCTGGGCCACCGTGGACGACGCCGACAGGCCCACCAGGGCCTGCGCACCGGCGGCGGCATCTTCGCCGACTACCGCCTCGGCGGCTTCTCGCGCGGCACGCGCGACGCCCGACTGCTCGGCCAGCGAAGCCTGATCCGCCAGCGAGTCGAGCTGTTCGCTCAGATCCACCAGGCTCAGGCCCCCCTGCACACTGTCGACCACGCGCTGCACGCCATCGCTGATGGCCTGCGCCTCTTCCAGGGCGGGCTGGTGCGCCGCATCGGCCCCCACGCTGCGGCCCATGAGGGGCAGCAACTCGCCTTTCTCTTCGTCGAACACGAAAAGCTTCTTGGCCAGCGCGGGCTGGTAATTGAGCATGTCGACGAGGAGGCTCATCGCGCTCAGGTTGTTGCCCAGCTGCTGGAAGGTGCCGGCCTCGCGCGCCAGCGCTTCGTCCACCTCGGTGTCGAGGATCTGGTCCACCGCGTTGCGCATGCGGGCCACGGTGAGCACGGCCTGCTCCAGCCCCAACACGGAGAGCACGCCGCGCATCTGCCCCAGTTGGGACACCGCCACGTGCAGACCGGCCTTCTCGCGCGGGTTGCGGAAGAACTGGTCGAGTGATTTTTCCGCTTCGCCCAGCGAGGCCTTGAGTTCGCCGACCACGCTGCCCATGGTCTGGCGATCGCTCACGCGCCGGTACAGCTGCTCCATCCACACATCCAGCGGCTGCGCGGGCCGCCCGGCGAGCACGCCTTCCAGGCGTTCGGCCAGGGCTTGCGTGCGCGCGGTCAGCTCAGGCGCGCTGGGGTCGAAATCCTCGAAGGCCGCTTCCAGGTACAGCGTGGTGGTGGCGACTTCCATCGCCAGCTCGGGGCGCACGTTGCCGGCTTCCTGCACGGCCTGATCGGCCGCCTTCACCAGGGCCTGGGCCAGCACGGTGCTGGCCGGGTGCAGCTTGAGCAGCGAATCGCCGATCAGGCTGAACTGGTCGGCCACCTGCCGGGCGCGGCTGTTGTCGCCGCTGGAGTACAGCGACCAGACTTCCTTGGCCGCGTGGATGCGCTTGCGCGCCTGGGCCAGCACCGCCGGGTCGTAGCGGCCCAGCGTGGCCTGGTGGTAGTCCACCGGCGGCAATTGGCCCAGGCCGAAGGCGTCGCGCACCGCCGCCAGGTGGGGCGTGGTGGTGGCGGAAACCGACGTGGGCTGGGCACAGAAGAACAGCAGGTCGTGCAACAGGGTCTCGGAGACCTGGGCCTTGCCCTGGCTGAGGTTGACGAACTGCAGCAGGATGCGAGAGGTCGCGCGCTTGACGTAGACGTCGGGCGGCAGCAGGCGCTGCGCCACCGCCTCGAAATAACCGGCGGCCACGCGCCAGAACGTGCGCGAGCGCGCATCGGCGGCGCCGGCGGACAGGCCCGCACTGAGCTTGGCCAGTTGAAGCGCGGCGGCCACGCTCTGGGTCTTCACGACCAGCAGCACCAGACGGTCGAACAGCGAGCGCACCGCCGCGCTGGATTCGAGCGCGGCGACGTCGGCCGGCGCGCCGACCTCCTTGCCCCGGTGTTCGAACGGCCACAGATCGGCCGGGTGCACGCGCTCGGCCGCGGCCAATTCCTGCACCTCGCGGTACTGCGCGAACAGCGCCACCGGCTGGATCGGCTTGTTGTTGAGCACCGCTTCCAGGTACTCGATCAGCGCGAAGCTCGCGCGCTCGACCTTGCCCGCGGCCTCTTCGTTGCAGGTGTTCGGGCGCTGCACGAAACGCTGCACCGCGGTTTCCATGGCCCGCAGCACCTGGGCCGGCGAGGTCAGCCCCACCATCTCCAGGGCGCCCACGGCCTGGTGCAACTGCTGGCGCGCCAGCCGCAGCGAACCGGGGTCCACCGCCTCCAGGTCGTTGTTGCGCGACAGTTCGGTCTCGCGCACGAAGCGCCTGATGGCCTTGTTGGCGCCGTCGAGCGATTTGCGCAGTTCCTCGAAAACCCAGGCCAGGGGGCCGAGGTCGGCGACCGGCGCGTCCGCTGGCAGGCTGTCGGTGTCGATGGCGGAGTCGAGCATGTTCTTCCAGTGGGTTGACGCGGGCGCCGAGCGAGGTCGTCAGGCGATCTTGAATCGGGCCACGGATTGGCGCAGTTCCTCGGCCATGGCCGAGAGCTCGCGCACCTGGGCCGCCGTGGAGCGCGTGCCTTCGCCGGTCTGTTCGGTCACCGCGAAGATGTGCTGGATGTTGCCGGCCACCTCGTTGGCCGAATCCGCTTCGCGGGACGCGGCAGCGGAAATCTGTTCAATCAGCTCGGCGAGGCGGCGCGACACGCGGTCGATCTCCGACAGCGCGGTACCGGCGTTGTCCGACAGCTTGGCCCCTTCGACCACACCCTGCGTGGAGCGCTCCATGGCGGCTACCGCGTCCTGCGTGTCGGTCTGAATCGCCTTCACCAGCGCCGAGATCTGGCGCGTGGCATCGGCGGAGCGTTCGGCCAGCCGCTGCACTTCTTCCGCCACCACCGAGAAGCCCCGGCCGGCTTCACCGGCCGACGCCGCCTGGATGGCGGCGTTGAGGGCCAGCACGTTCGTCTGCTCGGTAATGTCCGAGATCAGTTCGGTGATTTCACCGATCTCCTGCGACGACTCACCCAGCCGCTTGATGCGCTTGGAGGTTTCCTGGATCTGGTCGCGGATGGCGTTCATACCGCCAATGGCGTCCTGCACGGCCTGCAGGCCCGACTCGGCGGCCTGCAGCGACGCACGGGCCACCGTGGCCGACTCCTGCGCCTGGCCCGACACCTGGTTGATGCGCTGCGCCATGTCCAGCACCGACTGGCCGGTTTCGCGGATCTCGCGCAGCTGTTCGGTGGACGCCGCCAGCAGCTCGGTCGAGGTGCTTTCCACCGCCGATGTCGTCTGGGCCACGCGCGTGGCCGTGGCCTGCACGTTGCCCACCAGCGAGCGCAGTTCTTCCACCGTGTAGTTCACCGAGTCGGCGATGGCGCCGGTGATGTCCTCCGTCACGGTGGCTTCCTGCGTCAGATCGCCTTCGGCCACCGTCTGCAGTTCGTTCATCAGGCGAAGAATGGCCGCCTGGTTGGCGTCGTTGACGCGCTTGGCGTCCTGCTCCAGCGACTCGGCGGCGAGCCGCTGCGATTCCGCCACCGACTGGCGCTGGCGGCTGTCGAGCAGCTGCACATAGGCCAGGCCGCCCGCGCACAGCAGGGCGAACAGGGCCGAGAGCGCCAGGGCCGCCAACTGGCCGCCACCGAGGCCCGAGCGCGACGACAGGTCGCCCTGCAGCTTCTCCAGGCTCAAGCGCAAGGGTTCGCTGTCGGCAATGATGCCGGCCTGCGCTTCACGCGCCGAGACCAGGCCCTGCAGGTTGCCCAGAATCGCACCGGCTTCGACGCGCGTGGCTTCGTACAGCTTGAGCAGGGCGTCCAGGCGCTCGCGCACCTGCGGGTCGCGCGCGGCGGCCAGGCGCAGTTCGTCGCTGCCGTTGAGCAGGCCCTCGGCGATTTCCTTGAAGGTGTTCAAGTCCTTGCCGAGCAGGAACACCGCTTCGGGGCTCACGCCCTCCATCGTCAGGAACTCGTTGGCGGACTTGCCGATGCGCTGGGTCAGCATCACCAGCTGGCCCGAGGCCGAAATCTCGGCGGCTGGCGCGTTCTGCTGCAGCTTCAGCGAGGACACGGTCTCGGCGATCTCCAGCAGGTCCGACGACTGCCGGTTGATGGTGCGCAAGGCGTTGCCCACCTGCGTCAGGATGTTCTGCTGCGCCAGCACCGCCGCCGCATTGCGCTCGGCCTGGTCCACCTTGGGCAGGATCTTGCCGAGGTCTTCCGAATATTCGGCGCCCAACGCGTCGAGCGACATCTCGCTGTCGCCGCCCTGCAGGCCGCGCAGCGTGCGGGCCATCACGGTCGAGCTGTCGCGCACCTCGGGGAAGGCGGCCGGGCTGCCGATCAGGGCCTGCGACACGCTCTTGGCCAAGCGCTGCGACTGCATCAGGGCCTGGCCGCTGGCAGCCACCTGCTGACCGACCTTTTCGGTCTGGGTCAGGGCATACAGTGTCACGCCACCGAGAACGACCAGGCCGAGCGCCAGCAGGATGGCCAGCGTGCGCTGGTGCTGCTCGGCCGGTTTGCTGCCCAACAGCGGCAGGGTCACCTGGCCACTGGCGTCGGGGCTGTCCTCGTCCACCATCGGGTTGCCGACGAGGCCTTCCGATGCAAGCGTCGGCGCCAGGCGGGCCGCCGCGAGTTCGGCGACCTCCTGGTCGGTGGCATTGGAAAGGTCGGGTTCGTCGCCGGCTTTTTTCTTGAAGAGACCCTGGAATCGATCAAGCATAGCCATGTAAAAACCTTCCAACTGAAAACAGAATGACGAATGGACCCCATGCGGTCCGCGGGTTCAACCTTCAGGCGGCGATCGCCAGAAACTCGGGCTCGGCCACCAGCATCTGCAGATCCAGCTCCTGCCAGGACTGACCCTGGGCATCGACCAGCGAGCGGGTGAAATACGAAGGCGCGCCCTCGGGATTGGCCCCGAGCGCGGTGAACATGGAGGGATTGCGCAGACCGAGCAGGCGGTCGATCCAGATCACGGCATTGAAGCCGAGCGCGGTGTGCAGGCTGACCAGGCGCGACTCGGAGGTCACGCGTTCGCTGGTCTGGGAAGGGAGCGCCGAGGCCGCCGAGCCGACCAGGCGGGCCAGGTCGATCACGCCATGCAGGCCGCCGCGCAGGCTGGCGACCCCGGCGTACCAGGGCTTGGTGTAGGGCACGCGCTGCAGCGCGGACCAGGGGAAGATTTCACCGGACTGCACCAGAGGGAGCAGGTAACGCCGGTCGCCGGCTTCGACCGCCAACCAGGTGGCGGTGACGGCTTCGGTCTTGGCGGCCGTCAAACGCTGGGCCAATCGTTCCTGGAGTTCCTTGAGTGATTGACGTTTGGCCATGCTCGGTGCGGTTCAGGTCGTTGGTGCGGTCAACCCAGCGCGCGAATCTTCGACAGCAACTCTTCCGCGTCGACCGGTTTGGTCACGTAGTCGCGTGCGCCCTGGCGCATGCCCCAGACGCGGTCGGTCTCCAGATTTTTGCTCGTGCACATGACGATGGGAATGCTCGAATACTGAGGGTCCCGCGTGATGGCACGCGTGAGTTGAAACCCATTCTGACCGGGCATCACCACGTCCATCAGGATCAGGTCGGGCTTTTCCTCGCCAAGCCGACGGAAGGCCTCGTCCGCGTTCTCAGCGGTGCTCACGGTGTAGCCGTTTTTTCCCAGCAGATCGGACAGGACCATCAGCTCGGTTTTCGAGTCGTCCACCACGAGGATTTTCCGAATGGGCATCACACTGCTCCTGTCAGGTTGGCGCCGAACTGCTGCACGGCTTGCAGCAGCTGGTCTTTGGTAAAGGGTTTGGTGAGGTAGTCCTGCGAGCCGACCATGCGCCCACGCGCCTTGTCGAACACGCCGTCCTTGGACGACAGCATCACCACGGGGATGGTGGCGAAGCGGGCGTTGCGCTTGATGATGGCGCAGGTCTGGTAGCCGTCGAGGCGCGGCATGAGGATGTCGCAGAACACCAGATCGGGCTGGTAGTCGTTGATCTTGGCCAGGGCGTCGAAGCCGTCGTCGGCCAGCAGGACTTCGTGTCCACCCTGCTTGAGGAAAATCTCGGCGCTGCGGCGGATGGTGTTGCTGTCGTCAACCACCAGGACTTTGAGGGCAGGCGTTGTGCTCACGTTTCACTAGCTCCAGAGGGTGGGACAGAACGAGGAAAGCGAGACCGGAGAAATACCCTACCGGGTTCGCCAGGAAACCATCAAGCGCGCAGACCCCCGCCTCAGATCTGCACCATTTCAAAATCTTCTTTGCGGGCGCCGCACTCGGGACAGGTCCAGTTCATCGGCACCTCAGCCCAGGGAGTGCCGGCGGCCACGCCATGCTCGGGTGCACCTGCGGCTTCGTCGTAAATCCAGCCGCAGATCAGGCACATCCAAGTCTTGGTTTCGGTCATGGTTATAGGGGGCATTGTCTTAGAATGCAAGCATTGTATCGAGCGACATAAGCCGCTCCGCAAGCCAGTTGGACCGGCTGTCGATCACGTTTGGCGCCCTGCGCAACGCACCACCCGGGTGACCGCGCCACAACCCTTCCCCCCCTCCGTACCCATGCCCGATACACCCGCAACTTCCGCGCCCGAAACGGTCGAGAAGCCCGGCGAGATTTCCCTGCCGTGCGTGCTGACCTTCAACGCCAGCGATCCCAGCGGCGCGGGCGGCCTGAGCGCGGACATCACCGCCATGTCGAGCGCGTCGACGCACGTGCTGCCCATTGTCACGGGCGCCTACATCCGCGACACCTCCGACATCCACGACCACTGCGCCTTCGATGAAGAAGCGGTGGCCGACCAGGCGCGCTGCGCGCTGGAGGACATGCCGGTGCAGGCCTTCAAGGTCGGTTTCGTGGGCAGCCCGGAAAACCTGAGCGTGATCGCGGAGATCACGACCGACTACAGCGAGGTGCCGGTCATCACCTACATGCCCGACCTCTCCTGGTGGGACGAGATGGCGATCGACACCTACCTGGACGCCTGCGCCGAACTGCTGCTGCCGCAGACCACGGTGCTGGTGGGCAACCACAGCACCTTGTGCCGGTGGCTCCTGCCCGAATGGGAAGGCGATCGCCCGCCAACCGCCCGCGAGGTGGCGCGCGCGGCGGCCGTGCACGGCGTGCCCTACACCCTGGTGACCGGGTTCAACGCGGCCGACCAGTACCTGGAAAGCCACCTTGCCACGCCCGAGACGGTGCTGGCCACGGCGCGCTACGAGCGCTTCGAAGCCACCTTCACCGGCGCGGGCGACACCCTTTCGGCCGCGCTGTGCGCGCTCATCGCGGGTGGCAGCGACCTGCAGGCGGCCTGCGCCGAAGCCCTCACCTACCTCGACCAGTGCCTGGACGCGGGCTTCCAGCCCGGCATGGGCCATGCCGTGCCCGACCGCCTGTTCTGGGCACACGATGACGAGGGCGAGGAAGAGGAAGCCCCCACTGAAGGCACGCCCGACAGCACACTCGACGCCAACGATTTCCCGCTCGACACCACGAGACATTGACCTTCGCTCCATGACCACCGATCGCAACCAGCAACTGTTCGACCGCGCCAAGGCGCTGATCCCCGGCGGCGTGAACTCGCCCGTGCGCGCCTTCCGCGCGGTGGGCGGCACGCCCCGTTTCGTGCAACGCGCCCAGGGCGCCCACTTCTGGGACGCCAACGGCCAGCGTTACATCGACTACATCGGCTCCTGGGGTCCGATGATCCTGGGCCATGGCCACCCGGCGGTGGTCGAGGCGGTGCAGAAGGCCGTGCTGGAGGGTTTCTCGTTCGGCGCGCCGACAGAGCGCGAGGTCGAGCTGGCCGAGGCCATCGTCGAGCTGGTGCCCAGCATCGACATGGTGCGGCTGGTGAGCTCGGGCACCGAGGCCGGCATGAGCACCATCCGCCTGGCGCGCGGCGCGACCGGCCGCAAGAAGATCATCAAGTTCGAGGGCTGCTACCACGGCCATGCCGACGCCCTGCTGGTCAAGGCCGGCTCGGGCCTGGCCACCTTCGGCAACCCCACCAGCTCCGGTGTGCCGCCCGAGGTGGTGCAGCACACCCTCGTGCTCGAATACAACAACCTCGAGCAACTCGAGGCCGCGTTCGCCGAGCACGGCGCTGAACTGGCCTGCCTCATCATCGAGCCGATCGCGGGCAACATGAACTTCGTGCGCGCCAGCGTGCCGTTCATGAAGCGCTGCCGCGAGCTGTGCACGCAGCACGGCGCCCTGCTCGCCTTCGACGAAGTCATGACCGGCTTCCGCGTGGCGCTCGGCGGCGCACAAAGCGTGTACGCCCAACTCATTCCCGGCTTCGAGCCCGACATGACGGTGATGGGCAAGGTGATCGGCGGCGGCATGCCGCTGGCAGCCTTCGGCGCCAAGCGCGCGGTGATGGAACAGCTCGCGCCGCTGGGCGGCGTGTACCAGGCCGGCACGCTCTCGGGCAACCCCGTGGCCACGGCCTGCGGCCTGGCCACGCTCAAGGAGATCCGCCAACCCGGTTTCTACGACAAGCTCGCGGCCACCACGCGCTCGCTGGTCGATGGCCTCAAGGGCGCCGCCGCCGCCGAGGGCGTGGCACTGAGCGGCGACAGCGAGGGCGGCATGTTCGGCTTCTTCCTGTTCGACGAACTGCCGCAGAACTACGCCAAGGTGATGACCACTGATGGCCCGCGTTTCAACACGCTGTTCCACGGCCTGCTGGAGCGCGGTGTCTATATCGCACCGGCCCTGTACGAAGCCGGTTTCGTGAGCGCGGCGCACTCCGCCCAGGACATCGCGGACACCGTGGGTGCCGCACGCGACGTGTTCAAGAAGCTCTGACGAGCCAGGGGTTTGCTCAAGGCCGCCGCGGAACCGGCTCTGCCGGGCCGCCAGCGGCGCCCCCTTAGGGGTGGGGACGCGAAGCGCCGGCGCAGGGGTGGTTTTTAATGGCGGAAGTGGCGCACGCCCGAATACACCATCACCACACCGCGCTCGTCCGCCGCATCGATCACTTCCTGATCGCGCATCGACCCACCCGGCTGGATCACGCAGCTCGCGCCCGCGTCCACCACCACGTCCAGGCCGTCGCGGAACGGGAAGAAGGCGTCGCTGGCCACCGCCGTGCCCTGCAGCGAGAGCTTGGCGTGTCCGGCCTTGATGCTGGCGATGCGCGCCGAGTCCAGGCGGCTCATCTGGCCCGCGCCCACGCCCATGGTCATGCCGTCCTTGCAGAACACGATCGCGTTGGACTTCACGAACTTCGCCACCTTCCAGGCGAACAGCAGGTCTTCGATCTGCTGTTCGGTCGGCTGCAGCTTGGTGACCACCTTGAGGTTGCTGCGTTGCAGCACGTGGTTGTCGGCGCTCTGGATCAGCAGGCCTGAGCCCACGCGCTTCACATCGCTGAGGTTCAGGCCCTTGTCCCAGGCGCTGGCGCCGCCCGGGGGCAGCGCGATTTCGAGCACACGCACATTGGCCTTGGCCTTGAAGACCTCCAGCGCCTCGGGCGTGTAGCCGGGCGCCATCAGCACCTCGACGAACTGCTTGCTGATCGCCTGCGCACCCGCGCCATCGAGCACGCGGTTGAGCGCGATGATGCCGCCGAAGGCGCTGGTGGGGTCGGTCTGGAAAGCCTTGCCGTAGGCCTCCAGCGCGTCCTTGCCCACGGCCACGCCGCAGGGGTTGGCGTGCTTGACGATCACACAGGCTGGCGCCTCGAAGCTCTTGACACATTCCCAGGCCGCATCGGCGTCGGCAATGTTGTTGTAGCTGAGTTCCTTGCCCTGCAGCTGCCTGGCCGTGACCAGCGAGCCCGGTGCCGGGTACAGGTCGCGGTAGAACGCGGCGCTCTGGTGCGGGTTCTCGCCGTAGCGCAGGTCCTGCAGCTTGACGAAGCGGCCGTTGCTCTGGGCCGGGTACTCGCTGCGGCGGGGCACGCTGGCGCCTTCCTCGAACTCGATGGACGAGAGGTAGTCGCTGATGGCGGCGTCGTAGTTGCTGATGCGGTTGAACGCGGCGACCGAGAGCGCGAAACGCGTCTTGTCGCTGAGCTTGCCGCCGGCCTTGAGTTCGTCGATCACGGCCGGGTACTGGGCCGCGTCGGTCAGCACCGCCACGTCCTTCCAGTTCTTCGCGGCGCTGCGCACCATGGCCGGGCCGCCGATGTCGATGTTCTCGATCGCGTCTTCCAGCGTGCAACCGGCCTTGGCCACCGTGGACTCGAAGGGATAGAGGTTGACGATCAGGAGGTCGATGGTGTCGATGCCATGCGTCTTGAGCGCGGCCATGTGCTCGGGCAGGTCGCGGCGCGCCAGCAGGCCGCCGTGCACCTTGGGGTGCAGCGTCTTCACGCGGCCGTCGAGCATCTCGGGAAAGCCCGTCACCTCGGCCACCTCGGTCACTGGCAGGCCTTTCTCGGCCAGCAGCTTGGCGGTGCCGCCGGTGGAGATCAGGGCCACGCCGAGGCCGTGCAGGGCCTGGGCGAGTTCGACGATGCCGGTCTTGTCGGAGACGGAGATGAGTGCGCGCATAGAGAGGTCTTGGGAAGGTTTGAAATCAATTGTCCATGCACCGCCGGTGCGTGGCACGCATCGCGTGAAACGCCCCCTTGAGGGGGTCGCGCGAAGCGCGGCGGGGGTGTTCCATCAATCAATCAGCTTGTGTTCGAGCAGCTTCTTGCGCAATGTGTTGCGGTTCAGCCCCAGCCATTGCGCGGCGCGCGACTGGTTGTTCTGCGCCTGCTCCATCACCACTTCGAGCAAGGGCTTTTCCACTGCCTTGACCAGCATGTCGTGCAGATTGGCGGGGTCGGTGCCGTTGAGGTCGCGGAAGAAGTCTTCCATGCTGGCACGCACACAGTCGTGCAATTTGTTCTGTTTCATGCGGCCAGTTTCCAGTTGTCGCTCGGGGTTGTTGTTGTGGTTTCGCCGGACGACCACTCGTCCAGGCTCTCGCTCACGCAGCGCAGCTGCGCCTCGACCGTGGTGACGGCGTTGACGCGCGAACGGAACACCGCCGCCGCGCCGGGGGGCAGCGGCAGCGATTGCGCGTACCAGCCCAGGTGCTTGCGCGCGCTGCGCACACCGGTGGATTCGCCGTACAGGTCGTAGTGGTCGTGCAGGTGGTCGAGCAGCCAGATCCGCACATCGGCCAGGTCGGGCGGCGGCAGGTGTTCGCCGGTGGCGAGGAAGTGGGCGATCTCGCGGAAGATCCAGGGCCGGCCCTGGGCGGCGCGGCCGACCATGATGGCGTCGGCCCCGGTGCGGCGCAGCACCTCGCGTGCCTGCTCGGGGCTGTCGATGTCGCCGTTGGCCACCACCGGAATGCGCACGCGGCTCTTGATGTGGGCCACGGTGTCGTGCTCGGCCTGGCCCTTGTAGCCCTGCTCGCGCGTGCGGCCGTGCACGGTGAGCATCTGCACACCCGAGGCTTCGGCGGCCAGCGCGAGCGTGGGGGCGTTGCGCACGCTGGCGCACCAGCCAGTGCGCATCTTGAGCGTGACGGGCACGCGGTGCGGCTCGCAGGCGGCCACCACGGCCTGCACGATCTCGATGGCCAGCGCCTCGTCCTGCATCAGCGCCGAGCCGGCCCACTTGTTGCAGACCTTCTTGGCCGGGCAGCCCATGTTGATGTCGATGATCTGCGCGCCGCGGTCGATGTTGTAGCGCGCGGCGTCGGCCATCATCTGCGCGTCGGTGCCGGCGATCTGCACCGAGATCGGCGCGGCCTCGCCTTCGTGGTTGGCGCGGCGCGAGGTCTTGAGGCTGTCCTGCAGATCGGGGCGCGAGGTCACCATCTCGCTGACCGCGTAGCCCGCGCCCAGGCGCTTGCACAGCTTGCGGAATGGCCGGTCCGTCACCCCCGCCATGGGCGCGACGAACAGGGCATTGGGCAGGGTGAAAGCCCCGAGTTGCATGGCGGTGGGAGAATCGGTGTCGAGTGGTGGATCTGCCGCGATCCCCGCTGACGCGGGGGGCGAAGGAAGGCGATTGTATCTGCCTGTTTTTTCAGCAGGCGATATATCGCCCCTCTTTTTTCGCCCGCCATCCGACTTCCCGATCGCCGGTCTTCCCGCCCCCGAACACACCGCCCAATGCCCGACTGGATCACCTACCTGATGGAACTGCTGGCCCTGCCCGAGTTCGGCCTGAGCACGGTGCTGGTGGTGTCCTTCATTTCGGCCACGCTCCTGCCCCTGGGCTCGGAGCCCGCGGTGTTCGGCCTCATCAAGCTCAACCCGCATCTCTTCTGGCCGGCCATCCTGGTGGCCACCGCCGGCAACACCGCCGGCGGCGCCGTGAGCTGGCTCATGGGACTGGGCACGCACAAGGTGGTGGACCGTGCGCGCGGCAATCATGTCGATCTGCGCGCGCTGCAATGGCTGGAGCGCTTCGGCCCCAAGGCCTGCCTGATGTCCTGGCTGCCGGTGGTGGGCGACCCGCTGTGCGCGGTGGCTGGCTGGCTGAAATTCCCCTTCTGGCCCTGCCTGGCCTACATGGCCATCGGCAAGTTCGCCCGGTACCTCACCATGACGGCCGCGCTGTTGTGGTTCTTCCCTGGAACCCTGCACCCATGACCGTTGCCAGCAACCGCCTGCCACGCGCCCTCTGGGCCCTGATGGTGGGCAACTTCGTGATCGGCACCGGCGTGATGGTGGTGCCCGGCACGCTCAACGACATCAGCCAGTCGCTGGGCGTGTCGATCCCGCAGGCTGGCCAGCTCATCACGGCCGCGGCCATCCTGATGGGCCTGGGCGCGCCGCTGTTCGCCAGCCTGGTCGCGGGCTGGGACCGGCGCCGCCTGCTCACGATCTCGCTGATCTGGTACGGCGTGCTGCTGCTGGCCTGCGCGCTGGCACCCAACTACGCCAGCCTGATGCCGTTGCGCGTGCTGGCCGTCATCGCGCCGGCCATTTTCACGCCGCAGGCGGCGGCCAGCGTGGGCCTGCTGGTCGGCCCGGCGATGCGCGGGCGCGCCATCACCTTCATCTTCCTGGGCTGGTCGCTGGCCTCGGTGCTGGGCATGCCGCTGTCGGCCTGGATCAGCAGCGAACTCAACTGGCGCTGGGCCTTCGGGCTGGTGGCGCTGACCTCGTTCCTCAGCGGCGCCTGGGTGTGGCGCGAGATGCCCGACGGCATCAAACCGGCCGCGCTGTCGCGCGAAGCCTGGGGCCGCACCCTGGGCTCGGCCCCGCTGATGACCGCCGTGGCGGTGACGCTGCTCTTCTCCTTCGGGCAGTTCACGCTGTTTTCCTACTTCGCCCCCTACTTCGCGCAGACCCTGGGCGCGGGCGGCGGACTGCTGTCGCTGATCTTCCTGTGGTTCGGCGTCTTCGGCCTGGCGGGCAATGTCGCGGTCACGCGCTCCATCGACCGCATCGGCGCGCCCCGGGCCGTGCTGATCACGCTGGGCGCCATCGTGCTGAGCCTGCTGCTCTGGCCGCTGGGCCGCTACGGCGTCTGGGCCCAGGCCTTCGTGCTCATCCCCTGGGCGCTGGGCTGCTTCTCGTGCAACTCGGCGCAGCAAGCGCGGCTGGTGCAGATCTCACCCGAGCTGGCACCGGCCACCGTGGCGCTCAACACGTCGGCCTTGTATGGCGGGCAGGCCCTGGGTGCGGCGCTGGGCGGCGTGATGATCGCCCAGGGCGGCATGATGAACCTGCACCAGGTCGGCCTGGCCGTGATGCTGGTGGCGATGGCCGTGAGCCTGTGGGCCGCGTGGCTTCAGAAACGCTCGTGCGCGGCGAGGTAGCGCCACTGGCCTGAAGGCAGGCCGTCCAGGCCGATGCGGCCCAGGCGCTGGCGCCGCACCGAGGCCAGGCGCAGGCCGGCGCGCTCGGCTAGGTGCGCCACCTGCCCCGGCAGCGTGCCCTTGATCGCCAGCCTCAGGCGCCGCTCGCTCTGCCAGCTCGCGCGCGCTGCGGGCACCGCCCAGCCGTCGAAGAACAGCGCCTTGCCCAGGGACTGCAGCACCGCCTCGCGCCGCGCGCCGTCGTCGAGTTCGGGATCGTCCTGCACCTCCACCAGCCACTCGTGTTCCAGCGGCGAGGAGGCATCGGTGATCTTGCGCGCCACGCCCGGGTTCTGCGTGAACACCATCAGGCCGCTGGCGAGCACCTCCAGAGGCGAGACCGGCAGCAGCTTGTGGCCATGCGCCTTGAGTGGGCGCACGCCCGAGCGGTCGCCCTGGGAGCGCGCACCTGATGCAAACCACCGCACGGCGATTTCATCGGGCAGGAAAGGCTCTTCAGGCAAGGCCTGGCCCGCAGGCTTGTGCCAGACCAGCGTGACCGGCACCAGCGGCTCCAGCCGAGCCTGGGAATCGAGCACCACGGCCTGCTCGTCGCGCACGCGCGCCATGGGTTCTTCCACCACGGCGCCATCGACCCGCACCCAGCCGCCCGCGATGTAGAGCTCGGCGTCGCGGCGCGAGCAGGAAATTTGTGCCGCCAGGCGTTTGGCCAGGCGCTGGGGTTCGGGTCGGGTCGATGCTTCGGTCATTGCGCCGACTCTACGCGCTCTTCGGGTGTGTCCAGACAGAAGAACGCATCGCACGCCGCTTTCTTTGAAGGGTGCGGCGGCGTTGCTCGTGCCAAAGCCGAAGACCAGGAGGCCGGCCTCCTGGTAGCGCGCGGCCAGGCCGGTGAAATCGCTGTCGGTAGAGGCAAGGCACAGGCCATCCACGCGCCGTTCATGCAGCATCTCCATGGCGTCCATGATGAGCGCGGCGTCGGAGGCGTTGCGGCCATGGCGGTAGTGGAACTGCTGGCAGGGGCGGATGGCCAGAGTGTGCAGCGCCCCCTTCCACAGCGCGAGCTGCGAAGTGGTCCAGTCGCCATAAGCACGGCGGATGATGGGCCGGCCCAGTTGCTTGACCCGCGTGAGCATGCGCGGCGCGTGCGCACCGCTGAAGCTTTCGGCATCGACGAGCAGCCCCAGACGGAGCGGGCGGGTGAACACGGTGTTTTCCTGTTGCATGGATGAGATCCCTTGGTATGCGATCACTCAACCACACACCACCTCGGGTAAGGGGTGGCGGTGGCCCGAACGGGTGTGGCATACCGGCTTGAAACTCAACACCGGCGAGCCTTGCGGCTCCCCATCCGGGCCACCATAAAAGCGGCGCAGATGAAGATAGCCGCAGCGCGGGAACGCGGCAGCTATCCAGGTGAGTCTCAAATTCGGAATGCCACTTCCGGTCGTACTTTGGTAGTACAACCCGCGCAGTATAACGAGTGTCTCCCAGCGAACAGTCCACAGGCACTGTTCTGTCTTAAGGTGGCCCCTACCTGTTTGATAAAGGTTGTGCCATGTCCACTGAGTTCTCTTCCTGGTTCACGATCGAGACCAACGGCAACCCCGCCCGGGAGGGCGTCTACGAGACCACGGCGCTGGGCATTCCCGGCGAAAGCCACGGCGTGCTCCAGCACGGCTTCCGGCACTGGGGCGACGGCAGCGGGTGGGGCGATCTGGGTGCGACGCCGGACGCCGCCCTGGCGATGAAGGACCACCGCCCGGTGTTCCCCTTCAATGTTCGCCACTGGCGCGGCCGGGCGCTGCCGCCGGACTGAGGCCCGGCCGTTCAGGGCGCGGGCAAGCGCACCCAGGCCGTGACCAGGGCGCCGAGGGCCACCACGATCAGCGTGTCGAGCACGAGCATGGCCTGCCGGTCCGCCCTGGCGTGGACGAAGGCGCGGCTGCCCATGCGCATGCCCAGCGCCATGGTGGGCCAGAGCAGCAAGGCCCAGCCCACGGCCTGCGCGCCCAGCAGCGACGGCTCGCCCGCCCAGGCGGCAAGCCCGCTCCACACCAGGGCGTAGGCGCTGATCCAGAGCAGCACGCTGATCATGGTGGCGCGCAGCAGCCGGGGATGCAGGCCGCTGGCGGTCATGAGCAGCGCGGCCACGATGCCACCCGAAGCCGCGAAGCCGTTGAGCAGGCCCGAACTCACGCCGGCAAGGTGGCGCAGCCCAGGCGTGGGCGCCAGCCGGTGCCCCAGCGTGAAGCGCACACTGGTGGCGCCCACGAGCACCAGGGCGCTGAGCAGCACGCGGACCACGGCCGGGTCCAGCCAGGCCAGGCCGGCCAGCCCCACCGGCACGAACAGCAGGTTGCCCGTCAGCAGCGAGCGATGCCAGCCGCGGTGCACGTCGGGCAACACCTGGCGCACGCTGCCCGCGGAGGCGACCACTTCCAGCATCAGCACCGCGACCACCAGCGGACCGGGCAGGACGAAGGGCGACAGGCCTGCCACGACGAGCGCCGAGTAGCCGAAGCCCGAGAAGCCCCGCACCACGCCCGCGCCGAACGAGATGGCGACGGCCAGACCCAGCACCCAGGCGGGACCGGGCCAGAGGGAGGCCGCGAGTGCGGCAAGCGTGTCCACGCGTTCAGCGCTGCAGCACGAGGTCCGCGCCCTTTTCCCCGATCATGATCGAGGGCGCGTTGGTGTTGGACGCAGGCATGGTCGGCATGATCGACGAGTCGATCACCCGCAGCGCCTGCACACCTCGCACGCGAAGCTGAGGATCGACCACGGCGAGGTCGTCGACGCCCATGCGGCAGGTGCCCACCGGGTGGAACGAGGTGGCGGCGGACTGCTTGACGTAGTCGAGCAGTTCCTCGTCGGTGCGCGCCTGGGCGCTGGGCCGGGTCTCGCGCACGATGAAGCTGGCCAGTGCGCCTTGCGCCGCGACCTCGCGCGCCAGCCGCACCGAGGCCACCACGTCTTCCTGATCTTCGCGTTCGGCGAGGTAGCGCGGGTCGATGTGGGGATCGGCCAGGGCGTCGGGGCTGGCCAGATGCACCTGGCCGCGCGATTGCGGGCGCAGCTGGAAGCAGCCGATCGAGAAGCCGGGGTACGGGTCGAGCATGGCGCCGGGCGTGCCGCCGGTGGTCATCTCGAAGCGGGTGTTGCCGCTGAGCTGGGCGAGCTGGATCTTCACGCTCGGCCGCTGGCGGCCCAGGCGGCGGTCGCGCTCGGTGCGCGCCAGCGCATGGATGGTGAAGGCCGGCGTGGCCATGAGGCCTTTGCGGGTGGTGAGGTAGCGCAGACCCAGCAGGGTCTGCCGCCACGGGTGGCCCACGACCTGGTTCAGGCCGAGCGGCCGGTTGGCCTCGAAGGTGACGCGGGTCTGCACGTGGTCGATCAGGTTTTCGCCGACGCCCGGCAGGTCGCTCACGACAGGGATGCCCATGGCCTGCAGGCGCTCGCCTTGGCCGATGCCCGAGAGCTCGAGCAACTGCGGCGACTTGATCGGGCCGGCCGAAAGGATGACCTCGCGCGCGGCTTTCGCGATGCCGCGAACGCCCTCGCGCAGGTATTCGATGCCCACGGCGCGCGTGCCTTCGAACAGCACCCGCGTGACCTGGATCTCGGTGGCCACGCGCAGGTTGCTGGCGGGGCGGCCGCGCAGGTAGGCGGTGGCGGTGTCGCAGCGCTGACCGTGGCGGGTGTTGAGCTGCAGGTAACCCACGCCTTCGTACTGGCGGCCGTTGTAGTCCTCGTTGGCAGGGATGCCGGCCGAGACGCAGGCGGCGTGGAAGGCATCCGACAAGGCGTCGGGCATTGCCCCGAGCGAGCTGATGGTCACCGGGCCTTCGCGGCCCCGGCACACGGGGTCGCCTAGCGTGGTGTTTTCCAGGCGCTTGAAGTACGGCAGCAGTTCGCGGTAGCCCCAGCCAGCGCAGCCCTGGCCGCGCCAGTGGTCGTACTCCTCGGCTTCGCCGCGCACGTAGATCGTGCCGTTCACCCCGCTGCTGCCCCCCAGCATGCGGCCGCGCGGCCAATAGACCGACTGGCCGACCAGGGCCTGCTGTTCCTGCGTTCGGAACTGCCAGACGTAGCGCGGGTCACCGACCACCTTGGCGATGCCGATGGGGGCTCGCACCCAGAAGTCGCGTTCGCGCGAGGCGCCGGCTTCGACAAGCAGCACCCGGCCCGCCTGCCGCTCGGCCAGGCGCGTGGCGAGCGCGGCACCGGCCGAACCGGCGCCGACGACGATGTAGTCATAGTGGTCTTCTTGGTTCATGGCATGTCCGGCGAGGTTCAGTCGAAGGCAATGACGGCACCGGGTGCCGGTGTGAAGCCCAGGTCGCCACGGGCAATGACCGCTTCACGCCCCCCGTTCTGCGCCAGCAGTTCGGCCTGGCGCTGCTTCGCACGCTGGTCGACCTCATCAGGGTCGCAGATGCGCAAGAGACGCTCGCGGCATTCGTCGAGCACGCTGGCGTACCTGGCGTTCGCGGCGAGGTCGCTGAGTTCCTCCGGGTCGGTCTCCAGATCGAACAGCTGGGCCGGGTAGCCGATGTAGTGCACGTACTTGTAGCGACCGTGGCGGATCATGAGGGCGCCAGTGGTGGAGCCCATGCCGTGGTATTCCACCAGCACGTTGCGGTCGGGCACTTCCCCATCGGCCAGGTCGAAGAGGGTGGTGCCCGGGAAGCCTTCGCGCAGGGCCGTTTCCTGGTTGCCCACGGCATCCAGGATGAAGGGGTACACGTCCACGTGGCTGACCGGCGTGGCCACCGACTGGCCTTGGGCAATGCCGTCGCCCGCGATGATGAGCGGCACGCCGGCGGTTTCCTCGAACATGGTGGACTTTCCCCACAGGCCGCGCGCGCCCATGTTGTCGCCGTGGTCGGAGGTGTACATCACGCGCGTGTCGTCAGCCAGGCCCGCGTCTTCCAGCGTGCGCAGGATCTTGCCGATGTTTTCGTCAAGGAAGCTGCACAGGCCGTAGTAGCCGGCGATGGCGCGCTTGACGGCGTCGCGGCTGAAGTAGTCGTCGTAGTTGAAGCTGCGTGCGTAGTCCACCAGGTAGGGGTGCGTGGGCCGTTCGTGCTGCTCGTACAGCTTGGGCATGGGCAGGTTCTGGTTGTAGTAGGGGTAGTAGTGCTCCGGCGGCGCGGTGAGCGGAAAGTGCGGCGCCACGAGCGAGACGAACAGCACCCAGGGTTTGTCGGCCTCGCGCTTCGCGGCTTCGCGCAGCCAGACCTGGGCACGGGCGGTGATCTCGCGGTCGTAGAAGGTGTACTGGCTCTCACCGGGGCCGGCGTAATGCGCCATCTTGTAGGCGCCCTTGCGCACCGGCAGCTCGCTGCGCACCAGACCCATGAGGTCGCCCTTGCCCTCGATGATGTGCATGGGGATCACCTCGGAGCTGAAGCCATGGTCTTCCTCGGGCGTGCGGAAGTGCAGCTTGCCGATGGACACCACGTCGTGCCCCCGGTCACGCAGCTTGTGGTGCCAGCTGGGGATCGCCCCGTCGTAGGCGTCGGCGTTGTCCCAGTAGCCGATCTGGTGGATGTACTTGCCCACGGCAAAGGACGCGCGCGCCGGGATGCACACGGGGCTGGCGCAGTAGGCCGACGAGAAACGCGTGCCGCGCGCGGCCAGCCCGTCGAGGTTCGGGGTCTTCACGATCTCGCTGCCGTAACAGCCCAGGGCCTTGGGCGAGTGCTCGTCGGACATGATGACCAGAAGGTTCTTGGGAGAGGTTTTCATGGGTGTTTCCATTGGGTGGTCAATGAGGGGGCGGTGTGCTCGGTCAAACCGAGGACACCGTGGTTTCCGGGAACTTGAGCGAGTGCGCGTTGGGGGCGACGGAGAACTCCTGGTAGTACACGCAGCGCTCCTTGCCGGCAAAGGCCACGGCGTACATGAACATGCCGCTGGTGCCCGCGGCCAGGCCCATGCGGATGCAGGCCTCGTCATCGAAGGGCTGCATGCGCACGAAGTGCGTCACCTCGGTGATCGGCAGGCGGCATTGCCGCACGATGACCTTCTTGAAGTTGGCGCCGTTGAGTTCGTCCATGGGCATTTCCCACAGGCGTTTGAGCACCTTGCGGTCGCCGTAGAAGCGGCTGAAGATGCGGAACTCGTCGTTGACGATGATCACGCGGTCGACGCGGATCACGTCGGCCTGCGGGCCAAGGTAGGTGCTCCAGGGGCCGCGTTCGAACACGCTCACACGGGCGATGGCCTGCGAATAGATGGGCAGCACCTCGCCCTCGTCGTTGACGAAGCGGCAATGCCAGGGGTCCTGCAGTTCGCGCGGTGGGTCGGCGACGAAGCTGCCCAGGCCGTGCTGGCGCACCACCAGGCCTTGCTCCGACAGATCGCGCAGCGCGCGCTGCACCGTGCCCAGGCTGAAGGGGGTGAGCTGGGTAAGTTCCTCTTCCGGTGGCAGTCGGTCGCCGGGGCGCCAGATGCCCTGGCGGATGGCTTCGACCAGCACGTCGGCCAGTCGCTGGTACTTCGGGCGGCCGCTGCGGTCGGGCATCTGGAGCACCTGGAACACGTTCTGGGCGGCGTTCACGGCGGCGTTGTTCATGGCAGGTTCCTCACCTTCGGGGTCGTTGTGATGGGCTGAGCTCGTCAGAGATCCAGGCTCAGCGGTGTGCGAGCGCGCCCGCAACAGAGCAACACGCTGCGGGCACGCTCTTCCTCGTTGAGGATCAGGTCGTTGTGCTCGGGCTCGCCCTCGCTGTAGTCCACCCGGCAGGTGCCGCACACGCCGGCCTCGCACGAGCTTTCGCACTCCACGCCGGCGTCGCGCAGCGCCTGCAGCAGGGTCTGCACGGGCGAGACTTGCACGGTGCGTCCGGAGCGCAGCAGGTGCACCGGCACGGTGTCGGCGCAGGCGCCCACGTTCACGGGGGCGGCCTGCGGTTCGGCACCGAAGTACTCGAAGTGCACGGTGCCGGCGGGCCAGTGCGCCGAGGCGGCCTTCACGGCTTTCATGAAGCCGGCCGGCCCGCAGTAGTAGAGGTGGGTGCCCGGCGCGGGGTCGCGCAGCAGCCGGGCAATGTCCAGGCCGTTGCGCGGGTCGCCCCGGTCGTGGTGGTGGGTGACGATGCCCTGCGCCGCCAGCGGCTGGAGGCGCCCGGCAAAGGCCGTGCGTTCGGGCGATGTGGTGCAGTAGTGCATGGCGAACGGGCGACCGCTGGCCTGCAGCCGCTCCACCATGGCCAGCAAGGGTGTGACGCCGATGCCCCCGGCCAGCAGCAGGGCGTGGCCGGCGCTGTCGTCGAGCGGGAAGAAATTGCGCGGCTCGGAGGCCTCGATGAAATCGCCGGCATGCACGCGCTCGTGCATGGCCCGCGAGCCGCCCCGGCTTTCGGGCACACGCAGCACCGCGATGCGGTAGTGCGTGCGCTCGCCCGGCGTGTTGCACAGCGAGTAGCGGCGCGACAGGCCGCCGGGGATGCGGACGTCGATGTGCGCGCCGGCCTCGAAGACCGGCAGCGGCAGGCCTTCGGGGTGCACGAGTTCGAACGAGAGGATGCCCTCGGCTTCCCAGGTCACAGAGCGGACGCGCAGTTTCATCGTGGTCTTCCGTGTGCCCGTGCTCAGACGGTCTCGGGGGTGTTCTCGATCACCACGGCCCGGCCATCGAGGCGATCGAGCTCGCGGCGGATGTACGCATCGCGCGCAGCGGCATCGGCCTGGCCATCGGCAGCGCGGTTGATCTCCATGAGCTTCTTGCCCAGAGCGAGGATCTGCTTGCGGTCCTCGGCGGCCGGCAGCTCGGGGATGTCGAGCACGCTGTCCTGCGAATACAGGGGCAAGGTGCGGCCCTTTGCCACCAGCTCTTCGTACAGCGGGTCGGGCTGGGTCTTGCCACGCAGGAGGTCGCGCAGCAGGCGGCGGCACAGGTACACGCCGACGTCGGACGAACCCGGGTGCTCCGAGCCGTGGATGGCCACCTTGCGCTGGCTGACGATGGCCTCCCAGTCGCCAGGAGCGCGCTGGCCTTCCTCGTAGCTGCGGTTGCCGGTCTGCCCGTCCAGGAAGTCGATCTTGTCGACGCCGCAATCGGCCTCGCTGCCCATGCCGTCGGGGTCCACCGTGCTGTTGAAGTGGCGGTAGCCGAGGATCATCATGTGGTGGTCGTCGATGGGCACGTTCCAGCGGGTGCAACCGGAGTTGCCGTGGCGCTCGCGCGCGGCGGTGGGCAACAGCGAGCCGATCTGCAGGTAGTTGGGGAACACCATCTCGGTGATGCGCAGCCACACCTTGTTGCCAGGCAGGCGCCGGCCGGCGACGAACACGCAGCCGTTGCCGCTGCGCGTGGCTTCCCACTGCATCACGGGCATGTCGCCAAAGCCTTCGAGCGAGAGCCCGGCGGCAGTGCTGTCGTCCACGCCTTCGGCGACCATCTTGTTGTGCAGCACGGCCGTGTGCATGTGGTCCATGATGTTCTCGTACACCTGCAGCCAGTTGCAGGGGTAGATGTTCGAGAACGCCACCAGCTTGTTGTCGCCGGGAAAGGTGTAGCTGTCGAACTCGGGGAACGGCGGCTGCTGGTCGGGCGGGCCCATGTAGGCGAACACCAGGCCGTTGCGCTCGAACGCCGGGTAGGCACCCTGGCAGACCGTCTGTTTCAGGCGGGTGTCGTCGTGCTCGCAGGGCGCCTCGATGAGGGTGCCGTCGATGCGGTAGGACCAGCCGTGGTAGCAGCAGCGGATGCCGTCGTGGGTGATGATGCCGTACTCCAGCGACGCACCGCGGTGCGCGCAGTGGCGGTGCATGACACCGATCTCGCCGCGCTTGGAGCGGAAGGCCACCAGGTTCTCGCCCATGATGCGGATCGCCTTGGGCAGGTCCTTGAGTTCCTCGGACAGGCACACGGGCTGCCAGAAGCGGCGCATGTATTCGCCCATGGGCGTGCCCGGGTCGGTGCTGGTGAGTTCGGTGTCCGGCCCCGGGATGTCGCGGTTCTTGTAGCCCGAGAAGCGAAGCGGGTGCACGTTGTCGGTGGTCATGGCGTGGGTCTCCTGGATGCGGTTCGTGTGAATTTGGGGGGCGTCAGGTCGCGAGGCTGGACTGGCTGACGAAGCGGCTGTGCAGGTAGGCATCCAGCCCTTCGGGTCCGCCTTCCATGCCGAGGCCGCTGTCCTTCATGCCGGCGATGGGGGCATCGGCCAGCGCGGGGGTGAAGCTGTTGATGCCGATCCAGCCGGCCTCGACGCGCTCGGAGAACTCCGCCGCGCGGTCCAGCCGGTTGGTGAAGGCGTAGGCGGCCAGGCCCATGTCGCTGTCGTTGGCCAGGGCGATGACCTCGTCCAGCGTGGCGAAGGACATGACAGGTGCCACCGGGCAGAACGGCTCTTCCTTCAGCAACCGGGCCGAGGCGGGCAATTGCGTGAGCACGGTTGGCTGGAAGAAGAAGCCCTGGGTGCCGATGCGCTGCCCACCGGTGAGCACGCGGGCGCCGGCGGCGCGGGCATCGTCCACCAGGGCTTGCGCGGCCTGCAGGCGCCGCTCGTTGTTCAGAGGCCCCATCTGCACGCCGGGTGTGAGGCCGTCGCCGACCTGCAAGGCCTGGGCGTGCGCCGCGAGCCGCTGGGCGAAACGCTCGGCGATGCTGTCGTGCACGTAGAAGCGGCTGGGCGAGAGGCAGACCTGGCCCGCGTTGCGGAACTTGAAGGCGGCACAGGCGGCGGCAACCTTGTCGACATCGACGTCGTCGAACACCACGACCGGGGCATGGCCACCCAGCTCCATGGTGGCCGGCTTGAGTTGCTGGGCCGCCTGGGTGGCGAGCAGCCGACCGACCGCAACCGAACCGGTGAACGAGATCTTGCGGATGACGGGCGATGCGATCAGGCGCTGCGAGACCTGTGCCGGCACGCCGAACAGCAGGCTCAGCGCGCCCGGGGGCAAGCCCGCGTCCAGGAAGGCGCGCACGAGTTCGATGCAGCTGGCCGGGGTTTCTTCGGCGGGCTTGAGCACCACGGTGCAACCGGCGGCCAGCGCCGCGGCGACCTTGCGCGCCGCCAGCACCATGGGAAAGTTCCAGGGCACGAAGGCGGCCACCGGCCCGATGGCGCGCTTGAGCGTGGTCTGCGTCAGGCGGTGCGAACGCGGGGGCAGCACGCGGCCGTAGGCCCGCTTGCCTTCTTCGGCGCACCAGGTGATGGTTTCGATCACGCGGTCGATCTCGCCCTGCGCGTCCGCCAGTGGCTTGCCATTCTCCAGCGTGAGGCTGTGCGCGATGGCATCGCGCCGTTCGTGGATCAGGACCGCGGCGCGCTGGAGGATGCGATCGCGCTCCCATGCGCTGGCCTGCGACCACGCGGGGAAGGCAGCCTGCGCGGCGGCCAGAGCGTCGTCGATATCGCGCTCGGTGGCCATGGGCAGACGGCCGAGCTCGGCACCGGTGGCCGGGTTGATGACCGGCAGGGTGTCGCGGCCGCTGATGCCGCGCCACTCGCCCGCGATGTGCAGCGAGAGCGAAGACAGGTAGGAGTGCACGGTGCTCATGGCTTCAGCGTCCCTTCCAGTGCACGAGCTTGTCTTCGGCGCCGGTGAGCAGCGCGTTGAGGACCAGGCCGATCACGCCGATGAGGGCGATACCGATGAAGACGACCGGAATGCGGAAGAGCTGCGCCGCGTCCGAGATCATGAAACCGAGGCCGGCCTGCGCACCCACCAGTTCGGCGGCCACGACCACCGCCCAGCTCAGCGCCATGGCGACCTTCAGGCCGGTGAAGATCTGCGGCACCGCGGCCGGCAGCACGACGCGGAAGAATGTCTGCGAGCGGCTCAGGCCGATGGATTGCGCGGCGCGGAAGTAGGCCAGCGGCACACCGGCGGCACCGGCGTGGGCGTTGACGAACGCGTAGTTGAAGGCGGTGAACAGGATCAGCACGATCTTGCCGGTCTCGCCCAGGCCGAAGTACAGCACGGCCATGGGAATGAAGGCGATCGGCGGGATGGGCCGCACGAAGGCCATGATGGGCGAGAACATCGCGCCGACCACCTTGCTGTAGCCGCTGAGCAAGCCCAGCGGGATGCCGATCGCCACACCGATCAGGAAACCGACGACGGTGCGGAACAGGCTGGCCTCGATGTGGGCCCACAGCGACTTGCCCTTGTAGCCGTCCTGCAGCAGCGCGGCGAACTCGGTGGCCATGCCCTGCGGCGTGGGGAGGTAGCCCGGGCCGACCAGGCCGGAGACCGTGACGGCGGTCCACAGCAGCAGCAGGCCGAGCACGGCGGCGATGGAATAGACAACCAGGGGCATGGTGCGAGGCATCTTCATCAGACCGGTGTGGCGCTGGCGTGCGGCGTGTTCCACGCCGGTTTCGGCGGAGGCGTTGCGGATACTCATTTGCGTTCACCCCTCATGTAGCGCTGCAGGTGGCTGGGGTCGATCGCATCGGCGATCACCTTGGGCGAGAGCGGCGCGGGAATGGAGCCAGCCGCCGCCAGGGCTTCGCTGGCCACCTGGAACTTCAGCGCCAGCCCCTGGCCGGGTGCGGTCATGGAGAACGGCGACTTCGGGTCGATCTGCTGCTCGAAACTCGGGATGCGGGCGAACTCGCGCTCGTAGGCGGCCTTGGCCACCTCGCGCGAGATGCCCACGTTCTTCACCAGCGCGTCGATCGCCAGGTTGGGGTTCTTCGCGATCATGTCCATGGCCTTGGCCTTGACTTGCACCAGGCGCAGACCCGCGTCCGGGTTCTTCTCCAGAAACGCGGGGCGCGCCGCCGTCATGCCCGGGCAGACGCCGCCGTGCGGGGTGTAGTCGGTGGCCCAGCCGGCGACCTTGTAGCCCTGCTGCGAGAGCGACTGGGAGAACGGTGACCACGCGATGCCGGCCTGGATCGCCCCGCTGGCGAACGCGTTGCCGTAGAGCGGCGGGGCGATGTTGACCACGCTGAGGTCGCTCATCTTGGTGCCCAGCTTGCGGGCCATCAGCACCAGCGAGACCTGGGCGCAAGTGCCCGAGGGCGCGCCGATGGCCTTGGCCTTGGGCAGGTCTTCGGCGCTGTGGATGCCGGCCTTGGGGTCGACCACCAGGGCCTCGGCGGCCGCGTGGTCGAGCTCCCAATAGAGCATCTTGAGCGGGATGTTCTGGCCGAGCGCGAAGACCGTGGCCAGGCCGGTGGTGATCACGTCAAGGCTGTCGCTCTTGAGGCCAGCCAGCAGCGGTGCGCCCGAGGCAAAGAAGAAGAACTCAGGGTCCAGCCCCGCTTCCTTGAACAGACCGTGGTCCTTGGCGACATAGACCGCGTAGTAGTCGGCCGATGGCAGGCCCCATTTGAATTTCAGCGGAGCGGCGGGTGTCTGGGCGGGGGCCGTGCCCGCCGCGAAGGCACAGGCCGCGGCGGCCAAAAGCTGTCGGATGAAAGTCCTCATGGGTGTCTCCTCGTGGGTGGATGGGGCGGTGCGACGCAGGCTCAGGCAGCCATGGCCTGCGGTGGCGCGGTCTGCTTGCTGGCCTGGACTTCCTCCTGCACGGCGTGCAGCAGCTCGCGCTGCAGGTCGATGAAGTACGGCGTGCTCAGGAAATCGGCGGTGCGCGGCTTGTCGGCTTCGACGCGCACCGACAGCTTCACGCGGCCGGGGCGGCGCGTCATCACCAGCACGCGGTCGGCGACGAAGATGGCTTCGCTGACGTCGTGGGTGATGAAAAAGATCGTCGGGCGGTACTCCTGCCACAGGCGCAGCAGCAATTCCTGCATCTGAATCCGGGTCTGGTAGTCCAGCGCCCCGAAGGGCTCGTCCAGCAACAGCACCTTGGGCTCGGACACCAGCGCGCGGGCGATCTGCACACGCTGCTGCATGCCACCCGAGAGCTGGTAGGGGTAGTGGCGCTCGAAGCCGGTCAGGCCAACCTCGCGCAGCAGGTGCATCGCCCGCGCCGAATAGGTCTCGCGCGGCACGCCCCGGCACTTCACGCCCAGGGTCACGTTGTCGAACACGTTGAGCCAGGGGAAGAGCGAGGGCTGCTGGAACACGACGGCCCGGTCCGGCCCGGGGCCTTCGATCCGCTGGCCGTCCAGCGTCAGCGTGCCCGTGCTGGGCTGCTCGAAGCCGGCGATCATGTTCAGCGTGGACGATTTGCCGCAGCCCGTGGGGCCGAGCACGGTCACGATTTCGGCCGGGGCGATGTCCAGGTCCAGGCTGTCCAGGGCCAGGGTCTGGTTGCGGGCGCGGCCGCTGCCACCATAGATCTTGCTGGCACCGCGAAAGGCGATTTTGGGCAGCGCCCGCTGCGCGGATGCGAGGATTTCAACTCGGGCTGTCATGGGGTTTGTCTCCGTCTCGTCAGGGGTTGAGGCACTGTAGTCCTATGAAGGACTAGAGCTCAACATGACTCGGATCGGGGATTCCCCAGGTCCTATAGCCCGGTGGCGCGGGTGGGCTGTAGGACTCGCATTTTCAGGACCGCTGGCGACAACAAAAAACCCACCGGGCTTGCGCCGGGTGGGTGTTCTTCGGTGTGAGCCGTCGCTTCAGCTGCTGAACAGGAAGTTCATCACGTCGCCGTCCTTGACGACGTAGTCCTTGCCTTCGGCGCGCATCTTGCCCGCGTCCTTCGCGCCCTGCTCGCCCTTGAAGGCGATGTAGTCGTCGAAGCCGATGGTCTGGGCGCGGATGTAGCCCTTCTCGAAGTCGGTGTGGATCACGCCAGCGGCCTGCGGGCCGGTGTCGCCCACGTGGATGGTCCAGGCGCGCACCTCTTTCACACCGGCGGTGAAGTAGGTCTGCAAACCGAGCAGCTGGTAGGCCGCGCGGATCAGGCGGTTCAGGCCCGGTTCCTCCTGCCCCAGTTCCTTGAGGAATTCGAGGCGGTCGGCGTCGTCCATCTCGGAGAGTTCGGCTTCGATCTTGGCGCAGATGGCGACCACGGGCGCGTTCTGCTTCTGCGCAAACTCCTTGAGGCGGTCGAGCAGCGGGTTGTTCTCGAAGCCGTCTTCCGACACGTTGGCCACGAACATCGCCGGCTTGGCGGTGATCAGGAAGAACTGCTTGAGCTGCGCCTGCTCTTCCTTGCTGAAGTCGATGGTGCGCACCGGCTGGGTGTCGTTGAGCGCGGCCTGGCACTTCTCGAGGATGGCGACCTGCTTGATCGACTCCTTGTCGCCCGAGCGCGCGGTCTTGCTCACGCGGTGCAGGGCCTTTTCCACCGCGGCCAGATCGGCCAGGCAGAGCTCGGTCTGGATGACCTCGATGTCGGCGATCGGGTCGACCTTGTTGGCGACGTGGATCACGTTCGGGTCTTCGAAGCAGCGCACCACATTGACGATGGCGTCGGTCTCGCGGATGTGCGCGAGGAACTTGTTGCCCAGGCCTTCACCGGTGCTTGCACCCGCCACGAGGCCGGCGATGTCCACGAACTCCACGATGGCCGGCACGATGCGCTCGGGCTTGACGATCTCGGCGAGCTGCTGCAGGCGCGGGTCGGGCACCTCCACCACACCGGTGTTGGGCTCGATGGTGCAGAAGGGGTAGTTCTCGGCCGCGATGCCGGCCTTGGTCAGCGCGTTGAAAAGGGTGGACTTGCCGACGTTGGGCAGGCCCACGATGCCGCATTGGAGGCTCATGGAAATTCCTTATGAATCAACCCCTGTGGCGCTGTGCAGCGCCTGTCTGGCAGTGCTGCGAACCGAGGTGAAGGTACCGGGTTACGTAAGGACGTTGTCCTCGTCCTGCCAAGGGGAAACGGGTGTCGATTGTACTGATGGGTGAATATCTCGCCCTGAAGCGTCCCGAACGCTCAGCCGCCCGCGCGCCGGGCCTGTTCACGCACCCAGAGCGAGAAAGCCTCCACCGCGCGGGAGCCGGCGGTCGCACGCGAGCGGCACAGGTAGTAGCCCCGCCCGGTGTTGGCGCTGCCAGGCACGGGGGTGACCAGGCGACCGGTGGCCAGTTCGGCCTGCACCATGCAGCGCTGGACCACCGCCACGCCCATGCCCGCGCGGGCCGCTTCGATCAGGTTCATGACCAGGTCGAAGCCCGTCCCCCGCCAGTGCGGCGGCAGCTGCCCGCCCACGGCGTCGGCCCACAGGGCCCAGTTGTCGCGGTAGTTGCTGTGGTACAGCAGGGGCAGCTTCAGCAGCGCGTCCACGCCGTCGATGCCTTGCGCCAGCGCGGGCGCGCACACAGCCACGATCTCGCGGCCGATGAGGTATTGCGCCGCCACCTGGCGGGGCCAGTGCTTGCCGGCCCGCGCCTTGAGCGCCACCCACAGGTCCACGTCCGCGCGCGTGAAGTCCTCGTCGTGGTGGTACTGGCGGAACTCGATGTCGACCTCGGGGTGGCGGTGCCGGAAATCCTCCAGGCGCGGCATCAGCCAGAGATTGCCCAGGCTGGGCACCACGGACAGGCGCAGCCGCAGGGCTTCGGGCAGGGCCCTGACCTGGCCCGCCGCGGCCTCCAGCGCGGCCACGGGTCCCTCCACCTGGCGGCGCAGTTCGGCGCCGGCCGGTGTCAGGCGCACGCCGCTGGCCGCGCGATCCAGCAGCTGGACACCCAGGTGTTTCTCGAGCCGGGCCACCGCGCGGCTCACCGCCGCCTGGGTCACGCAAAGCTCGTCGGCCGCACGGTGGAAGTTGCCATGGCGGGCCACGCCCAGGAAGGCGTGCAGTTCCACCAGGGACGGGCTTCGGATGCGCATGCGGCTGATTACATCATGTCATCGCACACGGCGAAAATGTCGTTTGCCCGCCTTGGTCGGATTTCCTACCCTTCGACTCCCATCTTCGAGGAGGAGACCTCACATGACCACCCGAACCCTGCTGCGCACCGCGCTGACCCTGACCACCGCGCTCGTTCTGGGCGCTGCCGCCCAGGCCCAGACCGCCTACCCCAACCGGCCGATCAAGCTGATCGTGCCCTTCGCCCCCGGCGGCTCGACCGACCTGGCCGCGCGCCTGGTGGCCGAATACGGCGGTCGCGAGCTCGGCCAGTCCATCGTGGTGGAGAACAAGGCAGGCGCCGGTGGCTCGACGGGCATGGAATTCGTCGCCCGCGCGCCGGCCGATGGCTACACCCTGGGCATGGCCACCGTCAGCACGCACGGCAGCAACCCGGCGGTCTATGGCAACAAGCTGCGCTACAACCCGGTGAAGGACTTCGCGCCCATCACCAACGTGGCGACCACGCCCAGCGTCTTCGCGGTGCATCCCGCCACGCCGGCCAAGGACATGAAGGCGTTCATCGCCCTGGCCCAGGCCAACCCGGGCAAGTACAGCTTCGCCTCGCCAGGCATCGGCTCCCTGGGCCACGCCAACATCGAGCACTTCATGGCCCTGTCCAAGATGAACCTGTTGCACGTGCCTTACAAGGGCGCCGGGCAGGCCATGACCGACGCCATGGCGGGCCAGGTGACCGCCATCACGGACAACCTGCCGTCGGCCCTGCCGAACATCCAGTCCGGCAAGCTGCGCGCGCTGGCGGTGCTGAGCGAGAAGCGCTCGCCCTCGCTGCCGGAGGTGCCCACCTACGGCGAACTTGGATTCCCCCAGATGGGCGGTGGCGGCTGGTTCGGCGTGGTCGCGCCGGCAGGCACGCCACCCGAGGTGGTGGCCAGACTCAACGCCGCCATCCACAAAGGCATGAAGCACCCTGAGTTCATCAAGCAGATGGAAGCCTCGGGCTCCACGCTGATCCCCGGCACACCCGAGGCGTTTGCCCAGCAGATCCAGCAGGCCATGGAGCGCTATGAGCGCGTGGCCAAGATGGCCAAGATTTCGGTGGACTGACGCATGCCGATCGACGCGCCGCCGTTCACGCTGCACCGCCCCGTCGCCACGCCCGTGCCCCTGGTGTGCGACTCGCCCCACAGCGGCACCAACTACCCGGCGGACTACGACCACGCCGTGCCGCGGGCGCTGCTGCGGCGCGGCGAGGACACCCATGTGGACGCGCTGTGGGCGGCGGTGCCCTCGGTGGGCGGCAGCCTGCTGGCGGCCCACTTTCCCCGCACCTACATCGATTGCAACCGCTCGGAGGACGACCTCGACCCGGACCTGCTCGACGGCCCATGGCCGGCGCCGCTGAACCCGAGCGAGAAGACCCGCCTGGGGTTCGGCCTGGTGTGGCGCAACATCGACGCCAGCACGCCGATCTACCGCCGCCGGCTCACCGTGGCGGAGGTGCAGGCGCGCATCGCCCACTGCTACCGCCCGTACCACGCGGCCCTGTCGCAATGCATCGACGAGACCATGGACCGCTTCGGCGCGCTCTGGCACCTGAACCTGCACTCCATGCCCGACAACGCCTACGAGCGGCTCCAGATCCGCAGCACCCGCCCACTGGCTGACTTCGTGCTCGGCGACCGCGACGGCACCACCTGCGACCCGGCGTTTGTCGACCTGGTGGAGCGCGAACTGCGCTCGCGCGGCTACACGGTGGCCCGCAACGACCCGTACAAGGGCGTGCAGCTGATCGCGCGCATCGGCCAGCCCGCGCAGCGGCGCCACAGCCTGCAGATCGAGGTCCGCCGCCCGGTGTACATGGACGAGATCACCCGGGAGCGCAATGCCAGTTTTGCCACGGTGCAGCGCGACCTGGGCGAACTGGCGGCCACGCTGGCGCGCTACGCGAACGAGCAGGCCGCCCCGCCACGATCAGCCCAGGGCTGAGTTCAGTCGAATTTCCAGTCGGCGCTCACAGGCTGACCGACCCGCAGCACCTGCCCGTCGCCTTCGAGAACGATGGCGTTCATGCCGAAGGTGATGGCGCCGTTGAGGCGCGGGTCCTGCCGGTAGACCTGCAGCGTGTCGTTCACCTCGGGGCTGGAGGTGGCGGTCGCGGGGTCGATGTTGGGAATGGGACAGCGCCCGCAGGGCTTGACCGGTTCGATCAGCGCGGACGCGCCGTCCCCGGTGCCGATGCGCATCGCGCCCACGCGGTCTTCGTCGTGCGCTTCGACGCCGGCCAGCACGACGTTGGGCCGGAAACGCAGCATCTCCACCGACCCGTGGCCGGCCGCGCCCAGGCGGCTGTTGAGTTCGTCCAGCGACGCGGTGCTGGTCACCAGCAGGCTGAAACCGTCGGCGAACTGCGTGACGGCCTCGCGGCCCCCGGTCCACTTCAGACTGCACACGCGCCGCACCTCGGGGTCGAAGCGCGCCAGGCGCAGGGGCTGCCCGAGGAAATCGCTGAACCACTGCGCGGCCAGATCGCCCATGTCATAGGCCTGCACCTCGTCGTCCCACACGCGCACCTTGAGCGGGCCTTCGGCCGCGTCCAGCGCCAGGTGCAGCGCGAGCATGCCGGGGGCGCGCAGCACCAGCTGGCCCATCTTGAAAGCGGTCTGGATGAGCGCCATGCGGGGCAGCTCGCGCTGGGTCACGAACTCGCCGTCCGCGTCCACCACCATCCAGGCGCGGTCGTACAGCAGGCCGGTGTCGGTCAGCTCGGCCTCGGTCAGCGAAATGCCAGCGCAGGACTTGACCGGGTAGACCCAGAGCTGGGCGATGGTGGCCTGCACGTCGGCGGCAAGGGGTTCAGCACTCATGGTGGATGGTCAGGATGGGAGTACCGGGTATCGCCCGGGGGAAGGCCCGGATTGTGCCCTGCTCCTAGAATCCCCCTCATGAACTCCCCTGCCCCCCGCACCGGCTCCGCCCGGCGTTTCGACGTCGCCATCCGAGGGGCCGGCGTAGTGGGCCAGACCCTGGCCCTGCTGCTGGCCCGCGACCGCCTGCGCGTGGCCCTGGTCGGCGCGCCACGCGGCCCGCAGGACACCCCCGACGTGCGCGCCTACGCGATCAACGCCGCCTCGCGCGACGTGCTGCGCTCGGTGCGCGCCTGGCCCGAGGCCGACCCGCAGGACGACCGCGTGCCCCCCATCACCCCGGTGAGCGCCATGCAGGTGTGGGGCGACGACGGCGGCGAGCTGCAGTTCTCGGCCGACGACCAGGGCGCGGACGCGCTGACCTGGATCGTGGACGTGCCCGCGCTGGAGCAGCGCCTGTCCGACGCGATCGGTTTCCAGGGCGGCATCGAGCGCGTGAGCGAAGCGCCCAACGCCGCCCTGACGGTGGTGTGCGAGGGCAAGCGCAGCCAGACGCGCGCGGAGCTGGGCCTGGAATTCGACGTGCGCCCCTACCCGCACAAGGCGGTGGCCGCGCGGCTGCGCTGCGACCAGCCGCACGGCGGCATCGCCCGGCAGTGGTTTTCCAACGGCGAGGTGATGGCCCTGCTGCCCCTGGGCGGCGCGTTCGGGAACTCCGTGGCGCTGGTCTGGTCTGTCCCTGCACAGCAGGCCGACGCCTGGCTGCAAGCCGACCCGACCACCTTCACCCAGGCCGTGCAGGCGCGCTGCGCCCAGGCCCTGGGCCACATGCACATGGAAAGCCCCGCCCAGGCCTGGCCCCTCGAACTCTCGCGCGCCCAACGCTGGATCGCCCGCACCGCCCAGGGCGGCGTGGCGCTGGCCGGCGACGCGGCGCACGCCATGCACCCGCTGGCGGGCCAGGGCCTGAACGTGGGCCTGGCCGACGCCGCCGAGCTGGCGCGCGTGCTGCAGCAGCGCGAGTACTGGCGCGAGCTGGGCGACCTCAAGCTGCTGCGCCGCTACGAGCGCGCGCGCGCCGCCGAAGTGGGCGCCATGGGCTGGGTCACCGACGGCCTGTTCGGCCTGTTCGCCCATGGCGACTCCCGTGTGCAGGCGCTGCGCAACTGGGGCCTGAACGGCTTCGACCGCAGCGGCCCGCTCAAGCGCTGGATCGCCCGCCAGGCCATGGGCCAGCCGCACCTCTGAAGCCCCTTTTCACCCTTTCGAATCCCGCACGCCCTCCAAGGCTCCCACGATGAAACTCTTCAAATCCCTCCTGATCGCGGCCTTGGCCGCCCTGTCGATGGCCGCCATCGCCCAGGAAGCCACCATCCGCAAGAACCTGGCCGAGCGCCTGCCCAACCTGCCGGCCATCGACGAGGTCAGCAAGACGCCCATGCCGGGCATCTACGAGGTGCGCGTCAACCAGAGCGAGCTGTTCTACACCGACGCCGAGGGCAACTACCTGATCCAGGGTTCGATGATCGACACCAAGGCCCGCGTGGACCTGACCGAGCAACGCATGGACAAGCTCACCGCCATTGCCTTCAAGGACCTGCCGCTGAAAGACGCCTTCACCATCGTGCGCGGCAACGGCAAGCGCAAGCTGGCGGTGTTCGAGGACCCCAACTGCGGCTACTGCAAGCGCTTCGAACGCGACCTGATGAAGATCGACAACGTGACGGTGCACGTGTTCCTGTACCCGATCCTGAGCGCCGACTCGGGTGAGAAGTCGCGCAACATCTGGTGCGCCAAGGACAAGGGCAAGACCTTCATCGACTGGATGGTGCGCGACGTGACCCCGCCTTCGGCGACTTGCGACGCGGCCGCCGTGGCGCGCAACTTCGAGTTCGGGAAGAAGGCCCGCATCACCGGCACCCCGACCATCATCTTCGCCAACGGCACGCGCGTGCCCGGCGCCATCGGTGCCGAGCAGATCGAGAAACAGCTCGCGGAAGCCAAGCCTTGAGCACCCGCGCCAGGGCGGCCAAGGCCGCGCGCAACGCAGGCGTGCGCTACACCGTCTCGGTGCTCAGCGCGCACGCCCACCTGTTCGCCGTGACGCTGCGCATCGAGCAGCCCGCGAAGAACCAGCGCGTGGCCCTGCCGGTGTGGATACCGGGCAGCTACCTGGTGCGCGAGTTCTCGCAGAACCTGCAACAACTGCGCGCCTGGCAGAACGGGCAACCCGTCGCCCTCAGGCAGCTCGACAAACACCGCTGGCAGGCCCAGGCCGAGGCCGGCGAGCCACTGGAACTGCGGTATGAGGTGTATGCCTTCGACGCCTCGGTGCGCACCGCCTTCCTCGACGCCTCGCGCGGTTTCTTCAACGCCACCAGCCTGTGCCTGCGCGTGCTCGGCCAGGAGGACACGCCGCACGCGCTGGAGCTGTTGACCAGCGAGGCCACCGCCGGCTGGCAGGTCGCCACCGGCCTGACGCCGCAGACCGTGGACGCCCAGGGCTTCGGCCACTACCTCGCCGAGGGTTACGACGAGCTCGCCGACTGCCCGGTGGAAATGGGCCGCTTCTGGAGCGCCAGCTTCACCGCCGGCGGGGTGGAGCACCGCTTCGTGGTGGCCGGTGCGGGCGAGTGGATGGATGGCGAGCGCCTGATCGAAGACACCCGCAGGATCTGCGAGACGCAGATCGCCTTCTGGCACGGCCAGCAGCCCCCGCCTTTCTCGCGCTACGTGTTCATGCTGTACGCCAGCGCCGACGGCTACGGCGGCCTGGAGCACCGCAACTCCACCGCGCTGATCTGCCAGCGCGCCGACCTGCCGCGCGCCCCCGCGCCGGGCGAAAAGCCCGCCCCCCTCAAGGCCACGGACGGCTACACCACGCTGCTGGGCCTGATCAGCCACGAGTACTTCCACACCTGGAACGTCAAGCGCCTGCGCCCGGCCGAGTTCGCGCGCTACGACTACGACCGCGAGAACCACACCGAGCTGCTCTGGTTCTTCGAAGGTTTCACCAGCTACTACGACGATCTCATGCTGCGCCGCGCCGGGCTGATCGACGACGCGACCTACCTGCAGCTGGTGGCCAAGACCCTCAACCAGGTGCAGCAGACGCCGGGCCGCCTGGTGCAGACCGTCGCCGAGGCCAGCTTCGATGCCTGGGTGAAGTACTACCGCATGAACGAGAACACGCCCAACGCGACGGTGAGCTACTACACCAAGGGCTCGCTGGTGGCGCTGTGCCTGGACCTCACGCTGCGCACCGAAGGCCACGGCTCGCTCGACGCGGTGATGCGCGAACTCTGGCAGCGCTGCGAAGGCGGCCCGATGCGCGAGGCCGACGTGCTGCGTGCGCTCAAGCGCCTGGGCCAACGCAGTTACGAAGGCGAGATCGCAGCCTGGGTGCACAGCACCGACGAGCTGCCCCTGCCCTCGCTGCTGCAAGACCACGGTGTGAAGGTCTCGCACGACAAGGCGCCGCTGGCGCAGCAACTCGGCCTGCGCGTGAGCGAGACCGGGGGCGGCGTGGTGCTCAAGACCGTGCTGCGCGGCGGCGCGGCCGAGGCCGCCGGCATGGCCGCGAACGACGAGTGGCTGGGCGTGGAGTTCGCGCCCGAGCAGCGCGGCGGCGAGGCCGAGGCCTGGCGCCTCCACAAGCTCGACGAACTGCCACCCCTGCGCGCGCGGCGCGCCAGGCTGACCGCGCTGGTCTCGCGCGACAAGCGCCTGCTGCGCCTGCCGCTGGACTGGCCCACCGAGTCCTTCACCGTGCGGCTGGCGGTGGGCGATGCGCCCAAGCTCGCCAGCTGGCTGAACTAGGGCCTATTCACACTATTTTTTTCAAGTGCGAGTGGGTTGAAAACAGCGCCAATCGAGGCGCGCGACGACGGCCAGACTGGATGTCTGGCCTAGGAGTGCAACGAAGAGTGGCGCTGTTTTCAACCCATTCCCTTCGGGTTGCGGCCAAAAAGGCCATGCGCCGCGTTGCGAAGCCTCGCCGGGCCACCGGCCCGTCTGCGTTTCGCGCCTTGCGCATGGCCTTTTTGATCCGCAACGCATCTTGAAAAAATAGTGTGAACAGGCCCTAGCGCCCTCGCTGATCCAGAACGCGCTTGGCCTTGCCCTGGCTGCGTTCGACACCACCTTCGGGCTTGAGCTGCACCATCACGCTGCTGCCCACGAACACCTTGATGTCGTGCTGCAGCAGGCGCGCGGCCCCCTGGGCCTCCTCGCTCTCCGGTGACAGGCCCGAGCGCGTCTCCACCACCACGGTGAGGTCGTCCATCGGCCCCTGGCGCGTGAGCACGCACTGGTAGTGCGCGCTGAGTTCGGCGCGCTTGAGGATGAGCTCCTCGATCTGCGTGGGAAACACGTTGACGCCGCGCACGATCATCATGTCGTCGCTGCGGCCGGTGATCTTTTCCATGCGGCGCATGGGGCGCGCCGTGCCCGGCAGCAGGCGCGTGAGGTCGCGCGTGCGGTAGCGGATGATGGGCAGCGCCTCCTTGGTCAGGCTGGTGAACACCAGCTCGCCCAGCTCGCCGTCGGGCACCGGTTCACCGGTGTCGGGGTCGATGATCTCGGGGTAGAAGTGGTCTTCCCAGATCGTCGGGCCGTCCTTGGTTTCCACGCATTCGTTGGCCACGCCCGGTCCCATCACCTCGGACAGACCGTAGATGTCCACCGCGTCGATGCCCATGCGCTGTTCGATCGCCAGGCGCATGTCGTTGGTCCAGGGCTCGGCGCCGAAGATGCCCAGGCGCAGGCTGCTCTCGCGCGGGTCCAGGCCCTGGCGTTCGAACTCGTCGGCGATCGCCAGCATGTAGCTCGGCGTGACCATGATGATGTCGGGCCGGAAGTCCTGGATCAGCTGCACCTGCCGCTCGGTCTGGCCGCCGCCGAAAGGCACCACAGTGAGTCCCAGCTTCTCGGCGCCGTAATGCGCGCCTAGGCCGCCGGTGAACAGGCCGTAGCCGTAGCTCACGTGCACCAGATCGCCCGGGCGGGCGCCGCTGGCGCGGATGCTGCGCGCCATCACCGTGGCCCAGGTGTCGATGTCTTTCAGCGTGTAGCCCACCACCGTCGGCTTGCCGGTGGTGCCGCTGCTGGCGTGGATGCGCGCGCATTGCTCGCGCGGCACCGCGAACATGCCGAAGGGGTAGCTGTCGCGCAGGTCCTTCTTGGTGGTGAACGGGAACTTCGCCAGGTCCGACAGGCTGCGGCAGTCGTCGGGGTGCACGCCGGCGGCATCGAACTTCGCGCGGTACACCGGCGAGTTCTGGTAGGCGTGGCGCAGCGTGGCCTGCAGGCGCTTGAGCTGCAGCGAACGCAGTTCGTCGATGCCGGCTTTTTCGATCGGTTCGAGGGGAAAGGTGGTCATGGCTGTTCGTCCTCGGGAAACACGGTGCCGGCGATCACGGCGCTCTTGCCGCGGAACATCGCGACCACTTCGCCGCGCTGGTTGCTCACCCGCATGTCGTAGATGCCGTGGCGGCCCGACAGGGTCTGCTCCACGCCCTCGCAGGTGAGCACGTCGCCCGCGTGCGCGGGCCGCAGGAACTCGATGCCGCAGCCGGCGGCGACGGCGTTCCTGTTGTGGCTGTTGCAGGCGAAGGCGAAGGTGGAGTCGGCCAGCGTGAAGATGAAGCCGCCATGGCAGATCTGGTGGCCGTTGAGGTGCAGCGGGCGCACGGCCATGCGCATCACGGCGCGGCCGGGTTCGCAGGCCAGCAGCTCCATGCCCATGGTGTCCTTGCTCGCGGTGTCCACCGCGAACATGGTCTCGCCCACCTTGCGGGCCTTGTCTTCGGGGCTCATCCTCATTCGCCCTTGAACTGCGCCGGGCGCTTTTCGCGGAATGCCATCACGCCTTCGATGTAGTCGTGCGTGCGGCCCAGGGCCGACTGGGTGTCGCGCTCCACGTCCAGTTGCTGGTCCAGCGTGCGCGTGCCGGCATCGCGCAGCAGGCCGCGCGTGACCACCAGGGCCTTGGTGGGCATGGTGGCCAGGCGCGCGGCCAGGGCCAGCGCCGCGCCCACGCAGTCGTCGGACACGTCCCAGACCAGGCCCCATTCCTTGGCCTGCGCGGCCGGCAGCTTGTCGCCCGTCAGGGCCAGGGCCATGGCGCGCGCCAGGCCCAGGCGCTCGACCAGAAACCAGCTGCCACCCGCGTCCGGGATCAAGCCGATCTTGCTGAAGGCCTGGATGAAGCTCGCGCCGGTGGCGGCGATGGCGATGTCGCAGGTCATGGCCAGCGAGGCGCCCGCACCCGCCGCGACGCCGTTGACGGCCGCGATGGTGGGCATGCGCAGCCCCTGCAGGCGGCGCGCCGTGGGGTTGAAGGCCTGCTCGATCACCGGGCCGGGGTCGGCGCGCTTCACCAGATCGGGGCCGGGCTCGAAATCGAATTCGGCCAGGTCGGCGCCGGCGCAGAAACCGCGCCCGGCGCCGGTGAGCACCAGCGCGCGCACCGCCGGGTTGGCCTCGGCCTGGTCCAGCGCGGCCCACAGCTCCCGGTGCATCTGTCGGGTGAAGCTGTTCAGGGCTTCGGGGCGGTTGAGCGTGACCAGGGCCACGGCCCCGCGCTCTTCGTACACCACGGTGGCGTTGTTGCTCATGTCGGCGGGTCTCCTGCTGTTGTCGTTGGGCGATGGATCGGAATTTACCATTAACCAACCAATCGGTCGGCTAATGTTTTCCCGGAGGGCGGGACCGATATAGTGGTGGGCTTTCAACCCGACGCCATTGCCCGAGGAGACACCATGACCGCCGCCACCCCACCCGAATGCATCACCGTGCGCACCGAAGGCCGCGTGGGCATCGTCACGCTCAACCGGCCCAAGCAGCTCAACGCGCTCAACAACCAGCTCATGGACGAGCTGGGCGCGGCGCTCAAGGCCTTCGACGCGGACGAGGGCATCGGCTGCATGATCGTCACCGGCAGCGAAAAGGCCTTCGCGGCCGGTGCCGACATCGGCGCGATGGCCACCTACACCTTCGCCGACGTCTACAACGGCGACTACATCACGCGCAACTGGGAAACCATCCGCGGCATCCGCAAGCCGGTGATCGCGGCCGTGAGCGGCTTCGCGCTGGGCGGGGGCTGTGAACTCGCCATGATGTGCGACTTCATCATCGCGGCCGACAACGCCAAGTTCGGCCAGCCCGAGATCAAGCTGGGCATCATCCCCGGCGCGGGCGGCACGCAGCGCCTGCCGCGCGCGGTGGGCAAAGCCAAGACCATGGACATGGTGCTCACCAGCCGCATGATGGACGCCACCGAGGCCGAGCGCGCCGGCCTGGTCAGCCGCGTCGTGCCGCTGGACAAGCTGATGGACGAGGCCCTGGGCGCGGCGCTGGTGATCTGCGGGCTCTCGCTGCCCAGCGTGATGGCGGCCAAGGAAGCGGTGAACCGCTCGTTCGAGGGCTCGCTGTCGGACGGCGTGATGTTCGAGCGCCGCCTGTTCCACGCGATGTTCGCCACCGAAGACCAGAAGGAAGGCATGGACGCCTTCGTCAACAAACGCAAGCCGGCTTTCCAGCACCGCTGAGCCGCCCCAAAAAAACTGTCTATAATGCGCGCTTCGCTGGCGATATAGCTCAGTTGGTTAGAGCGCAGCATTCATAATGCTGATGTCGGTGGTTCAAGTCCACCTATCGCCACCAGCATCTCAAAAAGCGGGTTCCGGCAACGGGGCCCGCTTTTTTCATTTCAATCCATTTGCGCGGCGCAACGCATGTGGCGGTGCCAGCCAGAGACACCGAGGGTCCGGCTGTGCCGGCCCGAAGTGTCGCCCCCCCTGGAGGGGGGTGGCGCCGAAGGCGACGCGGGGGGTGTTTCTCACATGGCAATCAAGTCCACCATCTTCAAGGCAAACCTGCAGATCGCCGACATCGACCACGGCTACTACGCCGACCACGCGCTCACCCTGGCCCGCCATCCCAGCGAGACCGACGAGCGCATGATGGTCCGGCTGGTGGCAATGGCGCTGCACGCGCACGAGCTGCAGGACACCTGCCGGGGCGACGGCACGCTGGCTTTCGGCGCCGGCCTCTCCGACCCGGACGACCCGGACGTCTCGTTGACCGATTTCACCGGCCGCAAGCGCCTGTGGATCGAGGTCGGCCAGCCGGAAGACAAGCCGCTGGCCAAGGCCTGCAGCAAGGCCGACGCGGTGGTCGTCTACGCATTCGGCAGCGCGGCCGACGTGTGGTGGCGCGGCATCGAGGGCAAACTCACGCGGCTCGACCGCCTGCAGGCCTGGCGCCTGCCGACCGAGGTGGCGCCCGCGCTGGCCCAGCTCGCCGAGCGCAGCATGCAGCTGCAGGCCACGGTGCAGGAAGGCGCGCTCACGCTCTCCAGCGAGCGCGGCAGCGTGCACATCGAGCCGGTGCGCTGGAAATAGCCGGCCGGCCTTCGCGCCATGCGCTGCCCCGTCTGCGAAAACCTTGAGGGCCGGGCGTTCCAGGTCGTCGGCGAGCGCGCCTATGGCCGCTGCGGGTGCTGCGAGGCCACCTTTCTGTTCCCCGAACACCGGCCCTCGCCCGAGGCCGAACGCGCCGAGTACGAACTGCACCGCAACACCGGCGACGACGCGGGCTACCGCGCCTTCCTGGCCCAGGTGGCCACACCGCTGCTGCAGCGCCTGGCGCCCGGGTGCAGCGGGCTCGACTACGGCTGCGGCCCCGGCCCGGTGCTGGCCGACCTGCTGCGCGAGGCCGGCCACACGGTGGCCCTGTACGACCCGTTCTTCCACCCCGACACGGGCGCACTGGCCACCCGCCACGACTTCATCACCTGCACCGAGGTGGCCGAGCACTTCCACGACCCCGCTGCCGAGTTCCGCCGCCTGGACGCGCTGCTGCATCCGGGTGGCTGGCTGGCGCTGATGACGCGCTTCCAGACCGACGACACGCGCTTCGCGCAGTGGCACTACCGCCGCGACCCCACCCACGTGGTGTTCTACCGCGAGGCCACGCTGCGCTGGCTTGCGCGCCACCATGGCTGGCACTGCGAAGTGCCTGGCGCCAACGTGGTTCTGATGCGCAAGCGCCCCGCCCCCGCGTGAGACAATCGCCCCTCCCCACAGCCTCTGGACACATACCATGAACCGCTGCCGACCCGCCCTCGTGGCCACCCTCGCCGGCCTGAGCACCGCGCTCGCCGCCACCCTTTTCCTGATTCCTGCCAGCGCCGCCCACGCGCAGGCCGTGCAACGCGAGTTCCCGGCCAAGGCGCTGCGCGGCACCATGGTGGTGGTGCAACCACCACTGGTGGCCATGGACGACCGCGCCACGCGCTTCGCCCCGGGCGCGCGCATCCTCGACAGCACCAACAAGCTGGTGATGTCTTCCACCCTGGTCAACCAGGAACTGGTGGTGAACTACACCCTCGACCAGCGCGGTCAGGTCCACCAGGTGTGGCTGCTGACCGAGGCCGAAGCGAAGGTCAAGCGCCCGGGCTACGGCACGCAGCGCAACTTCGTCTTCGAGTCGCAACAGACCCTGCCCGCCGGCGCGCCGGCCCGCACCACGAACTGAGTCCCCCGGCGCCTGCCGCGGTCACCATGGCCGCGGCCCCGCCCATGGCGCGCGCCCGCGGCGCGACGCCCTTTCCCGAACGGAATTCCCCATGAGCAAAAAAGTCTTCATCAAAACCTTCGGCTGCCAGATGAACGAGTACGACTCGGACAAGATGGCCGACGTGCTGGGCGCCGCGCAAGGCTACGAGCCCACGCAGGACGTGGAAGAGGCCGACCTGATCCTCTTCAACACCTGCTCGGTGCGCGAGAAGGCGCAGGAGAAGGTGTTCAGCGACCTCGGCCGCGTCAAGCACCTCAAGGAAAAGGGCGTGCTGATCGGCGTGGGCGGCTGCGTGGCCAGCCAGGAAGGCGCCGAGATCATCAAGCGCGCGCCCTATGTGGACGTGGTGTTCGGCCCGCAGACCCTGCACCGCCTGCCGGAACTGCTCAACCAGCGCGCGCGCCAGGCGCTGCCGCAGGTGGACATCAGCTTCCCCGAGATCGAGAAGTTCGACCACCTGCCGCCGGCCAAGGTCGAGGGCGCCTCGGCCTTCGTGTCCATCATGGAAGGCTGCTCCAAGTACTGCAGCTACTGTGTCGTGCCTTACACGCGCGGCGAAGAGGTGAGCCGCCCGTTCGACGACGTGCTGGTGGAGGTCGCGGGCCTGGCCGACCAGGGCGTGAAGGAAGTGACCCTGCTGGGCCAGAACGTGAACGCCTACCGCGGCGCGATGGGCGAGACCAGCGAGATCGCCGACTTCGCCCTGCTGCTGGAGTACGTGGCCGAGATCCCTGGCATCGAGCGCATCCGCTACACCACCAGCCACCCCAACGAGTTCACGCCGCGCCTGATCGAGGCCTACGGCAAGATCCCGCAGCTGGTGAACCACCTGCACCTGCCGGTGCAGCACGGCAGCGACCGCATCCTGATGGCGATGAAGCGTGGCTACACCGCCATGGAATACAAGAGCACCGTCCGCAAGCTGCGCGCGATCCGGCCCGAGTTGGCCATGAGCAGCGACTTCATCGTCGGCTTCCCCGGCGAGACCGAGGACGACTTCCAGAAGATGATGAAGCTCATCACCGACGTGGGTTTCGACACCAGCTTCAGCTTCATCTTCAGCCCGCGCCCCGGCACGCCGGCGGCCAACCTCACCGACGACACGCCGCACGAGGTCAAGCTCAAGCGGCTGCAGCACCTGCAGGCGGTCATCGAGGAGAACGTGCGCCGCATCAGCGCCAGCCGCGAAGGCACGGTGCAGCGCATCCTGGTGGAGGGCCGCTCGCGCCGCCCCGGCAAGAACGGCGAACTCGAGCTGATGGGCCGCACCGAGTGCAACCGCATCGTCAACTTCGACGGCGGCCCGCGGGCCGAGCGCCTGCTCGGCCAGATGCTCGACGTGCGCATCACCGAGGCGCGCCCACATTCGCTGCGCGGCAGTCTGGAAATCACCCCCGCCGCGCTGCGCGCGACCCCCTCAAGGGGGCAGCCCCAGCGGCCCGGCAAAGCCGGTTCCGCGGCGCTTCTGGACTGAGTGCTCCGGGTGAAACCGCTGCGCTTCTCCTTCCAGCAGCTGCTGCTGGTCGCCTTCCTGCTGATCGGGGCGCTGCTCGGCGTGGCGGCGGTGCGCGCGCTGTTCTCGCTCGAGACCCTGATGGCACAGAGCCGCGAGAGCGCGGCGCAGGCGATCGCGCTGTCGACCGCCGCGCAGTCGCTCTCCGAGCGCAGCCTGACCATGGAGCGCGCGGCGCGCCAGTCGCTGGTGCTGCGCGACCGGCAGCTGCGCCAGCGCTTCGACGAGGCCGCCGGCAATGCGCGCGACATCCTGCGCCGGCTCGAGGACAACGAACTGCCGCCCGACTTCGCCACCAACTGGCGCGAACGGCTGGACGCGATCACCGTGCTGCTGGACGGCCCACCCGAAACCGCGCTGGACCGCGAGCGCGAGGTGGCGCAGGCCTTTCGCGAGATCGATGGCCACAGCGCGTCCATCGCGCAGAAGGTGCAGTCCATCATCACCGGCCGCAACGAGGCCCTGCAGGCCCGCTTCGAGACCAGCCGACAGGAGCTCACGCAGCAGGTGGTGGGCTCCATCGGCATCGCGGCCATCCTGGCGCTGGGCTTCGGCATCTGGCTCGCGCGGCCGTTCAAGCGGCTGGAGAAGGCCATCCAGGGCCTGGGCGAAAACCGGCTCGACGTGCCGATCGACATTCGCGGACCGTCCGACGTGCGCCGCGTGAGCCAGCAGCTCGAATGGCTGCGCCTGCGGTTGACCGAGCTCGATGCCGACAAGGCGCGCTTCCTGCGCCACATCTCGCACGAACTCAAGACGCCGCTGGCCTCGCTGCACGAAGGCGTGGCGGTGCTGGGCGACGGCGTGGCCGGCGCGCTCAACCCCAGCCAGGCCGAGGTGGTGAACATCCTGCAGCACAACACGCAGCTGCTGCAGCACCAGATCGAGGCGCTGCTGCGCTTCAACGCGGCGGCGTTCGAGGCGCGGCAACTCAAGCGCGAGCGCACCGACCTGCTCGCGCTGCTCGAAGACCAGGTAGAGACCCAGCGCCTGCAATGGCAGGCCCAGTCGCTGAACGTGCGCGTCGAGGGCGTGCCGACCACGATGCCACTGGACCGCGAGAAGATCGCCTCTGCGGTGGGCAACCTGCTGTCCAACGCGATCCGCTTCTCGCCGCACGGCGGCCACATCCGCCTGGTGCTGCTGGACCTGCCGGGCCGCGCCTGCATCGACATCGTGGACCAGGGCCCGGGCGTGGCCGAGGCCGACCGCGACCGCATCTTCGAACCCTTCTACCGTGGCGAGCGGCAACCGAGCGGCGCCGTGCGCGGCACCGGCATCGGCCTGTCCATCGTGCACGAGTACATTCTGGCCCACGGGGGCCGCATCACCCTGCTGCCCCAGCGCCAGGGTGCCCACTTCCGCATCGAACTGCCCCATGCCCATTAGCCCATCCCACCCCACCCACGCAGGGCGCCTCACCGGCCTGGTCGCCGCGCTGGCCCTGTCGCAGGCCGCCTGCGGCACGGCGCCGACCGCGCCCGAGACCGTCGGCAACGGCACGGTGACCATCCAGATGACCAACCCCACGGTCACCGTGGCCACCGCGCCGCCCCTGGTGACGCCGGTGACGGCCCCGCCCTCGCAACCCCCCATGGTGCTCAGCGGTGACACGACCCCGGTGCCCGACGTGGTCACGGCCCTGCTGAGCTACGCCGACCGCTTGCACGCGCTCAGCCCCGCCGACCTAGCCGCCGAGATCGTGGTGCAGGGCGACCCCGGCAACGTGGCGCTGCGCCAGATGCAGCTGGCCCTGGCGCTGACCCACCTGCGCCAGCCGGCCGACACCGCGCGCGCGCTCGGTCTGTTCCAACGCGTGATCGCCCACCCCGGCCCCGAGAGCCTGCCGCTCAAGCCGCTCGCCCGGCTGCTGGCCAACCGCCTGCTGGACCAGCGCAAGCTGGAGGAAACCACGGACCGCCAGGCCCAGCAGTTGCGCGACAGCCAGCGCCGCATCGACCAGCTCAACGAACGGCTGGAAGCCATGCGCGCCATCGAGCGCAGCCTCACCACGCGCCCACCGGCCGCCGCGCCCAACGGCGCGCGCCCCACCCCGCCATGAACGCCAGCCCCGAGCGGCCTTCGGCGCCGCGCGCACGGCTGCTGGTTGTCGACGACGACGCCGACATGCTGCGCCTGCTGGCCATGCGCCTGGGCGCGGCGGGCTACCAGGTGACCTCGGTCGGCTCGGCCGAGGCCGCGCTCAGCCAGCTCGACATCGAACGGCCCCAGCTGGTGCTCTCCGACGTGCGCCTGCCCGGGCGCGACGGCTTGGCGCTGTTCGACGAGATCCGCGCGCGCCACCCCTCGCTGCCGGTGATCCTGCTGACCGCGCACGGCACCATCCCCGATGCGGTGGAGGCCACGGCGCGTGGCGTCTTCACCTACCTCACCAAGCCCTACGACGCCAAGGAACTGCTCGAGAAGATCGCGCAGGCCCTGGCCCTGGGCGCGCCCGCGCACCAGAACACCCACGTGGACGAGGCCTGGCGCAGCGAGATCGTGAGCCGCTCCAACCGCATGGCCGACCTGCTGGCCGAGGCGCGCATGGTCGCGCAGTCCGACGCCAGCGTGCTGCTGCGCGGCGACTCGGGCACCGGCAAGGAAATGCTGGCGCGCGCCATCCACAAGGCCAGCGCGCGCGCCAACCGCCCCTTCATCGCGGTGAACTGCGGCGCGATCCCCGAGGCCCTGCTCGAATCCGAGCTGTTCGGCCACATGAAAGGCGCGTTCACCGACGCCGTGGCCAACCACAAGGGCCTGTTCCAGGCAGCCGACGGCGGCACGCTGCTGCTCGACGAGATCGGGGACATGCCGCCGGCCCTGCAGGTCAAGCTGCTGCGCGTGCTGCAGGAGCGCGCGGTGCGCCCGCTGGGCTCGAGCCAGTCGCTGCCGGTGGACGTGCGCATCATCTCGGCCACCCACCGCGACCTGGAAGACGCGATGGCCGCCGGCCAGTTCCGCGAGGACCTGTACTACCGGCTCAACGTGGTCACGCTCACGCTGCCCACCCTGGCCGAGCGGCGCGAGGACATCGCCCTGCTCGCCAACCACTTCCTGGCCCGGCTCGCGGCCAAGTACGGCAAGCGCAGCTCGGGTTTCGCGCCCGAGGCGCTCAAGGCGCTCACCATGGCGGCCTGGCCCGGCAACGTGCGCCAGCTCTACAACGTGGTCGAGCAGGTCTGCGCCCTGTCGACCACGCCGCTGGTCTCGCTCGCGCTGGTGCAGCGCGCGCTGCGCACGCCGTCGATCGAGGTGCTCAGCTTCGCCGACGCCAAGCAGCGCTTCGAGCGCGAGTACCTGGTGGACCTGCTCAAGATGACCGACGGCAACGTGGCCGACGCGGCCCGCCTGGCGCAACGCAACCGCACCGAGTTCTACCGCCTGCTGCAGAAACACGCCCTGACCCCGGGGCTGTTCAAAAGCGATGCGCCGGGCGCCGCCAGCGACGCTGTCGCCGATGAGTGACAAGGCCAAGCCCTTGTTTTTGCTGGTTTTTTTCTGAACGAAGGCCCAGCCTGTCGCCATTCGGCGACAAAAACGGGGCTTGAAACGCCCGCCAGCGCGGCGAAACGCAAAAAAACACATCTGGATACGGGAAAAGTCGTTGATCTGATTGGGTTTTTTCGGGTTGGCACAGGGTTTGCCCTTATACCGGCATGCCCTTCACGATTCGCCCGTTTTTCACCACCCGCCGCCTGCGCGGCTGGGGCGTGCTCGGCGCCCTGCTGGCCTCGTTCTGCGGGGCGTCGGCCCATGCACAGCGTGTGGACTGGGACCAGATCACCCAGCTCGCCAAGGCGCGTGCCCAGCAGCCCTATCAGGCAAACAGCGACAAGCTGCCCGCCGAGCTCGCCACCATCACCTACGACCAGCTGCGCGACATCCGGTTCAAGACCGACCAGTCCGTCTGGCGCGCGCAGAACCTGCCCTTCGAAGCCCAGTTTTTCCACCTCGGCCTGTACCAGACCGAGCCGGTGCGCATCCACGAACTGACGGCCGACGGCACCGTGAACCACCTGCCCTACCGGGGCGCCGATTTCGACTACGGCAAGAACAGCTTCGACACCAGCCGCTGGGGCGACCTGGGCCACGCGGGATTTCGCCTGCACTACCCGCTCAACGGCCAGGCCTACAAGGACGAGCTGATCGTGTTCCAGGGCGCGAGCTACTTCCGCGCGCTCGGCGCGGGCCAGCAGTACGGCCTGTCGGCGCGCGGCCTGGCGATCGACACCGTGGGCGGCAGCGGCGAGGAGTTCCCGCGCTTCTCCGAGTTCTGGCTGCAGCGCCCCGCAGCGGGCGCGACCGAGGTCACCGTGTTCGCGCTGCTCGAATCGCCGCGCGCCACCGGCGCCTACCGCTTCGTGATCCGCCCCGGCCAGCAGACCACCACCACGGTGACCACGCGCGTGTTCCTGCGCGCCGGCGCCGGCCCGGTGAACACCCTGGGCATCGCCCCGCTCACCAGCATGTTCCTCTCGGGCGAGAACCAGCCCATGCCCGGCGACTTCCGCCCCGAGGTGCACGACTCCGACGGCCTGATGATGGTCAGCGGTGAAGGCGAGTGGCTGTGGCGCCCGCTGCAGCGCCCCAAGGCGGTCACGGTCAGCTCCTTCACCCTGCAGAACCCGCGCGGTTTCGGCCTGATGCAGCGCGACCGCGCCTTCGCCAATTACGAAGACGTGGAAGCGCGCTACGAACGCCGCCCGAGCGCTTGGGTCAAGCCGGTGGGCGACTGGGGCGCGGGCCGTGTGGAACTGGTGCAGCTGCCCACGCCCGATGAGACGCACGACAACATCGTCGCCTACTGGGTGCCCGCCCAACTGCCTGCCGCCGGCCAGCCGCTGGAACTGAGCTACGAACTGGCTTGGCAGGGCGACACCCAGCAGCGCCCCCCATCGAGCTGGGTCACCCAGACCCGCAAGGGCTATGGCTTCACCCGCCTCTCGCCGGCCGAGCAGGCGCGCCAGCCGCAATACGTGATCGATTTCGCCGGCCCCGCGCTGGACAGCCTTCCCGCCGGCGCGCCCGTCAAGGCGGTGGTCACGGCCAACGCCAATGGCCGCGTGCTCGAAACCCTGGCCTACCCCAATCCCGCCACGCGCACCTGGCGCGTGACCGTGCGCGTCGAGCGCGTGGACCCGACCCAGCCGGTCGAGCTGCGCGCCTTTCTTCAACACCACAACGACACCGTGAGCGAAACATGGACACATCTGCTGCTTCCCGAATGAGCACGGCCCTCCCCAGTTCGCACCCCGGTGCGGCGCCCGAAAGCCTTCCCATGCCCCAGCATGCCCTGACCCAGCTGCGCGAAGAGCGCCATCCCAATTCCGTCACGGCGCCCCCGATCAACCGGGGTTCCATGGTGCCCCGCCCCTGGCGCGGCTTCTGGAACAGCATCGGCACCGCGCTGCTGAGCACGGCCAGCCGCGTGCTGCCCCCGCGCACGCCAGGCGGCGCGTCCACCGAAGACGCCGAAGCTCCCATGGCCTGGCAGAGCGCGGCCAACCGCCGCCGTCTCGTGTTCGCCCTGCTCACCGTGCTGAGCACCGCGTTCGCCACCAGCCTGTTCGCCGATGCACAGCCCGAGCACCACAACGCCTGGCTGCAGTACGGCCAGCTGGCGCTGTTCGGCCTGCTCTCGGCCTGGGTCGTCACCGGCTTCGTCACGGCGCTCATGGGCTTCTGGGTCTCGCTGTTCGGTGACCGCCACACGCTGCGCGCGGCCGACGTGAAAGACCACGCCATGAACCCCGAGGCACGCACGGCGATCATCATGCCGATCTGCAACGAGGACGTGGCCACCGTGTTCGCCGGCCTGCGCGCCACCTGCGAATCGCTCGCCGCCACCGGCCACGCCGGCCAGTTCGACGTGTTCGTGCTCTCCGACAGCTACAACCCCGAGATCGCCCAGGCCGAACGCAAGGCCTGGGAAGACCTGCGCGCCGCGCTGGCCGCCCAGCCCGAGCTGCCGCCGATCGAGGTGTACTACCGCCTGCGCACCCGCCGCTCGCACCGCAAGGCCGGCAACGTGGCCGATTTCTGCCGCCGCTGGGGCAAGGACTACCGCTACATGGTGGTGCTCGATGCCGACAGCGTCATGAGCGGCAACTGCCTGGTGTCGATGGTCAAGCTGATGGAAGCCAATCCCCGCGCCGGCATCGTCCAGACCGCCACCCAGGCCATCGGCCACGCCACCCTGCATGCGCGCGCGCAGCAGTTCGGCTCGCGCGTGACCGGGCGCCTGTTCACGCTGGGCATGCAGTTCTGGCAGCTGGGCGAGTCGCACTACTGGGGCCACAACGCGATCATCCGCGTCGAGCCTTTCATGAAGCATTGCGCGCTGGCGCCCATCAAGGGCACGGGCGGCATGTCCGGCGGCATCATGTCGCACGACTTCGTCGAAGCCGCGCTGATGCGCCGCGCCGGCTACCACGTGTGGCTGGTGTCCGACCTGACCGGCAGCTACGAGCAGCAGCCGCCCGACCTGCTGAGCGAACTGCAGCGCGACCGCCGCTGGTGCCAGGGCAACCTGCAGAACTCGCGCCTGATGGCCGAGCCCGGCATCCACCGCGTGCACCGCACCATGTTCGCCATCGGCGCCATGTCCTACCTCTCGGCCCCGCTGTGGCTGGCCTTCCTGTCCATCGGCACCGCGCTGTGGGCGGCCGATTCCAGCGCCATCCCGAGCTGGCAGGCCGTGCCCGAGGAGCTGCGCGCGCTGTGGATGTGGACGCTGACCATGCTCTTCATGCCGCGCGTGCTGGGCCTGCTGGCGGTGTTCATGAAGGGCGAGCAGAAGTCCTTCGGCGGCACCGTGGGCCTGCTGGGCAGCTCGGCCGTGGAAACCGTGCTGGCCCTGATGCAGGCACCCATCCGCATGCTGGCGCACTCGCTGTTCGTGCTGGTGGCGATCACCGGCCTGAAGCTGGAATGGAAGTCGCCTCCGCGCGAAGCGGCCGGCGTGACCTGGCGCGACGCCGTGGCGCGCCTCGCCCCCATGACCCTGGTGATCGGCCTGCTGGCCGTGGGTGTGGCCGCGATCAACGCCAACGCGCTGATCTGGCTGGCACCGGTGGCCATGCCGCTGCTGCTGGCGGTGCCGCTGACCGTGGCGACCAGCCATGTGGACCTGGGTGCCTGGATGCGCTCGCGGGGCGTGCTGCTGATTCCCGAAGAATCGTGGTCGCCCGCCGTGCTGCGCCGCGCCTGGCGCCATGCCAGCCGCTTCGGCCTGCCGCACGCGGCCTGACCCGCTCCGCCCTCACCCGACAACGCGCCGCCTTTGCGGCGCGTTGTCGTTTCAGCGCACGACGCTGTAGTTCGCCGGCACGAAGCGGTAGCCCTTGCCTTCGCGGCGCAGGTGGCCGATGCCCGGGAACGAGAGGTGGGAAGCCGCCACCCAGTAACCGTTCTTCGCGGCATCCGCGTAGGCCTTCTGGCGCTGCGCGGCAGCGGCCTTGCTGTCGGTGTCGAAGGCGATGGTGACCGCGGGGTTGGCGAACTGCACCGCCGCGACATGCATCAGGTCGCCCCACAGCACCAGTTTTTCGCCCTTGCTCTCCACCACGTAGGTGCTGTGGCCGGGTGTGTGGCCGCGCGAGGCCTGGGCCTTGATGCCGGGCACGAGTTCGGTGTCGCCGTTGAAGGGCTTGAACTTGCCGGCGCTGACATAGGGATTGAGCGCACCCATCGCGCCCTGGAAGAAGCCTTTGGCGTCGGCCGGTGCTTTTTCCATCTGGGCCTGGCTGAGCCAGAAGTCGGCGTCGTGCTGGTCGGCGTGCACGGTGGCGTTGGGGAAGGCGCGCTGCTCACCGGCCATGAGGCCGCCGACATGATCGGGGTGCATGTGGGTGATGATGACGGCGTCCACCTGGTCGGGCTGGTAGCCGGCGGCCTTGAGGTTGCCGATCAGCTTGCCGAGGGTGGGGCCGAACAGGCCGGCCGCGCCGGTGTCCACGAGCACGAGCTGGTTGCCGGTGTTGATGAGGTAGGCGTTGACCGAGGTTTCGACCGGGGCCTTGAGGAAGGACTGCTTGAGCGCGGCCGTGACCTTGCCCGGTTGGGTGTTGGTGAGCAGCTTGTCGACCGGCAGGTCCACCGTGCCGTCGGACAGCGCGGTGATCTCGAAGTCGCCCAACATCATGCGGTAGTAACCCGGCGCCGAGGTCTTGACCATGGGGGCTCCGGCCTGGGCCGTTGCGGCTCCCATGACGAGGGCCAGTGCGAGGGAGGTTTTCTGCAGCCAGCGATGGGTGTTCATGGGGTTTTGCTCCACTTGGGTTGATGGGTTTGTGAGGATACGGCTTGTTTCGCGCCAACGGGTGGGCAAGGTCGGGTGGTCCGGGCAGGCTGGCGCCGGCCGCTCGCGGGTGTCTGCCCGGGTTCACATCCACCCCTTCGTCAACACTGGACAGGCTCGCCCGCTTTTGTGGCAACCGCGAATGGGGCCAGCGCCAGCCTGCCCGGACCACCCGCCCCACGACAAGAGTGGGCGCGCCAAGCTTGGTGTGCCTGCCCATCTTGCAGGACAGTGGCGATGCCCGAATGCGCAGGCCCCCATTCGCGGTTGCCACAGAGGGTGCGCGCCAACAACGGTGTTGACGAAGGGGTGATGGCGCGCCCGGGCAGACGCCCGCGAGCAGGGCCGGAGCAGGCAGGCGTCGCCACTGGCCTGACGCAAGGCAGCCGCCAGAAACCTCAAGAAGAGGAGCGACGAGAAACCAGCCACCCCCCCAGCTGATTCACCACCAGCCCCAACAACACCGCCCCCGTCCCCAGCCACTGCTCAAACAGGGGAAGTTCGCCAAAGAACACCCAGGCCGCCGAAAGCCCCACCACAGGCACGAGCAGGGAAAACGGCGTCACCCGCCCAGCCGGATGGCGCTGGAGCAACTGCGTCCACAGCGTGTAGGCCAACAAGGTCGCCAGCCACGCCAGAAACAGCACCGCCAACACCGCCGACAGACTCAAACCCGCCACCTGCGCCCAGACCACCGACGGCCCATCCATCCACAGCGCCAACGCCACGAACGGAACGATCGGAAAAACACTGCTCCACACAATGAACGGAAACGGGTCGTAGTCCGCCACCCGACTCGCCAACCGCGCCACCAGATTCGACACCGCCCACATGAACGCCGCCGACAAGGTCAGCACAAAACCCGCCAACGTCATCTGCCCCGGCCCTTCACCATGCGCCGTCGCGATCAACACCAGCCCACCCAAGGCCACCAGCAAACCCAGCCCCTGCGACCACCGCGCGCGCTCACCCAGCACCGGCACCGCCAGCAACAACGTGAAAAACGCCTGCGTCTGCATCACCACCGACGCCATGCCCGCCGTCATCCCCATCTGCAAACCCAGGAACAGAAAACCGAACTGCCCCAGCCCCTGCGCCAGGCCATAGGCCACCACATACCGCCAGGGCAACTTCGGGAACTTCACGAACAGCAGGAACGGCAACGCCGCCGCAGCGAATCGCAAGGCGCCCAGCAACATCGGCCCGACGCCCTGCAGGCCGACCTTCATCACCACGAAGTTCAAACCCCAGATCACCACCACCGCGAGCGCGCGCAGCAGATCGCCGCGCGAAAGAGGCAAAGGGTTCACGCCATCACTTTCACCGGCCGCCCCTGCGCAGCGCGCGCGGCCACAAAAGCATCGAACGCCTGCGCGCTGGTCTTGCGCGGCGTGTAGCCAAAACGCTGCTTCAACGCGGTGTTGAGCAACACCGGCCGGTAGCGCAGGAAATCGAGCTGCTCCGGGCCATAGCGGCTCACGCCCAGCGAGCTGCCCACGCGCAACAGCGTGCGCAACAGGCCCGCCGGCAGCACGCGCGGTTTCTTGCCCAGGCGCGCGGCGATCTCGCGGATGGTCAGCGCGCCGTCACCGGCCAGGTTGTAGCAACCGGGCACGGCCTCGCCACTGAGCGCGTGCACGATCGCACCGGTCACGTCCTCGTCCCAGACGAACACGAAGGGGCTGTCGCTGCCCGCGATCGCGATCAGGCGCGGTTTCTCGAACAGGGCCGTGATCTGGTTGTCCACCCGCTCGCCCAGGATGGTGCCGATGCGCAGCACGGTCTGGCGCAACGCAGGGTGGGCCACGCGCGTCTCGGCGAGCATCTCTTCCACCAGCCGCTTGTGGTGCGCGTACGCGAACACCTCGTTGCCGCGCAAGGCGTGTTCTTCGGTCAGCCAGGCCGGGTTGTCCGCGTGGTAGCCATAGGCCGCGCCGCTGGACGAGACCACGAGGTGGGCCACGCCGTGGGCAAGGCAGGCCTGGATCACGTTGCGCGTGCCGCCCACGTCGACCGAATGCTCGAAGGCCCGGCTCGACCCCTTGCCCGGCGTGACGATGGAGGCGAGGTGCACCACGGTGTCGATGCCGTGCGCTTCCACCGTGGCGGCCAGGGCGCGGTCGCGCACGTCTTCCACCACGTAGGCCACGCGCGGCGAGCGCCGCGCGACCGGCACCTCGCGCACGTCCACCGCCACCAGGTGTTCGATGTGAGGCTCGCGCGCCAAGGCGTCGATCAGCCCGCGCCCGAGGAAACCGTCGGCGCCCGTGACCAGCACGCGCCGGGCGGCCGGCGCCTTGTCCGTCATGGCGTTCATGGCTTTTCGATCCCCGGCACACCACCCTGCAGCGGTCTGCGCGCCCACCAGCCCGCCAGGATCAGGCCGGCGATGATGTCCCAGAAGCCCCAGACACCGGCCACCACGGCCATGCCGCCCAGGCCACCGAAGAAGCTGAAGATGATGACCAGGCCCAGGCCCGCGTTGCGGATGCCGACCTCGATCGAGAGCGCGCGGCGGTCGTAGTCGGGCAGGCCGGCGGCGCGCGCGATGGCGTAGCCGGTGCCGAAGGCCAATGCGTCGTGGATCACCACGGCCAGCAGCACCAGGCCCACGTAGTCGAGGAAGTAGCGCCAGTTGCCCGCGATGGCGCCGACGATGAAGGCGATGAGCGCGAGGAAACTGAGGATGCGCACCGGCTTCTTGAAGCGCGCGGTCCAGTTCGGAAAGCGATGCGCGCACCAGATGCCCAGCACGAAGGGCACGCCGATGATCAGCAGGATGTGGCCGAACATCTCCAGCGGGTCCAGCGCGATGGTCTTGAGCAGCGGCGCGGCCGTGGGGTGGATGCCGCCCCAGAACGCGAAGTTCAGCGGCATGGCCACGATGGCGATGGCGTTGGACACGGCCGTCATCGAGACGCTGAGCGCGACGTTGCCGTTGGCGCGGTGCGTAAGGATGTTGCTCACGTTGCCCGGCGGGCAGCAGGCCACCAGGATCATGCCCAGCGCGATGCTGGGGCCTGGCTGCAGCAGCAGCGTGAGCGCATAGGTGATGGCCGGCAGCGCGATGAACTGCGCCACGATGCCCACCGTGAACGCCAGCGGCATGCGCATGACACGGCGGAAATCCTCCAGGCGCGTGTCCAGCGCGATGCCGAACATCAGGAAGGCCAGCACCGCGTTGAGCACGGCCAGCGAAGCCGGGTTGAAGTTGAGGCGGATTTCGTCCACGGGCAGCATGCGGGTCTCCTGTGTCTGTTGTCTTTGTCGTCGGGCGGGATGTCAGGCCAGGGCCTCGGCCGCCTGGCGCACGGTGTCGCGGTAGACGTTCTTGTTCACGTAGTAGGCCATGCGCTCGAGCTGCAGGTACTTGTAGCCGCCAGAGAGGTCGGGCGGCGGTCCCGCCTTGGCGATCCGGAACGCGCTGGCGCTGGCCTTGCCTTCGTCCAGCCCCTTGAAATAGCGCGCCACCAGCTCGGCCTGCTCATAGCGGCCCTGCCAGCCCAGGCCGCTGGCCTCGACCATGCCAAGCACGGCGAGGCGGTCGAAGCGCGGCGCGAAGATGTTGAGGTAGAGCCGGGGCGCCATGCCCTGCCAGTTGAGCAGCGCGGGGTCGAGGAAGGGGTAGTGCAGCCTGTAGCCGGTGGCAGCGAGCACCAGGTCGTATTCGCCCTGGCGCCCGTCCTTGAAGTGCACGGTGTGGCCGTCGAAACGCGCGATGTCGGCGCGCACGCCCACGTCGCCATGGCCGATGTGGTACAGGATGAGCGAGTTCACCACCGGGTGCGACTCGTACATCTTGTAGGTCGGCTTGGGAAAACCGAAGCGCACCGGGTCGCCGGTGAACCACTTCAGGATGGTGCTGTCGATCTTCTGCTTGAGCCAGGGCGGCAGCCGGATCTTGCCGCCGAGGGTGTCGGCGGGTTGGCCGAACACGTACTTGGGCACGAAGTAATAGCCGCGCCGCACCGAGATGTCCACGCTGCGCGCCTGGTGCACGGCATCGACGGCGATGTCGCAACCCGAGTTGCCCGCGCCCACGATGAGCACGCGCTTGTAGCGGAACTGGTCGGCGCTCTTGTAGGCCGAGGTGTGCAGCAGCTCTCCGGAGAAGTGGCCTTCGAAGCGCGGCATGTTGGGCTCCGCCAGGGTGCCGTTGGCCACCACCACGCCCTTGTAGTCGGCAGTGGTCTGAAGGCCATCCGCGTCTTCGGTGGTGACGCGCCACAGCGTGCCGGGCGCATCGCTCACCGGCACCACGCTCAGCACGCGCACACCGAAGCGGTAGTGCTCGCGCAACCGGAAGTGATCGGCGAAGGCGCTGAAGTAGTCCAGCAGCTCGCGGTGGCTCGGGTAGTCGGCCACGCGCTCGGGCATGGGGAACTCGCTGAACTCCGTCATGCGCTTGCTGGAGATCAGGTGCGCCGACTGGTACACCGTGGAGCGCGGGTTGTGGATATTCCACAGACCGCCGACGTCGGTGTGCGCCTCGAAGCCCTGGAAAGGGATGCCGTGCTTCTGCAGGCAGCGCGCGCCAGCCAGGCCCGAGGGGCCGGCACCGATGAGGGCGATCTGATCTTGTGTTGAAGTGGTCATGATGGAGCGAAGTGCTTGGTCCAGAGGCATCGCGGAACCGGCTTTGCCGGGCCGCAGATGCCGCCCCCTCGAGGGGGTCGTGCGGAGCACGGCGGGGGTGCTTTCATTTCAGGCCTGGAATGTCGGTCGCCCCCGGCTCGCCCGCGCGCGGCTTGCGCGGCTGGCCGAGCAGGATGCGGTCGTGCAGGCGCGCGGGCAGCAGGCCCAGCGCGTGGGAAAGCCAACCGATGCGCCGGGGCAGCACGATGTGCTCGGTGCCGGCGGCCACGCCCGCGAGCAGGCGCCGCGCGGCCTCGTCGGCTTCGAGCAGGCCGGGCATGGCGAAGCGGTTGCCGGCCGTGAGCGGTGTGCGCAGGTAGCCCGGGCTGATGGTGTGCACGCGCAGCGCCGTGGGGCGCAGCTCGGCGCGCAGGCTTTGCAGGTAGGCGATCAGGCCGGCCTTGCTCGCGCAGTACGCACCATTGCCGGGCATGCCGCGCCAGCCCGCGAGGCTGGCCACGCCCACCAGCGCGCCGCGCCGGCCGCTCTCGCGCATGGGCCCCAGAAAGGGCTGGAAGGTGGTGGCCACGCCGAGCAGGTTGATCTCGAGCATGCGGCGCATCACGGCGAGGTCGCCGGCCTGCGCGGTGTCGAAGCCGCCGGCCACGCCCGCGTTGGCGATCACCAGGTCGGGCGCGCCGAAACGGCCCATCCAGTCAGCGGCCACAGCCTGCATCGCGGCCGCGTCCGACACGTCGGGTTGGTAGATCGCGCAACGCTCCGGCGCGAGCGCGGCCAGCGCCTCCAGCGCAGGTCGCTGCAGGCCGACCAGCGCCACGCGCGCGCCTGCGGCCATGAGCTCACGCGCCAGCGCCTGGCCCAGGCCACCGCAGGCGCCGGTTACCACGGCGTTGTGAAAGCTCGGCGTCGTCGTCAAACCACCCATCTCCTCGAAGTTGTGCCCGCAATGTAGAGGCCTCTAGAATTCGTCTCGGAATAATTTATTGATTCGTCTCATTTTTCGAGATATGAACACAGAAACCGACAGCAGCCCGGGCCTGCGGCTGATGGAGCTGGTGGACCTGCTCACGCGCCATGCCCAACCCATGGCCCTGCCCGAGGTGGTCGCACTGACCGGCTGGCCCAAGCCCACCGTGCACCGCATGCTCGCACAATTGGAGCAAGGCGGTTGGCTGGTGCGCGAGCCCGACGGCCGGCGCTACGCGATGGCCACGCGCCTGCTGCGCATGGCGGAGGCCGCCTTGAGCAACAGCGCGCAGCAGGGCGTGCGCCACGCGGTGCTGCGCCAGCTGGTGGCCGAGGTGGGCGAGAGCTGCAACCTCACCGCCTTGTCAGGCGCGGAAGTGGTCTACCTGGACCGCGTGGAGTCGGCGTTTCCGCTGCGGCTGGAGCTGCGCCCAGGCACGCGCGTGCCGGCGCATTGTTCGGCCAGCGGCAAGCTGTTCCTGGCCTGGATGGGCGCGCGCCAGCGCCGCACCGTGCTCGACGGGCTGGTGCTCACACGCTACACCGCCAACACGCTGACGCTGCGCGAGTCCCTCGAAGCGGAGCTGGAGGCGATCCGGCGCGACGGCCACGCGGTGGACGCCGAGGAGTTCGTCGAAGGCTTGGTGTGCGTGGCGGTGCCGGTGTTCGCGCCGGGCCAGCGCACGGTGCGCTGCGCGCTCGCCCTGCAGGCACCGGCCGCGCGCATGGCGCTGGCACAGGCCCGGTTGCAGCTGCCGCGCCTGGAGGCGGCGGCGCAGGCGCTGGCGCGCACCCTGGGCTGACGCCTCAGTACAGCGTGTCGCGCTGGCGCGCGGGCAAGGCGCGGTCGTAGGCAACGCCGTCGATGGCGTTGTGCGTCAGGGCCGCGAGCATCTCACCGGCCGTGGGCACCGCCGCCGCGGCTTCGCGCGCGTCCCACAGGCTGGCGCGCTTCATGGCGCGGGCGCACTGGAAGAACACCGTGTCCACCGTGATGACCAGCACGCAACGGGGCGGCTTGCCGTCCATGGCCAGGCGCTGCATCAGGTCCGGCGCCACCGAGATGCGCGCGCGGCCGTTCACGCGCAGCGTCTCGCCCACACCGGGCACCAGAAACAGCAGGGCCACGCGCGGGTCGGCCAGGATGTTCTTGAGGCTGTCGATGCGGTTGTTGCCGGCGCGCTCGGGCAGCAGCAGCGTGTGTTCGTCCTGGATGCTCACGAGCCCGGGTGGATCGCCACGCGGCGAGGCGTCCAGCCCGTCGGGCCCGACGGTGGCGAGCACCGCGAACGGCGAGGCCTCGATCCAGCGCTGGTAGACCGGGTGCAGGCGCGAGACCTCCTTGCGCACCGACGCTTCGCCCACCGGGCCGAACAGCGCCTGCAGCGAAGCGAGATCCTGAATGGTGTGGAGGTCGTCGGTGGGCACGGTCATGGCGGCGGCTCCCTCAACCCATGCCAGGCAGCTTGGGCATGCCCTTCATGCCGCCCATGCGCTTCATCATCTTCATCATGCCGCCGCCCTTCATCTTCTTCATCATGTCCTGCATCTGCTCGAACTCCTTGAGCAGGCGGTTGACTTCCTGCACCTGCACGCCCGCGCCAGCGGCGATGCGGCGCTTGCGCGTGGCCTTGATGATCTCGGGCTTGCGGCGCTCCTTGAGCGTCATGCTGCAGATGATGCCTTCCTTGCGCTTGATGTCCTTCTCCGCGCGGCCCATGTCGACCTCGCTGGCCTTGGCGGCCATGGCGGCTGGCAGCTTGTCCATCAGGCTGGAGAGGCCGCCCATCTGCTTCATCTGGCGCAACTGGTCGAGGAAGTCGTTGAGGTCGAAGCCCTCGCCGCTCTTGACCTTGGCCGCGAGCTTCTGCGCCGCCGCCATGTCCACACCGGCCGTGACCTGCTCGACCAGCGCCAGGATGTCGCCCATGCCGAGCACGCGCTGCGCGTGGCGGTCGGCGTCGAACACCTCCAGGCCGTCGATCTTCTCGGACACGCCGGCGAACTTGATGGGCGCGCCCGTGATGGCGCGCACCGAAAGCGCCGCGCCGCCGCGCGAATCACCGTCGAGTTTGGTGAGCACGATGCCGGTGAGCGGCAGGGCGTCCTTGAACGCCTTGGCGGTGTTGATCGCGTCCTGGCCCTGCATCGCGTCCACCACGAACAGCGTCTCCACCGGCTTGAGCACGGCATGCAGTTCCTGGATCTCGCGCATCAGCGCCTCGTCGATCGCCAGGCGACCGGCGGTGTCGACCAGCAGCACGTCGAAGAAATGCCTGCGCGCGTGGTCGATCGCGGCGCGCGCGATGTCCACCGGTTTCTGGTCGGGCGTGCTGGGGAACCATTCGGCGCCGGCCTGTGCGGTCACGGTCTTGAGCTGCTCGATGGCAGCCGGGCGGTAGACGTCGCCCGACACCGTGAGCACCTTCTTCTTGCGCTTCTCGATCAGGTGCTTGGCCAGCTTGGCGGTGGTGGTGGTCTTGCCGGCGCCCTGCAGGCCAGCCATGAGGATCACCGCCGGCGGCTGCGCCGCGAGGTTGATGTCGGCCACGCCGTCGCCCATGGTCGCGGCGAGCTCGCGGTTGACGATGCCGACGAGTGCCTGCCCGGGCGTGAGCGAGCCCACCACTTCCTGGCCCAGCGCCTTCTCCTTCACCCGCGCGATGAAGTCGCGCACCACCGGCAGGGCGACGTCGGCCTCCAGCAGGGCCATGCGCACCTCGCGCAGCATGTCGGTGACATTGCCCTCGGTGATGCGGGCCTGCCCGCGCATTTCCTTGACGATGCGTGAAAGTCGGTCTGAAAGGGCTGAAGCCATGCTGCCTCGGGTAGAAGGGAAAAGGGCGGAAACCCGCGTCGGGCGGGCGGTCAGGCGGGCGCCTGGGTCGGCGGACCGGCGCGTCCAGGAGGGACAAGGCCGTTAAACTGTGAGGATGATTTTAGCTGCGCCCTTCCTTTTCACGCTTGGCGCGCTGCCCCGGTGATGAGCCTGCTGCCCGCACTCGCGTCCAACCTGCCCGCTGCCGTGTTCTCCGGCGGCGCGGCGCTGACCTACGCAATGCTCGCCATCGCCCACCCGCGAATGTCGGCGCCGCAAAGCCGCGGCCTGCTCGGCCTGGCCTGGCTGCTGCACCTGGTGGTGCTGGTGCTCGGTCTGTTCGAACAACCCGCGCGCTTCGGGTTCGCGCCCGCCCTCTCCGTCACCGGCTGGCTGGTGCTCACCGTCTACCTGATCGAAAGCCGGCTCTACCCGCAGATGCGCGCGCGCTGGACGCTGGCCATTCTGGGCATGGTGGTCGTGCTGCTCGCGCTGGTGTTCCCGGGCACGCGCTACCCGGACCTGCATTCGGCGCTCCTGCCGTTGCACTGGGCGCTGGGCATCGCCTCGTATGGCCTGATCGCGGCGGCGGTGGTGCACGCCTGGCTGATGCAGCGCGCCGAAAAGGCCATGCGGCTGGGCAACGCCAGCGAAGCCTCCATGCCGCTGCTCACGCTGGAGCGCCTCACCTTCCGCTTCGTCGCCGCCGGCTTTGCCTTGCTGAGCGCCACGCTGCTGGCCGGCTGGTATTTTTCCGAGACCCTGAACCACCGCTGGATCTGGGACCACAAGACCACCTTTTCGCTGCTGTCCTGGATCACCATGGGGGTGCTGCTCTGGGGCCGCTGGCGCCTGGGCTGGCGCGGCCGTGTCGCCGTGCGCACGCTCTACGTGGCCGCTGGTTTCCTGCTGCTGGGCTACGCGGGCTCGCGCTTCGTGCTCGAAGTGATGCTGCACCGCGGCTGAGACATTGACCATGAAATACCTGCTCGTCCTGGCCGTGGTGATGGTGGCGTTCTACATCTGGCGCAACAACCGCCTGAGCGACCGCGCCGAGGCCGCCCGCCAGGCGCCCCCGCCCAAGCCGCGCGCCAACGTTCCCACCATCATGGTGGCCTGCCAGCAGTGCGGCACGCACCTGCCCGAGACCGAGGCGGTGCGGGGCCAGCAGGGCACGTACTGCAGCACCGAGCACCGCCGGCTGCGCGAAGGCGGTTCGGCATGACCGCCCTCCGGATGGAGGCCTGACATGGCCCGGGACGTCAGCTCACAGTTCGCCCCGTCCTGGTACTCCGCTTTCGAGGGCAGCCATGTGCAGAGCCGCGAACAGCGCATGCGCGCCTTCGTCCGGCTGTGGCGCGCCTTCATGCGGGCCCGGGTGTTCATCGCCACGGTGCTGCTCGCCCTTCAGGTGTTCATGCTGGTCTCGCAGACCGGCGGCCCCAACTGGCTGGTGGTGGTGTGCTCGGCCCACCTCTGCGCCGCGCTGGTCACGCTCTACCTGTGGCGTCCAGCAGAGCAGGCCGCCCCGATGCACGTCCAGTGGCTGCTGACCATCGGCGTGGACGTGCTGGTGTTCGCGCTGCTGCAGTCGTTCCAGGTTGGCAGCATCAACTACACGGCGCTGTTCGCCCTGCCGGTGCTGCTGGCCTCCATCCTGGGCTCGCTCACGCTGGCCCTGGCCACCGCCGCCAGCGTCACGCTTTACCTGCTGGGTGAAGCGGCGCTGCATGCGCCCTTGTTCAGCGACCTGTCCACCGCCCGCTTCCTGCAGGCGGCGCTGACCGGCACCGGCTTTTTCCTGGTGGGCGTGCTGGCCAACCAACTGGCGATCCGGCTGGCCCGCGAAGAGGCCTTGACCGCCAGCAGCCAGGCCGCCGCGCGCGCGCAGGCCCAGGTGAACGAACTGGTGATCGAAAGCCTGACGGTGGGCGTGCTGGTGGTGGACCCGCACGGCGTGGTGCGCAGCGCCAACCCGGCGGCCCAGGCCATGCTGCTCGGCCAGGTCTCGCCTCAGGCGGCCAAGCTCCTGCTGTCCGCCCGCTCCAGCTGGCAGCACCTGGCCCACCTGGTCAACGAAACCTTTGCGCGCGGTGAGGCCCTGGAAACCGAAACCACCATCGACAACGAGGACCGGCCGAGCCAGCGCCTGCATGCGCGCACCCGGCTGACCGCGCAGAGCGGGCGCAGCGCGGGCCTGTGCGTGCTGTTCCTCGAAGACCTGCGCGAGGTCGAGGCGCGCGTGCGCACCGAGAAACTGGCTTCGATGGGCCGCATGTCTGCCGCGGTGGCGCACGAGATCCGCAACCCGCTCTCGGCCATCACGCAAGCCAATGCGCTGCTCGATGAAGAGGTGCAGGCACCGGCCCAGAAGCGGCTGACCCGCATGATTGAGCAGAACGCCCAACGGCTCTCGCGCATCGTCGACGACATCCTCAACGTGGCGCGCGCGCAGCCCAGCCAGGACACCACCGCGGCGCCCTCCCTCCCGCTGGACCAGACCGTGCGGCAGATCGCGCACGAGTGGGTGCGCCAGAGCAAGGCCGAGCGCATCCTGGGCGTGCATGCCCACGCGCCTGCGGCCTATGTGGGCTTCGACCCGGAGCACCTGCGCCGCCTGCTCATCAACCTGCTGGACAACGCCCTGCGCCACGCCAGCGGCAAACCCTCCTCGATCCGCCTGATCACCCAGCCCAGTGGCAGCGAGCATGTTCGCCTCTCGGTGTGGAGCGACGGCCAGGCACTCGAAGCCAGCGTGATGCGCCACCTGTTCGAGCCCTTCTTCTCCTCCGAGAGCCGCTCCAGCGGCCTGGGCCTGTACATCTGCCGCGAACTCTGCGAGCGCTACGGCGCCCAGATCGCCTACCGCCGCACGCGCCTGGACCAGCGCGAGGGCAACGAGTTCTATGCGCTGATCCCCGCCGCCAGCCCGGCGCCCAGTCGCGAGCCGACACAGCAAAGCCTGTCGTACCCGATGGGCGATTCCGTGGCCACGCGCGCCGAGCACCAAGGCCACCCGCTCTCGGGTGACGCCCCCCTGGCGACCCGCTGAACACGACGCCAATGGCCACCTCCCCCTCCTCCGCCTCCGTGCTGGTCGTCGACGACGAACCTGACCTGCGCACGCTGTACGAGCTCACCCTGCTGCGCGAAGGCCACGCGGTGGTGGCCGCGCCGGACATCACCCAGGCGCGCGAATGGCTCGCCCAGCAGCGCTTCGACGTGCTGATCTCCGACATGCGCCTGCCCGACGGCCTGGGCCTGGACCTGCTGCGCGAACTCACGGACGCCCAGCGGCCTGAAAAATGCATCGTCATCACCGCGTACGGATCGGCCGAAAACGCGGTGGAGTCGCTCAAGGCTGGCGCCTTCGACTACCTCACCAAACCGGTGGACCTCAAGCAGCTGCGCAGCGCGGTGACGGCGGCGCTGCAAAGCCAGCGCGGATCCCCGGCCGCCATGGCCAACGGCGCGGCGGCGACAGCGCCCAACGCCAGCGGTGCGGGCGACGCCCCCAGAAAACCAGCCTCCCCCTCCAGCGGCGCGCAATCGCTTCGCCGCATCGTGGGCGCCTCGCCCAGCATCGCGCAGATCAAGTCGCGCATCGAAAAGGTGGCCTCCAGCATGGCGCCGGTGCTCATCCTGGGCGAGTCCGGCACGGGCAAGGAACTGGTGGCGCGCGCGGTGCACGACTGCAGCCACCGCAGCGGCGGGCCGTTCGTGGCGGTCAACTGCGGCGCGATCCCGGAAAACCTGATCGAGGCCGAATTCTTCGGCGCGCGCAAGGGCGCCTACACCGGCGCCACCACCGACCGCGAAGGCTACTTCCAGGCGGCCCGCGGCGGCACCTTGTTCCTTGATGAAATCGGCGACCTGCCCCTGGCCATGCAGGCCAAGCTGCTGCGCGTGATCCAGGAGCGCCGCGTGCGCGCGCTCGGCGGCGTGCAGGAGGAGGCCGTCGACGTGCGGCTGGTGAGCGCCACCCACCGCGACCTCAACGCGCTCGTGCAGTCGGGCCAGTTCCGCCAGGACCTGTTCTACCGCCTCAACGTCATCGGCCTGCGCTCGCCCGCGCTGAGGGAACGGCGCGAAGACCTGCCTCTGCTGGTGGACGCTCTGCTGGCGCGGCTGTGCGCCGAATCCGGGCAAAGCGTGCCCAGGGTGTCGGCCCGCGCCCTGGCCTGGTTGCAGTCGCGCGAACTGCCGGGCAATGTGCGCGAGCTCGAGAACCTGTTGCAACGCGCCCTGGCCCTGAGCAGCGGCGAGGTGCTTGAACCGGACGACTTCGGCGAGGCCGACGAGACGGAAGTGCCCACCCAGCCCGACCAGCTCGCGCCCGCCGACGGCCTCGGCGCACCCATGACCCGCCCGCCCGAAGAGATTCCCGCCGACCTGCAGACCTACCTGGACGAGCAGGAGCGCCAGGTTCTGCTCAAGGCGCTGCGCGAATGCGACTTCAACCGCACCGCGGCCGCGGCCCGCCTGGGCCTGAACCTGCGCCAGATGCGCTACCGCATCCAGCGGCTGGGCATCGCCATGCCGTCGGACGATGACGACACCACCACGGCCTGATTCCGCCGAGCGCGATGATCCTTGGCAGGGCGGCTGGCTGCGAACGGCGCGCCACAGCCCTTCGCCCAACTTCGGCCCCCGTCCCGACGGTGCGCAGATCGACCTGATCGTCATCCACTCCATCAGCCTGCCCCCGGGCGTGTACGGCGGCCCGGAGGTGGAACAGCTCTTCAACAACCAGCTGGACTGGAACGCCCATCCGTACTTCGAGCAGATCCGGGGCATGGAGGTGTCGTCGCATTTCTTCGTGCGCCGCGACGGCGAAGTGGTGCAGTTTGTCGATGCCGATGCGCGCGCGTGGCACGCGGGCGCATCGCGCTGGCGCGGCCGCGACAACTGCAACGACGATTCCATCGGCATTGAACTCGAGGGACTGGAGGGCGAACGTTTCGAGGCCGCGCAGTACACCGCCCTGGCGCGGCTGTGCACCCGACTGGTGCAACGTTATCCAGTGCGCCATGTGGCGGGTCATCAGCACATCGCGCCCGGACGCAAGCAGGACCCCGGACCGGGTTTCGACTGGTCGCGCCTGCGCGCCGACCTTCACTGGCCCGAGGCGTGTTTCCCACAAGACACACACGGTCACAGCGCCGCTGGCGACTGAGCCAGGGCCACGCCAAAAAAGCCCCATTCTTACCAGCCGTGCAACGGCGCGGCCAGCCAAGACAAATCGCGCCAAAGCCCCCGCCGGCATTGGTGTTGCCCACCGGGATTCAAGCGAGCCGCCCAATCGCCAGCGATCATTCGCACAGGGCGCAGGGATGTGAACCAACATTTTTTGTCTGACGAAAAACGCGCCGCGTCTAACGACCGCTTTTTCTCGTAAACACTACCCGTAGTGGCTTGAATGGGACATGCACACCAGATATAGTGTTGCCTTGTGAGTCCCGAACCCTACCCCGCCCAGTATGGCCATCGCCTGAACAATGCCCTTCAGGCGACCGCGTCCACCCCCTGCGGCCTGCGTTGATACCGGCACCCAAGCCACCAACCTGCCATCGGACACCGCGCCCCCGATGCAGTTCACCCAACAACAAATGAAAGAGGAACCCATGCTGACCGCTTCTCCCATCACCACCTCGTCCCCCGCCTCGCTGAAGCCCACCGCCGGCACCCCGGCTGCGGCTTCGCTGGCCGCGAGCAGCTCGGTTTTCGCCAACTACCAGATCATCCGCCGCAACGGCGCCGTCGTGCCGTTCGAGCCCAGCAAGATCGCCGTTGCCATGATGAAGGCCTTCCTGGCGGTGCACGGCACCCAGGGCGCCGCATCGGCCAGCGTGCGCGAGACGGTGGACGAACTGACGCAGAACGTGGCCCGCGCCCTGATGCGCTCGCGCCCGGGCGGTGGCACCTTCCACATTGAAGACGTGCAAGACCAGGTCGAACTCGGCCTGATGCGCAGTGGCCACCACGAAGTCGCCCGCGCCTACGTGCTCTACCGCGAACGCCGCACGCAGGAACGCGCACACCTGGCCGAAGTGGCGCACCCGGCCGAGCCGGTGCTGCACGTGCTCGACGGCGGCGAGCGCGTGCCGCTGGACCTGCAGCGCCTGCAAGGCCTGATCGCCGCCGCCTGCAGCGGCCTGGGCAAGGACGTCAAGGCCGACCCCATCGTCGCCGAGACCAAGCGCAACCTGTACGACGGCGTGCCGATGGAAGAGGTCTACAAGGCCTCCATCCTGGCCGCGCGCACGCTGATCGAAAAAGATCCCGACTACACCTACGCCACCGCCCGCCTGCTGCTGCACACCATCGTCAAGGAAGTGATGGGCGAGGAAGTGCCCGCCGCCGAGATGGGCGCGCGCTACGCCGAGAACTTCCCGCTCTTCATCAAGAAGGGCGTGGACAACGACCTGCTCGACGAAAAACTGCTGCAGTTCGACCTGGCCCGCCTGGGCGCCGCGCTCAAGCCCGAGCGCGACCTGCAGTTCGACTACCTCGGCCTGCAGACGCTGTACGACCGCTACTTCCTGCACGTGCGCAAGACGCGCATCGAGCTGCCGCAGTCCTTCTTCATGCGCGTGGCCATGGGCCTGTCGCTCAACGAGATCGACCGCGAAGCCCGTGCCATCGAGTTCTACGAGGTGCTGTCCTCGTTCGACTTCATGTCGTCCACGCCCACGCTGTTCAACAGCGGCACGCTGCGCTCGCAGCTCTCCAGCTGCTACCTGACCACCGTGCCCGACGACCTCGACGGCATCTACGAGTCGATCAAGGAAAACGCGCTGCTCTCCAAGTTTGCCGGCGGCCTGGGCAACGACTGGACGCGCGTGCGCGCCCTGGGCTCCCACATCAAGGGCACCAATGGCGAATCGCAAGGCGTCGTGCCCTTCCTCAAGGTGGTGAACGACACCGCCGTGGCCGTCAACCAGGGTGGCAAGCGCAAGGGCGCGGTCTGCACCTACCTGGAAACCTGGCACCTGGACATCGAGGAATTCCTGGAGCTGCGCAAGAACACCGGTGACGACCGCCGCCGCACGCACGACATGAACACGGCGAACTGGATTCCCGACCTGTTCATGAAGCGCGTGATGGAAAAGGGCGAATGGAGCCTGTTCTCGCCCAACAGCGTGCCCGACCTGCACGACCTGTTCGGCGCCGACTTCGAAAAGGCCTACCTGGCCTACGAAGAGAAAGCCGCGCGTGGCGAGATCAAGCCGTACCGCAAGGTGCCCGCCAGCGACCTGTGGCGCAAGATGCTCTCGATGCTGTTCGAGACCGGCCACCCGTGGATCACCTTCAAGGACGCCTGCAACGTGCGCAGCCCGCAGCAGCACGCCGGCGTGGTCCACAGCTCCAACCTGTGCACCGAGATCACGCTCAACACCAGCGACACCGAAACCGCCGTGTGCAACCTCGGTTCGGTCAACCTGCTCAACCATGTCAAGCGCGGTGACGACGGCGCCAAGGTACTGGACCATGCCAAGCTGCAGGCGACCATCAAGACCGCCATGCGCATGCTCGACAACGTGATCGACATCAACTACTACGCAGTGAAGAAGGCGCGCGACTCCAACATGCGCCACCGCCCGGTGGGCCTGGGCGTCATGGGCTTCCAGGATGCGCTGTACGAACTGCGCATTCCCTACGCCTCCAACGAAGCAGTGGACTTCGCCGACCGCTCGATGGAAGCCGTCTGCTACTACGCCTACTGGGCCTCGACCGAACTCGCCCGCGAGCGCGGCCGCTACGCCAGCTACCGCGGCTCGCTGTGGGACAAGGGCATCCTGCCGCCCGACACCCTGGACCTGCTGGCGCGCGAGCGCGGCGGCTACGTGGACGTGGACCGCTCCAGCAGCCTGGACTGGGACGCCCTGCGCCAGAAGATCGCGGCCGACGGCATGCGCAACTCCAACTGCGTGGCCATCGCGCCGACCGCGACCATCTCCAACATCATCGGCGTGGACGCCTCCATCGAGCCCTGCTTCGGCAACCTCTCCGTCAAGTCCAACCTGTCCGGCGAGTTCACCGTCATCAACAGCTACCTGGTGAAAGACCTCAAGCGCCTGGGCCTGTGGGACGACGTGATGGTCATGGACCTCAAGCACTTCGATGGCTCGCTGCGCCCGATCGATCGTGTGCCACAGGACGTGAAGGCGCTGTACGCCACGGCCTTCGAAGTCGAACCGCTGTGGCTGGTGGAAGCCGCCGCCCGCCGCCAGAAGTGGATCGACCAGGCGCAGAGCCTGAACATCTACATGGCCGGCGCCTCGGGCAAGAAGCTCGACGACACCTACAAGCTCGCCTGGCTGCGCGGTCTCAAGACCACCTACTACCTGCGCACGACCTCGGCCACGCAGATCGAAAAATCCACCGGCCGCACCGGTCAGCTCAACGCCGTTTCCGTCGGCAACACCAGCGCCGCCGCGGCATCCGCTCCGGCTGCGGCACCCGCGGACATCACCGACGTGGAGTCGGCCACCGACATCAAGTTCTGCGCCATCGACGACCCGGGTTGCGAAGCGTGCCAGTGATTTCGGCCGTCATGCGCGCACGTGTTGCGGTGTCCATCGAATGCAATTCGATGCAACACCGCAACACAAAATGCGCGCATCTCGCCTGATCACTTTGCATTTCATGCACACACTTTCATAATCCGAACATTGGAAACCTCTATGTTGACCTGGGACGATCACACCACGCCCTCTTCGAAGCCAGCGAACAGCCCACTGCCCACCGGCACGTCGGGTCTGCAAGCCTCACTGTCCTCACCGTCCGGTGAGCGCGCGCCTCTCCCCTCCGCTTCGATCAACACCGCCGCCGCACCGGCCGCTCCCGCGCGCCGCGTCAACGCGGCCGACAAGCGCATCATCAACGGCCAGACCGACGTCAACCAGCTGGTGCCGTTCAAATACAAGTGGGCCTGGGAAAAGTACCTCGCCACCTGCGCCAACCACTGGATGCCGCAGGAAGTGAACATGAGCCGCGACATCGCGCTCTGGAAAGACCCCAACGGCCTGACCGAAGACGAGCGCCGCATCGTCAAGCGCAACCTCGGCTTCTTCGTCACCGCCGATTCGCTGGCCGCCAACAACATCGTGCTGGGCACCTACCGCCACATCACCGCGCCCGAGTGCCGCCAGTTCCTGCTGCGCCAGGCGTTCGAGGAAGCGATCCACACGCACGCCTACCAGTACATCGTGGAGTCGCTCGGCCTGGACGAGTCCGAGATCTTCAACGCCTACAACGAAGTCCAGTCGATCCGTGACAAGGACCAGTTCCTGATCCCCTTCATCGAGGCGATCATGGACCCGAACTTCCACACCGGCACGCCCGAGACCGACCAGCGCCTGCTCAAGAGCCTGATCGTGTTCGCCTGCCTGATGGAAGGCCTGTTCTTCTACGTCGGCTTCACCCAGATCCTGGCCCTGGGTCGCCAGAACAAGATGACCGGTGCCGCCGAGCAGTACCAGTACATCCTGCGCGACGAGTCCATGCACTGCAACTTCGGCATCGATCTGATCAACGCGATCAAGATGGAGAACCCGATGCTGTGGACCAGCGAGTTCAAGGAAGAGATCAAGGAGCTGTTCCTCAAGGCCGTCGAACTCGAGTACCGCTACGCCGAGGACACCATGCCGCGCGGCGTGCTCGGCATGAACGCCTCGATGTTCAAGGGCTATCTGCGCTACATTGCCAACCGCCGGGCCACGCAGATCGGCCTGGAACCCCTGTTCCCGAACGAAGAGAACCCGTTCCCCTGGATGAGCGAGATGATCGACCTCAAGAAGGAACGCAATTTCTTCGAAACGCGCGTGATCGAATACCAGACCGGCGGGGCATTGTCCTGGGATTGATGCCCACGCAGCCGGAGCCGCATTGCCCATACCGACCAACAACATGATTTCCGCTCAATCAAAACCCTGTCACCGTCGCGCAGACGCCGGGCGCAGGGTTTTGTCACAGGATTCAAAACCTTGGGGCCAGCCGTGGATGCATCCACACGGCTCCAGGGCGTTGAATCACTTCACCGGCAACAAGGCTGGCTGAAGTGCTCTTTGCAACTTGATCAAGGAGAAAACAATGGCAACTGCAAAAAAAGCCCCGGCCAAGAAGGCCGCACCGGCTAAGAAGGCTCCGGCCAAGAAACCCGCTGCGAAGAAGGCAGCACCGGCGAAGAAGGCTCCGGCCAAGAAGGTCGCGGCCAAGAAGCCCGCCGTGAAGAAGGTTGCGGCCAAGAAGGCAGCACCGGCGAAGAAGGTTGCTGCGAAGAAGGCAGCACCGGCGAAGAAGGCCGCGGCCAAGAAGGTCGTCGCCAAGAAGGCTCCGGCGAAGAAAGCCGCTGCCAAGAAAGCGCCGGCGAAGAAGGTTGTCGCCAAGAAAGCTGCTCCCAAAAAGGTTGCAGCCAAGAAAGCGCCGGCCAAAAAAGCCGCTGTGAAAAAGGCCCCTGCAAAGAAGGCCCCTGCGAAGAAGGCAGCCCCAGCAAAAAAAGCTGAGCCGGCCAAGAAGCCGGCGGCCCCTGCTGCTCCTGCGGCGCAGACGAAGCTCAACCCTCAGGCTGCGTGGCCGTTCCCCACGTCCAGCAAGCCCTGAGATTCTCGTTGAGATGACCTGCAAGCCCGGCGCGAAAGCGCCGGGCTTTTTTCATGTCCGTTGCCCCGGCTCAGAGCGTGTAGTTCTGACCGCCCCGGCTCGCGATTTTCACCGCGCCCATGCGGTTGCCCAACTCGGCACAGCGCTGCAGCGGCCAGCCCTGCTCCAGGCCATGCAACAGGGCCGCGCGAAACGCGTCGCCACACCCCGTGGGGTCCACCACCGTGGTCGCCGGGAGGCCCGCTACCCGCACCTTGGCCGAGCCACCATCCCAGACGTCACAGCCTTCCGCTCCCAGCGTCACGATGAGGCCGCGCACCTGCGCAGCGATGGCGTCGAGCGTGAGGCCGGTGCGGTCGCACAGCATCTGGGCTTCGTAATCGTTGAGCGTGACCCAGCTGGCCAGCCCGATGAACTGCCGCAGCTCTTCGCCATTGAACATGGGCAGGCCCTGGCCGGGATCGAACACGAAGGGCACACCGGCCTCGTGCAGCTGGCGCGCGTGCGTGAGCATCGCATCGCGGCCATCGGGGGAGATGATGGCCACCTTGAGGTCGTCGCGCCGGGGCACCGGGTTGTCGTGCGCCGTCGACATCGCGCCGGGGTGGAAGGCGGTGATCTGGTTGTTGTCGCGGTCGGTCATGATCATGGCCTGCGCGGTGTAGCTCTCGGCGGAGGACGACACGTGGCGCGTGTCCACGCCCAGTTCACGCAGGCGATCGAGGTACTCGCCGCCGTCGTTGCCGAGCATGGCCAGCGGCACGGCGTCGGCACCGAGCTGGCGCAGGCCGTACGCGATGTTGCCGGCACAGCCCCCGTACTCGCGGCGCAGACCCGGCACCAGGAAAGACACATTGAGAATGTGCAGCTGGCTCGGAAGGATCTGCTCGGCAAAGCGGCCCTCGAAAGTCATGATGGTGTCGAAGGCGAGCGAGCCGCAAACCAGAATGGACATGAAGAATCTTCCAGATCAAGGGTAAAAAATCAGGGCGCGGTAACCCGCCATGGGCGTGGCGTCGCCCAGGGCGAGTGACAGTCGAAAACTCACGTTCACCGAGCCGCTCGCCGGCAACAGTGCCGGGGCATCGGGCCATTCCTCGGGCAGGAACACGCGGCGCGAAATCACCTGGTCGCTGATGTCGGTCAGGCTCAGCTCCAGCGCGGGCACAGCCAGCGCCATGGAGGCCGTGTTCTTGAGCACGAGGTCAAAGGAATAGAAGTTGCCGAGCCGGCGCACCAGCGAGGTGCTGTCGATGACGATCGCGTCGATGCGGCGCACCGGCGCCACCACGCAACCCAGGGGTTCGCACGCCCGCTGCAGCCAGGGCTGCAGGCCGGGACGCCAGGCGGCCAATCGATCGCGCTCCTGCAGGGCCCATTGCCCGGCGAGCACGACCACCAAAACCGTGGCCAGCAGAGAGAGCACGGCGCGCATGCCGCGGGATTGCCAGAAGGCCTGCCGCTGCGCCTGCCTCACGAAGCCGGGCACCAGCTCGGGCGCGTCCGGCCCATCAGCATCGAGGTCACCCACGTCCTGCGGTCCGGGGGCATCGGGCATGGCATCGCCGTGGAGCACGACCGCCTCTTCGTCCGACGCCACCTGTTCCGTGGGATCGGCGGCAGCGCCATCGGCTTTCAACCGGCCCAGGCCGGCAGCGAAGCGCTCCAGTTCGGCGTGGAAGTCGGACTCCTGCTCATCGGGCCGGGCCTGAGCGGGCGGGGCATCGATGATCGGTGGCGGCAAGGTCTCGACGGCACGTTCGTCCGCGGCGGCCTCGGTGCCCCACATCGCATCGGCAGATTCCTCGACCGTTTCCACGGACCGCAGAGACTCGGCCTCCAGCTCCGCTTCCAGTTCGGCATCGAACGCCGCTTGCGCGGATGCCGGCGCGGGTTCGGGTGCAGGCGCCGCCGCCACGAAATCGTCGGGCGTGCCTTCTTCGCCCGGAGGGATCCACGGCTGCAGGTACAGCGTGGCGTCGAACACATCGGCGCAATGGCCACAGCGCACCCAGCCCTCGGAGATCTTCAGCTGGTCGGCAACGACCTTGAACATCGTTCCGCACGAGGGGCAACGGGTGGTGAAACTCATGCGCCGATTATCGCGGGCGCGACAGGCAGCCTCAGGCCTTGACGGCGGTCATGAGGATCCAGCCATCCTCTTCGTCGCTGACCCGCAACGCCACCCACGGCGCATAGGCTTCGATCAACTCGTCGGCCTGGCGCGCCAGAATGCCCGCGAGCACCAACCGGCCGCCCGGGCGCACGTGCGAACACAGCAACGGTGCGAGCACTTTCAAGGGCGTGGCCAGGATGTTGGCCAGCACCAGATCGTGTTCGCCCCGCGCCAGATCGGGCAAGCCGGCCGACAGCACCGCGTGGTTGGCCTCGGCATTGAGCCGGGTGGACTCCACCGCCGCGGGGTCAATGTCCACCGCGATGATCTCGCGCGCGCCGAACTTGGCCGCACCAATGGCCAGGATGCCCGAGCCACAACCGTAGTCCAGCACACGCGGCCCCACAGGTCCGTGTTGCGCGGTCCAGCGCAGGCACATGCGGGTCGTCGGGTGGGTGCCGGTGCCAAAGGCCAGACCGGGGTCGAGCCGGATGACCTGTTGCGCGGCGGCGGGTGGCTCGTGCCAGGTCGGTACGATCCAGAAGCTGGGCGTGATCTCGACCGGCTCGAATTGCGACTGCGTCAGCCGCACCCAATCCTGATCGGGCACCGGGCGCACGCCCTGCACCGCACAACCAGCAAAGAAGTCCTGCAACGCCAGCAGCTGCGCGGCGTCGCGGGCCGCGGCGTCGGTGGGGAACAGCGCCACCACGCGCGAGCGCTGCCAACCCTCCTTGGGCGGCGGCATGCCAGGCTCGCCGAACAGCGCCGATTCGGCGTCGGTCATCGCGTCGGCGTCTTCCACCGACACGCTGAGCGCATCCAGCGCGACCAGGGCATCGCCCACGTCGTCCACCGCTGACTCGGGCACCAGCAGCACCAGCTCAAAAAGAGACCCAGCCGGTGGCTGGGTCAGTTGGAAGGCTTCAGCGCTCACGTTGAGACAGCCACTCTTCCAGGTAGTGGATGTTGGTGCCGCCGGTCACGAAGTTCGCGTCCACCATCAGCTCGCGGTGCAGCGGGATGTTGGTGTTGATGCCTTCGATCACGGTCTCGGCCAGCGCCGTGCGCATGCGCGCCAGGGCCTGCTCCCGCGTGTCGCCGTGCACGATGATCTTGCCGATCATCGAGTCGTAGTTCGGCGGCACGAAGTAGTTGGTGTACACGTGAGAGTCCACGCGCACACCCGGGCCACCCGGCGCGTGCCAGGTCGTGATGCGACCGGGCGACGGGGTGAACTTGTAGGCGTCCTCGGCGTTGATGCGGCACTCGATGGCGTGGCCCCGCAACTCGATCTGGCGTTGCGTGAACGGCAGCTTCTCGCCAGCGGCCACCGCGATCTGGGTGCGCACGATGTCCACGCCCGAAATCCACTCGGTCACCGGGTGCTCGACCTGCACCCGGGTGTTCATTTCGATGAAGTAGAACTCACCGTTCTCGAACAGGAACTCGAAGGTGCCGGCGCCCCGGTAACCAATCTTCTTGCAGGCCGCGGCGCATCGCTCCCCGATCTTTTCGATCAGGCGGCGCGGGATCCCGGGCGCAGGCGCTTCCTCGATCACCTTCTGGTGGCGGCGCTGCATGGAACAGTCGCGCTCGCCCAGGTACACCGCGTTGCGGTGCTGGTCGGCCAGGATCTGGATCTCGATGTGGCGCGGGTTCTGGAGAAATTTCTCCATGTAGACCTCGGGATTGCCAAAGGCCGCACCGGCTTCCGCCTTGGTGGTCTGCACCGCGTGCAGCAGGGCCGCTTCGGTGTGCACCACGCGCATGCCGCGCCCACCGCCGCCACCGGCGGCCTTGATGATCACCGGGTAGCCCACCGCCTTGGCGGTGCGCTTGATCACGACGGGGTCGTCGGGCAGCGCGCCTTCGGAACCCGGCACGCAGGGCACGCCCGCGCGGATCATGGCCTGCTTGGCCGACACCTTGTCGCCCATCGTGCGGATGGACTCCGGCGTGGGGCCGATGAAGGTGAAGCCGCTCTTCTCGACGCGCTCGGCGAAATCGGCGTTTTCCGACAGGAAACCGTAGCCGGGGTGGATGGCTTCGGCGTCGGTCACTTCAGCCGCCGAGATGATGGCCGGCATGTTGAGGTAACTCTGGGCGCTCGGCGCCGGGCCGATGCAGACCGCCTCGTCAGCCAGACGCACGTACTTGGCGTCGCGGTCGGCCTCGGAATAAACCATCACCGCCTTGATGCCCATTTCCCGGCAGGCGCGCTGAATGCGCAGCGCGATCTCCCCCCGGTTGGCAATCAGGATTTTCTTGAACATGGGCTCGGGGCCTTCTTCTTTATTCGATCACGTACATGGGCTGTCCGTACTCCACCGCCTGGCCGTTCTCCACCAGGATCTGGGTCACGGTGCCGGACTTGTCGGCCTCGATCTCGTTGAGGATCTTCATCGCTTCCACGATGCAGATCGTCTCGCCTTCCTTGATGGTGTCACCGATCTCGACGAAGGGCTTCGCACCCGGGCTCGACGCACGGTAGAAGGTGCCCACCATGGGCGACTTGACGGTGTGCCCGGTCGGCACGGCAGGGGCGGCGGCCACCGGAGCGGCGGGCGTCACGTCCACGGCCGGCACCAGGGGGGGAGACACGGGTGCGGGGGCCATGCTGTAGGTCACGGGCGCGGCGGCCACGACCGGCGCACTCTTGACGATGCGCACCTTGCCTTCGGCCTCGGTGATTTCCAGCTCGGACACGTTCGACTCGGACACAAGGTCGATCAGTGTCTTCAGTTTTCTCAAATCCATGATTTCTCCAACGAAGTTCGGTCAAGTTGATCTAAAAGCACTCAATTTCAACGAAATGAAAGCTGACCAACCCGCCGGGGTGCCGCAGTGTACACGAATGGACCGGCTTCCCGACCTCGCCCGTTGGAGGGTTTTCGACCCGGGGCAAGGGGTGACTCACAGAGTCATTTTTGTGAAAACGACGAATTTACCTCTTTTTCTCGTCGAGTTCGAGTGGGTTGACGAAAGGTCAACCCAACTCGGCCCACTGCGCCAGATCGGTCTCCGACACCTTGCCGAGCTTCCGGTGCAGCAGCGCCCCGTCGGCCCCGAACACCACGCTGAAGGGCAATGCCCCGGTGGCGTTGCCCAGGCTGCGGCTGAGTTCCGTGCCCGCGAAGCCTGCCATGCCCACTGGGAAATTCAGCGGCAGCTTCTGCATGAAGCTGCGCACCGCGCTGGGCTGATCGACCGCCAGGCCCAGCACCTGCCAGCCCTTGGCGGCCTGCGCGGTGTGAAACTGGTTCAGCATGGGCAGTTCCTCCACGCACGGCGGGCACCACGTCGCCCAGAAATTCACCAGCAAGGGCTTGCCACGGAAGTCGCTCATGCGCACGGCTTCACCGCTCGGTCCGTCGAACGACCCGGCCCAGAACGCGGCCTCGGCCTCGCCCATCACCGGCTGGAGTTGAAGGCGCCGCGTGGCCAGCAAGGCCCCGGCACCGCCAGCGACCACCGCCACGCCAGCCATCCAGAGGGTTCTTCGTTGCAGGCTCATGCCGCCACCTCCCCGGCCAGCAGGCGGCGCAAGGCCGCCGCGTCACCGCGCGGCTTGCGCCCCTGGGCGTCGGGCTTGAGGGCGCCGCGCTGGTCGTCCAGGTCGTGCACCATCAGATGCACCAGCACCCACTGGCCCAAGGACTCACTGCGCACGCGCAGCGTCAAAGCCTCCACCGGCTCGCCGCGCCAGCCGTTGACCGTGCCCGGGTGGTACTCCACGCGGTGGTCGAGCAGCGTCCATTCGGGCGCCTTGGGGTCTTCGCAGAACAGCTGAAGATAGATATCGCTGTGCCGGGTGGCCGTGCCGTGCCAGACGGCGCCGCCCAGGTGGGGGCGAAAGGCCTGCAGGCGGTCCATCCAGAGCAAGGCGAGTTCGCGCAGCGCGCGCAACTCGACAGCCTGGGTTTCCGGGCAGAACACGGCGATGTCCCCGCGCACCGCGGCATCCAGCATCGCGTTGTCGGGCAGGGGCGTGCGCGCCGGCAAGCCCAGCTGCTTGACCGCGCGGCGCTTGGCCGCGACATATTCAAGGCCCTCCTCGACCACCAGTCGGGCGGCCACGGCGGCGATTTCTTGGGCGGTGTCGTCTCGGCTGGCATCCATGGGCAGATTGTGCCCGCTGGCGGCGGCACCCTGGGTGCGCGCGGCCCATACCCGCAAACGCGGTGGGTGCGCCGCCTAGAATCCCGGGATGCACATTCATATTCTGGGCATCTGCGGCACCTTCATGGGCGGTCTCGCTGCCCTGGCCCGCGAAGCCGGCCACCGCGTGACCGGCTGCGATGCCGGCGTCTATCCCCCCATGAGCGACCAGTTGAGGGCGCTGGGCATCGACCTCATCGAAGGCTTCGGCGCCGACCAGCTGGCCCTGCAACCCGACGTGTTCGTGGTCGGCAACGTGGTCAGCCGGGCCCGCACGGCGGATGGCACACCCAAGTTCCCGCTGATGGAAGCCATCATGGACAGCGGCGCGGCCTACACCAGCGGGCCCCAGTGGCTGGCCGAACACGTGCTGCAGGGCCGCCATGTGCTGGCCGTCGCGGGCACGCACGGCAAGACGACCACCACGGGCATGCTGACCTGGATCCTGGAGGCCAACGGCCTGCAGCCCGGCTTTCTGATTGGTGGCGTGCCGATGAACTTCGGTGTGTCGGCCCGCCTGGGCCAGGGCAAGACCTTCACCATCGAAGCCGACGAGTACGACACCGCGTTCTTCGACAAGCGCAGCAAGTTCGTGCACTACCGACCCCGCACCGCGATCCTGAACAACCTCGAGTTCGACCACGCCGACATTTTTGACGACCTCGCGGCGATCGAGCGCCAGTTCCACCACCTCATCCGCACCGTGCCGGGCAACGGCCGTGTGGTCGTCAACGGCCTGGAAGAAAGCCTGGAGCGCGTGCTGCACAAGGGCCTCTGGAGCGAATTGCGCAGCTTCGGTGCGGCGGTGAGTGACTTCACCGCCCAAGGCGAACCCCACGCCTTCGACGTGTTGCACCGTGGCCAGCCAGTCGGCCGAGTGGAGTGGGCACTCACCGGCGTGCACAACCAACTCAACGGCCTGGCGGCCATCGCTGCGGCCGAGCATGTGGGTGTGGCCCCGGCGGACGCCGCGCGCGCCTTGAGCAGCTTTGAGAACGTGCGCCGGCGCATGGAAGTGCGGGGCACGGTGCCTCACGCGGGCGGCGCGATCACGGTCTACGACGACTTCGCGCACCACCCCACCGCCATCCGCACCACGCTCGATGGCCTGCAACGCAAGCTGGGCCAGCCACGTGGTCGCATCCTGGCGGTATTCGAACCGCGCAGCAACACCATGAAGCTGGGCACGATGAAGTCCCAACTGCCTTGGAGCCTTGAGGCGGCAGACCTGGCGTTCTGCCACTCGGGCGGGCTGGACTGGGACGCGGCCGAAGCCCTGGCACCCATGGGTGCGCGAGCGCAGGTCGGTCGCAACATCGACGAACTGGTGGCCCAGGTGACGGCGGCCGCCCAGCCCGGCGACCACATCGTCTGCATGAGCAACGGCGGCTTCGGCGGTGTGCATGACCGCCTGCTCAAGGCCCTGGCCGCCTGACCCTCAGTACGTCAGCACGTGCTTCGGCACGTCGATGGACACCACCGGTTTGGCCAGCGCCGCGCTCGCGGCGCGGGCAAAGGCCACCGCCCAGGGGCGGTGCGCCGCATCCCGGAAATGCCCCTCCCCAGCGGCTTCAGCCACGCACAGGATCTTGTCGGCCGTCAGCACCTTGCCGGTCGGCCGGATCGGGTCACAGCCCAGGGTGGTGAACTGTTCGTCGAGCCAGGCGCGCGCATGGTCGTGCGGCATCGGCTGCACCTCTTCGAGATCGAACGGGTAAGAGGCGGTGCCGCCCCAGCTCACGGTGACTTGGCTGCGCATGTCGGGTTCTCCTGATCGATGGTTCGCCCCATTGTGGACCGCGCGCCGTGCGCGATCCACCCCGTGAAAGCCCGTGGCGGCATCAGCCCCGCGCGTGGCGGGCGGTCTGCACCGCCGCCGACAGGACCTCGAGCGCCTGCAGCGAATCGCCCCAGCCCAGGCAGGCGTCGGTGATGCTCTGGCCGTACTTGAGCGCACCCACCTCGTCCCTGCCCGGGGTGAACTTCTGAGCGCCGGCTTCGATGTGGCTCTCGATCATCACGCCGAAGATGCTGCGCGAGCCGCTGACGATCTGGCCTGCGATGTCGCGCGCCACCTCGAGCTGCTTCTCGTGCTGCTTGCTGCTGTTGGCGTGGCTGCAGTCGACCATCAGGCGCGGCGGCAGCTTGGCGGCTTCGAGTTCCTTCACCGAAGCGGCCACGCTGGCCGCGTCGTAGTTGGGCGCCTTGCCACCGCGGAGGATCACGTGGCAGTCCTTGTTGCCATTGGTCTGCACGATCGCCACCTGGCCGTTCTTGTGCACCGAGAGGAAGTGGTGGCCGCGCGAGGCGGCCTGGATCGCGTCCGTGGCGATCTTGATGTTGCCGTCGGTGCCGTTCTTGAAGCCGATCGGCGCCGACAGGCCCGAGGCCAGCTCGCGGTGCACCTGGCTTTCGGTGGTGCGCGCGCCAATGGCGCCCCAGGCGATCAGGTCGCCGATGTACTGCGGCGAGATCACGTCGAGGAACTCGCTGCCTGCGGGCAGGCCCAGGCGGTTGATCTCGATCAGCAGCTGGCGCGCGATGCGCAGGCCTTCGTCGATGCGGTAGCTCTCGTCCAGGTAGGGGTCGTTGATCAGGCCCTTCCAGCCCACGGTGGTGCGCGGCTTCTCGAAGTAGACCCGCATCACGATCTCCAGCGTGTCGGCGTACTTCTCGCGCAGCGGCTTGAGGCGGCGCGCGTAGTCGACCGCAGCGACCGGATCGTGGATGGAGCACGGGCCGATCACGACCAGCAGACGGTCGTCCTGCCCATGCAGGATGCGGTGAATGCGCTGGCGGGTCTGGCTGATGAGCGCTTCCACCGGCGTGCCGCCGATGGGGAAGAAGCGGATCAGGTGTTCAGGAGGGGGCAGCACGGTGATGTCCTTGATGCGTTCGTCGTCGGTCTGGCTGGTTTTGTCGACAGGACGGGCATGCCAGGCATCGCTGCTGGCGGGGGCGTTCTTGGCAGTCATCACGGGGCTCCTGAGTGGGGTTGAATCAAAAAACGGTTCGAAGGGGCGAAAAAAAACCGCCGGGCTTGGAGCTCCGGCGGTTGTGTCGAGATTCGGTGATGCGCTTACAGCTTCGCCTCTCGTCCGCCGGGGACTGAGAACCAAAAATAAAAGGCAAAAAAGGCGAAGCGCGAAGACATGGGTTCGAAATGTAGCACAGGCAATTGAAAACGCCGAGTCAAGCGGTGCCGCCGACCGTCAGCCCATCGATGCGCAACGTCGGCTGGCCCACGCCCACCGGCACGCTCTGGCCTTCCTTGCCGCAGGTGCCCACGCCGCTGTCGAGCTTCATGTCGTTGCCGATCATGCTCACGCGGGTCAGCGCGTCCGGGCCGTTGCCCACCAGCGTGGCGCCCTTCACCGGGTACTGGATCTGGCCGTTCTCCACCCAGTAGGCCTGGCTGGCCGAGAACACGAACTTGCCGCTGGTGATGTCGACCTGGCCACCGCCGAAGTTGGTGGCGTACAGGCCTTTCTTGATGCTGGCCACGATTTCCTCGGGCGCCTTGTCGCCTCCCAGCATGTAGGTGTTGGTCATGCGGGGCATGGGCACGTGGGCGTAGCTCTCGCGACGGCCATTGCCGGTGGGCTTCACGCCCATCAGGCGCGCGTTCATCGCGTCCTGGATGTAGCCGCGCAGAATGCCGTCTTCGATCAGCACATTGCGCTGCGAGGTGTGGCCCTCGTCGTCGACGTTGAGCGAGCCCCGGCGGTCGGCGATCGTGCCGTCGTCGAGCACGGTCACGCCCTTGGCGGCCACGCGCTGGCCGATGCGGCCGGCGAAAGCGCTGGAACCCTTGCGGTTGAAGTCGCCTTCCAGCCCGTGGCCCACCGCCTCGTGCAGCAGGATGCCGGGCCAGCCCGAGCCCAGCACCACCACCATCTCGCCGGCCGGTGCAGGGCGTGCGTCGAGGTTGGTCAGCGCGTAGGACACGGCCTCGTCCACGTAGGACTGCACCATCGCGTCGTCGAAATAGGCCAGGCCGAAACGGCCGCCGCCGCCGGACGAACCGGCTTCGCGCCGGCCCGACTGCTCGGCGATCACCGTCACCGACAGGCGGATCAGCGGGCGCACGTCGGCCGCCAGGGTGCCGTCGGCGCGCGCCACCAGCACCACGTCGTATTCGCTCGCCAGGCCGGCCATGACCTGCTTCACGCGCGGGTCCTTGGCCTTGGCCATGCGCTCCACCTTTTCCAGCAGCGCGACCTTGGCGGTGCTGTCGAGCGTGGCGATCGGGTCCAGGCCCGGGTACAGCGAACGCGACTTGGGCACTTTCACCGCCGGCACGCGCACCTTGCGGCCCTGGCCCTGCGCCGAAATCGAGCGCACCGTGTGGGCCGCGTCGATCAGCGAATCCCAGGACAGGTCGTCGGAATAGGCGAACGCCGTCTTTTCACCGCTGACCGCGCGCACGCCGACGCCCTGGTCGATGCTGAAGCTGCCGGTCTTGACGATGCCCTCTTCCAGGCTCCAGCCTTCGCTGCGCGTGGTCTGGAAATACAGGTCGGCGTCGTCCACGCCGTGCGACATGATCTCGCCGAGCGCACGCTGCAGGTGCGTGGGGCTCAGCCCGAACGGTTCGAGCAACAGGCTTTGGGCGGTGGCCAGACGGGCCAGGGTGGGTTCGCGTGAAATCATCGGCCCATTGTAAGAACCCCGATGCCGCGCACGGCTGTCAGGGTCTCTAGGACTGCATCAGGCGCTTGGACTTGGCGATCGACATCAGGATGCCCAGGCCGACACCCAGCGTCACCATGGCCGTGCCGCCATAGCTCACGAAAGGCAGCGGCACGCCCACCACGGGCAGGATGCCGCTGACCATGCCCATGTTGACGAAGGCATAGACGAACACGTTGAGCGTGACCGCGGCCGCCACCAGCCGGGAAAACTGGGTCGGCGCCTCCACCGCGATCAGCAGACCGCGAACGATGAGGAAGATGAAGCCGGACATGAGGCCCAGCACGCCCATGAGGCCGAATTCCTCGGAAAAGGCGGCGTAAATGAAGTCGGTGGTGCGCTCGGGGATGAACTCCAGGTGGGTCTGCGTGCCCTGCATGAAGCCCTTGCCCCAGATGCCACCCGAGCCGATGGCGATCATGCCCTGGATGATGTGAAAACCCTTGCCCAAGGGGTCTTTCGAGGGATCGAGCAGCGTGCACACGCGCTGGCGCTGGTACTCGTGCAGGATCTGCCAGTCCACGCCCGGCGCGCACATCTGCGGCTCCATGGCGATCAGCGTCACCACGCCGATCACGCCCAGCAGCACCGGCGGCAGGATCAGCTTCCAGCTCAGACCGGCGAAGAAGATGACGGCCAGGCCGGACGACATCACCAGCAGCGAGGTGCCCAGGTCGGGCTGCTTGAGGATGAGCGCCACCGGAATGATGAGCAGGATGCCGGCCGCCACGAAATCCAGCGGCTTGAGCTGGCCTTCCCGACGGTGGAACCACCAGGCCAGCATCAGCGGCATGGCGATTTTCATGAGTTCGCTGGGCTGGATGACGGTGACACCGATGTCCAGCCAGCGCTGCGACCCCTTGCGCATGATGCCGAACAGCTCCACGCCCAGCAACAGCATCACACCCAGGGTGTACAGCGGCACGGCCAGCGTCATCAGCCGGTGCGGCGGTACCTGCGACACGAAGAACATCAGCCCCACGGCCAGCAGCATGTTGCGGCTGTGGGCGGCGAAGCGGGTGCCGTGGTCGAAGCCCACCGAATACATGGTGATCAGGCCGGCGCCGGCCATCAGCAGGATGGCGAACAGCAGCCAGCCGTCAAAGCCCTGAAAAATAGGGGCGATGCGCTGCAGCAGGGTGGGTTTGTCGAAGACGGCGGCCATGTTGGACCCCGATTATCCTTCGCTCATGACATCCCCCACCACCCACCTGTTGTACCTGCATGGTTTTCGTTCGTCGCCGCAATCGATGAAGGCGCAGAAGGTCGCCGCGCGCGTGCAGGCGCGGCACCCGCAGGTGGTCTGGTGGTGCCCTCAACTGCCGCCCTCCCCGCGCGAAGCCATGGACATGGTGGTGCGCGGCGTGCAGGACTGGCCGCGCGCGACCATGGGCGTGGTCGGCTCGTCGCTGGGCGGGTTCTACGCGCGCTGGCTGGCGCTGCAGAGCGGCTGCCGCCGCACGGTGCTGCTCAACCCGGCGGTGTTTCCCGCGCGCGACCTGGTGAAATACATCGGAGAACAGACCGCCTGGCACGACCCGCAGGCGCGCTTCGTCGTCGATGCGGCCTTCATGGGAGAGCTTCAGCAACAGCAGGACGACATCGCCCGCCTGGCTCCCTTGCACCCGGCCACGCCGGGGCGCCAGTTCGCCATCGTGGCCAAAGGCGACGAGGTGCTGGACTGGCGCGAAATGCAGGCGTTCTGCGCAGGGGGCACGACCCGCCTGCTGGAGGGCGGCGACCACGCCATCAGCGACTTCGACGACCACATCGACGACCTGTTCCATTTCCTGGACCTGTAGACCCGCCCCCACGCTCCGCCGCTGCGCGGGTCGCTGCCCCCCCGGGGGTGTTGGCCCGCCTTGGGAACGGCCCGGCGGCGTGCCACGCCCCCATGGGACAATCCCGCCCATGCACATCCTGTTTGATGAAGCCGGCAAGCTGTTGACCGGCCGCCTCCTGTCCGAGGCCGAAAGTTCCCTGCAAGTCGAGCTCGAATCCGGCAAACGCGTCAAGGTCAAGGCGGCCAATGCCTTGCTGCGCTTCGAAAAACCCGCCCCCAGCCAGCTGATGCCCGCGGCCACCGCCCTGGCGGAGACCATGGAGCTGGAGCTGGCCTACGAATTCGCGCCCGAGGACGAGTTCGGTTTCGCGGACCTGGCCCACGAGTATTTCAGCGACAAGGCGGGCATCACCGAACAGGTGGCCGCGCTCCTCTGCCTGCAAGGTGCGCCGCACTACTTCCGCCGCGCTGGCAAGGGCCGTTACAAGAAGGCGCCGGCCGATATCCTCGCGCAGGCCCTGGCCGCGATCGAGAAGAAGAAGCAGGTGCAGGCGCAGATTGAGGCCTGGGCGGCCGAGCTCGCCGGCGGCAGCTGCCCGGCACCAGTGCGCCAACAGCTGTACAAACTGCTGTTCCGGCCGGACAAGAACGCGCCCGAGTACAAGGCCGTGGTGGAAGCCGCGCGCACCAGCCACACCGCGCCACTCACCCTGCTGCAGAACGCGGGCGCCATCAGCAGCGCCTACCAGTTCCACTGGCAGCGCTTCCTGTTCGACCAGTTCCCCAAGGGCACGGGCTTCCCCCCGCTGCAGGCCCCGGTCATCGCCGACGAGCTGCCCCTGGCGCCGGTGCAGGCCTTCTCCATCGACGATTCGCAGACCACCGAGATCGACGACGCGCTTTCGCTGCAAGGCCTGGGCAGCGGCAGCGTCACGCTGGGCATCCACATCGCGGCACCCGGCCTGGCCGTGGCGCCGGAAGGCCCCATCGACCAGGTGGCGCGCACGCGCCTGTCCACCGTCTACATGCCGGGCCACAAGCTCACCATGCTGCCCGACGAGGTGGTGCAGGCCTACACGCTCATGGCCGGGCGCGACTGCCCCGCCGTGTCCCTGTACGTCAGCTTCGACGAGGCCACCCTGGCCGTCACCGGCAGCCGCACCGCGCTGGAGCGCGTGCCGATCGCGCTCAACCTGCGACACGACCAGCTCGACACGCTGATCACCGAAGCCTGGCTCGCGGGCGAGGCGCCGACGACCGATGTGCCCACCGAGATCGCGGCCCTCCAACCGTCGCTGGGTTTCCTGTTCCGCCTGGCCCTGCACCTCAAGGCGCAGCGCGAAGTCGTGCGCGGCAAACCCGAGAACTTCACCCGCCCGGACTACACCTTCCGCCTCGAAGGCGTGAGCGGCGACGAACCGCAGGGCGACGAGCGCGTGGTCATCGGCACGCGCCAACGCGGTGCCCCGCTGGACCTGATGGTGGCCGAGGCCATGATCCTGGCCAACAGCACCTGGGGCAGCTGGCTGGCCGACTGCGGCGTGCCCGGCATCTACCGCAGCCAGGCCAGCCTGCAGCCCGGCGTCAAGGTGCGCATGGGCACCAAGGCGCAGCCGCACGCGGGCATCGGCGTCAAGAGCTACGCCTGGAGCACCTCGCCCCTGCGCCGCTACGTGGACCTCGTCAACCAGTGGCAGATCATCGCCTGCGCGCGCCACGGCAAGACCGCCGCACTGGCCGCGCCGTTCAAGCCCAAGGACGCCAACCTGTTCTCCATCATCAGCGCCTTCGACGCCGCCTACACGGCGTACAACGGCTTCCAGAACGGCATGGAGCGCTACTGGACGCTGCAGTACCTGCGGCAGGAAGGCATCACCGAGCTCACCGCCACCCTGATCAAGGACAACCTGGTGCGCGCCGACACCCTGCCCCTGGTGCTGCCGGTGCTGGGCGCCGAAGGCCTGCCGCGCGGCGCGCACGTGCGCGTGAAGCTGGGTGAGATCGACGACATCACGCTCGACATCCACGGCACCGTCACCGAGCGGCTGGACCTGCCGGTGGACGACGTGGGCGAGACCGCAGGCGACGACACCGAGGAAGAGGAGGCCCTGGCCGCGCCGCTGGCCCTGGCCATCGACGTCAGCGAAACCGAGGGCGAAAGCGCCGCCCAGCCCCCCCAAACGCCCGGCCCGGCAGGGGATTGAGGCCCAGGCGACGCCCAGCACGGATAATGCCCGCGTGAAGCCGTCCGCCCTGTCCTTTTTCAAGAAGCTGAGCACGCTGCAACTGGCGCTGGGGGTGTCGGTGGCCGTGCACGCCGCGCTGCTCACGGTGCGCTTCGTGGACCCCGAGCGCTTCAACCGCGTGTTCCAGGACACACCGCTGGAAGTCATCCTCGTCAATGCGCGCGGCAACGAGCGGCCCGACAAGGCCACGGCCATCGCGCAGACCTCGCTGGCCGGCGGTGGCGAGGCCGAACGCGGCCGCGCCACCTCGCCCCTGCCTCCCACCACAGTGGCCCGCATCGGCGACGCGCACGAAGAAGACGAGCGCACCATCGAGATGCTGCGTGAGCAGCAGAACCGCCTGCTGGCCCAGGTGCGCCGCGAGCTCGCCAAGATGCCGCCGCCCGACCCTGAGTCGGTCAACCCCAGCCAGGCCTCGTCGGAGCGCGAGCAGAAGCGCCGCGCGCTGGTGAAGATCCTGGCCGAGATCGAAAAGCGCATCAACGAAGAAAACGCGCGGCCCAAGAAGCGCTACATCAGCCCGGCCACGCGCGAGGCGGTCTACGCCATCTACTACGACGAGCTGCGCCGCAAGATCGAGGACCGGGGCACCACCAACTTCCCCGAAGTCGGCGGCCGCAAGCTCTACGGCGAACTCACCATGACCATCACGGTCAACCACAACGGCGCCGTGCTCGATACCGAGGTGGTGCAGCCCTCGGGCATCAGCCAGCTCGACCGCCGCGCCCAGGCCATCGTGCGCAGCCTCTCGTTCGGCCGCTTCAACGAAGCCATGCGCCGCCAGGCCGACCAGATCGTGGTCGTCTCGCGCTTCCGCTTCACGCGCGACGAGACGCTGCAGACCCAGCTCTCCGGGCAATAGGTCCACGCCGCATGAGGTCCCTCGGACGCTGGTTGCTGTGGCTGGTCCTCGCCGGGCTGGCCCTGCAGCTGTTCTTTCTGGCGCGCATCGCGCTCATGGTTGCGGTCGATCCCACCAGCACCGCCTTCATGCGCTCCGAGGCCTGGCGCATCGCGGGCGCCAGCCTGCAGAGCGACAAGGATTGGCGCTGGTCGCACCACTGGGTGCCCGACGCCCAGATCAGCCCGCACCTCAAGCGCGCGGTGATCGCCTCCGAAGACGCCGGCTTCACCGACCACCGGGGCGTGGACTGGGGCGCGATAGAAGGCGCCTGGCAGAAGAACGAGCGCCGCCAGCAGCTGGCCGAAAAGCGCGCCGCGCGCCAGCCCGCCCAGCCCGCGCGCGAGCCCAAGGTGGTCGGCGGCTCCACCATCACGCAGCAACTTGCGAAAAACCTGCTGCTCTCCGGCGAACGCCAGCTGCTGCGCAAGGGCCAGGAGCTGGTGCTCACGCTGATGCTCGAAGCCCTGCTGGACAAGCGCCGCATCCTGGAGATCTACCTCAACAGCGTGGAGTGGGGCGAGGGCATCTTCGGCGCCGAGGCCGCCTCGCAGCGCTACTTCAACAAGCCAGCCGGCAAACTCAGCCCGCACGAGGCTGCTCGGCTCGCGGTGATGCTGCCCTCGCCCAAGTTCTTCGAAACGCGACAGGGCTCGGCCTACCTGGCCAGGCGCACCGGCACCATCGTGGCCCGCATGGGCGGGGTGGCATTGCCATGAGCCCCCCCTGCGCCACTTCGCGGCTCCCCCCCAAAGGGGGACGACGCCTGCGGCCGGGCAAAGCCCGTTCCGTGGCGTCTCTGGACGTGGCACCTCGCTCGCAAAGCTATCCATGAAGCTTCCTGCCTCCGTCATGAGCGTATTCCTGCTGGGTCTCGTGCGCCTGCTCACCGGCGCGCAGGCGCGCTGGTACGGCTGCCCGCCCAAGGCCGAGCAGCGCATCTACTTCGCCAACCACCAGAGCCATGCCGACCTCGTGCTGATCTGGGCCGCGCTGCCACAGGAGCTGCGCAGCATCACGCGCCCGATCGCGGCCAAGGACTACTGGACCGCGTCGAACTTCAAGCGCTGGATCACCACCGAGGTGTTCAACGCCGTGTACGTGGAGCGCGAACGCAAGGGCGACGAAGATCCGCTGGCGCCGCTGGTGCAGGCGCTGGAGAGCGGCGACTCGCTGATCCTTTTTCCCGAGGGCACGCGCGGCCATGAGGAAGATCCGCAGCCCTTCAAGTCGGGCCTGTACAACCTGGCGCAGCGCTTTCCCGGCGTGGTGCTGGTGCCGGCCTGGATCCACAACGTGCAGCGCGTGATCCCCAAGGGCGAGGTGGTGCCGGTGCCGGTGCTGTGCTCGGTGACCTTCGGCGAACCGCTGGTGCTGGGCGCCGAGGAGCCTCGCGCCGATTTCCTGAAACGGGCGCGCGAGGCCGTCATGGCCTTGAGAGACGTCTGACCCCATGACCTCCTTCCTGCGCAGCCTCACCCCCGACCAGCAGGTCAGCCTCGTCTTCGTGGTGCTGTTCGGCCTGCTGCTGATCGCCAGCGGCGTGGGCGTGCTGCTGTCACTGCGGGAGCGCCGCGCGGGCGACGACGACGCCAGCGGCGAGCGCGCCCTGCGCCTGCAGGACAACCAGGTGCTGCTGCGCAGTTCCTGGATGATGATGCTGGTGTTCTGGGTCGGCTGGGTCATGGGCGAAGGCTTCGCCATCGTGCTGTTCGGCCTGGTCTCGTTCTTCATCCTGCGCGAGTTCATCAGCCTCTCGCCCACCCACCGAAGCGACCACCGCAGCCTGGTGCTGGCCTTCTTCATCGTGCTGCCGCTCCAGTACGCGCTGGTCTGGACCGAGCGCTTCAACCTGTTCACCGTGTTCATCCCGGTCTACGTGTTCCTCGCCATTCCCGCGGTGAGCGCGCTGGGCAACGACCCGCAGCGCTTCCTGGAGCGCAACGCCAAGCTGCAGTGGGGCATCATGGTCTGCGTGTACGGCATGAGCCACGTGCCCGCCCTGCTGCTGCTCAACTTCCCCGGCTTCGTCGGCAAGACCGCGTTCCTGGTGTTCTTCCTGGTGCTGGTGGTGCAGACCTGCATGCTGGTGCAGCACCTGGCCGCGCGCGGCCTGCGCCGGCCGGTGGCACCCGCCATCAGCGGCAGCTTCCACTGGCGCAGCTGGGCCCTGGGGCTGCTCGCCGGCGGCCTGCTGGGCGCCGTGCTCTCCGGCTTCACGCCCTTCAAGCCCCTGCCCGCGCTGGCCATGGCCCTGGTGGCCTGTGTGGCCGGCAGCTTCGGCCACCTGGTCATGAAGGCCATCAAGCGCGACCGCGGCGTGACCCACTGGGGCCTCGCGGGCCGCTCGGTCACCGGTGCGAGCGGCCTGCTCGACCGCGTGGACGCCCTGTGCTTCGCCGCGCCCGTGTTCTTCCATTCGGTGCGCTGGACCTTCGACCTTTGAGACCTTCCACCATGCGCATCCTCGGCATCGACCCCGGCCTGCAGTGCACCGGCTTCGGCGTGATCGACACCGAAGGCGCTGCCCTGCACTACGTGGCCAGCGGCACCATCCAGACCAGCCCGAAGGACGGCGCCCTGCTGCCCGAGCGGCTCAAGATCCTGTTCGATGGCATCACCGAGGTGGTGGCGCGCTACCAGCCCCAGATGTCGGTCTGTGAAATCGTGTTCGTCAACGTCAACCCCCAGGCCACGTTGCTGCTGGGCCAGGCACGCGGTGCCTGCCTCACGGCCCTCGTGGCCAACAAGCTGGAGGTGGCCGAGTACACCGCGCTGCAGTTGAAGAAAGCCGTGGCCGGCAACGGCCGGGCCGGCAAACCGCAAATGCAGGAAATGGTCAAGCGCTTGCTGCGCCTGCCCGGCCTGCCCGGCAAGGACGCCGCCGACGCGCTCGGCCTGGCCATCACCCACGCCCAGGTGAGCCGCACCCTGGCGGCGATCAACAAGGTCTCCACCCAACAGGCACGCACCCACGCCACTTACAAGGCAGGCCGGGTGTACTGATGGGCGTGGAGGGTTCTTCGCCATTGCGCCGTTTGAGCCTGGGGGCCTGGCTCGCCATTGCGTTCACGGTCCTGTCGCTGTTGCTCACCTTGAGCCTGACGCTGTTCAGCGACCGCGCCGCGAGCAACCAGGTGCGCGAAGCCATCGGCGCCAACCTGACCGAGCTGGCGCAGCAGACTGCAAGCCGGCTGGACCGCGCCATGTTCGCGCGCTACCGCGAGGTGCGCCTGATCGCCCAGCGCCTGAGCGGCCAAACCGACATCGACACCATTCGCCGGGAGATCGAAGCCCTTCAGACCAGTTACCCGCACTATGCCTGGATCGGCGTGACCGACACCTCGGGCGTGGTGCGCACCGCCACGCGCGGCATGCTCGAAGGGGTGGATGTGTCGGCGCAACCTTGGTTTCGCAACGCCTTGGATGGCCAGCCCCTGGGCGACGTGCACGATGCCCTGCCGCTGGTCCAGCTGGAAGGCAGCTCGGGCAGCGCGCCGATGCGCTTCGTCGACATCGCCTTTCCCTTGACCGATGCGGCCGGCCAGACCACGGGCGTGCTGGGCGTGCACCTGTCGTGGAACTGGGCCAGCGAGATCCAGGACGCGATCTTCACCCCCGTGAGCCGCCACCGCAGCGTCGACCTGTTGATCGTCTCGACAACCGGCGCGGTGCTGCTCGGTCCCAAGGACCTGCAAGGCACGGTGCTGAAGGTGCCGAGCGTGGAAGCCGCAGGGCGCGGCGAATCAGGCCATGCGACGGAAACCTGGCCCGATGGCCAGCGCTACCTCGTGGGCCACACGCGCGACAACGGCTTCGACACCTACGCCGGCCTGGGCTGGCGCGTGCTCGTGCGGCAGACGCTGGACCAAGCCTACGCCCCGGTGAACCAGTTGCACCGGCGCATGCTGCTCGGCGGCATCGCGGCGGCACTGCTGTTCTCCCTGCTGGGCTGGCTGGTGGCGCGCCTGATCACGCGGCCCCTGCTCGACCTGACCGACGTGGCACGCGGCATCGAGGCCGGGTACGCGGTGAAAGCGCCCACCACCGCGGCCTACCGCGAAGTCGCGATGCTCGGCAACGCCTTCAACTCGCTGGTGAAAAGCCTGCAGACCAACGAAGCCGAGCTGCGCCAGAACCATGCCGCGCTGGAGCGGCGCGTGAGCGAGCGCACCGCCGAACTGCGCGAGACGGTGGACGACCTGCGCGCCAACGAAGAGCGTGTGCAGACCGTGATCGACAGCGCGCAGGAAGCCTTCATCGGCATCGATTTCGACGGTTGCATCACCGACTGGAACGCCGCGGCCGAAACACTGTTTGGCTGGAAGCGCCAGGAGGTGCGCGGCGAATCGCTGGCCGACACCATCCTGCCCGAGCGATACCACATCGCTTTCGTGAAGGCGTTGGCGCATTTCCACACCACCGGCAAGGCGCCGTTCACGGGCCGGTTGCTGCGGCGCACGGTGGTGGACCGGCAGGGTCGCGAGATGGAGGTGGAGATGAAGATCGGCCTGATCCACACCAGCGAGCTGCAGCTCTTCAGCGCCTTCGTGCGGCCGGTGACCGAGCCGCCATCGCATTGACTGAACGGCGATCTGGTTAGAGCAGGCGCTCCAGCACGAGGACGCCGAAGAAGCCCAGGGCCGCGATGACGGTCCACTTCAGGATCACGATGCCCCAGGTGCGGTAACGCGCCTGGCCGGTGCCGATGTAGAAGGCAAAACACACGCCGGCTGCCAGCAGCAGCATCACGGTCCAGCGGAACAGCAGCATGGGAGGTGGCGGTGGAGCTTACCAGGCCGGTGCGAGCTGGGCGAAGCCGCGCGGGGCCTCGCGCTCGTGTTCGAAGCTCACGATCTCGTAGGCGTCGGGCTGGCCCAGCAGGGCGCGCAGCAGCTGGTTGTTCATCGCGTGGCCGCTGCGGAAGGCGCTGTAGGCGGCCAGCAGCGGTTTGCCCACGATGTAGAGGTCGCCCATGGCGTCGAGGATCTTGTGCTTGACGAACTCGTCCTGGTAGCGCAGGCCGTCGGCGTTGAGCACTTTCACGTCGTCCATCACGATGGCGTTGTCCAGCCCGCCGCCCATGGCCAGGCCGTTGGAGCGCATCATTTCCACGTCGCGCGTGAAACCGAAGGTGCGGGCGCGGGCGATCTCGCGCGCGTACTGGCCGCTGCCGAAGTCGAACTCCACGCGCTGGCCGGTGGAGTTCACCGCCGGGTGGTTGAACTCGATCTCGAATGCCAGCTTGTAGCCGTGGAAGGGGTCAAGCCGCGCCCACTTGAGCGTGCGGCCCTCGCCTTCGCGCACTTCCACCGGTTTGGTGACGCGGATGAACCGCTTGGGCGCGCTCTGCATCACGATGCCAGCGCTTTGCAACAGGTAGACGAAGGAGGCCGAGGAGCCGTCGAGGATGGGCACTTCTTCGGCCGTGATGTCGACGTACAGGTTGTCCAGGCCGAGGCCGGCGCAGGCACTCATGAGGTGCTCGATGGTGTGCACCTTGACGCCGCCGTTGGAGATGGTAGAGGCCAGGCGGGTGTCGGACACCGCCCCGGCGTTGACCGGGATCTCCACCGGCGCGGACAGGTCCACCCGGCGGAACACGATGCCCGTGTCAGGCGCGGCCGGCCGCAGCGTCAGCTCCACCCGCTGACCGCTGTGCAGGCCGACACCGACGGCCTTGGTCAGGGATTTGAGGGTGCGTTGGGCAAGCATCCTTGAATTGTAGTTTTCCGGGCGCCAGAACATGGTTTAGAAAGCTGATGGCCTTGATAGGAAGGCTTTTTTCTTTTTCTCCGGCTGAGACGGTCAGCGGCGACCGGGGTGGCCGGCTCCGCGGGTGTCCCCCGCCCGTGGCTGCGCCACGGGCTCCTCCTTTACCCCGCTGCGCCGGCCACCCCGATCACCGCTGACCTATTGGGTGCAGAACCGTGTGCATGCCATCTTCTCTTCCGGCTCGTGGAACCCGGGCGTTCTGCGCAGCGGGGTAAAGGAGGAGGCGGCACCAGCCGCCGGGGGACACCCGCGGAGCAGAGCGCCCGGGGTCCACGAGCCCGCGAAGTGCAGGCAAGCAAGCCCCGGGAGGAGACTCAGTCCGCCTGCTTGCGCAGGAAAGCAGGAATCTCGAAATCGTCCATGCCACCGGAAGCCAGCGCATCCACCTTGGCTGCGGCCTGGGTGCGGTTGGTGCGCCAGACGCTTGGCACCGCCATGGAGTTGTAGTCCGGCTGAGCCGCACCCGGGCCACCCACAGCGGCGTTCACGGTCGGCACATTGAACGGCACGTTGTCGGTGCCGGTGCGCAGCACCTGCAGCGGAGGCGCCGTGCGGCGCACACCCTGGCGCGACAGGCCCGTCGCCACCACCGTCACGCGCATCTCGTCGCCCAGGGCGTCGTCGTAAGCGGCACCGTAGATCACGTGCGCTTCCGGCGAAGCGTAGGCGCGGATCGTGTTCATCGCCAGCTTGGACTCCGACAGCTTGAGCGAACCCTTGGCCGCCGTCACCAGCACCAGCACGCCCTTGGCACCCGACAGGTCGATGCCTTCCAGCAGCGGGCAGGCCACGGCCTGCTCGGCGGCGATGCGCGCGCGATCCGGGCCGGCGGCCACGGCCGTGCCCATCATCGCCTTCCCAGGCTCGCCCATCACGGTGCGCACGTCCTCGAAGTCGACGTTCACGTTGCCGTACTCGTTGATGATCTCGGCAATGCCACCCACGGCGTTCTTGAGCACGTCGTTGGCGTGGGCGAAGGCCTCGTCCTGCGTGACGTCGTCACCCAGCACTTCCAGCAGCTTCTCGTTCAGCACCACGATCAGCGAATCCACGTTGGCTTCGAGCTCGGCCAGGCCGCTGTCGGCGTTGGTCATGCGGCGGCCACCTTCCCAGTCGAACGGCTTGGTGACCACGCCGACGGTGAGGATGCCCATTTCCTTGGCCACGCGGGCGATCACGGGAGCCGCGCCGGTGCCGGTGCCGCCGCCCATGCCGGCGGTGATGAACAGCATGTGCGCGCCAGCGATGGCTTCGCGGATGTCGTCCACCGCGACTTCGGCCGCGTCGCGGCCTTTCTCGGGCTTGCTGCCCGCGCCCAGGCCGCTGGTGCCGAGCTGGATGGTCTTGTGCGCGGCGCTGCGCGAGAGCGATTGCGCATCGGTGTTGGCGCAGATGAATTCCACGCCCTGCACGCTGCGCGAGATCATGTGCTCGACCGCGTTGCCGCCGCCGCCGCCCACGCCGATGACCTTGATCTGGGTGCCCTGGTTGAATTCTTCAACTTCGATCATTTCGATGCTCATTTGGAAGCTCCTTTTGTGGCCCTTGGAACGGTGTCGCCGGGCAATCTGTCAATACAAAAAATCTGCGGAATCGGGGAATGGCGAGGGCTCATCCAGGCGGCCCGGTGCATTCGGTGCACCGCCCTCGCTGGTGGCGTTCCAGGCTCACGGCGTTGGCCGGCGTGAGGGCCGGGCTCGAAGACAGCGTGTTCGCGTTGTTCATCAGAAGGTCCCCACAAACCAGTTTTTGACCCGCTCGAGTGCGCCTTGCATCGAGCCCGCTTTCTGCGCCACCTTGTGCCCGCGCACGCGCGCCAGGCGCGCCTCTTCGAGCAGTCCCATCACCGTGGCCGCGCGCGTCTGCGCCACCATGTCGGACAGGGCACTGGTGTAGTTCGGAATGCCACGGCGCACCGGCTTGAGGAAGATGTCCTCGCCCAGCTCGACCATGCCCGGCATCACCGCGCTGCCGCCCGTGAGCACAATGCCCGAGGACAGCATTTCCTCATGGCCGGAATCGCGCAGCACCTGCTGCACCAGCGAGAAGATCTCTTCCACGCGCGGCTCGATCACGCCGGCCAGCGCCTGGCGGCTGAGCATGCGCGGGCCGCGATCGCCCAGCCCGGGCACTTCCACCTGCGTGTCCGGGTCGGCCAGCAACTGCTTGGCACAGCCGCTCTCCACCTTGATGTCCTCGGCGTCCTTGGTCGGCGTGCGCAGGGCCATGGCGATGTCGCTGGTGATCAGGTCGCCCGCGATCGGGATGACCGCCGTGTGGCGGATCGCGCCGCCCGAGAAGATCGCCACGTCGGTCGTGCCCGCGCCGATGTCCACCAGCGCCACGCCGAGTTCCTTCTCGTCGTCGGTCAGGATGGCCTGGCTGGACGCCAGCGGGTTGAGCATGAGCTGGTCCACTTCCAGCCCGCAGCGGCGCACGCACTTGATGATGTTTTCGGCCGCGCTCTGCGCGCCGGTGACGATGTGCACCTTGGCCTCCAGGCGGATGCCGCTCATGCCGATCGGCTCTTTCACCTCCTGGCCGTCGATCACGAACTCCTGCGGTTCCACCAGCAGCAGGCGCTGGTCGGTGGAGATGTTGATCGCCTTGGCGGTCTCGATCACGCGCGCCACGTCGGTGGCGCTGACCTCGCGGTCCTTGATGGCCACCATGCCGCTGGAATTGATGCCGCGGATGTGGCTGCCGGTGATGCCGGTGTACACGCGCGCGATGCGGCAGTCGGCCATCAGCTCGGCTTCTTTCAAGGCCTGCTGGATGCTCTGCACCGTGGCGTCGATGTTGACCACCACGCCCCGCTTCAGGCCGTGGCTGGCCGACACGCCCAGGCCCGCGAGCTTGAGTTCGCCGTTGGACTGGACCTCGGCGACCACCACCATGATCTTGGCGGTGCCGATGTCGAGTCCGACCACCAAATCCTTGTATTCCTTGGCCATGATTGCTTCTTGATTACCTACGGGGTTGCGTACGGGGTTGTGTGGCGCCGGGCGGCGTGTCGATGACGGTGGTCACGCCGCGCAGGCGCAGCGCGTAACCATTGGGGTAACGCAGGTCCACGGACTGCAGTGCGCCTGCGTAACGTTCGGTGAGCTGGGCCAGCGTGCCGGTGAAGCGGCGCGTGCGAGCCAGCAGTTCGTCGGGCGTGCCGCGGCCCAGTTCCACCTGGGCACCGCTGTCGAGCTTGGCGCGCCAGGTGCCGCGCTCGGTGAGTTCGAGCCGCTCCAGGCCCAGGTCGAGGCGGCCAAGCTCGGCTTCCAGCAACTGGTAGAGCGACCATACCTGGGCCGACTTCTCGACCGGGCCGGCCAGTTCTGGCAGGCCGTCGCTGTCGTCGGGGCTGGCATCGAACACCTCGCCCAGGCGGTTGACCAATTGGCCCGAGCCCGACTCGCCCCACCAGGCCACGGCCTGGTGCTCTTCCAGCGTCACGCGCAGGCGGTTGGGGAACTCGCGCTGCACCACGGCCTTGCGCACCCAGGGCACGGACTCGAACAGCTGGCGCACCTGCTGCAGGTCCACGGTGAGGAAGCTGCCGTTCAGCCGCGTCTTCATCTGCGACGAGAGCTGGGCGCGAAAGGTCACGGCGTTCTGGTGCGCCACATCGCCGTGCACGGCGATGGCCTTGACCGACCAGATCGGATGGCGCACCAGCCAGGTGGTGAACAGGCCCAGGCTCAGCACGGCGAACACCGCGACCAGGACGTGCGTGACCACGGTCATGAGCTTGACGTCCAGGGGCAGTTCGGTGCTGGGCATGGTGGTGTTCCTGGGCTCAGGCCGCGTGGTCCAGCGAGGCGGTGGCCAGCAGCGCCACGCACAGGTCTTCGTACGACAGGCCCGCCGCCTTGGCCGACATCGGCACCAGCGAGTGGCCTGTCATGCCGGGCGAGGTGTTGATCTCCAGCAGCCAGGGTTTGCGGGTCTTGGCGTCGATCATCACGTCCGCGCGCGACCAGCCGCGGCAGTCCAGCGTGAGGTAGGCCTTGAGCACCAGCGCCTGGATGGCGGCCTCTTCACCTTCGGGCAGGCCGCAGGGCACGAGGTACTTGGTGTCGTCGGTGAAGTACTTGTTCTGGTAGTCGTAGTTGCCTTCGGGCGCCACGATGCGGATCACCGGCAGGGCTCTCGCGTCGGCGCCCGTGCCCAGCACCGGGCAGGTGACCTCGTCGCCCGCGATGAACTGCTCGCACATCACCAGCGGGTCCAGCCTGGCGGCGAGCTCGTAGGCGGCGGCGCATTGCGCCTCGCTGGTCACCTTGGTCAGGCCGATGGTGGAGCCTTCGCGCACGGGCTTGACGATCATGGGCGAGCCCAGCGCCTTGAACGCGGCCAGGGTCTCGTCGGCGCTGTGCACCTGGCGCCAGGCCGGCGTGGCCAGGCCTTCGGCGATCCAGATGCGCTTGGTCATGAGCTTGTCCATGGCCACGCTGGAGGCCATCACGCCGGGGCCGGTGTAGGGAATGCCCATCAGCTCCAGGGCCCCCTGCACCGTGCCGTCTTCACCGAAGCGGCCGTGCAGCGCGATGAAGCAGCGCTGGAAGCCTTCGCGCTTGAGTTCGCCCATCTCGCGCTCGGCCGGGTCGAACGCATGCGCATCGACGCCCTTCGATCTCAGCGCGGCCAACACGCCGTTGCCCGACATGAGCGACACCTCGCGTTCGGCCGAGCGGCCGCCCATCAGCACGGCCACCTTGCCAAGCGACCTGGCATCCACCGTCATTGCACTCTCCTGTTTCATGCGGTTGCTCCCTGCGCCAGCTCGATCACGCGACCGGCCACCGCGCCCACCGTGCCCGCGCCCATGCAGAGCACCACGTCGCCGTCGCGCGCGTTGTCGAGCACGGCCTGTGGCATGGCGGCAATGTCGTCCACGAACACGGGTTCGAGCTTGCCGGCCACGCGCAGCGCGCGCGCCAGCGAGCGGCCATCGGCCGCGACGATGGGGGCTTCGCCGGCCGCGTACACCTCGGCCAGCAGCACGGCATCGGCCTGGCCGATGACTTTCACGAAGTCTTCGAAGCAGTCGCGCGTGCGGGTGTAGCGGTGCGGCTGGAAGGCCAGCACCAGGCGACGGCCCGGGTAGGCACCGCGCGCGGCCGACAGCGTGGCGGCCATCTCCACCGGGTGGTGGCCATAGTCGTCCACCACGGTGCAGCTGCCACCCGAGGGCAGTGCGGCTTCGCCGTAGCGCTGGAAGCGCCGGCCCACGCCCTTGAACTCGGCCAGCGCCTGCCGCACGGCCTCGTCGGGCACGCCCAGTTCCACCGCAATGCCGATGGCGGCCAGGGCGTTGAGCACGTTGTGGTTGCCGGGCAGGTTGAGCACCACGTCCAGGTCGGGCAGCTCCACGCCGTTGCGGCGTTGCACGGTGAAGTGCATCTGCGTGTCCACGGCGCGCACGTTGATCGCGCGCACCTGGGCGTCTTCCGCGAAGCCGTAGCTGGTGATGGGCCGCGCGATTCGCGGCAGGATCTCGCGGATCGCCGCGTCGTCCACGCACACCACGGCCGCGCCATAGAACGGCATCTTGTGCAGGAAGTCCACGAAGGCGGACTTGAGGTTGCCGAAGTCGTGGCCGTAGGTGTCCATGTGGTCGGCGTCGATGTTGGTGACGACCGAGAGCACCGGCAGCAGGTTGAGGAAGGAGGCGTCGGATTCGTCGGCCTCGACCACAATGTACTCGCCCGACCCCAGCTGGGCGTTCGCGCCCGCGCTGTTCAGGCGCCCCCCGATCACGAAGGTCGGATCCAGCTGGGCCGCCGCGAGCACGCTGGCCACCAGGCTGGTGGTGGTGGTCTTGCCGTGCGTGCCGGCGATGGCCACGCCCTTCTTCATGCGCATCAGCTCGGCCAGCATCACCGCGCGCGGCACCACCGGCACGAGCTTGGCGTGCGCGGCCACCACCTCGGGGTTGTCTTCCTTCACCGCGGTCGAGGTGACGATGGCGTCGGCCCCCTCGATGTTCGCGGCGTCGTGGCCCACGAACACCTGGGCCCCCAGCGCCACCAGCCGGCGTGTGACGGTGCTCTCGCCCAGGTCGCTGCCGGAGATGCGGTAGCCCTGGTTGAGCAGCACCTCGGCGATGCCGCTCATGCCGGCGCCACCGATGCCGACGAAGTGGATGTGACGGATGGCGTGCTTCATGGATTCGGGACTTTCGCGAGTTGCTCGCAGGCGGACACCACGGCCGCCACGGCTTCGGTCTTTTGCATCTGTTTGGCCTGGGTGGCCATGGCCACCAGTTGCTCGCGCTGCACGGTCTGCAGGGTTTGCGCGAGCCGCTGGGGGGTGAGTTCGGTCTGGGGCACCAGCCAGGCGGCGCCGGCATCCACCAGGAAGCGGGCATTGGTGGTCTGGTGGTCGTCGACCGCCGAGGGGAACGGCACGAACAGCGCGGCCGCGCCGACGGCGGCGATCTCGGTCACGGTGCTGGCGCCGCTGCGGCAGACGATGAGGTCGGCGTCGGCGAAGGCTTGCGCGGTGTCGTCGATGAAGGGCGTGAGCTCGGCGTGGATGCCGGCGGCGATGTAGTTGGCGCGCAGCGCATCGATCTGCTTCTCGCCGCTCTGGTGCGTGACCTGCGGCTGCTGCACCTTGGGCAGCAGCGCCAGCGCCTGCGGCACCACGTCGTTGAGCGCCTTCGCGCCCAGGCTGCCGCCCACCACCAGCAGGCGCAGCGGGCCGCTGCGGCCGGCGAAGCGCTCGGCCGGTGCGGCCTGGCGCAGGAAAGGCGTGCGCAGGGGGTTGCCCACCCATTCGCCCTTCTTGAACACGTTCGGGAAGGCGGTGAACACGCGGTCGGCCACACCGGCCAGCACCCGGTTGGCCATGCCGGCCACCGAGTTCTGCTCGTGCAGCACCAGCGGCTTGCCGGCGAGCACGCCCATCATGCCGCCGGGGAAACTGATGTAGCCGCCCAGGCCCACGACCACGTCGGGCTTGACGCGGCGCACCACCTGCAGCGACTGCCAGAAGGCGCGCAGCAGGCGCAGCGGCAGCAGCGCGACCGTGACCAGCCCTTTGCCACGCACGCCACCGAAATCAATGGTTTCCAGCGCGAAACCGCGCGGCGGCACCAACCGGCTCTCCATGCTGCCGGGTGCACCCAGCCAGTGCACGCGCCAGCCGCGCTCGCGCAAGGCTTCGGCCACGGCCAGGCCGGGGAAGATGTGGCCGCCGGTGCCTCCAGCCATGATCAGGGCGCAGGGCAGCATGCCAGCCCCCACGCTGCGCCGCTGACGCGGGTCGCTGCCCCCCAGGGGGGCGTTCGCTTGCTCGGGGCGGCCCAGCGCTGCGCTCATCACGACCGCCCTCCCTTCATCATCTGGCGGTTTTCGTAGTCCACGCGAAGCACGAGCGCGATGGCCACCAGGTTCAGCAGGATGGCCGAGCCGCCGTAACTCATCAGGGGCAGCGTCAGGCCCTTGGTGGGCAGCGCGCCCAGGTTCACGCCGATGTTGATGAAGGCCTGGAAGCCCATCCACAGGCCCACCCCCTGCGCCACCAGGCCGGCGAAGACCTGGTCGAGCGCGATGGCCTGGCGGCCGATGTGCATGATGCGGCGCGTGAGCCAGAGGAACAGCGCGATCAGCACCACCACGCCGAGCAGGCCGAACTCCTCGCCGATCACGGCGAGCAGGAAGTCGGTGTGCGCCTCGGGCAGCCAGTGCAACTTCTCGACGCTGCCGCCCAGGCCGACGCCGAAGATCTCGCCCCGGCCAAAGGCGATCAACGAATGGGAGAGCTGGTAGCCCTTGCCCAGGGCGTGCTCCACGCTCCAGGGGTCGAGGTAGGCGAAGACACGCTGGCGGCGGAACTCGCTGGTCATGACCATGAGCGCGAATGCGCCCACCACCACCAGCGCCATCAGGAAGAACATGCGCGCGTTCACGCCGCCCAGGAACAGGATGCCCATGGCGATCACCACGATCACCATGAAGGCGCCCATGTCGGGCTCGGCCAGCAGCAGCATGCCGACCACGCCCACGGCCACCGCCATCGGGGCCACGGCGTGGAAGAAGCGTTCCTTGACCTCCATCTTGCGCACCATGTAGCTGGCGGCGTAGAGCAACACGGCCAGCTTGGCGAGTTCGGAAGGCTGGAAGTTCATGATGCCCAGCGAGATCCAGCGGCGCGCGCCGTTCACGCCCCGGCCGATGAAGGGCAGCAGCACCAGCGCAAGCAGCACCAGCGCCAGCGCGAACAGCCAGGGCGCCATCTTTTCCCACGAGCGCAGCGGGAACTGGAAGGCCACCATGGCCGCGATCACGCCGATCACCATGGAAATGCCATGCCGCAGCACGAAGTGGGTGTGGGCGTAGTTCTGGAAGCGCGGGTTGTCGGGCAGCGCGATGGAGGCGGAATACACCATCACCAGGCCCCAGGCGAGCAGCGCCACCACCACCCACAGCAGGGGCTGGTCGAAACCGAGTTCGCGCACCGCGACGTTGCGCGTGCCGGCGTAGGTGCGGTTGGACAGGCGCACCGGCAGGTCGTCGCGTGAGCCGCCGCCGGCGAGCGCGCCCGCAAGGTCGCGGCCGGGCCAACGCGGCACCATGCCCGCGAGGGCGGCGCGAATGCGTTCGCCCCAGGGCGCGCGGTTGGCCTGGGCGGCGGCGGTGGTTTTCCTCTTCACAGTCCCCCCTCCAGGCTCAGGCCCTGCTCGGCGGCCAGGGCGTGCACCGCTTCCACGAACACGCGGGCGCGGTGCATGTAGTTGTCGAACATGTCCAGGCTGGCGCAGGCCGGCGACATCAGCACCGCATCACCCGCGCGGGCCTGCTGCGCACAGAGCGCGACGGCGTCGGGCAGCGTGGTGGCGTCGAACTGGGGCACGCCGGCCTCCTGCAGCGCGGCGCCCACGGCCTCGCGGATGCGGCCGGCGTCGCGGCCGATGTAGACCACGGCGCGCGCGAAGCGGGCCAGCGGCTCGGCCAGCGGCAGGAAGTCCTGACCCTTGCCATCGCCACCCAGGATGACGACGAGCCGGCGGTCCACGCCCAGACCGCGCACGGCCGCCAGCGTGGCACCCACGTTGGTGCCCTTGCTGTCGTCGAAGTATTCGACCTCGTCGAGGATGGCCACGGGTTCCACGCGGTGCGGCTCGCCGCGGTACTCGCGCAGGCCGTGCAGCATGGGACCGAGCGCGGCACCGGTGGACGTGGCCAGCGCGAGCGCGGCCAGGGCGTTGGCCGCGTTGTGGCGGCCACGGATGCGCAGCGCGTCCACGGGCATGAGGCGCTGGTAATAGATCTCTTCCTCTTCTTCGGCGCTTGACTGGACCCCCACGCTTGTCGCTTCGCGTACTGCGCTGCCCCCCGAGGGGGCTGCCGTGTCTTGGGGCGGCCCGGCGACACGGCGCCGCGGCTTGCGCGTTTCGTCCAGCGCCAGGGCGCGCACCAGCCAGGCCATGCCATTGACCGACTCGATGCCCCAGTCGCCCGCGCGGGTGGGCGCGTCCAGGCCGAAGCTGGCCCAGGGACGCGCGCTCTGCTGGCGGTTGCGGTTGCCCACCTTCACGGTCACCAGGCCGGGCTGCATGCCCATCACCAGCGCATCGTCGCGGTTGAGCAGCATCAGGGCCTGCGCGCCGAACACCGCTTTCTTGGCCAGGGCGTAGGCGGCCATGTTGCCGTGCCAGTCCAGGTGGTCTTCGGTGAGGTTGAGCACCGTGGCCGCGGTGGGCACGCCGTCCCAGTCGCCGCCGGCGGTGCGATCGAGCTGGAAGCTGGAGAGTTCCAGCACCCAGGCCTGGGGAAGGTGCGCCGGCTGCGGGGGTTCCAGGGGCGGCGGCACGAGCTGGGTCGGGCCTTCGTCTTCTGCCTCGGCGTCTGCCGGGGCCACGGCTTCATCGGCCTCGTCGATCGCGGCATCCGCGTCTTGCTCGGGCGCCGCCTCGGCTTCGACGGCCACGGGGGCCTGCGTGGCCACCTGGGCCTGCGCTTCGGCCTGCGCCTGCGCTTCTTCGGCCGCCGCGCGTTCGTCGTCGGCCGCCTGCGCCACCGCTTCGGTGTCGAGCGCGGTGGACAGCACATCGAGCAGGGCCGGGCCGATGTTGCCGGCCACCGCCACGTTCAGGCCGGCGCGCTGCAGCAGCAGGCCGGTGAGCGAGGTGACGGTGGTCTTGCCGTTGGTGCCGGTGATGGCCAGCACCTTGGGCTTGTACGGCAGGCGCGCGCGCTGCGAGAGTTCGCGCAGGGCGCGGGCGAACAGGTCGAGCTCACCGACCACGGCCACGCCGCGCTCCGTCGCCCAGCCGAACACGTCCTGCAGCATCTCGGGCGCCAGGCCCGGGCTGCGCGCGATCAGGTTCCATTCGGCGCGCGCCAGCAGCGTGTCGTCGAACGGGCCGGCCACGAAGCTGGCGTCCGGGCACTCGGCGCGCAGCACCGCCAGCTGGGGTGGCGTCTCGCGCGTGTCGGCCACGGTCACGCGCGCACCCTGGCGGACGCACCAGCGCGCCATGGACAGGCCGGAGGCACCCAGACCGAGGATGAGGACGTGCTGTTCGTTCATCGCAGTTTCAGTGTGGACAGCCCCACGAGGCACAACAGCATGGTGATGATCCAGAAGCGCACGACGACCTGCGTCTCCTTCCAGCCCTTTTTCTCGAAGTGGTGGTGCAGTGGCGCCATCTGGAACAGGCGACGACCGGTGCCGTAGCGCCGCTTGGTGTACTTGAACCAGCTCACCTGCAGCATCACCGACAGCGCCTCGACCACGAAGATGCCGCCCATGATGGCGAGCACGATTTCCTGGCGCACGATGACGGCGATGGTGCCCAGCGCGCCGCCCAGCGCGAGTGCACCCACGTCGCCCATGAACACCTGCGCCGGGTGGGTGTTGAACCACAGGAAGGCCAGGCCCGCGCCGGCCATGGCGGCGCAGAAGATCAGCAGCTCGCCCGCACCGGGGATGTGCGGCAGCAGCAGGTAGCGCGCGAACACCGTGTTGCCGGTGACATAGGCGAACACGCCCAGCGCCGAGCCGACCATGACCACCGGCATGATGGCCAGGCCGTCGAGGCCGTCGGTGAGGTTGACGGCGTTGCTCGAACCGACGATGACCAGGTAGGTCATGATCACGAAACCGAACACGCCCAGCGGGTAGCTGATTTCCTTGAAGAAGGGCACCAGCAGGCCGGCCTGCGGCGGCAGGTCCACGCTGAAACCCGAGCGCACCCAGGCGACGAAGAGTTCGAGCACGCGCAGGTTGCTGGACTCGGACACGCTGAACACCAGGTAGAACGCGGCCACCAGGCCGATCACCGACTGCCAGAAGTACTTTTCGCGCGAACGCATGCCTTCCGGGTCCTTGTGGACCACCTTGCGCCAGTCGTCCACCCAGCCGATGGCACCGAAACCCAGGGTCACCAGCAGCACGATCCACACGAAGCGGTTGGTGAGGTCGAACCACAGCAGCGTGGACAGCGCGATCGAGAACAGGATGAGCACGCCGCCCATGGTGGGCGTGCCGCCCTTGCTCAGGTGGGTCTGCATGGCGTACTCGCGGATCGGCTGGCCGATCTTGAGCGCGGCCAGTCGGCGGATGAAATACGGGCCCGCCACCAGGCCGACCAGCAGCGCGGTCATGGCCGCCATCACGGCGCGAAAGGTGAGGTACTGGAACACCCGCAGGGATCCGAATTCGGGCGACAGGCCTTGCAGCCAGAGGGCCAGGCTAGGCAGCATGGGCGTTGTCCTTCTTGTCTCTTGTTTGAGTGGGGTCCAGCGCCAGCAGCGCCTGCACCACGCGTTCCATGCGCATGAAGCGCGAGCCCTTGACGAGCACGCTGCGGAACACCGGCCGGTCGTCGGTCACAGCAGCGCAGACGGCGCCGGCCATGGCGGGCACTTCGACCCAATGAATGATTTTGGGCAGGGGCTCGCTGGCCTGGCGCATCCAGTCGCCCGCGACATGCACAGCCTCGATGCCGCGCGCCAGGGCGTGGCGCAGCACCTCGTCATGGAACGCCAGGCCCTGTTCACCGACCTCGCCCATGTCGCCCAGCACCAGCAGGCGCGGCGCGGGCAGCTCGGCCAGCACGTCGATGGCGGCACGCACCGAGTCGGGGTTGGCGTTGTAGGTGTCGTCGATCAGGGTGACGTGGCGGTCGTTCACGCGCAGCGCGAGGGCGCGCGAGCGCCCTCCCACCGGTTCGAACGCGTCCAGGCCTCGCACCACGGCGTCCAGCGGCACTCCGGCGGCCAGGGCGCAGGCGGTGGCCGCCAGGGCGTTGCGCACGTTGTGGCGGCCGGCAATGCGCAGGCGCACCGCGGCCTCGCCCAGCGGCGAGGCGAAGCTCAGCGCCCACGCGCCTTCGGCCCATTCGGTCTTGAGCGCCTTCACATCGGCGGCCTCGTCGCGGTCGCTGAAGGTGATGATCCGCCGCGCTCCGGCGAACTCGCGCCACAGCGGGGCATAGGTGTCGTCGCTCGGGAACACGGCCACCCCGTCGGCGCCCAGCGCCTGGATGACCTGCCCGTTCTCGCGTGCCACGGCTTCCACCGTGGCCATGAATTCCAGGTGCTCGCGCTGCGCGTTGTTGACCAGCGCCACCGTGGGCAGCGCCAACGCGGCGAGTTCGGCGATTTCGCCCGGGTGGTTCATGCCCAACTCCACCACCGAGAGGCGGTGCGCGGCGGTGAGGCGCAGCAGGGTGAGCGGCACGCCGATGTCGTTGTTGAAGTTGCCCTGGGTGGCATGCGCGGCCTCGCCCTCGGCGGCGCGCAGGATGGACGCGATCATCTGCGTGACCGTGGTCTTGCCGTTGCTGCCGGTCACGGCGATCAGCGGCAGGTCGAACTGGCTGCGCCAGCGGCGCGACAGCTCGCCGAGCGCGCGCCGGGTGTCGGGCACTTCCACGCCGGGCAGGCCGGCCTCGGCCAGGCCCTGGTGGGCGATGGCGGCCAGCGCGCCCTGCCCTTTCGCCTGCGGCAGGAAGTCGTGTGCGTCAAAGCGCTCGCCCTTCAGGGCCACGAAGAGGTCGCCCGGCTGCAGGCTGCGGGTGTCGGTGTGCACGCGGGTGAACGGCAGATCAGGCTGGCCGACCACGCGGGCGCCGTCCAGCTGCGGCAGGAGCTGGCCCAGGGTCTTCATGCGTGAGCCCCCTGTCCATGGCGCTGCGCCAGCGCGGCGCGAGCTTGCTGCAGATCGGAGAATGGTTTCTTCACGCCCATCACGTCCTGGTAGTCCTCGTGGCCCTTGCCGGCGATCAGCACCACGTCGCGCGCGTCGGCGCGCGCCACCGCCAGGGCGATGGCCTGGGCGCGGTCGGGTTCGACCAGCGCGGCATCGGAAGACGACAGACCCGCCACCATCTGGCGCAGGATGGCCATCGGGTCTTCGCTGCGCGGGTTGTCGCTGGTGAGCACCGGGCGCTGCGCCTCGCGCTCGGCGGCCGCGGCCATCAGCGGACGCTTGCCGGCATCGCGGTCACCGCCGCAGCCCACCACCACCCAGAGCGCGCCGCCGCGCTGGCGCGCCAGCGGTTGCAGGGCTTGCAGGGCCTTTTCGAGTGCGTCGGGCGTGTGCGCGTAGTCCACCAGCACCAGCGGCTGGCCAGGCTGGCCGACCGCGGCCTGCTCCATGCGGCCGGGCACGGGCGTGAGCGCGGCGCAGGCCTGCACGGCGTCGGCCAGGGGCACGCCGAGGGCGCGCGCGCTGGCCAGCACGCACAGCAGGTTGGACAGGTTGTAGCGGCCCACCAGCGGCAGGCTCAGCGCGTGCTGGGCCAGGGTGCGGCCGCGCGCATCGCGCTCGCCGACCTGCAGGGCCATGCCGCTGTCGGTGAAGGCCAGATCCTGCGCGAACAGGCGCGCGCGGCCGTGGTGGCCGGCTTCGATGGCCACGGTCCAGAGGTCCAGCCCCCGGCGGGCGAGCGTGGCGGCCAGGTCCGCGCCGCGGGCGTCGTCGATGTTGACCACCGCGCTGGCCAGGTCCGGCCAGTCGAACAGCCCGGCCTTGGCGGTCCAGTAGGCCTCCATGCTGCCGTGGAAGTCGAGGTGGTCCTGCGTGAAATTGGTGAACACGGCCACGCGCAGTTGCGTGGCGTTGAGCCGGCCTTCGACAATGCCGATGGACGAGGCCTCGATGGCGCAGGCCTTCAGGCCGGTGTCGACGAAGCGGCGCAGTTCGGCCTGCAGCATGACGGGGTCGGGCGTGGTCAGGCCGGTGGCGACCAGCGGTCGTTCCGCCTGGCCGGGCTGGGGCGGGCGCCCCATGCCCAGCGTGCCGATCACCGCGCAGGGTTTGGCGCAGAAGGACAGCAACTGCGCCGTCCACCAGGCGGTGGAGGTCTTGCCGTTGGTGCCGGTGATGGCCACCATGTCGAGGGCGGCGCTCGGCATACCGTGGAACACGCTGGCGATCGCGCCGGCCGAGGCCTTGAGGCCCGGCACCGCCAGCACGCGTTCGTCGTCGAAGCCATAGCTTGATGCGCCCTCGTGCTCCACCAGTGCCGCGGCGGCGCCGGCCTGGAGCGCGCCCGCCACGAAGCGGCGCCCGTCGGTGGCCGCACCCGGCCAGGCCACGAAACCATCGCCCGCGCCCACGCGGCGGCTGTCGCAGTGCAGGGCACGCACGCCGCGCTCGCGCAGCCAGTCGGCCACGGCCTGGGGGTCCTGGATGGTGCGCAGCATCAGAACGACTCCTCCACCACGTGGGTGACGATCTGCGGCTTCACGTTGATGTCGGGCTGCACGCCGAGGATGCGCAAGGTCTGCTGCACGGTCTCGCTGAACACCGGCGCGGCCACGAGGCCGCCGAAGTACTGCCCGTTGCTGGGCTCGTCGATCATCACCGCGACCACGATGCGCGGCGCTTCCACCGGCGCCAGGCCCACGAACCAGCTGCGGTACTTCTTCTCGGCGTAACCCTTGCCTTCCTGCTTGTGCGCGGTGCCGCTCTTGCCTCCCACCGAATAACCCATGGTCTGGGCGCGCGATCCGGTGCCGCCCGGGCCGGCGGCCAGGCCGAGCATCTGGCGCACGGCGATCGAGTTCTTCGCGCTGAACACGCGCACACCGGCGGTCTGGGTGTCGGACTTCTGCAAGGTCAGGGGAATCAGCTCGCCGTCGCGCGCGAAGATGGTGTAGGCCTGCGCCAACTGGAACAGCGAGGCCGACAGGCCGTAGCCGTAGCTCATGGTGGCCTGCTCGATCGGGCGCCAGGTCTTGTAGGGGCGCAGGCGGCCCGTGACCGCACCAGGGAACGGCACCTGCGGCTTCTGGCCGAAGCCGGCCTGCGCGTAGGTTTCCCACATCTCGCGCGGGCTCATCTGCATGGCCATCTTGACCGTGCCCACGTTGCTCGACTTCTGGATCACCTGGGACACGGTGAGCACGTCGTTCGGGTGCGAGTCGCTGATCGTCGAGCCGCCGATGGTGATGCGGCCGGGCGCGGTGTGGATGGGGGTGTTGGGCGTGACCAGGCCCTTTTCCAGCGCCAGCGCGGCGATGAAGGGCTTCATGGTCGAACCGGGTTCGAAACTGTCGGTGAGCACGCGGTTGCGCAGCTGCTCGCCCGTGAGGTTCTGGCGCCGGTTGGGGTTGTAGCTGGGGTAGTTGGCCAGGGCCAGCACCTCACCCGAGACCGTGTCGAGCACGATCACGCTGCCGGCGTGCGCCTTGTGCGCCAGCACCGCGTCCTTGAGCTTCTGGTACGCGAAATACTGCACCTTGCTGTCGATGGACAGCTGCAGGTCGGGGCCGTCCACCGGCGGCACCACGTCGCGCACATCCTCGACCACGCGGCCGAGCCGGTCCTTGATCACGCGGCGCGAGCCGCTCTTGCCGGCCAGCTGCTGGTTGAACGCAAGTTCCACGCCTTCCTGACCGATGTCTTCCACGTTGGTGAAACCCACCACGTGCGCAGCAGCCTCGCCCTCGGGGTACTGGCGCTTGTACTCGCGGCGCTGGTAGATGCCCCTGATGCCGAGCGCTGCGATCTCCTTGGCCACCGGATCGTCCACCTGGCGCTTGATCCAGACGAAGGTCTTGTCGTCATCGGCCAGGCGCTTGCGCAGGTCGGCCAGCGGCATCTCGAGCAGCTTGGCGAGCTGGCGCAGCTTGGGCTCGGCGCGGTCCACGTCTTCGGGAATCGCCCAGATGCTTTGCGCAACCACGCTGGACGCGAGGATCAGGCCATTGCGGTCGAGCACGCGGCCGCGGTTGGCCGGCAGCTCCAGCGTGCGCGCGAAGCGCACTTCACCTTGGCGCTGGAAGAAGTCGTTGCCGAACACCTGCACGTAGGCGGCGCGGCCGGCCAGGCCCGCGAAAGCCACGGCCAGCGCGGCCACGATGAACTTGCTGCGCCACACCGGGGTGCGGCTGGCCAGCAGGGGGCTCGCGGAGTAGTTGATGCTGCGGCCCATGGTCAGCGCTCCGGCGTGGGGTTCGTTGCCGCCGGCTGCGACGGTTCGAACACGGTGACGTACTGCGTGATGCCCGGCGTGACCGGGCGCATCTGCAGCTGGCGCGCGGCCAGCAATTGCACGCGTGCCGGCGTGGCCTGGGCGCGTTTCTGCACCTGCAACTGCTCATGCTCGGACTCCAGCTTGCGCGCCTGGGCCTGCGAGCGGTCCAGCGCGGTGTACAGCCGGCGCGATTCGTACTGGGTGTGCACGAGGTAGAAGGCGCTCGCGATCACGGCCGCCAGCAGCACGAGGTTCAGGCGGATCATGCCGGCGCCTCCGTGCGCTCGGCCACGCGCATGACGGCGCTGCGCGAGCGCGGATTGGCCTTGACTTCCTCGTCGGAAGGCATCACGCGCTTGAGGCCGCACAGGGCCATGGGCGCGGGTTCGGCGAAAGGCACGCGGCGGTCCACCACGGCGCGCGAATGGCGCGCCATGAACTGCTTGACCATGCGGTCTTCCAGGGAATGGAAGCTGATCACCACCAGTTTTCCTCCGGGACGCAACACGTGCAGGCTGGCCTCTAGCGCTTGTTGCAACTCTTCAAGCTCGGCGTTGATGAAAATCCGAAAAGCCTGAAATGTGCGCGTTGCAGGGTCCTTGCCCGGCTCGCGGGTTTTGACCGCGCCAGCCACGACTTCGGCCAGCTCGCTGGTGGTTCGAAAAGGGCCCCGTTCCTGTCGGCGACGATCAATCGCCTTTGCAATCGATTGAGCAAACCGTTCTTCGCCATAGTCACGAATGACCTCCGACAGGGTTGAGACCTCGGCCGTCTCCAGCCACTGAGCCACGCTCTGGCCGCGCGTGGTGTCCATGCGCATGTCCAGAGGTCCGTCGTGGCGAAAAGAAAAACCCCGTTCGGGGTCGTCGATCTGCGGGGAGCTCACGCCCAGGTCCATCAGCAGGCCGTCGGCGCTCGCATCGCCCAGTTCGCCCAGGTGGCTGAACCCCTCGTGCCGGATGGAAAAACGGCCATCGCTGGCCGCCAGGTCCTTTGCCGCCTGCACCGCCTGCGGATCTTTGTCGAAGACGGTCAGCCGCCCCTTGCGGGACAACTGCTCGAGGATCAGCCGGGAGTGACCGCCGCGCCCGAAAGTGGCGTCGACGTAGTGCCCGTCCGGGTTGATGCCGAGGGCTTGCACAGCCTCGTTCAACAGGACGGTTTGATGGTTCCATGCGCCTTGCACCATGGCCCTTAGAAAGAAAAGTCCTTGAAGACATCGGGCATCTCGGCCTTCATGGCTTCGGCTTCCTGCGCCGCGTAGACCTGCGCATCCCACAGCTCGAAGTAGGCGCCCATGCCCAGCAGGACCACGTCCTTGCTGATGCCGGCTCCCGCGCGCAGCTCGGGCGAGACCAGCACACGGCCGGAGGTGTCCATGTCCACGTCCATCGCATTGCCCAGGAAGATGCGCTTCCACCACTGGGCCTGCATGGGCAGGGAGGCGATGCGGTCACGGAACTGTTCCCAGGCGCTGCGGGGGAATACCATGAGGCAGCCGTGGGGGTGCTTGGTGATGGTGAGTGCCGCGCCCAGGGCGTCCCGGTGCCGGGTCGGCATGGACAGCCGGCCCTTCACATCGAGACTGAGAGAAGACGCACCCTGGAACACCGCTTTTAGCCCTTAGAAGACACTTTTCACCACTTAATTGCACTTTTTTCCACTTTATCAGGAAATACCCTGCGCACAACGGGTCGGCTACACATTTTTTCAATGAAATCAACCACTTAGGAAGCATTTAGAAGCTTTATCACGGTCAAAAACACATTAAAAGCAAGCACTTACAACAAGCACTGCATGTGAAGCTTCAAAACCCTGTTACATGCAGGGCTGTATGAATGATCAGGTGGGAGAAAAAGGGCCGGCGCGACGCCCGCGACGCGGGGTGCGGACGGGCCGAAAGGGCGCTCGGCGCGAAGCCGAGGCCCTCGGGGTTCAGAGGATGTAGCGCGAGAGGTCTTCGTTGCGGCTGAGCTCGCCCAGGCGGGCGTCCACGTAGGCCGCGTCGATGGTGATGGTCTGGCCTTGCAGCCGCGTGGCGTCGAAGCTGACTTCATCCAGCAGGTGTTCCATCACCGTGGAGAGTCGGCGTGCACCGATGTTCTCGGTGCGCTCGTTCACGTCGTAGGCGATCTGCGCAAGGCGGCGGATGCCCTCGGGTGCGAAGGCCAGCGTCACGCCTTCGGTGGCCAGCAGCTCCTGGTACTGCTTCACCAGCGAGGCATGGGTCTGCGTGAGGATGGCTTCGAAGTCGTCCACCGACAGCGACTGCAGCTCGACGCGGATCGGAAAGCGGCCCTGCAACTCGGGAATCAGGTCGCTCGGCCGCGCGAGGTGGAACGCGCCGCTGGCGATGAAGAGGATGTGATCGGTCTTGACCACGCCGTATTTGGTGGACACCGTGGTGCCCTCCACCAGCGGCAGCAGGTCGCGCTGCACACCCTGGCGCGACACCTCGGCCCCGCCCGCGTCGCTGCGCGAAGTGACCTTGTCGATCTCGTCGATGAACACGATGCCGTTCTGCTCGGCGTTGTGCAGCGCGCGGGTCTTGATCTCTTCCTCGTTGACCAGCTTGCCCGCCTCTTCGTCGATCAGCAGCTTCATGGCCTCGGCGATCTTGAGCTTGCGCGTCTGGCGCTTGCCGGCCCCCATCTGGCTGAACATGCCGCGCAGTTGCTCGGCCATCTCTTCCATGCCGGCCGGGCCCATGATCTCCATCGACGGACGCGCCTCGGCCAGGTCGATCTCGATTTCGCGCTCGTCGAGCTGGCCTTCGCGCAGCTTCTTGCGGAAGTTCTGGCGCGCGGTGCCCTCCGGCGTGACCACGGCGGACGGCTCGCCCGCCATGCCCCGCGGCGGCGGGATGAGCACGTCCAGAATGCGGTCCTCGGCGGCGTCTTCGGCGCGGGCACGCTGCTTGCGCATCTCGACCTCGCGCGTCTGCTTGATCGCGATCTCGGCCAGGTCGCGGATGATGCTGTCCACGTCCTTGCCCACATAGCCCACCTCGGTGAACTTGGTGGCCTCGACCTTGATGAAAGGCGCATCGGCCAGGCGGGCCAGGCGGCGCGCGATCTCGGTCTTGCCCACGCCGGTGGGTCCGATCATCAGGATGTTCTTGGGCGTGATCTCGGGCCGAAGTTTTTCATCGACCTGCTGGCGCCGCCAACGGTTGCGCAGAGCAATGGCCACGGCGCGCTTGGCGCCCTTCTGGCCGATGATGAAGCGGTCGAGTTCGGAAACGATTTCCTGGGGCGTCATGGAGGACATTACAAAACCTCCACGGTGTGGTTCATGTTGGTGTAGATGCAGAGCTCGCCCGCGATCGCGAGCGACTTGCGCACCACCTCTTCCGCGCTGAGGTCGGTGTGGTCGATCAGGGCTTTGGCCGCGGCCTGCGCGTACGCGCCACCGGAACCGATGGCCACGATGCCGTGCTCGGGTTCGAGCACGTCGCCGTTACCGGTGATGATCAGCGAAGCGCTGTGATCGGCCACCGCGAGCATGGCCTCGAGGCGGCGCAACACGCGGTCGGTGCGCCAGTCTCGCGTGAGTTCGATGGCAGCGCGCACCAGATGGCCCTGGTGCTTTTCGAGCTTGGCCTCGAAGCGCTCGAACAGCGTGAAGGCGTCGGCGGTGGCGCCGGCAAAACCCGCAAGCACCTGGTCGCGGTAGAGCTTGCGCACTTTGCGGGCCGTGCCCTTGACAACGATGTGGCCCAGCGTGACCTGGCCGTCACCGCCGATGGCGACTTGCACGCCCTGGGGTGTCTCGCGCCGCACGCAGACGATGGTGGTTCCGTGAAATGATTCCATGGCGCTTCAGTTGAGGACGGTCTGTGCGATTGCAACGGCGCCGCGCGCGTTTGTGCAACAGAAATGCAGGACGGCCGGTGGCGGCCTCGGTCAGTCGATGCGGACGACCACCTTGGCGTATTCGGTGATGCCGATCACGTGGAAGAACGCCGACACCAGCCGGTGCGCGTCCACGAACTGCACCACCCGGCCTTCGGCGTGGTGGTTCGACACCCAGTTGAGCAAGGTGCCCGCGGCCGAAAAGTCGACCCGGATCAGGTTGCGGCAGGAAATGATGAGCACGTCGGCACCTTTGAGCTTGCGCTCCAGCGCCTCGAGCGTGACCTGCGGGTCGCCCCGGATCTCGCCCGAGAGTTCGACCAGACCCAGTTGGCTGTAGTCACCCGCTTCGCTATCAAGCACCGATTCGCTGTGCGGGAAGCCCGACGCCACCTGCTCCAGCACCGATTCGCCCAGCACCGATTGGCCGGCCTCGCCGGGCCTGTCCGCCGACTGCGACGAGTAGTAGCAGCGCGGCTTTTCCCAACCCGGTGGCGACACCTCGTAGGTCACGCAGAAATCGAGCGCGGTGAGTTCGAACTCGTCCGGCCGGTTCATGACGCGCAGCACCGCCATGCGCAACTCCCACCAGAGCTGTTCGACGTCACGGCGGCCCGAGGGCGTCTGGCTCTTGAGCAAGTCCCGGAACGGCGACGACCCCTGGAAGCGCAACTCCACTTCCTGGTCGCCCCACAAGGTGAAGATGCCCAGCAACGCGCGCGCCGCCTTGAGATCCATGCTTTCAAGCGGCGTCCAATCGAGCACCCAGGGTTGTGCCGCGCGCAGCAGCACGTTCTGCAGGGTGCCCACCGCGTGCGCGTCCAGTTCCGGCTCGCTCACCCACACCGCGCGGTTGTGGCCGGTGGAGGGCACATAGACTTTGCCGGTCATGCCGGCCACGGTCTCGGGCATGTCGTACCACTGCGGCGCGGAACGGCTGAAGCGGTTGACGAAATCCACCGCGCGGCTCTCGAAGGGGGCGAGCTGTCCGGTGGCGCGGTACAGGTCGAACAGGGCCAGCCAGTCTTCCTTTTCGTCGGCTTTGGCGCCCCCCTCACCCAAGACCTCCAGCAGGCCCTGCTCCGCCCCGGCGTCATCGCCATTGGCAAAACGGATCGCGGCCTCCTCCACTTCGGGGTCCTGCGCGATCTCCTGCACATCCAGGGCGTAGAAATGCGAGGCCGAGAACTCCTGGCCCGAACTGCGATGCTCTTTCGTGGCCGTGGGCGCCACCAAGCCGGTGCGCGCAGGTGGCTGTGGAGGCGGCGGCGCAGCGGACGCCACCTCGCGTTCCTGCGTCGGGCTCCAGCTCTTGCGCAGGGCAGCGGGTGCCGAGGCAGACGCCGGGAGGTTCAGCGCCGGGATGTCCAGCGACTGCACCGTCGCAGGCGCGGAGGCGGTCGGATTGGGCAAGGGACCGGGCTCGGTCTCGTCGTACTGCGCCTTGCGCTGCCGGACGCTGGACTCGGGCACGCTGGGCGCCAGGGGCACCTGCTTGGATTTGGCGGAGGCAAGGTTGCCTGGGCCGTGGGTGCCGGTGTTCAGGCCGGAGCCGGTGCTGACCAGGGAATCGGGCCCCTTGGTCTTCCACCATTGCATCGACATCTGGGCCTCGATCTCGTCGATCTTCTTCAGGGTCTCTGCCCGGTCGTCCGGCTTGGACGGCAGGCTGCTCTGGAAGAACGAAGGACGCATCCCAGGCCCTTCGGCCCCGGTGCCCTCGCGGCTGCGGATCTTGCGCAGCATGTCGAACTCGCGCTTGCGCACGAAGTCGTTGCGCCGCTTGCGCTCGATCATTTCCTTGAGCGCGGCCTTGCTGTACTCGCTCTCGCGATCGGCCGTCCGGGTGTCCAGGTCCGACCAACTGGTGGTCGGATGGCGCACGAACTTCACCACCTTGGACAGGAAGCCGCCGCTGGAGTCGTCCTTGGACATGGAAAGTCGGTACCGGAAATGAAACGGGAACTGAAACGAACGGAGGGGGACTGGGCTCAGTCCCCGAACATCTTCTGCTTGAGCTCCCGGCGCTGCTGGGCTTCGAGCGAAAGGCTGGCCGTGGGCCGGGCCATCAGGCGACCGACACCGATGGGCTCGCCGGTTTCCTCACAGTAACCGTAGTCGCCGGAGTCGATGCGCGCGATCGCCTGTTCGATCTTCTTCAGCAGTTTGCGTTCCCGGTCCCGGGTGCGCAATTCGAGCGCGTGTTCTTCTTCGATCGTCGCGCGATCGGCCGGATCGGGCACGACCACGGTGTCTTCACGCAGGTGTTCGGTGGTTTCGCCAGCGTTGGCCAGCATGTCGGCCTTGAGCTGGGACAGCTTGCGACGGAAGTAGGCCAGCTGCAGGTCGCTCATGTACTCACTGTCGGGCATGGCTTGCACGTCCAGGTCGGTGAGTTGCTCGACCGGCAGGGTCTTCCAGTTGTTGGCCCGCTTGGGGTCTTTCTGGATGGAGGATGGCACGGGAGGGGTCATGACGGCACGTTGATTCATATGGGAGAAAGTCGCTTTGACAGCGTCTGGGGCGTGGGTGGGGACCACGGCGGCCTGCGTCATCTGTTCCATCATGACCTTTTTGGCCGCCCGCTTGCCCAGGGGGCGAGGGGTGGGCTCCACCACGACCGGTGGGGGAGCCGCCGGGCGCTTGGCGCTGGAAGGTTTGGAAACAGGGGCTGCGGCAGGCGCGGCCTTGGGAACCGAAGGGGTCACGGAGAATACAGCCGCTTTGGCAGCGGACTGGGTCGTTGCTTTGGGGGCGGCCTTGGCCGCCGGTTTGACCGCAGGGGTGGCCGCCTTCACCGGCGCGCGCGCGGCGGTTTTGGCGGGCGTGGCCTTGGGGGCGGGTGACTTCTTGGCCACCACCGCCTTGCCCTTGGCGACCGCCTTGACCGCTGCCTTCACCACCGGCTTGGCCGGGGTCTTGGCTTTGGCTGCAGGCTTCGCGGCGGTCTTGGCGGGGGTTTTCAGAGGGGTCTTGGCAACGGGTTTGACCGCGGCCTTGGCCACGGGTTTGGAGGGTTTGGCCGCAGGCTTGGCGGCCGTTTTCTGGGTTTTGGCCACCGTTGTGGTCTTTTTCGCCGCCGACGCGCGTGCCTTGGCTCCCGACGCGGCGGGTTTGCCTGATTTCGCTGTCCTGGTTGCCGGGGCTTTCACAACGGGTCTCCTCTCAGTGACTGACGAAGCGGGATCTCGGGCGGTGCGCTGCGGCGGGCTGGGCCCGAGACGCATCGCGGTGGGCCGCCGGATGCGACGTTATACCCTCATTGCCGAACGGCTCTCGGCATTGGTCGATCGGTGCCCGAAAAGGCGGCCGGCCGGCCAACTTGGGCCGCGATTGTAACGAGCCCCGCCTGTTCCTCCCGGAATCCCGCACCGGGGCCCGGGCCCGTCGTTGGAGAAGCGAGACAAACGGCACGTTCAGCTCCGCTGGAGACGAGGGGGCGGGAAGGCGTTGCGGACCATGCCCGTCAGGCCAGGCTCTGGTCCAGGCCCTGCACCAGGATGTCCTTGGGCAGGTCGATGCCGATGAAGACCATCTTGCTGGTGCGCGGTTCGCCTTCGGCCCACACGGGCCCGAGGTCGCTGCCCATGAGCTGGTGCACGCCCTGGAAGATCACCTTGCGGTCGGTGCCCTGCATGTGCAGCACGCCCTTGTAGCGCAGCATGCGCGGGCCATACACCTGCACGATCGCGCCCAGGAAATCCTCGAGCTTTTCCGGGCTGAACGGGCGTGTGGCGCGGTAGACGAAGCTTTTCACATCGTCATCGTGATGGTGGTGGTGGCCATGGCCGCCGTGGCCGTGCTGGTGCGAGGGGTGATTGCAGTGCTCACCGTGCTCGTGGTCGTGGTGCTCGTGCGCATGGTCGTCGTGGCCATGGTCGTGCGCGTGATCGTGGTCATCGACCTTGAGAAAGTCGGGGTCGATGTCGAGCTTGGCGTTGAGGTTGAAGCCGCGCAGGTCGAACACTTCCTTGAGCGCCACGTCGCCGAAATGCACCGGGCGCATGGGAGCGCGCGGGTTCATGTGCTTGAGGCGGTGCGTGAGGGCGCCCAGGTCTTCCTCGCTCACGAGGTCGGACTTGCTGATGAAGATCTGGTCGGCAAAGCCGACCTGGCGGCGGGCTTCCTGGCGTTCGTTGAGTTGTTCGGCCGCGTGCTTGGCGTCGACCAGCGTGAGGATGGAGTCCAGCAGGTACTGCTCGGCAATCTCGTCGTCCATGAAGAAGGTCTGGGCCACCGGGCCCGGATCGGCCAGGCCGGTGGTTTCGATGACCACGCGCTCGAAGTCGAGTTCGCCCTTGCGCTTTTTCTGTGCGAGGTCCTGCAGGGTGGCGCGCAGGTCGTCGCGGATGGTGCAGCAGATGCAGCCGTTGCTCATCTGGATGATGTTTTCGGTGGTGTCGGCCACCAGGATTTCGTTGTCGATGTTCTCTTCACCGAACTCGTTTTCGACCACGGCGATCTTCTGGCCGTGTGCCTCGCTGAGCACGCGCTTGAGCAGCGTGGTTTTCCCAGAGCCGAGGAAGCCGGTGAGGATGGTCGCGGGGATGAGTGACATGGCAGGCGCTGGCAGATGAGGGGGTGGCGAAATGGGCAACCGGGAAGTGTATGCCACCCTCGCGTTTTATGCCTCTTTCGGGGTATGCAAAAAACAGGCCTGATGGGGGGCTGCTTTCCTCGGTTTCGCTCCACCGGGTCTGGCGAGGTCGGGTGGTCCGGGCATGCTGGCGCCGGCCGCTCGCGGGCGACTGCCCGGGTTCACCTACGTCGCTTCATCAACACCGGGCAGGCGTGCTTGCTTTTGTGGCAACCGCGAATGGGGCCAGCGCCCTCATGCCCGGACCACCCGCCCCACGACAAAAGTTGGCACGCCTTCGGTGGTGTGCCCGCGCTTCTTGCGGGTCGGTGGCGATGCCCGAATGCGCAGGCCCCCATTCGCGGTTGCCACAGAGGGTGCGCGCCAACCTGGTGTTGACGAGGGGGTTGCGATGGACCCGGGCAGCCGCCCGCGAGGAGGGCCGGAGCAGTCGGGCATCGCCACCGGCCCGACGCGAGGTCTCAACAAGAAAGAAGAACTCAGGGCCGCAGATAAACAAAGCCTTCACGCGCCTGCAGCCGGGCCACTTCGGCCACGCCAGAAGGCACGATCTTGGCTTCCATGGCCACCTTGCCCGGATCGATGTTGCGCGACACCAAAGTGTTGTTGCAGACAAAGAAGCCGACCCCCTTGGCAGACAGGTCGCCGATCGCCCCGGAGAACGGCTGGCCGGCCGTGTTGTTGGCGCCGTCCAGCAGGAAATCGATGCCCGCACCGTGCGTCACCACCACGATCTTGGCCGTGGGGTCCGCCGCCAGGTGGTTGCGGATGTTCTGAATCGCGCGCGTGGCCTGCGGGATGCCGTCGCTCAGGTGGTAGACCACCTTGACGGCCGGCTGGGTCTGGGCCTGGGCATTTGCCTGCAGAGATGTGGCCAGCACGGCGCCCAGCATCAGGGTCTTGAGCACGGCGAGAAACTTGAACATGGGTGTCTCCGGATGAAGTGAAGAAAAGCGATCGCGCGAGGCGGTCCAGCATCCTACAAGCATTGCCCCGGACAGGGGTCCTCAGGGGCATGCCTCAGCGGGAGCGCGGCGGTCGCGGCGTCGGCGTGATGTCCAGCGGCTCGGGTGCCTGGCCGGCCCGGCTGCCCGCGCGCGGATGCGCCGCGTCGTACACCTGCGAGAGGTGCTGGAAGTCGAGCCGGGTGTACACCTGCGTGCTGCTGATGCTCGCGTGGCCCAACAGCTCCTGCACCGCCCGCAGATCGCCGCTGGACTGCAGCACGTGGCTCGCGAACGAGTGCCGCAGCATGTGCGGGTGCACCGGCGTGGACAACCCGGCCAGCAGGGAGCGGCGCTTGAGCCGCACGCGAATGTGCTGCGGCGTCAGCCGCTGGCCGCGCGAGCCGATGAACAGCGCGGGGTCCTCACCGGCCCAGGCCGCGCGCTGCACCAGCCACGCCTCGAGCGCCGCCAGCGCCTGGCGCCCCACCGGCACGCTGCGTCGCTTGGAACCCTTGCCCAACACATGGGCCTCACCATCCTGCGCATCGATCCAGCCGCGCGCGCTGCCGCTGGCGGCCACGTCCAGCCCCACCAGCTCACCGATGCGCAGGCCGCAGCCGTACAGCAGCTCGGTGATGCAGGCGTCGCGCGCTTCCAGGGCCGGGTCGTCAGATGCCCCCTGGTGCGAAGCCAGCTGCACCGCGTCGTCCACCCCCAAAGCCTTGGGCAGCGGCTTGCCGGCCTTGGGCGCGCGCACGTCCTGCACCGGGTTGTGGTCCACGAGGCCCTGGCGGCCCAGCCACACATAAAAACCGCGCCACCCCGAAAGGATCAACGCGATGCCGCGCGCGCTGCGCCCGCCACCGTGCATCTGCGCGATCCAGCGGCGGATGTGGGCGTTCTGAACGGCCTTGAGGGCCACACCGGCCTCGCGGGCATGGGTGGTCAGGCGCTCCAGATCGAGCGTGTACAGAATGACGGTGCGGTCCGCCAGCCGCTTTTCCACCCGGACGTGGTTCAGGTAGGCCTGCACCAGCGCGGCATCGCCGCCCGTCCCCGTCGGGCCAGCCAGGGTGCGCTCGGGCAGGTTCATGGGCGCCAGAATCAGTACGGGGGGCGCAGGCGCGACAGGGCCGCGCTGGTCAGCTCACCGATGCGTTCGAGGAAGTCGGTGCCCATGTCGGGCGCGAAGCGCTGGGTGTCGGGTGAGGCCAGCACCAGCAGGCCAAAGGCTTGCGGCGCGATGCCCGCGCGCAGGGGAATCAGGGCCAGCGAGGCGGCCGAGGCCGAGTCGGCCAGCCACTGCGCCGCCTCCAGCCCCGGGTTGGCTCCGCAGTACGGGCGCATGAGCGACGAGGCAAACGCCTTCACGTCGTCGCTGGCACCCTGGGCGAAGGCTTCCTCCACGTACGCGGGCTCCACGTCCCAGACCTTGATGGCCACCTGTGGCACCAGGAAATGGTCGGCGATGGCCTTCGTGGTGACCTCGGGCAGCTCGCGCGCGTCGCGGGTCAGCAGCAGCTCGCGCGTCCAGCGTTGCAGCTTGTCGGCGATCACGGTGTTCTCGTTGCCGTGGCGGATCATCTCCGCGCCCTTGAGCTCCAGGCCCCGGATCTTCTCGCGCAGCATCTCGGCCTGGCGCTCCTGCAAGCTCACCGCGCGCTGGCCGTGCGGGCTGGTCAGTTGCACCGCCGCCAGCAGGCTGGCGTGGCGCTCGAAGAAGTCGGGTGTGTTCGCCAAATAGTTGGCGATGTCGTCTTCGGTGATCGGCGGGATGTGGTTGGCGTTCATGGCGTGTGCGGTTCGGTGGCGGGATCAGGCGAGGTCGGGAATGTCGATCTCGCCGTCGAAAACGGTGGTGGCGGGGCCGGTCATGAAAACGGGCTGGTCGTGGCTGGGGGTGTCTTTCCACTCGATGGTGAGCACGCCGCCCCGGGTGTGCACGTCCACCCGTTCGTCGAGCAGGCCCAGCCGGATGCCGGCCACCACGGCGGCGCAGGCGCCCGTGCCGCAGGCCAGGGTCTCGCCCGCCCCGCGCTCATAGACCCTCAGGCGCACCTCACCGCGGCTCACCACTTGCAGAAAGCCGGCATTGACGCGGCGGGGAAAGCGTTCGTGCGTTTCGATCCAGGGGCCCCAGGACGGCACCGGGGCGGCCTGCACGTCGTCCACCAGCAGCACCGCGTGCGGGTTGCCCATGGAGAGCACCGCCACCGGCACATCGCCGGCATAGGGCAGCGCCAGCGGCCAGCGTTCGAAGCCGCCCATGGGCTCGGGCGTGAGGCCCTCGGCGTTGAAAGGCACGCGATCGAGCGCGAACACCGGGGGGCTCATGTCCACCGTCACGCGGCCATCGGTGTGCATCTTCAGTTCCAGCTCGGCGTTCATCACCTTCACGCGCAGCGGGTTCTTCGCGCTCAGGCCCTTGTCGTGCACGTAACGCACGAAGCAGCGCGCGCCGTTGCCGCATTGCTCCACCTGGCCGCCGTCGGCGTTGTGGATCACGTACTCGAAGTCGAGCCCGCGCCCGGGCGAGGCGCGCACGCTGAGGATCTGGTCGGCACCGACACCAAAGTGGCGGTCAGCCAGAAAGCGGTATTGCGCGGCGCTCAGGCCCAGGCGACCTCGCGTCTCGTCAAGCACGACGAAATCGTTGCCGGCGCCCTGCATCTTGGTGAATCGGATGTGCATGGCCATCGATTATCCGCCCTGCGCCGCGCGGGCGTCAGCGCGCGGCGGCGCCTTGCCGCAAAATGACCGGATGGTCCGCCCCACCCAACTCCTCCATCCGCCCCGCCCCCTCGCCGCCGTGAGGCCCGCCGCCACCGTGCTGCTGCTGCGCGACAGCACCGACCCGGCCCGCCCCGGCATCGAGGTGCTGATGACCCGCCGCTCCATGACGGCCAGCTTTGCACCCGGGGCCTACGTGTTCCCGGGCGGCGGCATCGATGCCGCCGACGCCCAGGCCCACGGCATCGCCACCCGCCGGCCCACCCAGAGCGATCTGCACCTCACGCAGGCGATCGCGGCCATCCGCGAGAGCTACGAGGAACTCGGCGTGTTGCTCGCACACCGGGCCGACGGTTCGCCGGTGGACGACAGCGACATCGCCACGCTGGACCGCAAGGCCCCGTTCGCCGCGCAGTGCCAGGCCCGGGGGCTGACGCTGGACGGCGCGGGCGTGTTCGTGCTCGCGCACTGGATCACCGACCGCGACCTGCCGCGGCGCTTCGACGTGCCCTTCCTCGTGGCCCGCATGCCCGCCGGCCAACAACCGGTGGCCGACGAGGCCGAGCAGTTCGAGCCGTGCTGGGTGCGCCCGGCCGATGCGCTGGAGCGCCACAAGGCCGGCGGCTTCTTCATCATCTTCCCCACCATCCGCACGCTGGAGCGCCTGCAGGCCTACCCCACCGTGCAGGCCGTGCTGGACGCCTGTGCCCGCAACGACGAGCCGCTGTGGACGAGCTGCCCGCGCGCCGGCCTGGTGCGAGGCGCCGAAGAGCGCTACATGGAACACGAGTCCCCGTTCGGCGAGCTCGCCATGGTGTGCCCCGACGGACAGATGGTGCACAGCCTGGACTGGCAGAACGAACAGACGGTGTCCTTGCTGAAGAACGTGCAGCGCCTGACCGCGCCCAACCCCGGCTTCATGACCGGCCCGGGCACCAACAGCTACATCGTGGGCGACCCGGCCAGCGGCCACATCGTGATCGACCCGGGCCCGGACGAACCCAGCCACATCGAGCGCCTGTGGCGCGCGGCGGGCGGGCGCATCCAGGCCATCGTCTGCACCCACTCGCACCCCGACCACTCGCCCGGCGCGCCGCGCCTGCAGGCGCTGTGCATGGCGGCCGGCCTGGAGAAGCCGCCCATCCTAGGCCTGCCCAGCGCCCCCACCTCGCGCGAGAACAGCCGCTTCACACCCGAGCGCGTGCTGGCCGACGGCGAACAGCTCGTGCTGCTGGGCCAGGCAGGGGACGCCACGGTGTCGCACACGCTGGAGGTGGTGCACACCCCGGGCCACGCGGCCAACCACCTGTGCCTGGCGCTGGTGGAAGACGGCCTGCTGTTCACTGGCGACCACATCCTCAACGGCAGCACCACGGTGATCGACCCACCCGACGGCAACATGGGCGCCTACCTCGATTCACTGGACAAGCTGGATGCGCTGTGTGAACGCCACGGCATCGAGTTTCTGCTGCCCGCGCACGGCTACGTGCTGGGGGACCTGAAGCGCACGGGCGACAACCCCAGCGCCCCCGAGCATGGCGGGGCGCCCCCCCCCCCCCCCCATCGCCCACCTCAAGGCCCACCGCCTCGCCCGCGAGGCCAAGGTGGCGCGGGCCATGCAGGCCGTGCCCGAGGGCAGCATGGACGACTGGGTGAAGCTGGCCTACGACGACGTGCCCGACCGCCTGTGGCCGGTGGCCAAGCGCTCGCTGATGGCGCACGTGGAGCGCATCCAGAGCCTGGGCGGTTTCAACCTCTGAAGACGCGGGAGGCCGCCATGCCGAAATCCACCAACCGGTACTCGCGTTTCGCCAAGGCGGCCGCGCGCTTCAGCGGCCGCCCGCGCGTCTTCGCCCTGGCGGTCGCGCTCATCGTGGTGTGGCTGGTCACGGGACCGCTGTTCGGCTTCAGCGACACCTGGCAGCTGGTGATCAACACCGGCACCACCATCATCACCTTCCTGATGGTGTTCCTGATCCAGAACACGCAGAACCGCGACACCGAGGCCATCCAGGTCAAGCTGGACGAACTCATCCGCGCCACCCAGGGCGCGCACACCGCCCTGCTGGACCTCGAAGAGCTGGAAGAGGAAGAGCTCGACGCCTTCCGCCAGAAGTACGAGGACCTGGCCGCCCAGGCGCGGGCGCGGCTCAAGGGCGGCGGCACGGACACCGACATTCCCGAGGCCTGAGCGCGCCCGGCCTCAGTCCGCCGCGACCCACACGCCATTGCGCGCCTTGAGCACGAAGCGGGCGCGGTGGTCGTAGCCGTAGTGGTCGGCGGCGCTGTACTTCAGCACCCCTTGCGGCACCACCACCTCGCCAGTGTTCTCGATGGCTTTCTTCAAGGCCTGCCGGAACTCCACGGTGCCGGGCTTCGCCTGTTTCAGCGCCACCGGAATCGCCTTGTCCAGCAGCAGCTTGGCTCCCCAGATGTTGGCCGCGAACTGGTTGTAGCTGCCGACCCCGAACTTCGCCTCGTACAGCTTGACGAAATCGAGCGCGACCGGCTTGGACGGGTGGCTGTCGGGCAGTTGGTCGGCGCCCACGGCCGGGCCTGACAGGCCCAGCGTGCCTTCCACGTCCTTGCCGCCCATGCGCAGCAGGTCGGGCGCCACCGCGCTGAAGGTCTGGTAGATGCGGCCCTTGTAGTTGCGGTCGACCAGCGCCTTCTGCGGCATCACCGCGCCGCTGCCCGAGGCCACCACCAGCATGGCGTCGGGGTTGGGCGAGAGCACCTTGAGCGCCTGCGCGGTGACCGAGGCGTCGGCACGGCCAAAGCGCTCCACGCTCAACAGCTTGAGCCCGGCCTCGTTGCCGTAGCGCGTCATCTCGCGCAGCCAGGATTCGCCGTACGCGTCCGAGTAGCCCAGGAAGCCGAAGGTCTTCGCGCCGCTCTTCTTCATGTGCTCGATGGTGCCCTGCGCCATCAGCGAGATGCTCTGCGGCAGGCGGTAGGTCCACTGGCCGCGCTCGTCGGGCAGGTCGATCGGCGCGGCGGCGAGTTGCACGGTCTGCGACTCGCTGGCGACCTGGGCGATCGCGATGGCCGGCGGGCTGGCGGTGGAGCCGATGATCAGGTCCACCTTTTCCTCGGTGACCAGGCGGTGCGCGTTGCGCGCGGCGTTGGTCGGGTCGGTGGCGTCGTCGAGCACCACGTAGCGGATCTTCTCGCCCGCGATCTCGGTCGGGAACAGCTGGATGGTGTTGCGCGGCGCAATGCCCAGCGCCGCCGCCGGCCCAGTGATGGAAAAGCTGGCGCCGATCACGATCTCGGCCTGGGCCCCGGCGCCGCTCAGGGCCAGGGTGGTGAGCGCGGCCAGGCGCAGGAATGGCTTCATCTTGTGTCTCCTTCGGGTGGTGAATCGATCGGCTCTCAGGCCACGGACTGCAGTGGAATCACGGCCGGGTTGGCGGCGGTTTCCTCGTCGTGCAGGCGCTTGATCAGCCAGCGGAACTGGTTGAGCGCCGCGTCGGCTGCGATCGGCTGCATGGGGCTGGGCGGCGTGCGGCGGATCAGGCGTTGCTGCGCCTCGATGATGCGGCGGTCCTCCTCGAAGGCCGTGCACAGGCTCTGGTAGATCGACTCGGTGATGGTCGCGTCGTCGAGCCGGAACTTGTGCGCCTGCATGAAGAAGTAATGCGTGGTGGTGTCGGTCTCCGGCGTCAGCGCCTGGCAACTGTGGAACTGCAGGGCCCCGGTCATGTCGTCGTCGGGCGCGTCGGCGGGCTTCACACTGGCGGCCATCAGCAGGATGCCGGGCACGAGGTAGTCGTAGCTGAAGCGCCGGTTGACCTTGCCGGTGAAGCCGCCCAGCCGCGCGTGGTACGGCGCCGGCACGGTATTGAACACATCACGCGTCACGCGCACGCCGCGCTCCAGCCGTTCGATCACGGGCTTCACCTCGGCGATGTTCGGTGAGCCGCCCAGGGTCTTCTCATGAACGTAGGACAGGTGCGAGAAGTCCAGCAGGTTGTCGGAAATCAGCTGGTAGTCGGCGTCGTAGTGCAGGTAGCCCGGCTTCATGCGCCACTCGGGGTGGTTGAGCGAGTACGCATCGGGAATCAGCGCCGGGTCGGCCCGCTCGGCGTCGCCCATCCAGATCCACAACCAGCGCCCGCGCTGCACCATGGGGTAGCTCTTCACGCACAACTTGGGGGGGATGCGGTCCTGGCCCGGGATCTCGGTGCACTGGCCCGTGGCGTCGAACTTGAGGCCGTGGTACATGCAGCGCACACTGTCTCCTTCGCGCCGCCCCAGGTTCAGCGGTGCGTGCCGGTGCGGACACTTGTTGTCCAGCGCCACCGGCGTGCCGTCGGCCAGGCGGTAGATCAGGATGGACTGGTTGAGAATGCCGCGTTCGAGCAGCGTGTCGGCCAGCACCTCGTGGTCCCAGGCCGCGACGTACCAGCAATTCTTGACGAACATGTCTTTGTCTCCGTGCTTGCCGGCGGCATCGTGGGCTGCCGGTCTGGGAACGGAATCTAGGGCCACCGGCCCGCTCCATCAATACACTATCCAGATACCCACTATCTGCCGGAGCGATGATGGACTTCGACCTCAACCTGCTTCGCGTGCTCGTCAACCTGGACGACACCCGCAACGTCACACGCGCCGCCCAGCAACTGGGCATGAGCCAGTCCGGCTTCAGCACCGCGCTCAACCGGCTGCGCCTGCAGTTCGAGGACACGCTGTTCGTGCGCACCTCCAAGGGCATGGAGCCGACGCCGCGCGCCCGCGAGATGGTGGGCACGGCGCGCGCCGTGCTTGGCCAGGTGCGCACCGGCATCCTGGCCGACCCGCAGTTCGACCCGGCCACCACGCAGACCGAATTCCGCCTGGTCATGGCCGACGTGGCCGAGATCGTGTTCCTGCCCCGCCTGATCCGCCACCTCGCGGTGCACGCGCCGCACGCCTCGGTGCGCTGCTTCCCCCTGCCCACTTCGCAGCTGGAGGCGGCGATGGAAGCGGGCGAGGCCGACCTGGCCATGGGCTACTTCCCCGATCTGAACAAGCAGGTCTTCTTCCACCAGCGGCTGTACATGCACACCTTCGCCTGCGTGATGCGCGCCGACCACCCGCATGCGCAGACCCACCTGAGCCTGAAGGACTTCGAGTCGCTGGACCACGCGCTGGTGAGCTCGCCTGCGCGCAGCACCGACCTGGTGGACCGCTTCATCGAACGCAAGGGTATCCACCGCCACGTGGTGCTGCGCACGCCGCACTACATGAGCCTGGCGGCGGTGATCGCCGAATCGGAACTGGTGGCCACGGTGCCGCTGGCCGCCGGCATGAGCGTGGCGCGCAGCGGCGCGATCCGCCTGGTGCGCCCACCCTTCGACCCGCCGCGCTTTGCCGTGCAGCAGCACTGGCACCGCCTGTACCGCCACGACACGCGCAACCAGTGGCTGCGCGCGCAGGTGTCGCAGCTGTTCAACGAACAGTCGGACGAGTGGCGTGCGGTGGAGCAGTCGATGTACGGCGGAGAAACGATCCGGCGCCGGGCCGCCCCAAGCCGGATCAGCTCTCCTGGGGGGCAGCGACCCGCGCAGCGGCGGAGCGTGGGGGCCAATAAAGTGTGAAGCGCACCGATAAGCCGGATTCTGTGCGGCGGGGTTGCCCCCACCGTGACCGCCATTCATCTGGGCCGGGGATCGCTCCCCGGCTCGGTGCCACCTACCCGCCAGCTCCGCGGAACCACGTCAACGCTGGCCTATTTGGTGTTGCTGCGCGCAGAGATTGCCCGTTTCACCCGAACTGAATCGGCTCGTCTCTGTTGCTCTGATCCTCACCTTAGGGCCCACCGAGCGAACTCGATGGGCTTGTCGGTGGAGAGGTGTTACCTCCTGCGCTGTCCTGTGCAGTCCGGACGTTCCTCCAGCACACCCTTTCGGGATGTCGTGCCAGCGGCGGTCTGGTGCGCTTCACGCGGCGATTATCGCCTGCTCAGACGAGGCGCTCGATCTTGCGGTGGCGCCACACCAGCCGGTAGTAGGCGGTCTGCATCACCAGCATGGCCACATAGGCCACCGGGAACGCGACCCACACACCGGGCAGGCCCATTTGCGCGTCGAGCACATAGGCCGCCGGCAGCTGGATCGCCAGGATGCAGAAGACCGAGATGGCCATGGGCACCATCACCACGCCGCTGGCGCGCATGAGGCCACCCACCACCGCCTGGAAACCGAACACCAGGATGCTCCACAGCATGATGTGCAGCAGGTGCTCGGCCTGCGCGCGCACCTCGGGCTGCGTGAGGAACAGGCCCATCAGCTTGTGCGAGAGCGCGTAGCCCAGCAGCACCAGGACGCCGGTGAGCACGGCGTTGAGCCACAGGCCGGTGCGCAGGATCGCGCCCAGGCGGTCGACCCGGCCCGCGCCAATGGACTGCGCCGCCAGGATGGAGGCGGTGATCGCGATGGACAGTGCGGGGAACTGCACGTAGTTCACCACCTGCGTGACCGCGCCGTAGGCCGCCGTGGCCTGCGAGCCGTGGCCGTTCACCAGCGCCAGGATCACGAGTTCGGAGACCGAGATCACCACCATCTGCAGCCCGGTCGGGATGCCGATGCGCATCACCTTGGCCAGGATGTCGCGGTCCAGCCGCAGCGCACCGATCAGCTCGCGGTCCACGGCCAGCACATGGTGCTTGCGGCCCAGGCGCCATGCCAGGAAACCCAGCGCCGCCGCGTAGGACACCAGCCCCGCGTAGGCCGCGCTCTGGATGCCCAGCTGCGGCAGCCCCAGCCAGCCCTGGATCAGCGCCGGCGTGAGCAGCAGGCCGAGCGCGGTCGACAGCAGCAGGGCGATCAGCGGCGAGACCGTGTCGCTCACGCCGCGCAGCAACTGCGTGAACAGGATGAAGACCAGCAGCAGCGGCATGATGAGCAGCATCACGCGCGCATACGACACCGCGTCGTCGAGCACGTCCACCGGCGTGCCCAGGGCCTGCAGCGCCGGCCGCGCGAACACCACACCCAGCACGGCGGCCACCAGGCCGATCAGGGCGCCCAGCACCAGCGCCGTGCCCGCGATGGCCTTCACCTTGTGCGGCTCGCGCGCGCCCCAGGCCTGGCCGATGAGCACCGAGGCGCCCGCGCCGATGCCGATCACCAGCGAGATGAAGAAGAACACGATCGGGAACATGCCCGAGACCGCCGCCAGCGCGTGCGTGCCCAGCATCTGGCCGATGAAGATGCCGTTGAGCGTGCCCGACAGCCCTTGCAGGATGTTGGACAGCACCATGGGCACGAGGAAAACGAGGTAGACGCGCCAGAGCGGGCCTTGGGGAGCATTGGGCATGGAGGGCTTCTTGTTGTCTTGTTGAAAGGGTGTCAGGCGGATGGTGCCGCCGTTTCGGGCGCGAACGCGTCGCGCGCGAGCCAGGCCAGGTGGGCCTGCACGTCCGCCGGCCAGTCGGCGATGCAGCGCGCGAAGGCCTCGGCGTCGTGGGCAAACAGCGCGCGCGAGGCTTCTTCGAACCCCTCGAAGCCCCCCGCGATGGCGCTCATGAAGCGGTAGGCGCGCTCCTTGGCCTGGCGCCAGCCGTCGCGATCGGCGTGGGTGCGGCGCGCTTCCTCGACCAGGCGCCGCAGGGCCGCCGACGCGCCACCGGGCTGCTGCGCCAGCCACGCCCAGTGGCGCGGCAGCAGCGTCACCTCGCGCGCCACCACGCCCATGCGCGGTCGGCCCACCTGGGGGGCGGCGGCGGGTGCCGCGCGGCGCGCGTCATCGGCAGGCGGTGCCGGGTGGCCGGGCGGCCAGGGGTGATCGACCTGCGCCGCGGTGGCGTCGTCGAACACCAGCAAGCCGCCAGCCGAGAGGTCGAGCGTGGCAAGGGTCCGTGCCACCTCGTCGTAGGTGCCGAAGGCCACCCGTTTCGAGCCGATGAAGGCGGTGCAGGTGGGCAGGCTTGTGTCTTTCATGCGTCGAATTTTACCCGGTTTTAATAATTTCACCCGGATTATTTCAAGGGCAGCGCATTGACGACAATACGGGGGCTTCGTCTTCTGCTTGATCAACACAAGCCCCACGACACATGATCCGCCTCTCCGAACTCAAACTGCCGCTGGCCGCCGTGCCGGCCGAACACCGCCGCGCCGCCGACGCTCCGACCGAAACCGAGGTCGACCGGCAGCCCCCGCCGCATCCCATCGACGCCCTGACCGCCCTGGCCGCCACCGCGCTGGGCATCGAGGCCACGCAGATCGCCCACCTGGACGTGTTCAAGCGCAGCTTCGATGCGCGCAAGGCCGACCTGCTCGCGGTCTACATCGTCGACGTGGCGCTGACCGACCCGGGGCAGGAAGCCGCCCTGCTCGCGGCGCACGCGGGCAAGCCCCACATCCAGCCCACGCCCGACATGGCCTGGCACGCCCCAGGCCACGCACCGGCGCATTGGCCCAGCGACGAGCGCGAGCGCCCGGTGGTGGTGGGCCTGGGGCCCTGCGGCCTGTTCACGGCGCTGGCGCTGGCGCAGATGGGGCTGCGGCCCATCGTGCTCGAGCGCGGCAAGCCGGTGCGCGAGCGCACCAAGGACACCTGGGGCCTGTGGCGCAAGCACGTGCTCAACCCCGAAAGCAACGTGCAGTACGGCGAAGGCGGCGCCGGCCTGTTTTCCGACGGCAAGCTCTACAGCCAGATCAAGGACCCGCGCTTCCTCGGCCGCAAGGTCATGCACGAGTTCGTGGAAGCCGGCGCGCCGCCCGAAATCCTTTACACCGCGCACCCACACATCGGCACCTTCAAGCTGGTGCGCGTGGTGGAGGCCATGCGCGAGAAGATCGTCGCGCTCGGCGGCGAAATCCGCTTCCAGCACCAGGTCTGCGACATCGGCCTGGCGGGTGAAGGAGAGGCCCAGCGCATCGACCGCCTCACGGTGCGGCGCCTGGACAGCGGCGACACCATCGACATGCCGGTGCGGCGCGTGGTGCTCGCCCTGGGCCACAGTTCGCGCGACACCTTCGCCCTGCTGTGGGACGCGGGCGTGTTCATGGAGGCCAAACCGTTCTCCATCGGCTTTCGCATCGAGCACCCGCAAGGCGTGATCGACCGCGCGCGCTGGGGCCGCCACGCCGGCCACCCGCTGCTGGGCGCGGCGGACTACAAGCTGGTGCACCACGCGAAGAACGGCCGCGCGGTCTACAGCTTCTGCATGTGCCCGGGCGGCACCGTGGTGGCCGCCACCTCCGAACCCGGGCGCGTGGTCACCAACGGCATGAGCCAGTACTCGCGCAACGAGCGCAACGCCAACGCGGGCCTGGTGGTCGGCATCGAACCCAGCGACTTTCCGCAGGCGTTGGCGCAAGACCTGCCGCGGTGGACCGCCGCCTTTGGCGAGACCGACGGCGCGCGCTACACCGAGCAGGCCCGTGCGCTCGCAGCACAAGGCCGCACACACCCGCTGGCCGGCATCGTGCTGCAGCGCGAACTCGAAGCCCGCGCCTACCAGTTGGGCGGGGCCAACTACGAAGCGCCCGGCCAGCTGGTGGGCGACTTCCTGAAGCAGACGCCTTCGAGCGCGCTGGGCGAGGTGGAGCCCTCGTACCGGCCCGGCGTGAAGCTCGGCGACCTGGCCCCTGCCCTGCCCGCCTACGCCATCGAGGCCATGCGCGAGGCGCTGCCGGTGTTCGGCCGCAAGATGCGCGGCTACGACATGCCCGACGCCGTGTTGACCGGTGTCGAAACCCGCACCTCGTCGCCGCTGCGCCTGACGCGCGGCGACGACTGCCAGAGCCTGAACACGCGCGGCCTGTACCCGGCCGGCGAAGGCGCGGGTTATGCCGGCGGCATTCTCTCGGCCGGTGTGGACGGCCTGCGGGTGGCCGAGGCGCTCGCGCGAGACCTGCTCGGCGAGGCCACCCCGGCAGCCCTCAGGGCCGCTTGAGAAAGTCCACTGCCAGCGCGGCCAGCGAACGGGCGCCCACCGGCAGCTGAGCCTCGTCGAGGTCGAACAGCGGCGAGTGGTTGGACGGCGCCTTGGCGAAGTCCTGCCCCTTCTGCGGCGCGCCCAGGAAATAGAAGAAGCCGGGCACCACCTTCTGGAACTCCGAGAAGTCTTCGGAGCCGCTCACCTTGGGGATCAGCATGACCTTGCCACCCAGTGCTTCGCGCAGCGCCGGCAGCGAGGCTTCGGTGAGCTTGGCCGGGTTGGTGGTGACCGGGTAGGCCACCGGGCCGAAGCTCACGCGCGCCTTGGCGCCGCTGGAAGCCGCGATCGACTCGGCAGTCGCGACGATGCGCTTCTTCGCGTCCTCGCGCATCTCCTCGTCGAAGGTGCGCAGCGTGCCCATCATCTCCACGCTGTCGGGAATGATGTTGTAGCGCGTGCCACCTTGGATGGAGCCGATGGTGATGACCGCCGGCTCCTTGCTGATGTTGAGCTGGCGGCTCACGATGGTCTGCAGACCCAGCACCACCTGGCTCGACGCCACGACGGGATCGACCGCGGCCCAGGGCGACGACCCATGGCCGCCGCGCCCGTCCACGTGGATGGTCAGCGCGTCCGAACCCGCCATCAGCGGGCCGCTGCGGTAGCCCACCACACCCGAGGGCAGGTTGGACGTGATGTGCAGGCCGTAGATGGCCTGCACGTCCTTCAAGGCCCCGGCCTCGATCATGGCCTTGGCACCGAAGCTGGGCACCTTGCCGCTGGCATCCGCCACCACGGGCGCGCCCTCCTCGGCCGGCTGGAAAATGAACTTCACCGTGCCCGGCAACTGCGCGCGCAGGCCCGCCAGCGCCTCGGCCGCGCCCATCAGCATGGCCACGTGGGCGTCGTGCCCGCAGGCGTGCATCACCGGCACCTCCTTGCCGAGGTAGGTGGCCTTCTGCTTCGAGGCGAAGGCCAGACCGGTCTTCTCTTCCACCGGCAGCGCGTCCATGTCGGCGCGCAGCGCCACCACCTTGCCCGGCAGACCACCGCGCAAGGTGCCCACCACGCCGGTGCCGCCCACGCCGGTCTGCACCTCCATGCCCAGCTTGCGCAGGTGCTCGGCCACCAGCCTGGCGGTGCGCACTTCCTGGCCCGAGAGCTCGGGGTGTTCATGGATGTCGCGGCGCCACGCCACCATCTTGGGCGCGAGCGCGTCCACCGCCGTCTCGATCTGTTTGAAACCGGCGGCATCGAGCGCCTGGGCCGCCACCGGCGTGGTCAGCCAAAAACCACCACTGGCCGCGAGTGCCGCCACGAGCGAGGACGTTGAAAGGGACAAGCGCATCAGAAGTACCCCTGGGGGGAAGTGAATGAGACGTCCATGCTAAGAGCGGGCTTCCCTCGGCAGGAAGCTAATATCGCCATTCAGGAAGCCGATACCGCCATGCCCACACAGCCCCTGTTTGTCGTCGAGATCGCCGTGTTGCCTGAAAGCGCCATGGGCCACGCACTGGCGCTGGTGGAATTGCTGCGCACCGCCAACCTGATGGCGGGCCTGCGCCTGGGCGCCCGGGCGCCGCGCCTGGCCTGGCGCTTCGTCGATGCCCTGGGCCAGCCGCTGCGCGCCGAAGAAGGGCTGCTACAGGCGCTCGCGCTCGAAGGCCAGGGCGGCGACACCCCTGCTGCAGCGCTGTTCATCGCGCCCCTGCATCTGGCCGACATTCCAGCGCTGCGCCAGGCCGTGCAGCGCCATGCGGCGCTCGCGCGCCGGGCCGCGCTGATGGTGGACACGGGCCGCCGGGTGTGCACGCTGGGCAACGGCGCCTGGTTCGCCGCGCGCAGCGGGCGGCTCGATGGTCACCGCCTCGCCCTGGCCTGGTACTACATTGCCGGCCTGCGCCGCGACTTTCCCTCGCTGGAGCCCGAGGTCGGCCAGGGTTTCTGCGAAGACGGTCCCTGGCTCAGCGCCGCCTACCCCGCCGACCTGAGCGCGCTCGCCATCGCATTGGCGCAGCAGGCCCTGGGCCCCGAACCGGCCGCCGCCCTGGCGGCGGTGCTGCGCCCTGACCGCGACCGCGAACTGGCCGCAGCTCAAGCCACACACACCATTCCGAACACCCGCGACAGCACCCTGGCGCGCGCCATTGCCTGGATGGAGCAGCGTGTGGAGCAGCCCTACGACCTGGCGGCCCTGGCCATCGCCGCCGCGGTGAGCACCCGCACCCTGCTGCGCCACTTCCAGCAGGAGCTGGGCCATTCGCCGCTGGACCACCTGCACGGCCTGCGCTGTGCCCGGGCGCGCGTGCTGCTCGAGATCACGCTGGAGAGCGTGCCCACGGTGGCGCTGGCCTGCGGCTACACCGACCCGGCGGCATTTCGCCGCGTCTTCGCGCGCCACACCGGGCTCACCCCCACCGCCTACCGGCAACGGCACGCCCTGCGCGCCCCACGCCGCCGCTGGCGGGTGGACACCGGTGCCAGCGTGGACACCGCGCTCTCGGCTCTGCGATCGGCGGCAAAAAAGCCGGGAACCCCGTAGAACGACACGAATCTTTACAGCATGGGCATCCGGGCTTGACACAAGCGGTGCATGCTTCAGGCTACCCCCATAAGGAGTTCTCCATGAAAACCCCCGTTCTGATTCCCGTGATGACCGGCTTGCTCGCCCTGGCCGGCAGCGGCGTGGCGCACGCTCAGGATGAACAAGGCCGCGTGGTCAGCAGCACCCCCGTCATCCAGCAGGTGGCCGTGCCGCGCGAGGTCTGCAGCGACCAGCAGGTGACCTACCAGGGCCAGAAATCCGGCGCCGGCGCGCTGATCGGCGGCATCGCCGGCGGTGCGATGGGCAATGCGATCGGCGACGGTGGTGGCCGTGCCGCTGCCACCGTGATCGGCCTGATTGGCGGCGCCATGCTGGGCAACCGCATCGAAGGCCCGAGCCAGCCCTACACCGAAACCTACCGCCAGTGCGGCACGCAGACCTTCTACGAAAACCGCACCGTGGCCTACGACGTGGTCTACGAGTACGCCGGCCGCCAGTACCGCACGCAGATGCCGCAGGACCCGGGCCGCTTCGTGCGCCTGAACGTCACACCGGCCGACGCCATGCCGCCGCCTCCGCCGCCCGTGGTCTATCCCTCCTACCAGCCACAGACCCAGTACGTGGAGCCGTCCACCCGCATCACGATCGGCACCACCTACTACCCCGCCTATCCTGGCAACCGCTGGGGCCCGGGCCACCCGTACCCGCGCCACGACGGCTACTACAACCGCCGCGACAACGACCGCTGGGAACGCAACCGCTGAAGCCCCGCACAAAAAAAGCGACCCGAGGGTCGCTTTTTTTTGTTGGCCTTGCCGATCAGGCCTGCTGCTGTTGCTGGAGGGCCGCGATGCGTTCCTCGATGGGAGGGTGGGTCGAGAACAGCTTGCCCAGGCCGCCCGTGATGCCCAGCGCCTGCATGGTCTTGGGCAGCTCGCCCGGCGTGAGGCCGCCCAGGCGGGCCAGCGCATTGATCATGGGCTGCTTGCGGCCCATCAGGCTGGCGGCACCTGCGTCGGCGCGGAACTCGCGCTGGCGGCTGAACCAGGCCACGATGATGGCGGCCAGGAAGCCCAGCACGATGTCCATCACGATGGTGGTGATCATGTAGCCGATGCCGGGACCGGAGTTGTTGTCGCTGCCGCGGCGCAGGAAAGCGTCCACCGCGTAGCCGATCACGCGGCTGAGGAACACCACGAAGGTGTTCATCACGCCCTGGATCAGCGTCATGGTGACCATGTCGCCGTTGGCCACGTGCGCGACCTCGTGGCCGATCACGGCCTCGACTTCCTCCTTGGTCATGTTCTGCAGCAGGCCGGTGGACACGGCCACCAGGGCCGAGTTCTTGAACGCGCCGGTGGCGAAGGCATTGGGCGCGCCCTCGAAGATGCCGACCTCGGGCATGCCGATGTTGGCCTTGTCGGCAAAGCGGCGCACGGTCTCCACGATCCAGGCCTCGTCGGCGTTCTGCGGCTGGTTGATCACGCGCACGCCAGCGCTGAACTTGGCCATGGGCTTGCTGATCAGCAGCGAGATGATGGCGCCGCCGAAGCCGATCACAAGCGAGAACCCGGCCAGTGCCGTCATGTTCAGCCCATTGGCCGTGAGGAAGCGATCCACGCCCAGGATGCGGGTGGTGATCAACAGCACCGCCATCACGGCGAAGTTGGTCAGGACAAACAGCAGGATGCGTTTCATGGGAACTCCGGGTTGTAGGAATCGACGACAGCGGGATGATAAGTGGGGCCGCCCACGCGGTTCTTCAAGCGGCACCGCCCTTTCAGCGCGCGCCGGCCTCACACCTGGGGCAGAAGGAAGCGCCGCTCCCAGGCGCTGATCTCGTTGAGGAAGCTCTCGTGTTCCAGCGCCTTGACCGCGAGGTAGGCGCGCGCGAAGCGCTCGCCCAGCAGGCGCGGCGCGTGAGCGCTCTGGGCCATTTGTTCGTGGGCGGTGAAAAAAGTTCGCGGCAGGCCCCGGGGGAGGTCGTAGCCGTTGTCCTGCACCGGTTCGCCCGGCAGGCAGCGGGTCTGCAGGCCTTCCAGGCCGGCGGCGAGCGTGGCAGCGATGGCCAGGTAGGGGTTGGCGTCGGCGCCGGCCAGGCGGTTTTCCACCCGGCGCGCGGCCGGTGGACTCACCGGCACGCGCAGGCCGGCGGTGCGGTTGTCGCGGCCCCACTCCACGTTGATCGGCGCCTGGCTGCCAGCGACGTAGCGGCGGTAGGAATTCACGGTGGGCGCGTAGATCAGCGTGAGATCGGGCGTGAAGGCCTGCAGGCCGCCGATGTAGTGCAGGAAGGCCTCGCTTTCGGCCCCATCGGCCTGGCTGAAGATGTTGCGGCCTTCGGCGTCCACCACGCTCTGGTGCAGGTGCATGGAGCTGCCCGCTTCGCCCGCCAGGGGCTTGGCCATGAACACCGCGTTGAGGCCGTGCTGCAGCGCGATCTCGCGCGCCGCCGTCTTGAACAGGAAGGCCTGATCGGCCACGGCCACGGGATCGCCGTGCAACAGGTTGATCTCGTACTGGCAAGGGCCAACCTCGTGCAGCCAGGTGTCGGCCCGGATGCCGAGCGCGTCGATGGCGGCGTGGAACGCGTCCCAGAACGGCGCCAGTTCGTTGAGCGCGTTCAGACTGAAAGCCGACTGCCCGACCTCGGGCCGGCCACCCCGCCCCACCGGCGGCGTCAGCGGCTGGGCAGGGTCGGTCATGGCGGCGGTCAGGTAGAACTCGATCTCCGGCGCGACCACGGGCGTGAGCCCCAGGGCCTGGTAACGCGCCACCACGTTCTTGAGCACCGAGCGCGGGGCGAACTCGCACAGGCTGCCGTCGAGTTCCACGCAGTCGTGCACCGCCAGGTAGCGCGGCACGCTGGCCCAGGGGGCGAGCTTGAGCGTGGCGAGGTCGGGCACCAGGCGCACATCGGGGTCGCTGTCGGGGAAGACCTTGTCGTAGGAATACTCGCCCGTCACGCACTGCATGGGAATGGCCTGGCAAATGCGCAGTTCACCACCCCCGGCGAAACTGGCCGCGGGCATGAGCTTGCCGCGCGGGTAGCCGGTGACGTCGGCGAACAGGCATTCCACGTCGCGCACGCCGGTGGCGCGGAAATGGGCGGCAAGCTCGGCGCGGTCGGCGTCCTGCGCCAGGTTCAGGTGGGACCAGGAGGTCGTGGCGGGCTGGGTCATGGGGTGTCCGTTGGGGCATCGGTGCGCCTGGGGCGAAACACCCCGGCGTCGGCATAGTAAGCGGGATCTTCGTTCGCCGCCCACCAGCCCGGCACGCCCAGCACCGGCAGCGGCGTGAAAGGTTTGGCCGCGAGCACCGGCGCGCTGAGGTCCTGCGCCAGCCATGCGTCCCACGCGGCGAGGTCGTCTCCCAAGGCCGATGGCACTGGCGTTCGGAACACATGGGCGGTGATGGACTTGTAGGGCGTCACCAGCTTTTCCAGCAGGGCGTGGCCGAACAGCACCAGCCTCGCCTGCGCCCAGAGCGGGCGCAGCGTCACGAACAGGCGGTACCAGTCGCGGGCCGTCAAGGCCTCCCAGAGCGGCGCGGGGGCCTGCAGCAAAGCGGCGTTTTCGTCGAACAGGGTGAGTGCGTCGCGCACCGGGCCCCGCACGTCGCGCACGCCGTCGGCGGCGATCTGCGCGGCCTGCAGCTGGTTCAGACGCTGCTTGGTCAACGGGAAACGGCGCCAGCACAGACCGTTGAAGAAGTCGTGCAGGTTCTCGCGCGTGGGCACGCGGCCAGTGTCGAAGATGAACTGCTCATAAGCGGTCCCGGCGGGCAGTTCGGCCTGCGGCACGAAGCGCACCGGGGCGCCGCCGCCCAGCGCCTGTGGCCAGGGCTCGCCACCGGCCAGGGACGCCGCCACCGCCCGCCCCTCGTTGGCCACGGCGGCGAACCAGGGGGCGGCCCAGTCGAGCGCCACTTCCAAGGGACTCAGGCTTGCAGGCGCCAGGGCAAGGCCTCGCCGCCACGCAGCGGCTTGAGATCGGCCTCGCCAAAGCGAAAGCTCTCGGGCGTGGTCCAGCTCTCGCGCTTCAAGGTAACGGTGCCGCTGTTGCGCGGCAGCCCGTAGAAGGCCGGGCCGTGGAAGCTGGCGAAAGCCTCGAGCTTGTCGAGCGCACCCACCGAGTCGAAGGCCTCGGCGTACATCTCGATCGCGGCATGCGCTGTGTAGCAGCCGGCGCAGCCGGTGGCGTGCTCCTTCAGGTGGGCCGGGTGCGGTGCGCTGTCCGTGCCGAGGAAGAAGCGGTCGCTGCCGCTGGTGGCGGCGGCCACCAGGGCCTGGCGGTGGGTCTCGCGCTTGAGCACCGGCAGGCAGTAGTAATGCGGGCGGACGCCGCCGGTGAAGATGGCATTGCGGTTGTAGAGCAGGTGGTGGGCCGTGAGGGTAGCGGCGGTGAACGCGCCGGCCTCGCCCACGTACTGCACGGCCTCCTTCGTGGTGATGTGCTCCATCACGATCTTGAGCTCGGGAAAGTCGCGCCGCAGCGGAATCAGCTGCTCATCAATGAAAACGGCCTCGCGGTCGAACAGGTCGATGTCGGGCGAGGTCACTTCGCCGTGCACCAGCAACAGCAGGCCGGCGCGCTGCATGGCTTCCAGCGTCTTGTAGGTCTTGCGGATGTCGGTCACGCCGGCATCGCTGTTGGTGGTGGCGCCCGCGGGGTAGAGCTTCAAGGCGACCACGCCCGCGTCCTTGGCGCGCGCGATTTCCTCGGGCGGCAGGTTGTCGGTGAGGTAGAGCGTCATCAGCGGCTCGAAGGCCATTCCGGTGGGCACGGCGGCGCGGATGCGATCGCGATAGGCCATGGCCTGCGCCGCGGTGGTCACCGGCGGCTTGAGGTTGGGCATGATGATCGCCCGGCCGAACTGCGCTGCGGTGTGCGGCACCACGGTGTGCAGGGCCTCGCCATCGCGCACGTGCAGGTGCCAGTCGTCGGGTCGGGTGAGCGTGAGGGTCTGTGGGGCGGTCGAGGCGTTCATGCCTCGATTGTCGCAAACCTGCGGGTGCGGTCAGGGCACCTTGTCGGTCGGGTATTTCCAGAAATCCCGCAGCAGGTAGCTCACGGGCAGGTTCAGCGACACGCCCTTGGGCGGGATGGGCTGGGTGAACCAGGTCGCGTAGATCGCCTGGATCTCACCGCTGTAGATGAGCCGGCGCATCTCGTCGTCCACGATCTTCTTGAACGCCTCGTCGTTCCGCGGCAGCATGATCGCCAGCGGCTCGGTGGTGAAGAACCGGCCCACGACCTTGAGGGAGGTCGGGTCCGGCCGTGCCGCGGCCAGACCGAACAGCAGCACGTCGTCCATGGCAAAGGCGTCGGCGTCGCGCTTCTCGACCATGCCCACGGCCTGCTCATGGTCGTCCGCCTCCACGACGCGCAGCGGGAGCCCGCGCTCCCGCACCATGCGACGCAGTGCATCCAGGGGCGTCGTGTTGCGGGTGGACACCACCACCTTGAGATCAGGGTGATCCAGCCGGTCCACCGCGCTGTCGCGCCGCACCATGAGGCGTGCACCGGTGATGAAGTGGGGAATCGTGAAGGCCACCCGCTGGCGGCGCGCGGTGTTGTTGGTGGTGGAGCCGCACTCCATCTGGGCCTGGCCCTGCTCCACCGCGTCCAGGCGGTTGGAGGGTGTCACAGCGAGGTAACGCACATCGAGCTTGGCCAAGCCCAGCTTGCGTTGCACGGCCTGCGCCAGGCGATGGCAGATGTCGAGGGCGTAACCCACCGGTTTGCCCGTGCCATCCAGGTAAGAGAACGGCACGGAGGATTCGCGGTGGGCCAGCACCAGCATGCCATCGCTTGCCACGCGGTCCAGCACCGGGCCGGCCTGAGCGGCGGCGGCCATGCTGGCCAGACACGCCGCGATGAGGATCCTGCGCAGACAGGTTACAAGGACCGATAGCACAACGACACCCTCCAAAAAAGAGTGCCGGAAGCATAGAAAAAGGCCCACCGCGAAGCCAATGCCCATCCCGCATCTGCCCATGTCAAGGGCACATGCGGGCGTGCCGGCAAGGCTCAGTGCGCCAGGATCTTGTTGAGGAAGTCCTTGGTGCGCGGCTGCCGCTCCTCCGGCTTGCCGAAGAAGTCGTCCTTGGAACAGTCCTCCAGGATCTTGCCGCCCACGTCCATGAAGATCACGCGGTTGCTGACCTTGCGCGCGAAACCCATTTCGTGCGTCACGCACATCATGGTCATGCCTTCGTGGGCCAGGCCGATCATCACGTCCAGCACTTCGCCGACCATCTCGGGGTCGAGCGCCGAGGTGGGTTCGTCGAACAGCATCACGATGGGGTCCATCGACAGGGCTCGCGCGATCGCCACGCGCTGCTGCTGCCCCCCCGAGAGCTGGCCTGGGAACTTGTCCTTGTGCGCCGACAGGCCCACACGATCCAGCATCTTGAGGCCGCGCTTCTTGGCTTCGTCGGGGTTGCGCCCCAGCACCTTGATCTGAGCGATCGTGAGGTTCTCCGTCACCGACAGGTGCGGGAACAGCTCGAAGTGCTGGAACACCATGCCGACGCGGCTGCGCAGCTTGGGCAGATCGGTCTTGGGGTCGTGCACCGCGATGCCATCGACCGTGATCTCGCCTTTCTGGAAGGGCTCGAGCGCGTTGATGGTCTTGATGAGGGTCGACTTGCCCGAGCCCGAGGGGCCGCACACCACGACGACCTCACCTTTCTGGATATTGGTGGAGCAATCGGTCAGCACCTGGACGCTGCCATACCACTTGGAGACGTTCTTGAGTTCAATCATTGCAATTCCTGGGTTTCGATGGCATCAACGGATGATGGCAATTTTCTTGTGCAGTCGCTTGACGAGCCACGACAGCGCGTAACACATGACGAAATAGACCACGGCAGCGGCCAGGTAGGCCTCGATCGGGCGGCCGAAGTTCTTGCCCGCGACCTCGAAGCCCTTGAGCATGTCGTAGGCGCCGATGGCGTAGACGAGCGAGGTGTCCTGGAACAGGATGATGGTTTGCGTGAGCAGCACCGGCAGCATGTTGCGGAAGGCCTGGGGCAGCACGACCAGTTTCATGTTCTGCCCATAGCTCATGCCCAGCGCCTGGCCGGCGAACACCTGGCCACGCGGAATCGACTGGATGCCCGCGCGCATGATCTCGCTGAAATAGGCCGCTTCAAAGGCAATGAAGGTGACCACCGCCGACACCTCGGCACCGATCGGGCGACCGATCAGCAGCGGCACCAGCAGGAAGAACCACAGGATCACCATCACCAGCGGAATGCTGCGCATGCCGTTGACGTAGATCGTGGCTGGCGTGTCCAGCCACTTCTTGCCCGACAGCCGCATGAGCGCCAGGATGGTGCCGAAGAAGATGCCGCCCAGCGTGGCCACGACCGTCAGCATCACGCTGAAGTACAGGCCCTTCAGCACGAAGTTGCTGATGAGGTCCCAGTTGTAGAAGGAGAAGTCGAGGTTGAGGTTCATGTCAGTGGCCCCCCGCTCCGCCCGCCACGACAAAGCCCGGTATGCGCACGCGTTTCTCGATGAAGGCCATGATGCGGTTGATCGCAAAGGCCGAGATGATGTAGAGGCCGGTCACGGCGAGGTACACCTCCACGCCGCGGGAGGTCTCTTCCTGCGCCTGCATCGCGAACATGGTCAGCTCCGAGACCGACACCGCGAACGCCACCGAGGAGTTCTTGAAGATGTTCATGGTCTCGCTGGTCAGCGGCGGGATGATGATGCGAAACGCCATGGGCAGCAGCACATAGCGGTAGTACTGGAAGGTGGTGAAACCCATGGCCATGCCGGCGTAGCGCTGGCCGCGCGGCAGGGCCTGGATGCCCGAGCGCACCTGCTCGGCGATGCGCGCCGAGGTGAAGAAGCCCAGGGCAAACACCACCAGCACGAAGCCAGGGACGTCTCGCATGACGGGAAACATCGTGGGCACCACGTGGTACCACAGAAAAATCTGCACCAGCAGCGGGATGTTGCGGAACAACTCCACCCAGGCATTGCCCAGGCGCACCACCATGGGTCGATCGGGCAGCGTGCGCAGCGTACCGATCAGGATGCCCAGCACCAGCGCCAGCAGCAGCGCCAGCAGCGACACAGACACCGTCCAGCCCCAGGCTGACAGCATCCAGTCCAGATAGGTAATGTCTCCCCCCTTGCCAAAGCAGCTTTCCACCGGCTGCCGCTCAATGGTGTCCTCGCAGAACACCTGCCAATCCCAGCTCATAGGAGCCCCTTTTCTCTCTGTTGCTTGTCCGGATCACACCGCGCTTTGCGCGGTCGCCACGAAAACGCCCCTTCAAATGGGTCCACTTGAAGGGGCGTCTGGTAAGTGCGTGGCTTACTTCTTGGCGTAGTCTTCCATCGGCTTGTCGTTCGGGCTGGCCCAGGCCGCCTTGGTGGCGTCGGACAGGGGCAGGCCGATCTTCACGTTGGCAGGCGGGATCGGCTGCATGAACCACTTGTCGTACAGCTTGGCCAGCGAACCATCGGCAATCTGGCGCTTGATGCTGTCGTCCACGGCCTTCTTGAAGGCCGGGTCGTCCTTGCGCAGCATGCAGGCGATCGGCTCGACCGACAGCACTTCGCCCACGATCTTGTAGTCGGCGGGGCTCTTGGACTTGGAGATGTTGGCCGCCAGGATGGAGCCATCCATCACGAAGGCATCGGCACGGCCGCTTTCCAGCGCGAGGAAGCTGTCGGCATGGTCCTTGCCATAGACTTCCTTGAAGTCGATGCCGCCGGCGCGCTCGTTCTTGCGCAGGGTCTGCACCGAGGTGGTGCCGGTGGTGGTGGCCACGGTCTTGCCGTTGAGGTCCTTGATGCCGGTGATGCCGGAGTTGGCCTTGACGGCGATGCGCACTTCTTCCACGTAGGTGGTCACGGCGAAGGACACGTCCTTCTGGCGCGTGGCGTTGTTCGTGGTCGAGCCGCACTCCAGGTCCACGGTGCCGTTCTGCACCAGGGGGATGCGGTTCTGCGAGGTCACGGGCTGGTAGTTGACGTTGAGCTTGGCCAGGCCGAGCTGCTTCTGGATGTCGGCCAGAATGATTTCGCCCATTTCCGTGTGGAAGCCGACGTATTTGCCGTTGCCCAGTGTGTAGCCCAGTCCGGAAGACTCGCGCACGCCCAGGGACACGCTGCCAGACGCCTTGATCTTGGCCAGCGTGTCGCCAGCTTGTGCAAAGGCGCTGCCGACGGCCAGTGTGGTCACGGCCAGCGCGAGCAGGTGTTTCTTCATAGGGATCTCCTTGCTTGTAGAAAAGATGATGGAACCAGCGATCAAGACCGGGTGCTCAGCGCCGTTGTCGCGCGGAGGGCATCTGCATGATGCTCCCTAGGCAAGCTCCGTTCCACCCGGGAATTCCCACCCTGTCAAAGGCGGAACCCGCGACTGTAGCCAGCGGCATCCTTCGCATCCAATGCTGATTGCAGCGGCCATTATGCAAACCATTCATGTACGGATTTTCCCCTATGGCCTTGGCAAAGGATCGCCTGTATCGCCTATGAGACAGGGTGAATCAGGGATTGCCGAGCTTCTTGCGCAGATCGTTCCAGAACTGCTCCACCGGGCCCTTGGCCTTTCGCGTGGAAGACCGCTCGCGGTAGATGCGGATGTCCAGCGCGGTCTCCAGCGACCCGCCGGCGGACACGAGCTTGCGGGCCCGCACCTCCTTGCGCACCGCGCTGGCCGGCAGGAAGGCGATGCCATGGCCCTCCAGCGCCATGGCTTTCAGGCCTTCGGCCATGTCGGTTTCGTAGATGCGGTCCAGGTGCACCGGTGTGCTGCTCTGCTTGAGCATCTGGTCCACCGCCCTGCCGAGGTAAGCACCCGGCGCATAGGCCAGGTAAGGCAGCGGCTGCTGGGGCGACCCCGGCAGGGCGTACTGCGGCAGGCCCTGCGCGTCCGGGCGCACATAGGGTGAAAGCACCTCCGAGCCCAGGTGCAGCATTTCATAGCGGCCCGCATCGAGCTGGATCGGCTGGGCCGCGTGCTGGTAGGCGATCAGCAGGTCGCAGCTGCCCTCGACCAGGCGCAGCACCGCGTCGTGCACATTCATGGCGATCAGCCGGCTCTTGATCGGGCCGCAGGTTTCGCGCAAGCCCGATAGCCAGGACGGGAAAAAGGTGAAGGCCAACGTGTGCGGCACGGCGAACTCGATCACGTCCTGCGCCGCGGCGGTGTGGGCGCGCAGCGTGGCACGCGTGCTCTGCAGCGCCTGCAGCATCTCCAGCGCCTGGTCGTACAGCGTCTGGCCCGCGGGGGTCAGGCGCGTGGGATACGAGGAGCGATCCACCAGATCGGTGCCCGCCCAGGCTTCCAGCGACTGGATGCGCCGGGAAAAAGCGGGCTGGGTGACGTGGCGCAGCTGCGCCGAACGGCTGAAGCTGCGGGTTTCGGCGAGGCTGACGAAATCCTCGAGCCATTTGGTTTCCATGGACGGCGATTATGGAACGGCCGGACAGAAGGCTCCTCGGAAAGGTACGACCCGAAGGGAAATCGGCATCAGTCGCTGCCGCTTTGCTGCAGCGCCCACATGCCCGCGTAGACGCCGGTCCGGGCGACCAGTTCGGCGTGGGTGCCCCGCTCCACGATCTCGCCGTTGACCAGCACCAGGATTTCGTGCGCGTCCACCACGGTGGAGAGGCGGTGCGCGATCACCAGCGTGGTCTTGTTGCGCGCCGCGCTCTTGAGCTCGGCCTGGATCGCGCGTTCGTTGGCGGAATCCAGGGCCGAGGTGGCTTCGTCGAAGATCACGATGGGCGGGTTCTTCAACAGCGTGCGCGCGATCGCCACGCGCTGCTTCTCGCCCCCCGAGAGCTTGAGACCGCGCTCGCCCACCATGGTGGCATAGCCCAGCGGCAGGTGCTGGATGAAGGCGTGGATGTGCGCCGCCTGGGCCGCCCGCACCGCGGCCTCGTGCCCCGCATCGGGGCGGCCATAAAGAATGTTGTATTCGATGGTGTCGTTGAACAGCACCGTGTCCTGCGGCACGATGCCGATGGCCTGGCGCACGCTGGCCTGGGTGACGGCCTTGATGTCTTGCCCGTCGATGGTGATTCGCCCGCCTTCATCGGCATTGCTCACGTCGTAGAAGCGGTAGAGCAGGCGCGCCAGCGTGCTCTTGCCCGAACCCGAGGGCCCGACCACGGCCACCGTCTTGCCCGGTGGAATCTCGAAGCTGATGCCATGCAGGATTTCGCGCGCCGGCTCGTAGGAAAAGCGCACATTCTCGAATTTCACCGCCGGGGGACCGTCCAGCTGAAGCGGCTGTGCACCTTGCAGATCCGCGATCTCACGCTCTTTTTCCAGCAGCGCGAACATCTTTTCCAGATCGGTCAGACTCTGCTTGATCTCGCGGTAGAGCACGCCTAGGAAACCCAGCGGAATGTAGAGCTGGATCATGAAGGCGTTGACCATGACCAGATCGCCCAGCGTGAGCTCGCCGCTGACCACCCCCTGCGTGGCGCGCCAGAGCATGAGCACCAGCGCCACGGCGATCACCAGTTGCTGTCCCGCATTGAGCATGGACAGCGTGGTCTGGCTCTTGATGCGCGCGCGCCGCAGCTTCTCCAGCGCCTCGTCGTAGCGCCGGCCTTCGAAGCTTTCATTGTTGAAGTACTTGACGGTCTCGTAGTTCAGCAGCGAGTCGATGGCTCGGCTCTGGCTGGTGGACTCGAGCTCGTTCATCTTGCGCCGGAACTGGGTGCGCCACTCGGTCACGAGCACGGTGAAGGTCACGTACAGCACCAGCGCCACCAAGGTGATCCACACGTAGCCCATGTCGAACTTGGTGCCCAGCAGCGCCAGCACCATGATCACCTCGATCAGCGTAGGGAAGATGCTATAGAGCGAGTAGGAGATGAGCGACTGCACGCCGCGCGTGCCGCGTTCGATGTCGCGCGTCATGCCCCCGGTCTGGCGTTCCAGGTGGAAGCGCAGGCTCAGGGCGTGCAGGTGGCCGAACACCTGCAGCGCGATGCTGCGCGTGGCGCCCTCGGTGGCCTTGGCGAACACCAGCTCGCGAAGCTCGGTGAACACGCTGGTGGACAGGCGCAACAGGCCATAGGCGAGCAACAAGCCCAACGGCACCACCAGCATCGATTCGACGCTGCCGGGCCGGATGGTCATGGCATCGACCAGTTCCTTGAGCAGCAGCGGCACGCCCACGTTGGCCGTCTTGGCCGCCACCATGAAAGCCAGCGCCAGCACCACACGCACCTTGTACTGCCACAAGTAGGGCAGCAGGCGCTTGAGCGTGCCCCAGTCGGAGCGTTGGGCAGGTGGGTGGCCAGCGGCGCCAGGACTGGCAGGCAGGGCGATGGAAGGTCGGGCGGGGTTGTCGGGGCGCATGCGGGAGAATGGGGGCCGTTGTCCAGAGATTGTGCCCATGTCCAGCCATTCAAGCCCGCCATCCGAAACCGCCCTGCCCACCGACCGGGAACTGGTGCTCAAGGTCATTCCCATGCCCGCGGACTGCAACGCCAACGGCGACATCTTCGGCGGCTGGGTCATGGCGCAGGTCGACCTGGCCGGTGCCGTGCTGCCCGCGCGCTGCGTGCGCGGCCGCATGGCCACAGTGGCGGTGAACCAGTTCATCTTCAAGCAACCGGTGCGCGTGGGCGACATCCTGAGCTTTTTCGCGCACATCACGCGCCTGGGCCGCACCTCGGTCACGGTGCAGGTGGAGGTGTTCGCCGAACGTTTCTCGGCCCAGGGCCAGTACGTGAAGGTGACCGAGGCCAGCCTGACCTACGTGGCGATCGACCTGGAAGGCCGGCCCCGCCCCATCCCGCGCGACGGCCTGGTGCTGCCCGAGCACCTGGCCTGAGGCCGTGTCAAGGCGAAGGCCAGCGCGACCGCCAGGTGCGGTAGATGCGCGCGGCCAGCGCCTGGCTGCCCGCCAGGTGCCGTTTCGTGGCGGCGTGCATGCCCGCCGGGTCCTGCACGCTGTCGCGGTGCAGCAGCACATTCACCGCGTAGGCTTCGCCCGGGCTTTCGAGCCAGTCGTCGATCTTGTCCGGCGTGATCTCGATGTGGAACTGCATGGCCAGGTGCGGCCCCAGCGCAAAGGCCTGGTGCGCGCAGGCCACTGAAGAGGCCAACGGCTGCGCACCCGGCGGCAGCACCACAAAGCCGTCCTGATGCCACTGGTACACGGTGGGCGTGAGCTCGTCGCCCAACCATTCGCGCGCCGCAGCGCTGCCGTTGTGCGAGACCGGCCACCACCCGATCTCGGGCTGGCGCAATCGCTCCACCTGCCCACCGAAGGCCCGCGCCATCAGTTGCCCCCCCAGGCAATGACCGATCACGGGAATGCCCAGGGCATCGGCCTCGCGGATCAGGTTCTCCGCCTGGCGCAAGGTCGGGCGCTCGTCGTTCGCGCTCCACGCGCCGCCGAGCAAGGCCAGACCCCGGTAGCCGCGCACCGTCGTGGGATACAGGTCGCCCGCCTCGGCGCAGCGCAGATGCCAGGGAATGCCTTGGGCGTCGAGCCATTCACCCAGAAACCCGGGGCCGTCCTCCAGCACGTGTTGCAGGACCAGAACGTCGGCGGTGGAAGCGGTGGTGGCGGGCATCGAACCATCCTGAAGCAAGTCTTGCCGCAAACCGTACCACGGGACGTCCATGTCGGCACTGCCGTGCATACACGAAAGTGGGCACGCCGTTTGCCGCCGGAGAGGCTCTCCCAACCCTGAAAAAAGGACAAAAATGAACGACCAGGACACTTCCCTCGAAAAGCTGTGGGACATGATCAAGGACATCCGTTTTGCGATGTTCACCACGCGCAGCCATCAGGCGGCCCATGCGGGCCACCTGCATGCCCGCCCCATGACCACGCAGAACAAGCGGCTGGAGGGTGGCAACCTCTGGTTCTTCATGTCGCGCCGCAGCGGGCCTGTGGCCGACGTGGCGGCGGAGCCCACGGTCAACCTGAGTTATGCCGATGCCGACAAGGATGTCTACGTTTCGGTGTCCGGCACGGCGCGCGTGGTCAACGACCCCGACAAGACCCGCGAACTGTGGAACAAGGCGGCCGAGGCCTGGTTTCCCGTTGGTCCGGACGACCCCGATCTGGCGCTGGTGGCGGTCAACGTGACGCATGCCCACTATTGGGACATCAAGGAAAACAAGCTGGTGCAGCCGCTGGCCATGACCAAGGCCGTGATCACGGGCAGCGTGCCCAAGCTGGGCGAGTCCGTCGAAGTGCAGGTGCGTTGAGCGCCTAGCGTTGCGCCCAGATCACGGGCGCCACCGACACCTCGCGGTCCATGCCGAGCAACTCGCGGTCGAACAGCGAGCCCAGCCGGTCGTCGGCCGAGCTGCCGAAGTCACCATGCGCACCACCATCGATGGTGACCAGGTAGCTTTTGGTGCCCGCCTTGTGCAGGGCGTCGTCCAGGCGCGCAGCCTGGCTGAAGGGTACGGTGCGGTCCAGCGTGCCGTGCACGGTGAGCACGGGCGGCGTGGCGGTGCTGGCGTGCGCCACGGGTGAGGCTTCGCGCGCCAGCGCCAGCCTGTCGCGGACCGCGCCCCCGAGCAGGCGGCCTTCGGGCGTGTCCGCGCCGCGCTCCAGCACGGACAGGTCGGTTGGCCCGAAGAAGTTGGCCACGGCCCTGACCTGGCTGCTGTGCTGGCGGTGTTCACCCAGCGTGCCTTCCAGGCGCGACACGTTGGCGGTCGTGCCGAGCATCAGCGCCAGGTGCGCGCCGGCGCCCCGGCCCCAGACGCCGATGCGCGCCGGGTCCAGCCCCAGGCGATCGGCGTTGCCGCGCACCCAGCGCACGGCAGCCTTCACGTCGTGCAGGGGGGCGGGCCACGGCGCTTCGCCACTGAGGCGGTAGCCCACGGACACCCCGGCGTAATAACCGCCGCGCACGAAATCCATGAGGCGCGCCGCGCCGTCGGCCTTGTCGCCATGCATCCAGCCGCCACCATGCACATAGACGATGACGGGCAGCGGGCCCCGGTGCCGCTCTCGGGGCAGGTAAAGGTCCAGCCGCTGGCGCGGGTTGGTGGTCAGGGCATAGGGCTGGTCCAGTGTCACGTGCACTGGCTCCCGCTCCAGTTCCTGGATCGACATCGCGCCGCTGGGCCCCAGATCGAACTCGTCGCGGGGCGACTGGGCGCGCACGATGGCCGGCGCCATGCACAACACGGGGGACTGGAGCAACAGACGGCGCAGCATGTCGGTTTTTCGAGGAGAGCGGAAGGTCGGCCAAGCGTAGTCGGCCGGGCCGCTTCCGGCAAGGGTGGGCGCTAGAACTTGCCGTGCCGTCCCTGCCCGGCCGCGAAACGCTGCGCACCGGCCAGCGCATCGGGAATGCGCTCGCGCCCGCGTTGCCATTCCTGCAGCAGCGCCTCGCCCAGGGGCAGATCCCACTGGCGCTGGGCGCTCTCGCGGTCGGCGCGCATCGTGGCCTGCGGGAACGCCGCGAGCTGCCGCGCCAGTTCCAGGGCGGCCTCGCGCGCCTGCCCGGGTGGCACCACGCGGTTGGCCAGGCCCATGCGCAACGCCTCGGTGGCCTCCACCTTGCGACCGGTGAGGATCAGGTCCATCGCATGGCCCATGCCGATCAGGCGCGGCAGGCGCACCGTGCCGCCATCGATCAACGGCACGCCAAAGCGCCGGCAGTAGACGCCGAAGTAGGCATCGTCTTCCATCACGCGCAGGTCGCACCAGAGCGCGAGCTCCATGCCGCCGGCCACGGCCGCGCCGCTCACGGCGGCGATCACCGGTTTGGAGAGCTGCAGCCGCGACGGGCCCATGGGGCCGAGCGCGCGCGCATCGTCGGCGGCGAAGTCCAGGTCCAGGCCGCCGGTCTCGCCCGAGGCGGCCAGGCGGGCACCGTACTGCAAGTCCCAGCCAGCGCAGAAGTGGCCGTGCGCGCCGTGGAACACCGCCACGCGGGCCTGCGCGTCGTCCTCGAACGCGAGAAAGGCCGCGTGCAGCGCTTGCGCGGTGGGGCTGTCCACCGCGTTGCGCACCTCGGGCCGGGCCAGCGTGACCACCCAAACCTCGCCCAGTTTCTCCGTCACCACCGCGCTCATGGCCACACCCCCACGCGCGGCGCATTCAAGGCCGCTTCCAGTTCCTCTTGCATCACGTCGATCTCCATCCGCAGCAACGCACCGGCCATGGCCTTGCCCAGGTTGTCCAGGCGCAGGTTGCGCGCACCGCCGCCCTGCAGCGCACCGCGCAGCACAAACTTGAGCGCCAGGATGTTCGGCAGCGGCCAGGCGTCCACCTCCCCTGGCAGCCAGGGCGCGAAATGGGCCTGTACCCGCTCGGCCGTCACCTCGCGCGCCAGCAGCCGGAACCCGGCTTCGTTCCAGGCGAACAGGCCAAAGTCCACCCAGTCGGCCTTGTCGCCGCTGCGCGCGTGGGCAATGCGCACCAGCGGAATCCGGATCGTGTTCATGCGCCCGCCCCCAGCATTTGCGTTTGCACGCCCGCCTCCACCTCGGCGCGGGGGATCAGCGTGGGCCAGATGCCGAGCAACTCGCTGGTGTTGTGCAGGCCGGTGAAGCCGCAGGTGTAGGCCGGGCCGCTCAGTCCCATCCACGGGAACAGGCGCCCGAAGCAGTCGGCCGCGGCCTTGTCGGGTGTGCGCAGCACCAGGCGCGTCCAGATCTCGTTGGCCTGGTTGAGCGCGTCGGGCTTGGGGCAAGGCGCGAGCGCGCCGTGCGCCGAGTTCAGGCCGGGGTACTCCACATACAGCTCGTCGTGCGGGATGCGCTTGTCCTTGAGCAGTGTGCGGATGGTGGCCTGCGCGGCCTGCGCCTTGTCCCAGGCGTCCGGCCAGGAGAACCCCCAGGTGACCTCGGCCTTGTAACCATCGCGGAAACCCGCCACCACCTTGAGCGTGTCGGTGGGCGCGGTGCCGCGCGCCCCGGTCAGCCGCACGCAGTCCCCGCCCTCGTCCTGGAGCCGGATGCCGCCCATGTCGAGCACCACATCGGGCGAGACATAGGCGTGGGGGTTGTGCACCTCGTACAGCAGCTGCTGGCGCACGGTGTCGAAGTTGACCCGCCCGCCGGTGCCGGGCGCCTTGGTGATGAGCGCGCTGCCGTCCTCCCACACCTCGGCGATCGGGTAGCCGATGTGCGCCAGATCGGGGATGGCCTGCCACGCGCCCTGGCTGCCGAAGTTGCCGCCGCTGCCCTGCCCTGAACACTCGAGCAGGTGGCCCACGGTGAGGCCTTGCGCGAGGCGGTCGAGGTCGCGGGCCTGGTTGGCACCGCCAAGTGTCCAGCCCAGGCCATGCACCAGCGGCCCAAGGAACAGCGCAGCATCGGCCACGCGCCCGGTGATCACGATGTCGGCGCCCGCGTCCAGCGCTGCCACGATGGGTTGCGCCCCCAGGTAGGCGTTGCCGAACACCAGGCGCTCGCGCACCTCGGCCAGCGGCGCGCCGGTGAAGAGGTGGGCGAACGCGCTGGCGGGCGTGGCACCGTCGAGCAGGCGGGGCAGCACGTCGTCGCCGCTCACCACGGCCACGCGTGCCTGCCAGCCGCGCGTCTTGAAGGCCGCCAGCACCGCCTGAGCGGCGCCCCGCGGGTTCAGGCCGCCCGCGTTGCACACGAAGCGCACGCCTCGCTCTTGCATCAGCGGCCAGAGCTTCATCAGCAGGGGCACCACGTCGCGCGCATAGCCCAGCGAGGGATCGCGCTGGCGGTCTTTCTGCAGGATCGCCAGCGTGAGTTCGGCCAGGTGGTCGCTGGCGACGAATTGCACCCCGCCGCGTTCGATGCTTGCGGCCACGGGCTCCCAGTTGTCGCCGTAGAACCCGAGACCGGCGCCGATTCGTATGGACTTCATGATGGTTTTGATCTTCATGGCACCTGAGCGACTCAGGATGGGGGACAACCCCTAGCGCCAGTCTCATGCAAGACAGCTATAAATTGCGCTCACCTGCTGGGCAGACTGCCACAAACATTGCAGCGCCACCCCGCCGCCACCGCGTCGACAGAACCATACAGGAGACATCGCGTGCAATTGCTGCAACTGCTCATCAGCGGTGTGGCCCAGGGCTGCATCTATGGGCTGATCGCGCTGGGTTTCGTGCTGATCTACAAGGCCACCGAAACGGTGAGCTTTGCCCAGGGCGATCTGATGATGGTGGGCGCCTTCGGCGGCCTGGCGGCGATGACCATGCTGGGTTTCCCGTTCTGGCTGTCGGTGCCCGCCGCCATCGTGGGCATGGGCCTGTTCGGCGTGGTGCTCGAGCGCGTGGTGATCCGCCCCATTCTGGGGCAGCCGGCCTTCTCCATCGTGATGCTCACCATCGGCGTGGGCTACACGCTGCGCGGGCTCATCACGATGCTGCCCAACATCGGCACCGACACGCACACGCTGCCGGTGCCCTATGCCAACGAGGTGCTTCGCCTGGGCGCGCTGGTGGTCTCGGCCGAACAGATCGTGGTGATCGGCTCCACCGCCGTGCTCTGCGCCGGGCTGTTCGCCATGTTCCGCTACAGCAAGCTCGGCATCGCCATGCAGGCCTCGTCGCAGAACCAGCTCGCGGCCTACTACATGGGCATTCCGGTCAAGCGGCTCAACGGCTTGGTGTGGGGCCTGGCCGCGGCCGTGGCCGCCGTGGCCGGCCTGCTGCTCGCGCCCATCACCTTCGTGCACGCCAACATGGGTTTCATCGGCCTCAAGGCCTTTCCCGCCGCCGTGGTGGGCGGCTTCGGCAGCCTGCCCGGCGCCATCGTGGGTGGCCTGATCATCGGCATCGTCGAGGCGTTCTCGGGCTTCTACCTGCCCGAAGGGTTCAAGGACGTGGCGCCCTACATCGTGGTGCTGCTCATGCTGGTGCTCAAACCCAACGGCCTCTTCGGCGAGAAGCTGCGCAAGAAAGTCTGAGGCACCACGAACATGCGATTCCTCTTCAAGACCGACTACAACCAGGACATCCGGCTCGCCAAGCACGGTGGCCACACCTTCTGGTACAGCCTGCTGGGCCTGTTCCTGGTGATGGCGCCATGGGCCATCCCGGAATACTGGCTCGCGCAGCTCACCTTCGTGCTGATCTACGCCGTCGTCGGCCTCGGCCTGATGCTGCTGGCCGGTTTCACCGGGCTGTTCTCGCTGGGCCATGCGGCCTTTCTCGGCGTGGGCGCGTACACGCAGGCCATCATGGTGAACGCGGGCATTCCCTTTCCGCTGGCACTGGCCTGCGCGGGCCTGCTCTCGGCGGCCGTGGGCATGGTGGTGGGCCTGCCGGCGCTGCGCGTCAAGGGCATCTACCTCGGCATGGCGACGCTGGCTTTCGGCTTCATCGTCGAGGAGGTGATCGCGCGCTGGGAGCACGTGACCGGTGGCAACGCCGGCCTGATGGTGCAGTACCCCGCCCTCTTCGGCTGGTCGCTGGACTCCACCGAGGAGTTCTACTTCCTGTGCCTGGTCGTGACCGTGCTGGCCACGCTGGGCATCGTCAACCTCATGCGCTCGTCCACCGGCCGCGCCTTCGTCGCCATCCGCGACTCGGAGATCTCGGCGCAAAGCATGGGCATCCAGCTCGCGCGCTACAAGACGCTGAGCTTCGCGCTCTCAGCCGCGCTCGCGGGCATCGGCGGCGCGCTGTACGCGCACAAGATCCAGTTTCTCTCGCCAGAGCAGTTCAGCATCATCCAGTCGATCGACCTGCTGCTGATGGTGGTGATCGGCGGGCTGGGCTCGATCCATGGCGCCTTCCTCGGCGCGATCTTCCTGATCGTCATGCCCCAGCTCATCGCGCTGGGCAAGGACTACCTGCCCGAGGCCATCGGCCAGGCCGCCGGCCTGCAGGGCGCGGTGTACGGCATCGTGCTGATCGCCTTCGTGCTGTTCGAGCCCATGGGCCTGTACGGCCGCTGGCTCAAGGTGCGCACCTGGTTCCAGCTCTTCCCGTTCTATCGCAAGGGCCTGTTCAAGCGGCAGAAAACGTTCCAGAAATCGGATCGCCTGAAATGAACCCAAACGTGCTTCTTTCGGCCAGGAACCTGAGCGTGCGCTTCGGCGGCGTGCTGGCGGTCAACAACGTGAGCTTCGACGTGAAGCGCGGCGAGGTCTTCACGCTGATCGGCCCCAACGGCGCAGGCAAGACCACGGTGTTCAACCTGATCAGCCGCATCTACACGCCCACCACCGGCACCATCGACTACGCCGGCCCGAATGGCGAGTTGCGCCTGACCGACCAGGCACCGCACCAGATCGCCAAGCTGGGCATCGCGCGCACCTTCCAGAACATCGAGCTGTTCGAGCACGCCACGGTGCTGCAGAACCTGCTGATCGGGCGCCACACGCACCGCAAGACCGGGCTGTGGAGCGAGATCTTCTTCACAGGCAAGACGCGCGCGGCCGAGATCGAGGCACGCGAGAAGGTGGAACGCGTGATCGACCTGCTCGACCTGCAGCACCACCGCGAGTCCATGGTGGCCGGCCTGCCCTACGGCGTGCGCAAGGTGGTCGAACTCGCGCGCGCGCTGTGCACCGAACCGCAACTGCTGCTGCTCGACGAGCCGTCGTCCGGCCTGAACGTGGAGGAGACCGAGGACATGGCGTTCTGGATCACCGATATCAAGGAAGAGCTGGGCATCACCGTGCTGATGGTCGAGCACGACATGAGCCTGGTCTCCAAGGTGTCGGACCGCGTGCTGGCCATGAGCATAGGCACCGAGCTGGCTTCGGGCACACCCGCCGAGGTGCAGAGCGACCCCGGCGTGATCGAGGCCTACCTGGGCTCGATGGACGACGTCTCCAGCCTGCGCCGTGAAAACCACAAGGTGAGCGCATGAGCGTGGCCACTTCCGATGCCCCTGTGCTCAAGCTGCTCAACGTCGAGAGCGCCTACGGCCCGATCAAGGCGATCCGCGGCGTGAGCCTGCAGGTGCGCCGCAGCGAGATCGCCACCGTGCTCGGCTCCAACGGCGCGGGCAAGACCACCATCCTCAAGACCATCAGCGGCATCATCGACCCGCGCAAGGGATCGATCGAGTTCAAGGGCGAGAACATCACCGCGCAGGACCCGGCGCTGATCGTGCAGCAAGGCCTGTCCCACGTGCCCGAGGGGCGCGAGGTCTTCCCCCTGCTCTCGGTGCGCGACAACCTGCTGATGGGTGCCTACACCCGCAAGGACCGCGACGGCGTGGCGCGCGACATGGAGGGGGTGTTCAACTACTTCCCCATCCTGCGCGAACGCGCGCTGCAGGACGCCGGCCTGCTCTCCGGCGGCCAGCAGCAGATGCTGGCCATCAGCCGCGCGCTGATGGCCGACCCCGACCTCATCCTGCTCGACGAGCCCAGCCTGGGCCTCTCGCCCAAGCTCACCAAGGAGATCTTCGAGATCGTGGTGCGCATCAACCGCGAGCGCGGGACCACCATCCTGCTGGTCGAGCAGAACGCCAACATGGCGCTCAACGCCTCCGACTACGGCTACGTGCTCGAGAACGGCCGCATCGTGATGGAAGACACCTGCGCCCACCTGCGCGAGAAGGACGACATCAAGGAGTTCTACCTCGGCATGAAGGAAACCGGGGCGCGGGGTGAGCGGCGCTGGAAAAAGAAGAAGAACTGGAGATAAGCATGCACGCAGCGCAGAGCCGCCTCAAGCAAGTGCGCGCCCCCTTGGGGGGCAGCGAAGTACGCGCAGCGACAAGCGTGGGGGCACTATGACTTACCTCTGGGATCTCTCACACATCCAGCCGCGGACCGAGGTGGTGCTACCTGGCGACACCATTCCCGCCCTTTTCTGGAATGGCGTGAAGGCGCGCGGCCCGGCGATCTGGATGCGGCAGAAGGATTTCGGCATCTGGCGCAGCTGGACCTGGGACCAGACCGGCACCGCCGTGCGCGAGATCGCCCACGGCCTGATGGCACTGGGCTTCGAGGCGCGCGAGACCGCGTCCATCCTCTCCAACACCACCGTCGAGTGGGTGCTGTGCGACCTGGCCGTGCTCAGCGCGGGCGGCGTGGCCAACGGCATTTACCCGACCGACGCGGCCGAACAGGTGCAGTACCTCTGCGACGACTCGGCCACCACCGTGCTGTTCGTGGAAGACGACGAACAGCTTGACAAGGCGCTGGAGGTGCGCGCCCAGTTGCCGCGCCTGAAGAAGATCGTGGTCGTCGACATGGACGGCCTGCGCGACCTGAACGACCCGCAGGTGATCAGCCTGGCCGCGCTGCGCGACATGGGCCGTGCGCACCTGGCGCAGCACCCCGGCCTGATGGAAGCGCGCGTGGCCGCGGTGAAGCCCGAAGACCTCGCCATCCTGGTCTACACCTCGGGCACCACCGGCCGCCCCAAAGGCGCCATGCACAGCCACCAGGGCCTGGTCTACACCGTGCGCGGCTACAACACGCTGATCGCGCGCGACGAACACGACGAGTGCATGTGCTTTCTGCCGCTGTGCCACATCGCCGAGCGCATGGGTGGCGAGTATTTTTCGCTCTACACCGGTGCCAGACTCAACTTCGTGGAGAACCCCGAGACCGTGCCGGAGAACGTGCGCGAGATCGCGCCGACGGTGTTCACCGCCGTGCCGCGCGTGTGGGAGAAGTTCTATTCGGGCGTGATGATCACGCTCAAGGAAGCCAGCCAGCTGCAGCAGGCCGCCTACGCCTGGGCCATTGGCGTGGGGCAGAGGGTGGCCGACCGGGTGATGGCCGGGCAGCCGGTGCCCGGTGGCCTGCGGTTGCAGTTCCGCCTGGCGCGCGTGCTGGTGCTGGACAACGTGCGCAAGCTCATCGGCATCCACCGCGCGCGTTTCCTGGTCACCGGCGCGGCCCCCATCTCGCCCGACCTGGTGCGCTGGTACCTGGCCCTGGGCGTGCCCATGCTCGAAGTCTGGGGCATGACGGAAACCTGCGGCGCGTCCACCGGCATTCCCGCCGATCGCATCAAGCCCGGCAGCATCGGGCCGGCCGCCACCTACAACGAGGTGAAGCTGGACCCGCAGACCGGCGAGATCCTGGTGCGCGGGCCCAACGTGTTCATGGGTTACCTGAACCTGCCCGAGAAAACCGCCGAGACCATCGACGCCGATGGCTGGCTGCACACAGGCGACGTGGGGCAGGTCGATGAGGAAGGGTTTTTCCGCATCACCGACCGCATGAAAGACATCATCATCACCGCAGGCGGCAAGAACATCACCCCCAGCGAACTGGAGAACGAGCTGAAGTTCTCGCCGTATGTGACCGACGCCGTGGTGATCGGTGACAAGCGCCCCTACCTCACCGTCATCATCATGATCGACCAGGAGAACGTGGAGAAGTATGCGCAGGATAACGACGTGCCGTTTTCCAACTACGCCAGCCTCACCCGCGCGCCAGAGGTGCAATCGCTCATCCAGGCCGAGATCGACCGTGTGAACAAGAAGTTCGCCCGCGTCGAACAGATCAAGAAGTTCTTCCTGCTCGACACCCAGCTCAGCGCCGAAGACGAAGAACTCACTCCCACCATGAAGCTCAAGCGCAAGCTGGTGCAACAGAAATACGCCGAGCAGATCGAAGCCATGTACCGCTGACGCGTCCGCCCCCTTTCAACCCCCAGGAGACAAGCCCGTGACGACCGCCCGCCCCACCCTGATCGCCTTCGCGTTGTGCCTGTCGGCCGGCGCCGCCTTCGCCCAGACGCAGGGCGTGAGCAAGGACGAGATCGTTCTCGGTTCGATCCAGGACCTCTCCGGCCCGCTGGCGGGCTTCGGCAAATCCGTGCGGCAGGGCATGGTGCTTCGTGTCGACGAGATCAACGAGCAAGGTGGCATCAACGGCCGCAAGATCAAGCTGCTCGTCGAGGACAGCAAGTACGACCCACGCAACGCCGTGCTGGCCGCGCAGAAGCTCGTCAACCAGGACAAGATCTTCGCCATGGTCGCCCACCTTGGCACGGCACAGAACATGGCGGCCATGCCGGTGCAGTTCCAGAAAAACGTGGTGAACTTCCTGCCCGTGACAGCCGCGCGCGAGATGTACGAGCCCTTCCACAAGCTCAAGTTCGCCAACATCGGCCCGTACTACGAACAGATGCGCACCTTCCTGCCCCGCATGGTGCAGGAGAAGAAACCCAAGGCGGTCTGCGCGATCTACCAGGACGACGAGTTCGGCCTGGAGGTGCTGCGCGGTGCGGAAGAAGGTCTCAAGGCCGTCAACATGCAGATGGTCGAGAAGACCTCGTTCAAGCGCGGCGCCACCGATTTTTCATCGCAGGTGGCGCGCATGAAGTCCGCCAATTGCGACTTCGTCGTGCTGGGCACCATCATCCGCGAGACCATCGGCACCATCGCCACCGCGCGCAAGCTCGACTTCAACCCCACCTTCTTCGGCTCGCAGGCGGCCTACACCGACCTCATCCACAAGCTCGGCGGCCCGGCCATGAACGGCCTGTACGCCACCATGACCACCCAGCACCCCTACCTGGACGAAGCCTCGCAGCCGATCCGCTTCTGGGCCAACAAGTTCAAGACCAAGTTCAACGAAGACCCCAACGTCTTCTCGGTCTACGGCTACAACGCCATCGACATCTTCGCCCGCGCCGCCGGCCGCTCCGGCGCCAACCTCACCACCGACAGCTTTGTCAAGACCATGGACAGCCTGACCGTGCCGACCGACATCTTCGGTTCGCCCGAACTGCGCTTCAGCCCGCAGCGGCGCTACGGCAGCATGGCCATGCGCCTGTCGCAGATCCAGGACGGCCGCTGGAAGGTGACGTCGGACTACGTGAACCAGTGATCCCGCATCCCCGTGTCAACCACCCTTTACAGGAGACATCAGCGATGAAAACGACACTGACCGCCGCGGCCGTGCTGGCCCTGGCCGCCGGGCCGGCCCTGGCCCAGACGCAGGGCGTGAGCAAGGACGAGATCGTGATCGGCTCGATCCAGGACCTCTCGGGGCCGATCGCCGGCTTTGGCAAACAGGTGCGCATGGGCATGCTGCTGCGCGTGGACGAGATCAACGAGCAGGGCGGCATCAACGGCCGCAAGATCAGGCTGCTCGTCGAGGACAGCAAGTACGACCCGCGCAACGCCGTGCTGGCCGCGCAGAAACTCGTGAACCAGGACAAGATCTTCGCCATGGTGGGCCACATCGGCACCGCGCAGAACATGGCGGCGATGCCGGTGCAGTTCCAGAAGAACGTGCTGAACTTCTACCCCATCACGGCCGCGCGCCAGATGTACGAGCCCTTCCACAAGCTCAAGTACTCGTTCGCCGCCACCTACTACGACCAGATGAAGATCGTCACGCCCATGCTCGCCAAGGAGAAGGGTGCCAAGAAGGTCTGCGCGATGTACCAGGACGACGAGTTCGGCCTGGAGGTCAAGCGCGGCGCCGAAGACGGCCTGAAGGCCGCCGGCATGACGCTCGCCGCGGAGACCACCTACAAGCGGGGCGCCACCGACTTCGCCTCGCAGATGCAGAAGCTGCAGGCCGACCAATGCGACCTGGTGGTGATGGGCACCATCATCCGCGAGACCATCGGCGGCATCGCCACCGCGAAACGCCTGGGCTTCAACCCCACCTTCGTGGGTTCCAGTGCGGCCTACACCGACCTCATCCACAAGCTCGGCGGCCCTGCGATGAACGGCTTCTACGCCGCCATGACGGTGCAACACCCCTACCTGGACTCGGCCTCGCAGCCTTTGCGTTTCTGGGCCAACAAATACCAGACCAAGTTCAACGAAGAACCCACGGTGTTTTCGGTGTACGGCTATGGGTCCATCGACGCGTTCATCCGCGCCGCCACCAAGGCCGGTCCCGGTCTGACCACCGACAGCTTCATCAAAGCCATGGACACGATGAAGATCCCGCCGGACATCTTCGGTAGCGCTGAGATGACCTTCAGCCCCACCAAACGGCTGGGCAGCAACGCCACCCGCCTCTCGCAGATCCAGGACGGCCGCTGGAAGGTGCTCTCCGAGTACATGTCGGCCAAAGACTGAGTACCGCGCCGCCCGCTTCCGCGGGCCATGCGCGCAGCCGCCAGCGCTTCGTGTGCTGGCGGTTTTTTTTGCTCCCCGTACCATGGGCAGACCATGTCCCCCCTCAACCCTGCCACCGCCGCACTGCTCGCCGACGCGCTGCTCACGCTGCACATGGCCATCGTGGTTTTCGTGGTCGGTCTGCTGCCTTTGGTGCTGGTGGGGGGCACCCTGGGCTGGCGCTGGGTGCGCCACCGGGGCTTGCGGCTCAGTCACCTGGGCCTGATCGTCTTCATTGCCGTTCAGGCCTGGCTGGGCCGGCTGTGCCCGCTTACCGTGTGGGAGCAGGCCCTACGCCGCACCGCCGGCCAGCACAGCTACCCGGAGAGTTTCATCGAACACTGGCTCTCCAGGCTGCTGTACTGGGACGCACCCTGGTGGGTGTTCCTGGCAGCCTACACGGCCTTTGCCTGCGGGGTGGCCCTGGCCTGGTGGTGGGTCCGACCGACTGGACGCGTTTGAAGACCGCCCCGAACTCACGACCGCGGCCGCTCGGCGGGCGCCACCTCTTTCACGGCTTTCAGCACATCGATGACCAGCTCGAACAGGTGCTCCGGCACAGGGTCGTCCACCTCCACCTGCGCGACCAGCGCACGCGCCAGCGGAATATGCTGGATGATGGGGATGCCCTCGGTCCGGGCGTCCCGGACGATCGCCTGGGCCTGCAGACCGGCGCCCTTCGCGACCACCAGCGGCAGGGGCGTCTCGCCATGCTCGTAAAGCAGGGCAACGGCGAGGTGGGTAGGGTTGGTCACCACCACCGACGGCTTTCGCCTGCCACTGCCACCACCCTGGACGATCTCGCGGTGCAGCTTGCGCCGCTCGCCCTTGATTTCAGGCGCGCCATCGGACTCCTTGCGCTCGCGCTTGACTTCGTCCTTGGTCATCATCTGCTGACGGGCAAATAGTTTTCGCTGAACGAGCATGTCGAACCCGGCAATGACGGTGAAGACAAAAGCCGTGGCCAACAACAGTGACTTGATCAGAAGGCCCAAGCCGGTCGTTACGGGTTGAATGCCGGAGCCCGCCAGCAGCATGAGGGTACCCAGGTTGTCGTGCACCAGTTTCCACACGATGCCGGTGAGCGCCACCACCTTGATCACCGACTTCAAGGCTTCAATGAGGTTGCGGGCCGAAAACAGATTCTTCACATTGGCCACCACGTCCAGCTTCTGGAAGTTGAACTTCATTTTTTCCGGCGCGAACACCGGGCCGGCTGTCACGAGTTCGCCGAAGACGCTGAGCACGATGACGATCGCCATCCAGGGCAGAAGGGCCAGGCCAAGCTCCTTCACGGCCAACCGGAGAAAGGCCGCCAGCACGTCGCGAAACGGTCCATTCACATGGGTGCCTGCCCATCCGATCAGGAACAGCATCGCGTCCGTGAGTTGTCCGGCGGAAAACAGCATGTAGCCCGCACAGGCCCAGATCAACAAGGCTTTCGAAGCGTCCTTGGCGTGCGCCACGTCGCCTTTTTTCCGCGCATCGACCAGGCGCTTGGGGGTGGGTTTTTCGGTTTTCTCGCTCATCGAACCAGCCTGCCGAGGTCCGGCAGGATCACCGACATCACAGCCGCGTGGTCGCCCAGATACCCCATGAGCGTGGCGAGATAGCCCGTTGCGATGCAGGATTTCGATCGCCGACGACACCGAATCCGCGCCCACCTGGATGCCAACGCCCGCCTTGCTGGTCGTCTTGGTGGCCGCAATGTCGGCACCCAGCAGCAGACCAAGCACTTCGTTGGCTTCAGCCTCCGTCAGTCCGCTCACCAGATTGACCGCACCGGAGCACGCCACGAGCAAACTGGCCACCACCACCAACCAACAGCGCCTCACTCCCTGAAGGAACGTCCCGCTCATTGCGTTCGGGAAATCTGGTCGACGGTCTTGGCCGCCTGCTTGCTCAGCAGGGAAGCGAACTCCACCTCCAGCATGAAGCGCTGCAGGTGCATTTGCCGATTCAGGAGATCCGCACTGTTGAAGCCGACCGCGGGGTTCAAGGGCGCGGCCACCTGCGTCCAATGCTCGCGCGCGCTCTGCCCCATCCGGTTCATCGTGTTGAGGATGGCATCCCCCAGGGTCGGCGGTCGATCCTCGGCGGAGCGCTCCGCCGGCCGGGGGGACTGCACCTGGGGCACCGCTGGACCCGATCCCATGCGCTCGGCGCGCAGGGCAGCAAATGTCTCGGCCGCCCCACCCGGCGGCCGCAGCCGATGGGCATCACCGGTGTCCGACAGCGAAACAGGGAATGCCCCCCTCTTCACGGTGGCCATGCTCAATGAACTCATGACGAAACTCCTCGTTGCGCGGCCATCTCCCGCAAATCGGCCAGCGCCCGGCTGCCAGGCACTTGGTCAAGACCCAACAGAGCCCAACATCTCGCCGCATCCCAGCGAAGCTGCAGCAGCTCGACCATGGACATCCCCACATACGGAAATTCGCTCTCGCGCCGGAAGGCCATGAGCACGAAAAAGATGTGCCGGGCGCGCGACCAGTCCCCCTGGTCGAGCGCCAGGAACCCGGCCTCCGCCAGGGACCTCGCCAAGTCAGACGAAAGCAGCGTCGGCATCGAAGCCGCCTCAGCTTGCTGAAAAGAAGGCGCGGGGCTCAGGGATGGCATGGCTTATACAGGGGTGGTTGAACGCCTGAGTGCACCAGGCCAAAAGGAAAGTTCGGGCGGCGCTCCCGTTTTTGGGCGGTGGGTGGGAAGTGAACCTTGGTTCCTCAGCCCCCACTCATGCTGCATACCGATTCCGGGCTTTGCATGCAACCGGTCCATGTCGTCCATTGACTTTTCCTCCCTCGCAGGTATCGAAGCCGCCCCTCTCAGCGCAAGGGCCCGCGCACTGCTGAGAAGTGGAGCACCAGTTCCAGGCGGGGACGATGTCGGTACCACCCAGATCCTTCTCTGGACTTTTCTGGTGATGAGCATGGCCCGTCTGCGGCGCTTTGCGGACCATGTCGGCATGCTAGGGGCCGGCACCGCATTGCGCCACGTGCTGGACGGTCGGCGGATCGCCGCCTTTCGCGAACAGCTCGGCCACGAGCTCTTCCAATTCGGCATGCTGAAAGCACCGCTGATCGGTACCCTCCCGATCTCGCCCACGGTATTCGACGAACCGGAGCGCGCCCACATGGCGGTGCGCGCATCGGGTCTGGCGGCCCTGCAAGCTTTCTGCATGGCGCCTGATGCCCAACACCTTCACCTGCGCGCCCGCCTGTCGGCACGGCTGCAGGAGATCGCGCCAGACACCGCTTCCCGCATCTTCGTCGACCCGCCGAGCGACGCCCTCCTTCAAAGGGTGCTGCGCGAAGTGGAGCCGGTTCTCGCCACGGCCATTGACGGCATCGGAGCCACTTCATGAGATCGGGAAAAATCATTCGCCGAGAGGATGCCCGCCACCTCCGCCAAGCCGCCCAGGTGCTGGCAGACGCGCGCGCCGAGGCCGCCACGCTCCTGGAAACCGCGCGCGAGCAGGCCACCCAAGAGGCCGCTCGCATCCAGCGGGACAGCACGGAAGCCGCCGCCCGCGAAAAATCCGGCCTGATGCTGCAAGCCATCGCCAGCCGGGATGCCTACATGGCGGAAGTCGAATCGGAGCTGGTGAGCGTGGTCATCAACGCCGTGCGGTCGATCTTTTCGCAGTACAACGACCACGAGCGCGCCACGTTGGCCGTTGGCAAGGCCCTCAAGGCACTGCGCCAGCAGACGCAGGCCACACTGCACGTGCATCCGAGCCACCACGACGCGCTCTGCGCGGCCGTGCCGGCCCTGCTGCGCGACACTCCCTCGCTGCAATCCCTGATGGTGGAGCGTGACTCGCGCCTCAAACCCGGCACGTTCGTGCTGAGGAGCGCCATGGGCTTGGTGGAAACCGACCTCGAATCGCAGCTGCGCGCGATCGAAAACGCGCTGATGCGCAGCGTCAGGGTATCGGACGCCGCCCGTCACATGGTCGCCGGCGTGCCGATCTGACCGGCCCCGCGCCGTTCAGCGCGGGGCCTGCCAACCCCCGCCCAGCGCGGCCACCAACGCCATGCTGGCCGCCAGCCGCTCGGCCTGCACGTCGAGCGCCGCCCGCCGCGCCGCCAGGGCCAGGTTCTGCGCGGTCGCCACTTCCAGGAAGCTGATCTCGCCGGCCTCGTAGCGGTAGCCCACCACGCGCTCGTTCTCGTTGGCCAGCGTCACCAACTGCTGTTGCTGTCGGTCCTGCTCGGCCAGCGTCGCCAGTTGCACCAGCGCGTCCTCGGTTTCGCGCACGGCCGCGAGCACACCACCGCGCCAGGCCGCGGCCTGTTCGTCGTAGGCGGCGAGGAAGCTGGCTTCGTCGGCGCGGCGCGCGCCGCCGTCGAACAGCGTCGCAGCGAGCTGCGGACCCAGCGACCAGACGCGCGCCGGAGCATCCAGCAGGCGGGCCCAACTGCTGGCCTGCAGCGTGCCACTGGCCGATAGCGTCAGCTCGGGCAGCCAGGCGCGCTGGGCCACGCCCAGGCGCGCGTGCGCGGCGGCCAATGCGCGCTCGGCAGCGGCCAGGTCGGGGCGCTGGCGCAGCAGTTCACCCGGCAGTGCGCCGGGAACGGCGGGCACCGCCGGCAGCGCCGCATCGCGCACAGCCATCGGGTACTCGGCGGGCGTGGACCCCGCCAGCAAGGCCAAGGCGTTCGCTTCGAGCGCACGCTGGCGCTGCAGGGTGAACACCTGGGTGCGCAGCGACTGCAGTTGCGTCTCGGCCTGGATCACGTCGGCGCGCGCCACCAGGCCGGCTTCGTACTGCAGCTGCGTCACCTGCAGCGAACGCGCATAGGCCACGTCGGCCTGGGCCTGCAAGGCCAGTTGCGCGTCCAGCGCCCGCAGCCGCACATAGCCTTGCGCGGCCGCCAGCTGCAGCGCCAGGCGCGCGGCATCCACCAGCGCGGCCTGCGCTTCGGCGCCGGCCACCGCCGCCTGGCGCGAGAGCGCGACCCGGTCCCAGAGATCGGGCGACCAGGACAGGTCCGCACCCGCCGCGTACAGCCGCCGCGTGCCGGCGTTGGCACCGGCGGCCGCGTTGCCGCCGCTGCGCGTGGCGGACGCGCCCACACCGACCTGGGGCAACGCCAGCGCGCGGGCGGCATCCACCTGCGCCAGCGCCTGGCGCCAACGGGCCTCGGCCTGGGCGAGTTCGGCGTTGGCCTCGCCCACGCGGCGCAGCAGCCGGGCGAGGTCGGCGTCGCCGTACACGTTCCACCAGTCGGGCTGGATCGCGGCGGTCGCCGCCGGGGCGCCGACGTGCCGGAAGCCGGTGGGCAAGGCCATCTCGGGCGCGCGGTAATCGCTGCCGGTGGCACAGGCCGCCAGCCACAGCGGCAAGGCGGCCAGCGCGAAACGGGAAGGAAGCAGGGAAGAGGGCATGGGTTCAGGCGGTCTGGGGCAACGGGCTCGGGCCTTGCACACGGCCCCGCAGGCGCTCCAGAGCCAGGTAGACCACGGGCGTGGTGTAAAGCGTCAGCAGCTGGCTCACGGCCAGGCCGCCGATGATGGCGATGCCCAGGGGGCGGCGCAGTTCCGAGCCTTCGCCCAGGCCCAGCACCAGCGGCACCGCGCCCAGCAGCGCAGCGAGGTTGGTCATCAGGATGGGGCGCAGGCGGCGCAGCGCGGCTTCATGGATGGCTTCCTGCGGCACCAGTCCGCGCGTGCGCTGTGCGGCCAGCGCGAAGTCGATCATCAGGATGGCGTTTTTCATCACCACCCCGATCAGCAGGAACAGCCCGAGCAACGCGATCAGGCTGAACTCGGTGTCCGAGATGCGCAGCGCCAGCAGCGCCCCCACGCCGGCCGAGGGCAGCGTGGAAAGGATAGTCAAGGGGTGCAGTGTGCTTTCGTACAGCATGCCCAGCACCAGGTAGACCGTGACCAGCACGGCCAGGATCAGCCAGGGCTGGCGCTTGAGCGTGGCCTGCAGGCTGTTGGGGTCGCCCGCCCGCTCGCCGGTGGAAATGCTGGTGGGCAGCAGCAAGCCGTTGACGGCGCGGTCGATCGCCTGCTGCGCCTGCTGCAGGCTCACACCGGGGGCCAGCGCGTAGCTGATGCCGGCGGAGGCGAACTGGGCGTCGTGCTGCACGCGGTCGCGCGTGAGGCCGTAGCGCCAGGTCGCGATGGCGCTGAGCGGCACGCGCTCGCCCGCGTCGTTGAGCAGTTGAACCTGGTCGAGCGCACTGGGTTCGCTGTTGCCACGCGGGTCGGCCTCCATCACCACGCGGTACTGGTTCAGCGGGTCGTAGAGCGTGGCCACCTGGCGCTGCGAGAACGCGTTGTTCAGGGCTGTCGTCACGGTGTCCATGCGCACCCCCAGGCGGCGCGCGGCTTCGCGGTCCACGTTCAGCACGACCTGCTGCGCGTCTTCACCGGCGCCGAAGTCCACGTCGGTCATCTCGGGCAGCGCACGCAGCGCCTCGCCCACCGGTTTGGTCCAGCCGCGCAGGTCTTGCAGCGAATCGGAGCGCATGACGAACAGGTATTCGTTGTCACCCCCACCACTGGAAAGGCGAATGTCCTGGTCCACGCTCACAAACAACACACCGCCTGCGATCTTGGGCGCACCCGCGCGCAGCCGCGCGACCACGGCCGAGGCCGGTTCGCCGCGTTCGGCCAGGGGCTTGAGGCGGATGCGGAACCAGGAGTTGCTGGTGCCGGTGCGCCCGCCGCTCACCCCGGTTACGTCGGCCACGGCGGGGTCGGCCACCAGCAGGCGGCGAAAGGCCTCCACCTTCGGTTGCATGCCCTGGAAGGAAAAGCCGTCGTCGCCGCGCACGAAGCCGCCGAGCTGGCCGGTGTCCTGCTGCGGCAGCATGCCCTTGGGAATCGCCACGTAAAGCCACACGTTGAGCGCCACCGTGCCGGCCAGCAGCAGCAAGGTGAGCACGCGGTGGCGCAACGCGAACCCCAGGCTGCGCGCGTAACCCGCCTGCACGTCGGCCAACAGGCTGGCAATGACTCGCGCCACCCGGCCTGGGGGCTTCGGCGGGCCGGCCGGCAGGCCGTGCGCGCACAGCGCGGGCGTGAGCGTGACCGAGACCGCCAGCGAGATCAGCATGGCCGCGACCAGCGTGATCGAAAACTCGCGGAACAGCCGCTCGACCACGCCGCCCATGAACAGGATGGAGATGAACACCACGATCAGCGCCAGGTTCATCGCCAGCAGGGTGAAGCCGACCTCGCCCGCGCCGGTGAATGCCGCGCGCCAGACCGTGCGACGCCCCACCTCGCGTTGTCCGTTCGCGGCCTGCGCGGCGCGCGCCCGCTCGATGTGCCGCTGGATGTTCTCCAGCACCACGATGGCGTCGTCCACCACCAGGCCGGCGGCCACGATCAGGGCCATGAGCGAGAGGTTGTTGAGCGAAAAGCCCTGCCACCACATCACCGCGAACGCGCCGATCAGCGACACCGGCAAGGCCAGCGCCGGAATCAGTGCGGTGCGCACGCTGCCCAGGAAGGCCCACACCACCGCCATCACCAGCACGCACGACAGCCCCAGCGTGAACTGCGCCTCGCGCAACGTGGCGCGGATGCCGGGCGAGCGGTCCATCACCACGCGCAGCTCGGTGTCGGCCGGCAGCAGCGCGCGCAGCTGCGGCATCTGCGCGTGGATGGCATCGATGGTCTGCACGATGTTGGCGCCCGCGCGCCGGCTCACCAGCAGCACCACGGCGGGCCGGTCGTTGTGGTAACCGGCGGTGTAGCGGTTCTCCACCGAATCCGTCACCTCGGCCACGTCGGCCAGGCGCACCAGCGCCCCGCCTTCGTTGCGCACCACCAGGTGCGAAAAATCCCCCGCCGTGCGCAGCGGCTCGGGCAGCGCGATCTGCCAGCGCTGGCCGCCCTGCTCGGTCTGGCCGAGCGGGCGCCAGGCGTTGGCCTGGGCGATGGCCTGGCGCACGTCGTCCAGGGACATGCCGCGATGCGACAGCGCCTCGGGCCGCGCCTGCACGCGCACGGCGGGCAGCGAAGAGCCGTCCACGGTGACTTCGCCCACCCCCACGATCTGCGCGAGCTTCTGCGCCAGCACGGTGGACGCGTTGTCGTAAAGCGCCGACGAGGGCAACCGGGACGAAGACAGGGCCAGCGCCATGATGGGCGCCTGCGAAGGGTTGACCTTCACGTAGCTCGGGTTGCCCGTCATGCCCGAGGGCAGTTGCCCGCGCGAAGCGTTGATGGCGGCCTGCACCTCGCGCGCGGCCTCGTCGATGTCGCGGTCCAGGTTGAACTGCAGCGTGACGCTGGTGCTGCCCTGGTTGCTGCTGGAACGGATGCTCGCTACGCCCGCGATGCTGCCCAGCGCGCGCTCCAGCGGCGCGGCCACCGTGGAGGCCATGCTCTCCGGGCTGGCGCCCGGCAGGCTGGCGCGCACCTGGATCACCGGGAAGTCCACCCGCGGCAGCGGCGACACCGGCAGCAGCCGCCACGCCAGCAGGCCCACCAGCACGATGCCGATGGCCAGCATCACGCTGCCGATGGGTCGGCGGATGAAGAAGCGGGCCAGTGCGTTCATGCCATCTCGGTGCGCCGGCGCGCCAGCCGGTCGAAGGCCAGGTAGACCACCGGCGTGGTGAACAGCGTGAGCAGCTGGCTCACGATCAGACCGCCTACCATCACGATGCCCAAGGGCTGGCGCAACTCGGCGCCCGAACCGCTGGCGAGCATGAGCGGCACCGCGCCGAACAGCGCGGCCAGGGTGGTCATGAGGATGGGGCGGAAGCGCAGCAGCGCGGCGCGGTGGATCGCCTCGCGCGGTGAGAGGCCCAGGCGGCGCTGCGCGTCCAGCGCGAAGTCCACCATCATGATCCCGTTCTTCTTCACCAGGCCGATCAGCAGCACGATGCCGATCACCGCGATCAGGTCCAGCGGCCGGCCGGCCAGCAGCAGCGCGGCCAGCGCGCCCACCGTGGCCGAGGGCAGCGTGGAGAGGATGGTGAGCGGGTGCACCGCGCTCTCGTACAACATGCCCAGCACCAGGTACATCACCACCACGGCGGCCAGGATCAGCCACAGCGTGTTCGCCTGCGAATTGCGGAAACCCTCGGCCGCGCCCTGGAAGGCCAGTTCCACGGCCACCGGCAATTCCACCTGCCGCTGCACGGCTTCGATGGCCGCCACGGCCTCGCCCAGCGAATGCCCGGGCGCGAGGTTGAACGACAGCGTGACCGCCGGGAACTGCCCCTGGTGCTCGATGGCCAGCGGCGCGCGCCGCTCCACCGCGCGCGCCACGGCCGACAGCGGCACCGGCTTCGCGTCGGCCCCGCCCCCGGCGGGCTGCACGTACACCCCCTCCAGCGCCTGCAGGCCGCCCTGTTTCGCGTCGTCGCTCTCCAGCACCACGCGGTACTGGCTGGCGTGCGTGAACAGCGTGCTCACCTGCCGCTGGCCGAACGCGCTCTGCAGCGCCGAGGCGATGTCACCCATGCGCAGGCCCAGGCGGGCCGCCGCGTCGCGGTCGATTTCCAGGTAGGCCTGCAGGCCTTCGCGCTGCAGGTTGCTGGCCACGTCGATCAGCTCCGGCCGTTCCTTCAGGGCGGCCAGCATACGCCCGGTCCATTCGCCCAGCAGCGCGCTGTCGGGCGAACTGAGCGTGAACTGGTACTGCGTACGGCTGATGCGGTCTTCCATGCCCAGCTCCTGCACCGGCTGGAACCAGGCCTCGATGCCGCCCACGTCGCGCGCGCGTTCGCGCAGCCGCTCGATCAGTTCGCTGGCCGACACCGAGCGCTGCGCATGGGGCGCCAGGGTGAGCAGCATGCGCCCGCTGTTGAGCGTGGCGTTGCTGCCGTCCACGCCGATGAACGATGCCACGCTCTGCACCGGCGCCTCGGCCAGCAGCGCCCTGGCCAGCGCCTGCTGCCGTTCGGCCATGGCGCCGAAGGACACGCTCTGCGGTGCCTCGGTCACCACCTGGATGGCGCCCGCGTCCTGCACGGGAAAGAAGCCCTTGGGCACGGCCAGGTAGAGCAGCGCCGTGAGCACCAGCGTGGCGGCCATGGCCAGCAAGGCCAGCGGCTGGCGCGCCAGCACCCAGTCCAGCCCGCGCCCATAGCGCTCGATCGTGCCGCTGAGCCAGTCGCGCCGGCCTTCGGCGTGCGCCGGCGCCTGCCGGAGCATGCGCGCGGCCATCATGGGGGTGAGGGTGAGCGACACCACCAGCGAGATGCCGATGGCCACCGCCAGCGTGACCGCGAACTCGTGGAACAGACGACCCACCACGTCGGCCATGAACAGCAGCGGAATCAGCACCGCCACCAGCGAGACGGTGAGCGAGACCAGGGTGAAGCCGATTTCGCTCGCGCCCTTGAGCGCGGCCTCCATCGGCCCCGCGCCTTCTTCGCGGTGGCGCGCGATGTTCTCCAGCATCACGATGGCGTCGTCCACCACGAAGCCGGTGGCGATGGTCAGCGCCATCAGGCTCAGGTTGTTGAGCGAATAGCCGAGCAGCAGCATGGCCGCGAAGGTGCCCACCAGCGAGAGCGGCACCGCCACGCTGGGAATCAGCGTGGCCGGCAGCGTGCGCAGAAAGACAAAGGTGACCAGCACCACCAGCGCGATGGCGAACAGCAGCTCCTTCTGCACGTCGCGCACCGAGGCGCGGATGCTCTCGGTGCGGTCCGACACGATCTGCACCTTCACGTTGGCCGGCAGCGTGGCCGTGAGCTGCGGCAGCAGCGCCCGCACCTGGTCCGCCACGGCGATCACGTTGGCACCCGGCTGGCGCTGGATGTTCAGCAGCACGGCGGGTGCCAGGCCGCAGCCGCCGGTCTGACCCTCGGCGCAGGCCATGCCGGCCCAGGCCGCGAGAAAGCGGTCTTCCGCGCCCTCTTCCACCTTGGCCACATCGGCCAGGCGCAGCGGCGCGCCGTCGCGCCAGGCCACGATGAGGCGCTGGTACTCCGCCGCCGAGCGCAGCTGGTCGTTCGCATCCAGCATGGTGCTGCGCAACTGGCCGTCGAAACTGCCCTTGGGCTGGTTGTTGTTCGCGGCGGCGATCGCGGTGCGCAGCTCTTCCAGCGTGAGGCCGTTGGCCGCCAGCGCGCGGCTGTTGGCCTGCACCCGGATGGCCGGGCGCTGCCCGCCCGCCAGGCTCACCAGGCCCACGCCCGGCAGGCGCGAGAGCTGGCCCGCCATGCGCGTGTCCACCATGTCCACCACGCGCGGCAGCGGCAGCGTGTCCGAACCGATGGCCAGCGTGAGGATGGGCACGTCCGCCGGGTTCACCTTGCGGTAGATCGGCGGCGCGGGCAGGTCCGACGGCAGCAGGCTGTTGGCGCTCTGCAGCGCGGCCTGCACGTCCTGCTCGGCCACGCCCAGGTCCACCTCCAGGGCGAACTTCAGGGTGATCACCGAAGCGCCACCCGAGCTGGTGGACGACATCTGCGACAAGCCCGGGATCTGGCCGAGCCGGCGCTCCAGCGGCGCGGTGACGGTGCGCGCCGTCACGTCCGGGCTGGCACCGGGCTGGAAGGTGAACACCTGCATCACCGGGTAGTCCACCTGCGGCAGCGCCGATACCGGCAACTGGCGCCAGGCCAGCAGGCCGGCGATGAGCACGGCCAGCATCAGCAGCGAGGTCGCCACCGGCCGCAGGATGAAGGGACGCGAGAGCGAGAGGGGGGCGGCGGCGGAGGACATCGGCGAGCGCCCCCGTCAGCGCGCCGGGGTGGCGGGCGCCGCCGGCTGATCGGGCTCCGGCGCCAGCGGCGAACCGGCGGGCAGCGCCGCCGCCTGCACCACGTTCACCGCGCGGCCGTTCTCCAGGCGGTCCAGGCCTTCGAGCACCACCGGCTCACCACTGACGAGGCCCTTGAGGACCACCGTGCGCCCGCCGCTGGCGGGGCCGAGCGTGAGGTCGCGCACCTGGGCCTTGTTCTCGGCGATCACATACACATAACTGCCGCGCGAGCCGTGCTGCACCGCGTCGGTGGGAATCGTCACCGCGCCGGGCAGCTGGCGCAGCGCCAGGCGCACGTTCACGAACTGGTTGGGAAACAGCGCATCGTCCGCGTTCTCGAAACGCGCCTTGAGCCGCAGCGTGCCGGTGGCCGCGTCAATCTGGTTGTCCAGCGTGTCCAGCCGCCCCTGCGCCAGGCGGGTTTGGTTGTCGCGGTCCCAGGCCTCGGCGGGTGGCGGGTTCTTGCCGTCGTGGGCAGCGCGCACCTCGGCCACCTGCGGCTCGGGCACGCTGAACACCACCGACACCGGCTGCGTCTGCGTCAGCGTGAACAGGCCGTTCGCGTCGTTGGCCGACAGCAGGTTGCCCGCGTCAACCCGGCGCAGACCGATGCGGCCCGCGATGGGCGCGACGATGCGCGTGTAGGACAGCTGCAGCTTCGCGTTGTCCACCTGCGCCTCGTCGGATTTCAGCGTGCCGCGCAACTGCTGCACCAGCGCGGCCTGGCGGTCCAGCACCTGGCGGGCCACGGCGTCGCGCTTGAAGAGACCTTCATAGCGGGCCAGTTCGCTCTCGGCGTTGCGCAGCTGGGCCAGGTTCTGCTGCTGCTGGCCCTGCGCCTGCGCCAGCGCCACGCGCAAGGGCTCAGGATCGATCTCGGCCAGCAACTGACCGCGCGCCACCTTCTGCCCTTCGCGCACCAGCACGCGGGCCAGCTGGCCGTCCACCCGGCTGCGCACCGTGACCGTGTTGTAGGGCGCCACCGTGCCGACGGCTCGGGCCTGCACCGTGAAGTCTTCGGTGCGCGCCGGCTCCACCCGCACCGCCACCGGGCCGCGCCAGGCGCTGGGTGCGGCGGGGGGTTGTGGCGGCGGGCGCAGCAGGAACCACCACGCCGCGAAACCGATGCCCAGGAACAGGCCCAGCCACAACAGCCCGCGCGGCCAGGACAGACGGGAAGGCGAGCGCGCAGCGGCGGAGGAAGGCTCAGATGCGGACATGGAAACGAGTGGAAAGACGCAAAGGAGAGGCGAAAGGCGGGCCGGTGGCTGGTCGAACACCAGCCTCTCTGGCGGCGCCGACGCTGGCTGCGTGATCGCAGGCACGAACGCCAGATGATAGCCATTCGCAACTGCTTGTAACGGCGTCTGACCGTGGCCGACGCGGAAGGTTCACTTCCCCTCACGCCAGGCCTGACGACCCTTGGTCAGGAAACGATGTACGCCCCCGCCCCCACACACAGCAGCTTCCCGTCCGCCCCCTCGAACGCCATTCTCGTGTTCGCCACTCTCGAGCCCAGCCGCAACACCTCGGCGCTGAGCAGGAAGTAATCGCCCACGCAGGGCCGCAGGTAGTCGATGCGCAGGTCGATGGTGCCGAGCTTGGTGAAGCGCTGCAGGCGCTGCATCGGCTCTTCGGTCATGTGGCGCGCGCCGTTGGCGGCAATGCAGGCCAGGCCGCCCATGGCGTCGAGCGCGGCGCTGACCACGCCGCCATGCACGCGGCCGTGCTGGTAGTGCCCGATCAGGTCGGCCTTCATGTCGATGCGCGCAGTCACGCGCTCGGGGCGGATGTCCTCGATCTTCAGGCCCAGCACCTTGTTGAAGACGATCTTGTTTTCGAACAGGTCCTTGAGCACGGCGATGAACTCGGGCTCGAACTCGACCGGTGGGGAAGAAGTGGCGGCGGTGTGTTTGCTCATAGTCCCCATTGTCGTGCGGCCAGTTCCTTCATGATTTCCTCGGCACCGCCACCGATCATCATCACCTTCACCTCGCGGTAGACGCGCTCGCTCACGGTGCCGCGCATGTAGCCCATGCCGCCGAGGATCTGCACCCCAGCGTCGGCGCAGAACTGCATGGTCTGCGTGGCGTGGTTCTTGAGCAGGCAGACGTTGGCGACCCAGTCGGCGCCGTCGTCGCCCGCGTCCACGCGCGCGCCCAGCGCTTCCAGCCAGGCTTCGGTGGAACGGATGCGCATCTGTATGTCCATCAGCTTGTGGCGGATCACCTGGCGCTCGATGAGGGGCGCGCCGAAGGTGCTGCGCTGCCGGGACCAGGCCAGGGCCTCGTCGTGGCAGGCCTCGGCAAAGCCGAGCGCCATGGCGGACAGGGCCAGGCGCTCGCCGTTGAAGTTGCCCATGATCATGCGGAAACCCGCGCCCTCGGCGCCCAGGCGGTAGCGCGCGGGCACGCGCACGCCGTCGAAGCGCAGGTGCGCCGTGTCCGAGCACAGCCAGCCCATTTTCTGCAGCGCGCTGCGCGAGATGCCGGGCGCGTCGCAGGGCACCACGATCATCGAGATGCCGCTCGCTCCCTGGCTCTGGGGGTCGGTGCGCACCGCGAGGGTGATCCAGTCGCAGCGCATGCCAGAGGTGATGAACACCTTTTCGCCGTCGATGACGTACTCGTCACCGTCGAGTCGCGCGGTGGTGCGCAGCGCGGCCACGTCGGAGCCACCGCCGGGCTCGGTGATGCCCAGGGCCGCGATCTTCTCGCCGCGCAGCACGGGCGGAATGACTTCCTGCTGCAGCTCGGGCGTGCCGTGCGCGAGCACGGGCGGCAGGCCGATGTTGTGGGTGAACAGGCTGGCCATCACGCCGCCGCTGCCGCCGTACCGCGCCAGGGTGCGCGACATGGCGTTGCGCGCGCTCCAGGGCGCGGGCGTGCCGCCCAGGTGCTCCGGGTAGCCCAGACCCAGCAGGCCGATCTCAGCCGCCTGGCGGTGCAGCGAGCGCGGCAACTCGCCCGCCTCTTCCCAGGCGGGCACGTTCGGCGCGATGAGCTGGGTGGCGAAGCGCTGCACGGTGTCGACCAGCGCGGCGCGGTCTTCGGTGGTGAAGTCGGCGGTGGCGTTCATGCGGCGGTGAAGGTGACCAGCAATTGCCCGGGCGCAACCTGCTGCCCCGCCGCCACCGAGAGCGCTTCCACGGTGACGTCGCGCGGTGCGGCCAGGGTGTGTTCGAGCTTCATGGATTCGATGACCAGCAGCGGCTCACCTTTGGCGATGCTCGCGCCTGGTTGCGCATGCACGGCGATGAGCTTGCCGTTGAAAGGCGCCCGAAGTTCGCACGCGGCGGATCCGCCCCCCGCGCGCTCGCGCGGCGCGAGGCTGAGATCGGTGAGGGCCACCGTGTGCGCGCCGGCCTGCACCTGCCAGCGGCCCCCGCCGAGAGGCACGGCGATCACGGGCCAGGTGACACCGCCGATGACCACGCGACCCGGGGCCACGCGGGCGGGCACCGTGCGTTCGCCCCAGACCACGCTCAGGGCGCCCTGCCCTTGTTCCTGCACCGCGAGCTCCAGCACCTGCTCCTCGTGCAACCAGCGCAGCGGGCGGGCAAAGGGGCATGGCAGGGCTGCGGCGGACGCCTGCGCGCCGAACACCGCCGCGAGCACCCCGGCCAGCACGGCATCGGGCGGGTGCAGCAGCATCGCGCGCACCGTGTCGCCTTCTTCGCCCAGGAAAGGGATGAGCGCCCCGCCTTCGTGGAACACCGGGTGCCGCAGGCAAGCCGCGAGGAAGGCGCGGTTGGTGGGCAGGCCCAGCACCAGGGTCTGGTCCAGCGCGTGGGCCAGGCGGTCGATCGCCTCCCGTCGGGTGGGCGCATGGGCAATCAGCTTGCCGAGCATGGCGTCGTAGTGCGGCGTGACCTCGCTGCCGGTTTCCAGCGCGTGGTCGAAGCGCAGACCCCGCGGCAAGGGCGGCTCGGCGAAGTGGTGCACGCGGCCGGTGTGCGGCGTGAAGTGCTCGTCTTCCGCGCACAGGCGCACCTCGATGGCGTGGCCGTGGAAACGGATGGCGTCCTGCGCCAGCGGCAGCGCCTCGCCACGTGCCACGCGCAACTGCCACTCCACGAGGTCCAGCCCGGTGAGGGCTTCGGTCACTGGATGTTCCACCTGCAGGCGGGTGTTCATCTCCATCAGGAAGAACTCGTGGCCGTCCACCAGGAACTCCACCGTGCCCGCGCCCACATAGCCCGCGGCCTGGGCCAGCGCGACAGCGCAGCGGCCCAGCTCTTCACGCAGCGCCGGCGAGACGGCCGGGCTCGGCGCTTCCTCGATGATCTTCTGGTGCCGGCGCTGCACCGAACAGTCCCGCTCGCCCAGATGCACGCAGTGGCCCTGCGCGTCGGCGAACACCTGCACCTCCACGTGTCTCGGGCGCAGCAGGGCGCGCTCGATCAGCAGGTCGCCGTTGGCGAAGCCCGCCAGTGCCTCGGAGCGCGCACCCTTGAGCGCGGGCAGCAGCTGCGCGGCCTCGTGCACCAGACGCATGCCGCGCCCGCCACCACCGGCCACGGCCTTGACCATCAGCGGGAAGCCGACGCGCTGCGCCTCGGCCGCGAAGGTTTCGTCGCGCTGGTCGTCACCGAAGTAACCCGGCAGGCAGGGCACGCCGTGTTGCACGGCCAGCGCCTTGGCGGCGGACTTGCTGCCCAGCGCTCGGATGGCCGCCGGCGGCGGCCCGACCCAGGTGAGGCCGGCGTCGATCACAGCCTGCGCGAAGTCGGCGTTCTCGCTCAGGAAACCGTAGCCCGGGTGCACCGCGTCGGCCCCGGTGGCCACGGCGGCGTCCAGCAGGCGGTCCACGCGCAGATAGGAATCGGCCGAGGCCGCACCGCCCAGCGCGTAGGCGCTGCCGGCTTCGCGCACGTGCAGGGCGCGGGCGTCGGGTTCGGAGAACACCGCCACGGTCTCGATGCCCATGGCGTGCGCGGTGCGGATGATGCGGCGGGCGATCTCGCCGCGGTTGGCGATGAGCAATCGTTTCATGGCTTGGGGGCCCACGGCGCGGGCTGTTTCTTCGCAAACGCGGCCAGGCCGCCGGCCGCCTCCGGCCCGCGCAAGGCACTGGCGAAAGCGATGGCGGCCTCGTGGCGCAGGTCGGGCACCTCACCGCGCAGGCGCTGCAACAGTCGCTTGGTGCCGGCCACGGCGCCAGGGGCGGCGCGCTTCATGGTCTGCACGCGTTCGGGCAACGCGGCGGCCAGCGCGCCGTCGGCCACCAGCTCGTCCACCAGGCCGAGCGTCTGTGCATCGGCCGCGCGGTAGCTGCGGCCTTGCAGCAGACACTGGCGCGCGGCGGCATCGCCCAGGCGCTGCCACACGAAGGGCGCGATCTGCGCCGGCGGCAGACCCAGGGTCACCTCGGGTGTGGCGAAGCTGGAGCGCTCGGTGGCGATCACGTGGTCCGCGCAGCACACCAGACCGAAACCGCCACCCATGGCCGCACCGTCGACCGCACATACCAGCAGCTGCGGCAGCGCGCACAGCGCGTGCAACACGTCGCCGAAACCCCGGTTCATCGCGATCAGCGGGTCGTCCTCGCCCGGCTGCAAGGGCTGGCCGATGGCGCTGGCGAAACCACCCAGGCTGCCGCCGGCGCTGAAGGCCCCTGGCGCGCCGGTGAGCACCACCACGCGCAGGGTCGAATCCTGCTGCGCGCGCAGGCAGGCTTCGTACAGGCCCGCCACCATGGCGTCGCTCAGGGCGTTGCGCGTGGCCGGGTCGTTGAGCGTCCAGTGCTCCACATCGCCCGCGCGCTCGACCAGGAAGGCGGCGCCGCTCACTTCTGCGGCCTCTTGGCGATGCCCATGATCTTGCTCAGGATGCCCATCATCACCTCGTCGGCACCGCCGCCGATGGAGGCCAGGCGCCCGTCGCGGTACATGCGAGAGACCTTGTTCTCCCAGGTGAAGCCCATGCCACCCCAGAACTGCAGGCAGGTGTCCGGCACGATGCGGTTGAGCCGGCCGGCCTTGAGCTTGGCCATGGTGGCCCATTCGGTCACGTCCTCGCCGGCCACGTAATGCTCCACCGCGAGGTAGGTGAGCGCGCGCAGGCTCTCCACTTCGGTCTTGAGCTCGGCCAGCTTGAACTGCACCCACTGCTGGTCGGCCAGGCTGGCGCCGAAGAGCTTGCGGTCCTGCGCCCACTCCACCGTCCAGCCGATGCAGTTGGTCAGGCTCTGCAGGGTGCTCGCCGCGCACCACAGGCGCTCCTCCTGGAACTGCTGCATCTGGTAGATGAAGCCCGAGCCCTCGGTGCCGATCAGGTTGCGCTGCGGCACGCGCACCTCGTCGAAGTAGATCAGGCCGGTGTCGCTGCTGTTCATGCCGATCTTCCTGATCTTCTGCGCGACCTCGATGCCCTTGACCAGCTTGCCGTTCTCGCGCATGCGCACCATCACCAGGCTCTTGTTCTTGTGCGCCGGGCCGTCGCCGGTGTTGACCAGCATGCACATCCAGTCCGCCTGCAGGCTGTTGGTGATCCACATCTTCTGGCCGCTGATGAGGTAGTCGTCGCCGTCCTTGCGTGCCACGCTCTTGATCGCCGACACGTCGCTGCCCGCGCCGGGCTCGCTCACGCCGATGCAGCCCACCAGGTCGCCCGCGATCGACGGCGCGAGGAATTCGCGCTTGAGCTCTTCGCTGCCGAAGCGCGCCAGCGCGGGCGTGGCCATGTCGGTCTGCACGCCGATGGCCATGGGCACGCCGCCACAGTGGATGTGCCCCAGCGTTTCGGCCATGGCCATGCTGTAGCTGTAGTCCAGCCCCGCGCCGCCGTAGGCCTCGGGCTTGGTCAGGCCCAGCAGGCCGAGGTTGCCCAGGCCCTTGAAGATTTCGTGCGCCGGCATCATCTCGGCCGCTTCCCATTCATCCACGTGCGGGTTGATGTGCTCGTCGATGTAGCGCTTCAGGGTCTTCTGCACTTCACGGTGTTCGTGGCTCAACTGCATGGTCTTGTCTCCGTCGGTGGTTTTGAATGGGAAAGGGGTCGGTGGCTACATGCGCGCCACGCCGAAGGGCATGCGCCGGGGTTCGCGCGCGCCGGCCTCGGCGCAGGTGTCCAGGCAGAAGGCGAGCACGGCGCGGGTGTCGCGCGGGTCGATCACGCCGTCGTCGAGCACCAGGCCACTGGTGTGGAAAGCGTCGGCCTGGCTCTCGAACACGTGCACGATCTGATCGAACTGGGCCTGCATCTGCGCCGGGTCGGGCGTGATGCCTTTGCGCGCCATGCCGGCCTCGGCCACGATCTGCATGGTGCGCGCGGCCTGCTCGCCCCCCATCACGGCCGTCTTCGCCTGCGGCCAGCTGAACAGGAAACGTGGCGCATAACCGCGCCCGCACATGCCGTAGTTGCCCGCGCCGAAGGAGGCACCGCACTGGATGGTGATCTGCGGCACGCTGGCGTTGGTCACGGCCTGGATCATCTTGCTGCCGTGCTTGATCATGCCGCCCTGCTCGCTGTCCTTGCCCACCATGTAGCCGGTGGTGTTCTGCAGATAGATGAGGGGGTGGCCCAGCTGGCACATCCACTGGATGAAGTGTGTGGCCTTGTTCGCGCCGGCCACGTCGATCGGGCCGTTGTTGCTGATGAGGCCCACCGCGTGCCCGCCGATGCGCGCCTGCACGCACAGCGTGGCGGCGCCGTAGAGCGGCTTGAATTCGAGCAGCTCGGAGCCGTCCACGATGCGCGCCATGACCTCGCGCATGTCCACCGGCTCGCGGTGGTGGGCGGGCATGAGGCCCAGCAGCTCGTCGCGGTGGAACACCGGCTCGGGCGCGGTCGCGGCCCGCACGCCCTGCCAGCCGATGCGCTGCAGCAGGTCGCGCGCGATGCCCAGCGCCTGCCGGTCGTCCTCGGCCAGGTACTCGCCCAGGCCCGACACGCCGGTGTGCATCTCGGCACCGCCGAGCTCCTCTTCCGTCGCGACCTCGCCCGTGGCCGCCAGCAACAGGGGCGGTCCGGCCAGGAAGGCGCGCGAACGCCCCCGGACCATGATGACGATGTCGCTCAGCCCCGGCATGTAAGCACCGCCCGCCGTGCCCGAGCCGTGCTGCACGGTGATGACGGGAATGCCCGCCGCCGAGAGCCGCGCCAGGTTGCGGAACAGCGCGCCGCCGAGCACGAAACCTTCCACCTTGTACTTGGTGAGATTGGCGCCCGCGCTCTCCACCAGGTGCACGAAGGGCAGCCTGTTTTCCAGCGCGATCTCCTGCACGCGCAAAATCTTCTCCAGCCCGCGCGCCTGGATCGCGCCCGCGTCGATGCCCGAATCGCTGGCCACCACCATGCAGCGCACGCCCCCGATGAAGCCCATGCCAGCGACCATGCCGCCGCCCGGCACGGACTTCTCGGGCTCCTTCGTGTCCTGCAGATAACCGGCCAGCGTGCACAGCGGCACATAGGGCGCGCCCGGGTCCAGCAACAGGGCCACGCGTTCGCGCGGCAGCAGCTGGCCGCGCTTGTCGAACACGGGTTTGGACTTGGCCGAGGTCAGCGCGGCGCGGTCTTCGAGCGCGCGCAACTGGGCGATGCGCGCCAGCATGGCTTCGCACCGTTGCAAAGCCTGGGGACTCTGTGGGTTGAACGACGACTCAAACATCCTGGAACACCTTGGGCGTCACGTAACGATGAAAGCCCTCGAAGGGCCTGACGGCATCGCGACCCTGCGCCTCTGCCGGTGCGGCCACCTGGCCCCAACCCATGCGCACCTGCGGGCGCGCACCGTCCACCCGCAGCACCGTGCCGCTGATGAAGCTGGCCGCCGGGCTGAGCAGGAAGACGATGGCGGCCGAGGTTTCGGCCTCGTTGCCGAAGCGCCCGGCCGGCACCGTCTCGCGCATCTCGCGCAACATGGGGCCGGCCTCGGGTGGGTAGTGGTCCATGCCGCTGGAGGCGATGTAGCCTGGGGCCACGGCGTTCACGCGCACGCCGCTGCGCGCCCACTCCAGCGCGGCGGTTTCGGTGAAGTTCACCATGCCCGCGCGCGCCGCGCCGCTGTGGCCCATGCCGGGCATGGAGCCCCACATGTCGGCCACGATGTTGACGATGGCGCCACCGTTCGCCTGCATGCTCTGCACATAGCACTCGCGCGCGAACAGGAAGCCGCCGGTGAGGTTGGTGTCGATCACCGCCTGCCAGCCCTTGGCGCTGATGTTCTCCAGTGGCGTGATGTACTGGCCACCGGCGTTGTTCACCAGGCCGTCGATGCGACCGTGTGCGCCCACAATGGCCGTCACCACCGTTCGCACCGACTCTTCCTGGCGGATGTCGCAGGCGTGGAAGCTCACGCGGCCGCCGTCGGCCACGATCTCGCCGGCCGTGTCCTGCAGCTTGGCGAGGTTGCGCCCGATCAGCACCACGTGCGCGCCCAGGCTGGCGAGCTCGTGCGCGGTGCAGCGGCCGATGCCCGAGCCGCCGCCGGTGACCACGACCACGCGGCCGTGCAGCAGGCCCGGCGCGAAGGCCGAGCGGTAATGGGAAGTGGTGCTCATGCCGGCTCCTTCAGGAAAAGTTTCAAGGCCGATTCGGTGAGTTCGTCGAGCGAGACGCGCGAGCGCGCCTTGGCGCTGCGCCCCGAGGGCGGCACGTACCACTGGGCCGACCAGTTGAGCGCGCCGAAGATCATGAGCCGCGCGAGCACCGGGTCGGCACCGAGCTGGCCCTGCGCGTGCAGGGCTTCCAGCTCGGGCACCCAGTCGCCCTCGTAGCGGTCCTTCAACTGGTTGACCTCGCCGCGCTGCGCGGTGTTGAGCGAGCGCCATTCGTACAGCATCACGGGAATGAAATCGCTGTCGGGCCCGAGCAGCACCTCGAAGTGGTTGCGCATCAAAACGCGCAGGCGCTCGCGTGGCGGCGCACCGGGCGGCAGCAAGGCCAGCGCGGCCTGCTGGCGCTGCAGCGCGCCCTGCATGCCTTCGAGCATCACCGCGCCGAGAAGGGCATCCTTGCTTTCGAAGTGGTAGAAGGGCGAGCCCGAGCGCATGCCCACGGCGGCGGCGATGTCGCGCGTGCTGGTGGCGGCGAACCCCTGCTGGCGGAACAGGCGGGCGGCCCCCGCGATCAGCTCACGACGGCGGTTGCCGTCGTCGCGTTCATCGGCGGTCTTGCGCGGGCGGCCGCGCGGGCGGCGCGGCGCCTCGTCGGCGGGGGGTGCATCGGTGTCGGCCAGGCTCATGCGCGGCACGATAGCAGCCGGCTTGATTTTCAGCAAGCACCTGCTTTGTAAAAATAAACGCAGTCGAGATGGCTCGTTGTCGTGCTGCCCCCGGCTTCGCCTACCCGTTCTCAGCAGGAAGGCAAGCGGACCACCCGCTTCTTGTTGCCCGCCTCACGGCTGAAGCGGGAGACGAGGCGCGCCACCACGTTAAGAAAGCCTGCCGATGTCATCCTGCACCCGACGACCAACCCGTCTGGACCGCGCCGCGCCATCGTCGATGGGCGAGTTGGTCAGCACGGGCTTCTGAACATTGGCGCTGCCTTTACGGCCTGTGAGGGTTGAGGACCTCGACTGCGTCAGGCTTTCCAGCCAAGTTGCAAGGCGATTCTTTCGCAATTTGCATGTTCTCTGCCACATGTGTTTAGTGCTTCGATGACATCGGTCAGGTGTTTACCAACCGCCGCATTCACCAATTTTCGTTCATCTGATTTGCCTCTGAATATTTCTCGAATCTTACGCACCTCATTTTCGTAGCCTTCGCGAACCTTTAGCAAATTCTTGTAATCGGCGTGAAGTTCTTTTGCAAAGGATGGAACATAAAATTGCTCCGAAAGAAGAAGTTTCAATTTTTCATTGAAAATCTGTTCCACTCCATCGGCTTTGATCCAATCTGCTCTCGCGGATTCTATAAAATCCAAAATTCGAGATGTTGTAGAATCTATTTTGAGCGATGGCTTGCCTGTCCATGCCAGCAACAGCCCATTAAAAATTGCACGGGCACTGTTGTAATAGAAAAATTCTCGAAATCCCTCTTTTTTGTTTACATTGTCGGAAATATTTTTTTCCAATCGATCGAAAGTTCTCGTTCTTTTGATTTTATTCAAAACCGTTCTCGATATCTCTTGAATAATTTCATGATTTCGCGGCAAAGGGAAATCGTTGAGATTTTTATATACGCCATGGACGATTGGAAAGAAAAGCCTTGTGGGGCTCGTTGCAATTTCATTGTTTTTCAATGCTGCATTGCAGTTTGGAAAAGAACTCTCTGCGATTAGCACATTGACTTGCTCTGTCATATTTTCACTGCAATCTCTTTTAACCACTCGAATGACATCGCAAATCTTTTCTTTATACAAGAAATATTTATCCGCCTCCGAGGCATTATTGTAATCCGCACTCTCCTCCAGGAAAATTGCCATCGCTCTATTGATGTCGTATTTTAGATCAGGATGAAGTCGAGACAATAGTGCATGTCTGATTGCATTATTAAAATCAATGCACGCCCACTTGTATTCATTGGGCATATGCTTAAAATTCACTCCCCGGGCACTGAGATAGCACTCCTTCTGAATATTGATCACTTCTGACAAATTATTCATTTCCACGACCCCACCCCAGGCATACGTCAATGCATCAAGAATGCATTTGGTGCGATTTTCTGGATCGGTTCTTTTTAATGCATCATCAAATTCATCCGTACAAATTCGATCCAGCATATTCTGCGAAATAAATTTGGCTTGTTCGTCGTTGATCTCTGGCAGGATCATCGACTGGTAGCTTGACATATCAGCTTTTCCCAGACTTGTATTCATAATTAAATTTGAAATTATCGATTTTTGAATTCGCCAAAATTGCGAATCACCTTCAGTGGGAAAGAGGCACTGCAAGGTTCCGTGAGCAGCGACCCTTCACCAGCTTGAGCCGGGCGGTCTCCAGCAGCGCTCGAAGGTCACGGCGCTGAACACCACGCCACGGCCCGAAGACCTGATCGACATGAGCCTGCTGCCCTCACGGGCGGACCGGATGGTGTTCTGATCCTGCGGGCCGTTGCGCGGCCTGCGCTTCTTCCAGAATGCGGTCGAGCAGCAGGGGAATCTCGAACAGCGCGCGGTTGTCCATGCGGCGCACGCAGGCGCGGTGGTTCTCCAGGTCGGCCAGCAGCCGCTCCACCGCCGCGCCGATGCCCTTGAAGCTGCGCAGCACGATGCCCAGGCCGTTCTCGCGCACCCAGTGCGCGTTGTAGCGTTCCTGCGGCATGGTCCAGGCGTTGTCGACCACGATCACGGGCAGGCCCTGCTGCACCGCCTCGCTCAGGCTGCCCGGCCCGGGCTTGCCGATGAAGAAATCGGCCAGGCGCATGTAGCGCGGCACCTCGGTGCTGAAGCCCACCACGCAGCGCGGCGCGCCGCGCGGCAGCGCCTGCAGGCGCGCGGCCAGGGCCTTGTTGTGGCCGCAGATCAGGATCAGCTGCGTGCTCGCGCCCAGGCGCTCGGCGATGCCCAGCATGGCCTTGGAGCCGTGGCCGCCGAACATCACGATGCCGGTGGGCCGCGACGGGTCAAGCCCGAGTTTTCGCAACTCCTGATCACGGTCGAGCCGCATGGGCTGGTAGAACTCGGGGCGCAGGATCATGCCGGAGGTGGCGTGCACCCGCTCGGGCGCGTGGCCCAGCGCGAGCGCCTGCGCCACCGCGCGCGGTGTGCCGCACACGACGTGCTGGCGCGGATCGCGCTCGATCCAGAAGCTGGGCGGCACATCGGCCAGGTCGGTCAGCGCAGTGACGTAGGGCACGCCGGGCAGCGAGGCGCCCAGGCTCTCCACCATGGCGCGGTTGAAATTGGGCACCAGCGAGACCACCAGATCCGGCTCGGTGCGCAGCCAATGTTGCTGCAGTTGCCGCAGCAGCATGGGGTGCGCCAGTCGGATCAGGCCTTGCAGCAGCTTGAGCTCCTGCGCCATGCCGATGGTCCAGCCGCGCGCGAGGCGCCGGTTGTACCAGTCCTCCGGCGCGCTGCCGGTCATCTGCTGGAACTTGGCTTTCGGGTCCAGCACCTCGAACAGGTTGACCAGGCGCACGTTCCAGGGTTGCGGCTGTTCGCGCAACACCGCTTCCAGGGCCAGGGCGGACGCGCGGTGGCCGCCACCGGCGTTGAAGTAGATCAGGTCGACGGTTCGCATGGGCCGATTGGATCGGCCCTGTGTGTCAGTTGTGTGGCAATGCGAGGCGCTGGTCGATGGCCGCCAGCACGCGGGCGTCCACGCCATGCCCGAGCCCGGGGAACACGTCCAGCGTCACCTCGGCCTGCAGCCGGCTCAGGCCATCGGCGGCTTCGCGCGCCAGCCGCAAGGGCATCACGCCATCGGCGTCGCCATGCATCAGATGAATGCGGGTCCCCACGGGCGCCGTTCTCGGCGGCACCGCGAACCGGCCGGCGATGGACACCACCGTGCCCGCCAGCCCGCCGGCGTGCTGCGTGGATTCCAGGGCCATGATGGCGCCCTGGGAGAAGCCGATCAGCGTGGTGCCCGAGGCGCCCACACCGCTCTCTCGCTGCCAGTGCCGCACCGCCTCGACAAAGCCCGGCATGGCCTCGGCCACGCGCCCAGGGCGGTTGTCTTCGGTGACACCGACCACCGAGAACCACTGCCAGCCCCGACCCAGGTTCGAGGGCTCGGGGGAACGCACGCTGACCACACAGGCCAGGGGCTTGTGCCGGGCGAGCGCGTGTCCCAGCGGCACCAGATCGGCGGGCTGCGCGCCCACACCATGGAACAGCAGAATGAGCTCGTCGGGCGTGGCGGCGGGTTGCTGGACAAGGATGGCATCGTCCATGATCTCGCTCACCTTCATTGCAAGTCGGTGGGTGCGCCAAAGACGAAGCTGTCCATGGACAGTACACCGTGCGTGATGCCGCCATCGATCACCTCGGCCGCCACACCCTCGCCCGCCGCACCGGCCGCCACGAGCAGGGGAAGGAAGTGCTCGGTGGTCGGGTGGGCGCGCTGCGCGTGCGGGGCGTCGTCCAGCGTGCGCCGCACGCGCGGGCTGTCGCCTTGTTGCACGGCCTCACGCACCCAGGCCACGAACTCGGTGGCGTAGGCTGCGTCATCGCCGTGCCCGCTGCGGAATTCGTAAAGGTTGTGGGTCAGACTGCCGGAGCCGATCACCAGCACGCCCTCGTCGCGCAGCGGTGCGAGCGCCTGCCCGAAAGCCCAGGCACCCGCGGCGTCCAGGCCATGCGGCAACGACACCTGGAACACCGGCACCTCGGCCTTCGGGTACAGGTAGAGCAGCGGCACCCAGGCACCGTGGTCCAGGCCGCGGTGTTCCTCCCCCTGGGCGGTCCAGCCTGCGCTCTTCAACGCGTCCAGCGTGCGGCGGGCCAGCTCGGCGTGCCCGGTGGCCGGGTAGGTGATTTCGTAGAGCGGCTGCGGGAAGCCGCCGAAGTCGTGGATGGTGGCGGGCTGCTCGCTCAGGCCCACGCGCGCGCCGCGCGTCATCCAGTGCGGCGAGACGATGAGCACCGCCTTCGGCGTGGGCAGGGCGCGCCCGAGCGCGCCCAGTTTCGGGCCGGCCAGGCCGGGCTCCAGCGCGAACGTGGGAGCGCCGTGGGAAACGAACAGGGTGGGCAGGCGGTTCATGAAGTGCTCCTTCAACAGGTCGATGGAGGAACTTTAAAAGTTCCACATTCAGAGATAAACATGTTTCAATGAGACAAACTGTTCCTCATTCAGAGACAAATGGACCGATTGGAAGCCATGCGGGTGTTTGTGGCCGTGGTCGATGCCGGCAGCTTTGTCGCGGCGTCCGACGCCCTGCCCATGTCCAAGGCGGCGGTGTCGAGGCACGTGGCGGAGCTGGAGTCGCACCTGGGCGTGCGCCTGCTCAACCGCACGACGCGGCGGCTCTCGCTCACGCCGGAAGGCGAGGTGTTCCACACGCGCTGCAAGGAGGTGCTGGCTTCGGTGGACGAGGCCGAGGCCGAGATCACCTCGCGCAGCGGCGAGGCCACCGGGTTGCTGCGCGTGAACGCGCCCTTCACCTTCGGCCTGCTGCACCTGGCGCCGCTGTGGATGGCCTTCATGGCCAACCACCCCAAGCTCACGCTGGACGTGACGCTGTCGGACCGCGTGGTCGATCTGGTGGAGGAAGGTTTCGACATCGCGGTGCGCATCGCGCGCCTGCCCGACTCCAGCCTGGTGAGCCGCCAGATCGCGAGCACGCGCCTGGTGCTGTGCGCCTCACCCGGCTACCTGCGCCAGCACGGCACACCCCGCCACCCCGCTGATCTGGCGCAGCACCAGGTGGCGGCCTACAGCCTGTTCTCCATGGGCGACCACTGGAGCTTCACGGGGCCGCAGGGGCCGGTCTCGGTGAAGGTCTCGCCCCGGCTGCGCTGCAACAACGGCGACACCTGCCGCCTGGCGGCCCTGCGCCACCAGGGGATCGTGCTGCAGCCCTCGTTTCTGGTGGGCCCGGACTTGCAGGCCGGCACCCTGGTCGAGCTGATGCCCGAGTTCCGCTCCATCGAGCTGGGCGTGTACGTGGTCTACCCCTCGCGCAAGTTCGTCTCGCCCAAGGTGCGCCTGCTGATCGACTTTCTGGTGGAGGCCTTCCGCATGCAGGCCTGGCCGACGCAGAAACGCGCCAAAGGGCGCAGCGGCGGTGAGCGCTAGCGCCGCACCGGGCGCGAGCGCCGCTGCCTGGGCAGGTCCAGCGCCGCGAGGTTGGCCTTGGCGCGCTCGGCCAGGCGGTCCATCAGCCCGTCGAGCTGCGCGACCTCCTCGGGTTCCAGCGCCAGCAGCAGCTGCCGGTTGAGCTCCACCACCACGGGCAGAAACTCGTCGTGCAGCGCGCGGCCCCTGTCCGTCAGGGACACCCTCGCCTGCCGGCGGTCGCTGGGAATGACCTCGCGAGCAGCGAGTTCGAGGTCGACCAGGGTCGTGACGATGCGCGAGGTGCGCGCGCGGTCCAGTTGCGCCAGGTCTGCCAGTTCCGACGACAGCACCGGGCCGTGCCGGGCCAGCACCACGATCAGCCGCCACTCGCGGCGCGACACGCCATAGCGGGCCTGGCACAGCCGCCCCACGGGCGCGACGGCCGCCGCCTGAAGGCGGGTCAGGCGGTAGAGAAAGAGTTCACCCATCACACATCGACTCCACCAGTGAATACCCTGAGCATAGTTGTATTGGTCAACCAATCCAGGAGGGCATAGATTCGAAAAAGGCACCCGAACATCATCCAGGAGACTCCCATGCCATCCCCCCATTCCCCTGTGCGCGTCCTCTTGCTCGCCCTCGCGGTCGGCCTGGCCGCGCCCCAGGCCGTCGCGCAGACCTGGCCGAGCAAGCCGGTGACCCTGGTGGTGGGCACACCGGCCGGCGGCGCGGTGGACGTGTACGGCCGGGCGCTGGCCGACCAGTTGGCGAAACAGACCGGCGGCACCTTCGTGGTGGAGAACAAGGGCGGGGCCAACGGCAACCTCAGCGCCGAGCAGGTCCGCAACGCGGCCGCTGACGGGCACACGCTGTGGATCAGCACCCAGGCCATGTTCACCATCAACCCCTCGGTCTACCCGGCCCTGCGCTGGAAGCAGTCGGACTTCAAGCCCATCGCCAAGGGCGTGGAGAACCCGCTGGTGCTGGTGACCCACCCCTCCGTGCCGGCCAGGACGCTGCCCGATCTGGTGAAGTGGGTGGCGGCCAACCCGGGCCAGGTCACCTACGCCTCGTTCAGCCCCGGCACGCCGTCGCACTTCCTGGGCTTCCAGCTCAACGAACGCTTCAAGCTGGACATGGTGCACGTGCCCTACAAGGGCAGCGCACCGCAGATCACCGACCTGCTCGGCGGCCAGGTGCGGCTGGGTTTCGCCCAGCTGCAGGCCGCGCTGCCGCACGTGCAAAGCGGCAAGCTCCACGCCATCGCGGTCACCTCGCGCGAGCGCACCCGGTTCCTGCCCCAGGTGCCCAGCCTGGCCGAACTGGGTTACCCGGACTTGGGCGCCACGGTGTGGTTCGGCCTCATGGCACCGTCGGCCACGCCCAAGGCGGTGGTGGACCAGATCCAGGCCGCCACGGTGAAGGCGCAGGCCGACGCGGACTACAAGGCCAGGCTGGAAGCGCAGGGCTTTGACGTGCCGCGGGAGAATGGCGAGGCCTTCGCGGCCACCATCGCAAGCGAGACAGCGCGCTGGGCACAGGTGGTCAAGGCCACCGGTTTCAAGGCCAACGACTAACGCGTCGGCGTCTCGCTCGTCAGCGCGAAGGCGCTGGCGCGCACCGGCTCGAACGGCCGGATCTCGTACTGCAGGCCGCAGGCCAGGCAGGGGTTGTCGGCCGAGAGGCGCGCGGCTTCTTCCAGGCTGGTGGCGCGCACGAACCAGAAGCCGCCCACCACCTCCTTGGCCTCGGCGAACGGGCCATCGACGATGCGCTCGCGCGTGACCAGCTTGCCGTCGCGCGCCAGCCGCTGGCCCGAGCGCATCACCCCCCGGGCCACCAGCTCGCCATGCCACACGTAGAACCGGTCGATCGCGGCCTGGATCTCCTCGGGCGACTTGTCGGCGTCCCACTGGCCGCGCGAGATCACCAGGAACTCCCGGGGTTCGAGGTCCGAGCTCATATCGCCACCCCGGCCGGTGGTTGCGGCGTGCGTTGCGCCGGGTCGTAGAAGAACTGCTCGGACACGATGCGCTCGCCCTCCCAGCGCTGCCAGGCCAGTTCCTCCATCTCGGTGACCGACTCGTCCCGCCAGACGAAGCGGAACCGCCAGCGGATCACCACGTGGTCGCCGTGGACCAGCACGGGGCGCACGCAGCGCGACTTGATGGACGCCGCGCGCGCCATCACCTGGCGCTCGCCGGCCACCAGCTGGTCGCGGCCCACGCGCGGCGGCGCCTGGTTTTCCTGCATGGTGGCGTGCGCCGCGTAGAAGTCTTCGATGGCCTGGTCGTGCGCGTTCTGCTCCACCAGGGCGATGAAACGTTCGAGGGTGTCGGGGTTGGGCATGGCGGAGGGTGGGTTCAGTCGTTGGGGGCCCGCAGCATCAGCGATGCGAAGCCGAGGTGGTGCATGGTCTCGCGCAGGATGAGCACGTAGGCCGCGAATTCGGGCTGCGGCGGCAGGCCCGAGGAGGCGGCGGGTCGGCCAAGCGAGACCGCCGCGATCTGGTTGAACACCTGTTCGATGTCGTCGATCAGGAGCAGCGCGCCGCCGGCCTCGCGCTCGTGCACCAGGCGGCGCAGCTCGTGCGCGGCGGCGTCCGACGTCACCAGCTGGGAGCCACGCGGCAGCTGCCGCAGCAGCGGCATGACCGCATTCTCCACGTGTTCGATCGCGGTCTCGATCTCCAGCGCCGTGGGCGGCGTGTGCCTGAATGGTCCGTTGCCCAGCGCGCGGGTGCCGATGTCCAGCATCCACTCCAGGCTGCCCCCTTCGACGGGCTCGGTCGCGATGAAGGTCTCCTGCTTGCCGATCTCGATGTGGGTGCGCGCCTCACGCATGCCGGCCTCCGTTCGCCTGCCGCGCCGAGATGCGCTTCGCCACCCGCGGCGCCTGCAGGGCGATGGTGCGCAGCAGGCCGCCGGGCTGGCGCACATCGAACCCCACGAAGTGCAAGCCTTCGAGCACGCCCTCGCCGCTCAGCTGCAAGGGGATGCCGCGTTCGTCCAGCGGCAAGGCGGTGCGGGGAAAGAGTTCGCCCAGCGCCGGGTCGTAGCCGGTGGCCAGCAGCACGGTGTCGAACGGGTGTTCGCTGCCGTCGGTGAACCGCACCCCGCCCGACGTGAGGCGCTGGATGCCGGGGTAGACCAGGATATCGCCGGTCTTGATGCGCTGCACCGTGCCCACGTCGATCACCGGCGTCTTGCCCTCCTCGCGCAACTGGCGCAACGGCGAGACGCTCGCGCTGGGCAGGCCGTGGCGGCGCAGGTCGCCCACGGTGAGGTTGCGCAGCAGCACGGCCAGCGCATCGCCCAGCACCGGCGGCAGCTGGCTGAGCATGAGGCTGGAGAGTTGCGCGGGCCGGCCAAGCACGTCGCGCCGCACGATGTTGACTGGCGAGCGCACCGAGAGCGCGGTGCGCACGCCGTGTTCGACCAGGTCCAGCGCGATCTCGGCGCCGGTGTTGCCCATGCCGACCACCAGCACGCGCTGGCCCATGAAGGGCGCGGCGTTGCGGTAGCCGCGGCTGTGCAGCAGGCGGCCCTGGAACACGTCTTCGCCCGGCAGGCGGGGCGCGCGCGGCTGGCGGTTGGCGCCGGTGGCCACCACCACGTGGTTGGCCGACAGGTGGCGCCCGTTGGCCAGCACCACCTGCCAGGGCGCGCCCGGGCCCTGCCGGGGTTCGATCGCCGTCACGTTCTGTCCCAGCGTGGGCTCGATGCCATGCTGGCGCGCGTAGGCGACCAGGTAGTCCACCACCCCCTGGCGCGGCACATAGCGCGGCGCATCGTCGGGGAATGGCCGCCCGGGCAAGGCCGAATGGGTCTTGACAGTGTGCAGGTGCAGGCGCTCGTAATGGTGGCGCCAGGACGAGGCGATGTCCTGCGCGCGGTCGATCACCAGCGGGCTGTGCCCGCGCTGCACCAGGCAGGCCGCCACCGCCAGACCGGCCGGGCCGGCACCGACGACGATCACGTCGGCTTCCGTCTCGGGGTCGAGGGGGGCGTGGTTGGAACCGCGAAATGGCTCGGTGTGGAAATCGGGCGGGTCGTGTTCCATGGCGGTGCCGTTATTTTCAGCCAGTTTGGCCGGCACCCTTTGCGCACGCCATGGGGCTTTCACCCACACGCAGGCGCCAAACCTGTCGCACAATGCCTCGCTTAAAGCCCTGTCGCCTCAAGTCCCCGCCTGACCACCTGGCAGCGCGGCGGCGCGCGCGCGCAGAAAGGCCTTCTCGCGCTCGTTGCCCGCGAGGTCGGCCGCGCGCTCGAACTCGGCGCGCGCCTCGCCGCCGCGCCCCAGCTTGGCCAGCAGGTCGCCGCGCACGCTGGGCAGCCAGTGGTACTGGCGCAGCGCCTTGTTCTTCAGCAGCGCGTCCACCAGCACCAGGCCGGCGGCCGGTCCGGCGTGCATGGAGATGGCCACCGCACGGTTGAGTTCGACCACCGGCGAAGGCGCCACGCGCGCGAGCTCACCGTACAGCGCGGCGATGCGGGCCCAGTCGGTGTCGGCGGAACGCACGGGGCGCGCGTGGCAGGCGGCGATGGCCGCCTGCAGGTGGTAGGGGCCGGGCTCGGCGCCGAGCAGGTCGGCCCGGTCCAGCGCGGCCAGGCCGCGGCGGATCAGCAGGTGGTCCCAGCGGCTGCGGTCCTGGTCGGCCAGCAGCACCGGGCGGCCCTTGGCGTCGGTGCGCGCGGCGGTGCGCGAAGCCTGGATCTCCATCAGCGCCAGCAGGCCGTGCACCTCGGGCTGCTGCGGCGCGATGCCGGCCAGCATGCGCCCCAGGCGCAGCGCCTCGTCGCACAGCGCGGGGCGCATCCAGTCGCCGCCGCTGGTGGCCGTGTAGCCCTCGTTGAACACCAGGTACACCACCTCGAGCACCGAGGCCAGGCGCTCGCCCAGCGCGTCGCCGCGCGGCACCTCGAACGGCACGCCGGCCTCGCTGATGGTGCGCTTGGCGCGCACGATGCGCTGCGCGATGGTGGCCTCGGGCACCAGGAAGGCGCGCGCGATCTCGTGCGTGGTGAGCCCGCCCAGCAGCTTGAGCGTGAGGGCCACGCGCGCGTCGGTGGAGAGCACCGGGTGGCAGGCCGTGAAGACCAGGCGCAGCAGGTCGTCGCCGATGTCGTCCTGCCGCGCCTCGTCCAGCGCGTCCACGAAATCGGGCACGTGCGTGGCGCCCAGGGCTTCGAGGTCGGCGGCGATGCCGTCGTGCTTCTCGTCGGCCATCTGGCGGTGGCGCAGGTGGTCGAGCGCACGGCGCTTGGCGGTGGTCATGAGCCAGGCGGCGGGGTTGTCCGGCACGCCGTCCCTGGGCCAGTGCTCCAGAGCGGCCACCAGCGCGTCCTGCGCGAGTTCCTCGGCCACGCCGATGTCGCGCACCACCCGCGCCACGCTGGCCGTGATGCGCGCGGACTCGAGGCGCCAGACGGTGGCGATGGCCTGGTGGACACTGGAATGCATGGGCCGAATTTACATCTGCGCGGGGGCGGCGCTCATGTCCATCCAGAAAACCTCCCATTGGTGGCCGTCGAGGTCGGCGAAACCGTGCTGGTACATGAAGCCATGGTCCATCGGCGCGTTCGGCGTGGTGGCGCCGGCGGCCACCGCCTTGGCCACCACCTCGTCCACCTGGGCGCGGTTGTCGACCGAGAGCGCCACCAGGACCTCGGTGGCCTTCTTCGCGTCCGAGATCGGCAGCTTGGTGAAGCCCTGGAAGAAGGGCTCGACCAGCAGCATGGCGAAGATGTTCTCGCCCACCTCCAGGCAGGCGCCCTGCTCGTTGGTGAACTGCGGGTTGAAGTTCAGGCCCAGCGACTTGAAGAAGGCCTGCGAGCGGGCCATGTCCTTGATGGGCAGGTTGACGAAGATCTGGCGAAACATGGTGCTTCCTTTCGAAGGGTGAGGGGGTGAAGAAGGTTCAGGACGCCGCCGGCTTCTCGGCCAGGGACTTGAGGTAAGACAGGCCGGCCTCGAAGTCGCGGCCGATCATCTGGTCCATGTTCATGAAGACGCCGATGAGCCGCGCGATGAACGGGCTGGGGCCGTCCATGGCCCAGGTCACGCGGGTGGCCTCGCCTTCGGGCGCCAGGCTGAAGGTGACGACGTTGTGGCCCTCGAAGGGCTCGAACATGTCGAGTTGCATGGTCACGCTGGAGGGCGCGCTGGACGCGGTGATGCCGATGCGGCCCTTGCCCACGTCCTTGTTGCCCTGGAACTCGTACACCGCGCCGGGGCCGGCGGTGGGCCCGCTGTACTGGCCCTGCATGGCCGGGTCCTTGCGGGCGTAAGGGTTCCAGGTGTTGAAGCGATGCAGGTCGTTGATGAGCGGGTGCAGCCGATCGGCGCTCGCCTGGATGGTGGTGGAGCGCTCGACGTGGAAGCGGTCGGGCCGGCTCGCGGCGTACAGCAGCAGGGCGGCGATGGCCACGCCGATCAGCAAAGCAAGGATCTTGAGCATGGTGGCGGCTCCTCAGCGCTGGGGGTTGTGCATGGCGTCGAGCTTCTTGAAGTCTTCCAATGGCTCGCTGGGCGGGAAGTCCTCCATCTCGTAGAGCTGGCGCAGTTCGATCACGGCCTCCTTGCCGGCGCCCGCCGGGTTGGGGAAGCGGCGGCTCCACTCCATGGCCTCCTCGCGCGAACGCACCTGGATCAGGGTGTAGCCGGCGATGAGTTCCTTGGACTCGGCGAACGGGCCGTCGACGACACGCTTCTTGCCGTCGGCGCTGTACTGGATGCGCCAGCCCTTGCGGCTGGGGTGCAGGCCCGAGCCGTCGAGCAGCACGCCGGCCTGGGCCAGCTCCTCGTGGTAGCGGACCATCTCGGCCATCAGCGCCTCGTCGGGCGCGGGCGAGGTCTCGGCTTCGAATTCGTCGCAGGACTTGACGATGATCATGAATCGCATGGTGGGTCTCCTGGAGAGGGGGTCAGGGGTGGTCGAAGGCGTGCTGCAGGGCCGCGATGTCGAGCTTGCCCATGGCGAGCATGGCCAGCGTGACGCTCTGGCGCCGCGCCGCGTCGGGGTGCTGCAGCTGGGCCATGAGCTGCTCGGGCACGACCTGCCAGGACAGGCCGTAGCGGTCCTGCAGCCAGCCGCAGCGCTCCTGCTCTGGCACGGCCGAGAGGTGTTGCCAGTAGTGGTCCACCTCCTGCTGCGAAGTGCAGCGCACCAGAAGGGAGATCGCGGGCGAGAACCGGAAATGCGGCCCGCCATTGAGCGCGGTGTGCGGCTGCCCGTCGAGTTCGAAATCGATCGTGAGCACCGTGCCCTCGGGCAGCTGGGCGCCAGGGCCGTAGCGGGTGATCGTGCCGATGCGCGAGTTCGGGAACACCGACACGTAGAACCGTGCGGCCTCCTCGGCCTGTGTGTCAAACCACAGGCAAGGCTGGATGCGGGCGGGTGCGTTCATCAAGAACTCCTGTTGAAATGGGGATCTTCAACAGGCACGACGAACCAGCCCCGCGGTTTTCGACAAGCGCCGACAGAAACACCCCAGGAAAAACCCTGAGGCCGGGATTCAGCCCCGGCTGTCGTCGTAACACGGCCCCAGGGCGCGCACCTCGACGGTGGCCCATTCGGCGGCCGGGCACTCCTGGGCGATGGCCACGGCCTCGTCCATGCTGGCGCAGTCCAGCAGGAAAAAGCCGCCGATCATTTCCTTGGCTTCGGCGAACGGCCCGTCCACCACCTGGGCCTTGCCGCCGCCGGTGTGCACCCGCACGCCCTGCGACTGGGAGGCCAGCGATTCCGCCGCCAGCAGCTTGCCGCGCGAGCGCAGCGACTCGCCGAAACGCTGCATGCTGGCGTACGCCTCGCGGCCCTGGGCCTCGGTGCGGGTGCCGCGCTGGCCGGCCGGTTCAAGGATCAGGAGCATGTGGGACATGGAGCGCCTCGTTTCACTGTGCACAAGCCCTCCATGCTAACGCGTCACCCCGCCACCCGATGGCCCACAATGCCTTTCCATGAACCCTGCCAACTTCGAGGCCTTTCGCCTTCAGGCCCTGATCGAAGGCTACGACGAGGTGATCGAGCGCGAGTGGGCGCCCTTCACGGTGCTGGACATGCACACCCACCCCTTCGCCGCCAAGGCGGTGGTCACGCGCGGCGAGATGTGGCTGACGGTGGGCGACCTCACGCGCCAGCTGCGCGCGGGCGACACCTTCCAGATCGACAGCGAGGTGCCGCACGCCGAGCACTATGGCGCCGAGGGTGCCACCTACTGGGTGGCGCGGCGCAAGGACTGAGCGAAAACGCTCAGTCCAGGTAGGCCTCGGCCTGCCGGATCACGGGCGACCAGCGCGCGATCTCCTGGCGCAGGTGCTTGCCCAGCCCTTCGGGCGTGGCCTTGTCCTTGCTCACCGGCAGGGCGCCCAGCTTCTGCAGGCTGTCGCGGAACGCCGGATCGGCCAGGCCGTCCTGCAGCGCCTTCACCAGCTTTTCCGTGACGGGCCTGGGCAGGTTCTTCGGCGCGTAAACGCCGTGCCAGACCGTGACCTCCAGCCCGTCGATCCCCTGCTCGCTCAGCGTCGGCAGTTCGGGCAGCGAGGGCAGGCGCTCGCGCGTGGTGCTGCCATAGGGCTTGACGCGCGCGGCCTGGATCGGCCCCAGCGTGGTGGTGATCTGGTCGCACAGCAGCTCCACCTGGCCCCCCTGCAGGTCGGCCATGGCGGGTGCGGCGCCCTTGTAGGGCACCGTGGTCATGGCCAGGTTCAGCCGGCTCATCAGCATCAGGCCGCACAGGTGCGAGGCCGTGCCGATGCCGGCGTTGGCGAGGTTGATCTTCTTCTGGTTGAGCGTGATGTACTGGTGCAGCGCCTTGAAGCCGGTCGGTTCGAGGTCGCGCTTGCCCACCAGCGTCATGGGCACGTCCGCCACCTGACCGATGAAGTCCAGGTCGGTGGCCGGGTTGAAGCGCAGCGAGCGCGAGAGCGCGGGCAGCGTGGACATGCCGATGTTGTGGATCAGCAGCGTGTAGCCGTTGGCTTCGGCGCGCACCACGGCTTCGGTGCCGACGATGCCGCCCGAACTGGCGCGGTTCTCCACCACCACCGGCTGGCCCAGCGACTTGCCCATGGCCTGGGCCAGGTGGCGCGCGACCACGTCGGTCGGCCCGCCGGCCGAGAACGGCACGATGAGCGTCACCGGGCGCTGGGGGAACTCCTGGGCCAGCGCGGCGCTGCCCAGGCCGAGCGCCATGGCCAGGGTGAATAGGTGTTTTTTCATCTTTGTCTCCTTCGTTGTGGTTCGATCAATGGGGGACGCGGCGGTCTCAGGCCTCCGTCTTCTCGGTCCATTCGCGGTCCGCGCTCAGCAAGGGGTCGCGCACCAGCACGCCGTCGCGGTACAGCTGCCCGATCTCGTCGTCGTCCAGGCCGGCGAGCGTCTTGAGGATCTCTTCGTTGTGCTCGCCCAGCAGGTCGGCGCGCAGGCCACCGGGCACGTTCCAGGCAGAGAAGCGCGCGGGCGGCCCGGGGATGTCGAAGCGGCCGATGTAGGGGTCGTGCACCTCGCGCACCACGCCGCGCTCGCGCAGGTGAGGGTGCGCCATGGCCTCGCGCAGGGTGAGCACGGGCGCGCAGGGAATGCGGTGGCGTTCCAGCGCGGCAATGGCCTCGTCGCGCGTGGCGAAGCCGGCCAGCCAGGCTTCGAGGAGCTGCTTGAGCGCGTCGTTGTGGTCGCGCCGCAGCGCGGCGGTGGCGAAGCGCTCGTCCTTCAGCAGCTCGGGCCGGCCCAGCGCCTCGACGAAGGCCGCCCACTGGTGCGGCAGCGTGGCGAGCGTGAGGTAGCTGCCGTCGCCGCAGCGGAAGATGCCGGTCGGCCCGCCGTCGGGGTGCTGCGAGCCGGTGCGCACCGGGGTGTGGTTCTTGCGCAGGCTCACGCGCGGCACCGCCACCTCGTGCATGTTGAAGTAGGTGTCGAGCAGGGAGGTCTCGATGTACTGGCCCTCGCCGGTGCGCTCGCGGTGCAGCAGCGCGAAGCCCACCGCCATCGCCGCCGCCACGCCGGTGGAGGCGTCGCCGATGGCCATGGTGATCAGCGCGGGCTCGCCGTCGCGCTCGCCGATCAGGTCGGTGATGCCGGCATAGGCTTGGGCCACGTAGTCGTAACCCGGCTTCTGCGCCAGCTCGCCGGCCTGTCCGGCCAGCGAGATGGAGCACATCACCAGCCGCGGGTTGATGGCCTTCAGATCGTCGTAGCTCAGGCCCGCGCGCGCCATCACGCCGGGCGAGAAGTTCTCCACCAGCACGTCGAACTTGGGGACCATGGCCTTGATGAGTTCGCGCGCGCGCTCGCTCTTGAAGTCCAGCGCCAGGCTCTTCTTGGAGTGGTTGTGCTGGATGAAGTAGGTGCTCTGCGAGCAGCGCTTGTGCTCGGGCTGGTTGGAGCGCAGGCCGCCCACGCGGGTGCGGTCGCCGAACGGTGCGAGCTCGAGCTTGACCACCTCGGCGCCCATCTCGGCCAGGATGCGGGTGCAGGTCGGGCCGGCCACGATCTGCGTGATGTCGAGCACGCGGTAGCCGGTGAGCATGGGGGGTTTCTGGGTCATGGGGTCTTTTCCGAAGGGGCGAACTGGCCGGCGCCGAACAGGTTGTCCCAGCGCTCGCCGGTGGGCTTGGCGCCGGAGCGGTCGACCTTCTCTTCCAGCACGGCCAGGCCGCGCTGCACCGCCGGGCGGGCGCGCACCGCCGCGTACCAGCGCTGCAGGTGGGGGAAGTCGGCCAGGTCCTGGCCCTGCCACTTGTGGGCGCGCAGCCAGGGGTAGGTCGCCATGTCGGCGATGGAGTACTGGTCGCCCGCGAGGTACTCGGCCTGGGCCAGGCGGCGGTCGATCACGGTGTAGAGGCGGCGCGCCTCTTTCGTGTAGCGCTCGATCGCGTAGTCGATCTTCTCGGGCGCGTACTTGCGGAAGTGGTGCGCCTGGCCCAGCATGGGGCCGACACCGCCCATCTGGAACATGAGCCACTGCACCACCTCGTAGCGCGCGCGCGGCTCCTGCGGCATGAAGGCCCAGCCCTGCTTCTCGGCCAGGTACATCATGATGGCGCCCGACTCGAACAGCGCGATCGGCGCACCGCCCGGGCCCTCGGGGTCCACCAGCGCGGGGATCTTGTTGTTCGGGCTGATCCGGAGGAACTCGGGCCTGAACTGCTCGCCTTTGCCGATGTGCACGGGAATCACGCGGTAAGGCAGGCCCAGCTCTTCCAGCAGGATGGAGACCTTGTAGCCGTTGGGCGTGCTCCAGAAGTAGAGATCGATCATGGGCAGGGATGATGGAGCGGGCGGTCGCGCCGCGCCAATACCGTGTCGGGCTTGGGGCATCGTGAAAAGATATGGAGAGCCCGAAGGGTCGATAGGACAATGGCCCGATGGAAATCCGCCAGCTCAAGTACTTCGTGCGCATCGTCGAACTGGGCAGCGTCTCGCGCGCCGCCGCCGACCTGTTCATCGCCCAGCCCGCGCTCAGCCACCAGATGGCCAACCTGGAGGACGAGCTCAAGGTCAAGCTGCTCTCGCGCAGCGTGCGCGGCGTCTCGGCCACCGAAGCGGGCGAGGTGTTCTACCGCCACGCGCGCGCCATGCTGCGCCAGATGGAGCGCATGCGCACCGACGTGCAGCACGCCGGCGACTACCCGCAGGGCCTGGTGTCGGTGGGCCTGCCCAGCAGCGCGGCCACGCTGCTCGCGCCCTCGCTGATCGCCGAGGCCGCCGCGAAGTACCCCGACATCCAGCTGCAGATCACCGAAAGCCTGAGCGGCCACCTGGAGGAGCTGGTGGTCAATGGCCGCATCGAGATGAGCCTGCTGTTCGAGCCGCTGGCGCCGGACACCGGCACGGCGCGCCAGAAGGTCTCCAGCCACCTGGACGTGCGCCCGCTGCTGATCGAGGATCTGTTCCTGATGTCGGCGCAGGGCGTGGGCGATGGCGACGCGGTCACGCTGGACCAGGCCGCGCCCTGCGCGCTGGCCCTGCCCGGCCGCTCCAACGTGACGCGCCAGATCATCGACGCGGCCTTCCAGGCCGCCGGGCACGAAATGCGCGTGCTGGCCGAGCTCGATTCCCTGGCCACCATCCGCGCGGTGGTGGCCAGCGGCGTGGGCGCCACCATCGGCTCGGCGGCCATACCGGGCGGCACGGCCGGCCTGCGCGTGCAGCGCATCACCGAGCCGGCGCTGCAGCGGCGCCTCTCGCTGTGCACCTTCGACATCGTGCCCCTGAGCAGCGCGGCGCACCGCATCGTCGAGCTCATCACCGAGGTCACGCAGCGGCGGGTGGAGGCCGGCCAATGGCCCGGTGCCTCGCCCGTGCCGCCCCCATAGGACGGCGCGATACCGCCACGTCAAAGACCTATTTCCCCCCGCGCGGACCCGCTGCCTACACTGCGGCGCACATTTCCAACGGTGGGCCCATGACTGCAAAGATCCTCGACGGCGTGGTCGTTCTCGACCTCACGCGCTTTTTCTCCGGCCCCCAGGGCACGCTGTTCCTGGCCGGCCTGGGCGCGGAGGTCATCAAGATCGACGACCCGAAAACCGGCGACCCGACCGCCTTCGCGCCGCCCTTCGCGGGCCCGCAGGGCGTGAGCTTCCAGCGCCAGACCGAGGAGGACATGGGCATCGCCTACCTCAAGCGCGCGCGGGGCAAGAAGTCGGCCACGCTCAACCTCAAGAGCGCGGAGGGGCGCGAGATCTTCCTGCGCATGGTGCGCCACGCGGACGTGGTGGTGGACAACTTCAGCGCCGGCGTGGCCGAGCGCCTGGGCGTGGGCTACGCGGCGCTGAAGGAAGCCAACCCGCGCATCGTGTACTGCTCGCTCACCGGCTACGGCGCCACCGGGCCGGACCGCCACCTCAAGGCCTACGACCTGATGGTGCAGGCCGCCGTGGGCCTGATGAGCATCACCGGCCAGCCCGGCAGCGCGCCCACCAAGGCCGGCTCGCCGGTGTCCGACGCGATCTCGGGCGTGTTCGCGGCACTGGGCATCGTGGCCGCGCTGCTGCACCGCGACCGCACCGGCGAGGGCCAAGCCATCGACGTGTCCATGGCCGACTGCCTGTTCTCGCTGATCTTCGACGAGCCGCTGGACTGCTACCCGCAGCTCGGCCTGCAGCCCCAGCAGGGCAACCGCATCATGCGCTTCTCGCCCTTCAACGCCTACCGCACGCGCGACGGCTGGGTCACGCTCGGCGCGGCCACGCACGACGACTGGCTCGCGCTGCTGGAGGTGATGGGGCGCAGCGACCTGCGGGACGACCCGGACATGATGTCGGTCGCCTGGCGCCTGGCGAACAACGCCCAGGTGGACGAGGTGGTCGCGTCGTGGGCGAAGACCCTCTCCACCGAGGAGGTCGAGGCCCGCCTGGCGCAGGCCAAGCTGGCCTGCAGCCCGGTGCGCGACATCCACGGTGTGCTGCGCTGGGAGCAGATGGTCCAGCGCCAGATGGCGGTGCCGCTGTGGAACCCGATGAGCCGTTCCACCATGGTGGCCTCGGGCTCGGGCTTTCCGATCAAGTTCAGCGCCGCCCCGGGCGGCTACGACCAGCCGGCCCCGCTGCCCGGCGCGCACAGCGACGAGGTGCTCACGCGCCTGGCCGGCCTGGACGCGGCGCAGATCGAGGCCTTGCGCGGCGCGCGGGTGGTCTGACACCCGCCTCACAAAAAGAAGCCGGCTCGAGGCCGGCGTTTTTTTGGGCAGCAGGACAAGCGCTCAAGTGGTGGCGGTGGCCGTGGCGCGCGCCAGCTCGTCTTCCATGAAATCGAGCCGGTCCTTGCCCCAGAACATCTCGTCGCCCACGAACATCATGGGCACGCCGAACACGCCGCGCGCCACCGCGTCATCCGTGCTCTTGGCGAGCTGGGCGCCGGTCTCTTCGCTGGCGCTGGTGGCCTCGAACCAGTCCGGGTCCACGCCCAGCCGCTCGGCGATGGGGCGCAGGCCCGCGTATTCCACGATGCCCGCGTTGCCCTGTTCCCAATACGCCTCCAGCGCCGCTTCGACGAAGGCCAGCTCCAGGCCTTTCTGGCGCATCGCCAGCGAACCGCGCAGCACGCGGCTGGACTTGATCGGGAACTGGCGCGGGATCTGGAACGGCAGCTGGTGCTTCTCGGCCCAGCGCATCAGGTCGCGCTTGCGGTAGCGCAGCTTGGCCTTGGACTCCTTCATGAGCTCGTAATCGTTGTTGCGGAACACGTAGCCCAGGTTGTAAGGGTGCAGCACAAGTTCGGCGCCGTGGTGCGCCACGATGGGCTGGATGAGCTTGAACGCGAAATAGGTATTCGTGCTGCCGATGTCCCAGTACAGATCGACGTGTGGCTTGGTCATGCGCTTTCCATGGTGGCTGTTGAGTGGCCCACAGTCTAGGAAGCGCGCCGCGCGCTGACCAATACGGAATGGCGATTCGGGTATAGGGCCGCGTTATGGGGCGCTGGCCGGCTCCAGCAGCACGTACAGGCCCATCACCGGTTTCTGCTGGTCTTCGCGCAGCGGCGCCTGCCAGGTCTGGCGCACCTGGAAGCCGTGCGCCCGGGCCAGGCGCTCCACGTAGGCCGGGGCATGCGCGTAGCGCAGGCTGGGCCGCAGTTGCAGTTCTTCGGCGCCGGTGGCGAGTTCGACCGAGAAGGCGAAACAGCCCGAGGGCTGGAGGCGCTCGCGCACCGCGGCGAAAACCCCGTCGAGCGCGCCCACGTAGATGAACACGTCGGCGGCGATCACGAGGTCGGCGGGCTCATCGCGCGAGCGCAGGAAGTCGAGCAGCTCGCCCTGCACCACCTCGCGGTAGGCGCCGCTGGCGCGCGCCTGCTCGACCATGGCCTGGGCCAGGTCCACGCCGTCCACCGCGTCGGCGTGCGGGCGGATGAGCTGGCCGCACAGGCCGGTGCCGCACCCCAGGTCCAGCACCCGCGGGTAGCGCCGGCCGCCCACGCGCAGCGGTGCCAGCAGGGTCTCGTGCGCCTGGTACTTCAGCTGGTGGATCAGGTGGTGCTGGAAATCGTCGGCGTACTCGTCGAACAGCGCTTCCACGTACGCGCGCGGCGGCTGCGATGGCGTCGCCTCGCCGGCCTTCACCGAGGCCAGGTAGAAGCGGTGCAGGGTTTCGTCGCCGCCATGGGCCAGGGCCTGCTCGAAGCAGCGCGCGGCCTCCGCGTGCCGGCCGGCGTCGCGCAGCACGCTGCCGCGCTGGCTCCAGGCCTCGGCCAGGGTCGGGTCGAGCGCGAGCGCCCGGTCCAGCGCCGCCAGCGCTTCGTCGGGCCGGTCCAGCCGCAGCAGGCACATCGCCAGAGACAGGTGGATCTGCGGGGTGGAGGCCCCCAGCTGCACGCCCTGCTGCAGCGCGTGCGCGGCACCGGCCCAGTTCGACAGGGCTTCGTGCGAGAGGCCGAGCGCGACCCAGGCGTCGCGGTGGGTGGGGTCGGCCTTCGTGGCCTGCGCCAGGGTGGCCACGGCCTCCGGCCAGCGGCCCAGTCGGCAGTGGGTCACGCCCAGGTTGGCCAGGATGGACGGCCGCCCCGGCACCAGGGCCAGCGCGGCCTGGTAGCGGCTCAGTGCCTCCTCGAGCCGGTCGGCCTCGAAGAGGGCGTTGCCTTCGAAGAAAAAGGCCTTGGCTTGTTCGGTGGGGTCGGTGGCGTTGCTCATGCGGCCACCTTACACCACCGCCCTCACCTGTTCGGCCACGGCCGCCGCGAAGGCCGGGTCGTTGATGTGCTGCGGCAGCTTCAGCAGCCGGTGCGTGTCGCTCGCCTCGAACAGGCGCTCCAGCGTGTCGAACAGCACCGCATTGGCCTCGGGCGCGTGGAAAGCCAGGCCGGGCGCGTCGATCATGGACAAACCACCCAGCGGCAGCAGCAGGCGCACCGGGCCCCGGGCGCGGTTGAGCTGCCCGGCGATGCGCCGCGCCGCCGCCTCCAGCTCCCGGGCGTTGCTGCGCATCAGCGTCACCTCGGCGTTGTGCACGTGGAAGGTGCGGCCCTGGTGCCGTTCGGGAATGGTGGGCGGTGCGCCCCAGTTGATCATGTCCAGCGCGCCCACCGAGCCCACCCAGGGCAGGCCATGGCGCGCGGCGGCGTCTAGCCGGTTCGGCCCGGCATCGCACACGCCACCGGCCAGATGCTGGCCGACCTCGGTGGTGGTGATGTCGACCACGGCGCGCAGCATGCCGGCGGCGGCCAGGGCCTCCAGCGTGCGCCCGCCCGCGCCGTTCGCGTGGAACACCTGGGTGTCGAAGTCGGCCGCCAGCAGCCCGCGCACGGCCTGCACGCAAGGCGTGGTGACGCCGAACATGGTCAGGCCGATGGAAGGCTTGTCGGCCCCGTGGTCCGCCGGCGCGGGGTGTTGCAGCATGCCCGCCAGCGCGTGCGCCGCGTTGGCCAGGATGGTGCGCGAAAGCCGGTTGAGGCCGGCGATGTCGGTCACCGGGTACATCAGGGTGAGGTCCACCACGCCCACGTAGGCCGAGACATCGCCGGCCGCCATGGTGGAGACCAGCAGCTTCGGCATGCCAATGGGCAGCAGGCGCATGGCCGGCGCGATCATCGAGCTGCCGCCCGAGCCGCCCACGCCCAGCATGGCCTGGATCCCGCCTGCGCCCAGGCGCTCGCGCACCAGCGCACTCAGCGCCTCGCTCATCGCAATCACGGCCTCGCCCCGGTCGGAGGGCTCGAACACGGCGGCCGCGCCCTTGGGGTGGTGCCGCGCCACGGCGGATGCATCGATGTCGGCCACGCCGCTGGCGCTGCGCGTGCCGATGTCCACCGTCAGCACGCGCACGCCGGTCGCGCGCAGCAGGCCGGCGAGGTAGTCCAGCTCGGCGGCCTTGGTATCGAAGGTGCCCACCACCCAGGCGGCGGCTGGCGCGGTGGTCATCGGGCCTTGCCGTGGTGCGCGTTGACGCACTCGAAGAAGGTGCGAAAAGTGCCCTTCACGCGCTCCACCGCCTCGGCCTCCTGGTCGGCCGGCACGTCCCACTCGGCCCACCACTCGCCGAAGCAGCGGTTGCCTTCGGTGATGGGCAGCAGGTGCATCTCGGCCACGTAGTTGGTCCAGTCGGCATCGATGTGCAGGATCTTGTAGCGGCAGCGGTGCGTGTCGTCGGACAGCGCGAGCAGCTGTTCGCGCAGGAAGCCGCCGCCGTCGCGCACGGTGAAGTGGCGCACGCAGCCGACCTGGTCGGCCGGCTTGCCGTCCTCGATGTAGGAGTTCTCGAAGTACGGGTGGTAGTTGCCGAGCGCGCCGAAGTCGCGCAGGTAGGCCCATGCTTCATCGAGTGTCGCGTCCATCACCGCGCTCACGTAGACCCTGGCCATGTCTTGTCTCCTGTTCTCGTTGGGGTTCAGAAAGTCACGTTCTTGTAACGCTCCACGTGCGACTTGATCGCGATCTCCGTCGGCAGCCGCTCCATGCTGCTGGCACCGTAGAAGCCATTGCAGTGCCGGCTGTGCTTGAGCACGTGGGCCACGTCCTCGGGGCTGGAGATCGGGCCGCCGTGCGCGATCACGATCACGTCCTTGCGCACCTGGCGCGCCGCCTCGCCCCACTCGTCGATGAGTTTCACCGATTCGTCGAGCGACTTGGCCGTGGTGGCGCCGATGGTGCCACCGGTGGTCACGCCCATGTGGGGCACGATGAAGTCGGCGCCGGCCTCGGTCATGGCCACCGCTTCCTCGGCAGAAAAAACGTAGGGCGTGGTCAGCAGGTCGATGGCGTGGGCCTGGCCGATCATCTCGACCTCGGTCGCGTAGTTGATGCCGGTCTCCTCGAGGCTCTGGCGAAAGTTGCCGTCGATGATGCCCACGGTCGGGAAGTTCTGCACGCCGGAAAACCCGAGTTCCTTGAGTTTCTTCAGGAACACCGGCATGACGATGAAGGGGTCGGTGCCGTTCACGCCCGCGATCACCGGCGTCTTCTTCGCCACCGGCAACACCTCGCCGGCCATCTCCAGCACGATGTCGTTCGCGTTGCCGTAGGCCAGCAGGCCGGCCGAGGAGGCGCGCCCGGCCATGCGGTAGCGGCCCGAGTTGTAGATCACAATCAGGTCGATACCGGCGGCCTCTTCGCACTTGGCGGAGATGCCGGTGCCGGCGCCCCCGCCGATGATGGGCTGGCGCTGGTGCACCATGTCCTGGAATTTCGCCATCAGGGCTTGGCGTTCGAAACGCGGCATGAGAATCTCCTTGAAACGGGAAGCGGAAAACGGAAACATGAAGGGGGCCGCGGGCTCAGGGCCCGGGGCGAGAGCGGGTTCTGAGCGCGTCGATCGCCCCGGCGATGCCGCTGCGGAACGAGAGCACGCACACCATGAAGATCAGGCCGGTGACCAGGGTCACCCAGCCGCCGAAGGCATCGAGGTAGTACTGCAGACCCACCACCAGCGTGGCACCGATGGCCGGGCCGAACACGGTGTGCATGCCGCCCAGCAGAGCCATCAGCACCACGTCGCCCGAGAGGTGCCAGTGCACATCGGACAGCGCGGCGAGCTGGAACACCAGGGCCTTCATGGAGCCGGCCAGGCCGGAAAGCGCGGCCGAAAGCACGAACAGCGTGAGCTTGTAGCGCTCCACCGGGTAGCCGAGCGAGCGGGCGCGCGGCTCGTGCTCGCGGATGGCCACCACCACGTGGCCGAAGGGCGAGCGCACCACGCGGTGGATGAGCCACAGGCCGGCCACGGTGAGCAGCAGCACCAGGTGGTACATCGCGGTGTCGTTGCGAAGGTCGATGAAGCCGAGCAGCGTGCCGCGCGGGATCTGCTGCAGGCCGTCTTCCGCGCCGGTGAAGGGCAGCTGCAGGAAGATGAAATACACCATCTGTGCCAGCGCCAGCGTGACCATGGCCAGGTAGATGCCCTGGCGGTGGATGGCCAGCGCGCCGAACACCGCGCCCAGCAGCGCCGCGAACAGCGTGCCGCCCAGCAGGCCCAGCTCGGGCGGCAGGCCCCAGACCTTCACCACCAGGCCGGTGATGTAGGCCGCGCTGCCGAAAAAGGCCGCATGGCCGAAGGACATCATGCCGCCGAAGCCGAGCAGCAGGCTGTAGGCGCAGGCGAACAGCGCCATGCACAGCAGCTTCATCACGAACACCGGGTAGACCACCTGCGGGATCCAGGGCACTGCGAGCAGCAGCACCATCAGGACGGCGATGAAGGCTTTCTGCCAGGGAGCGAGTATCTTGTTCATACGGCCCCCTCCTTGCCGAACAGACCGCGCGGCCGGAACAGCAGCACCAGCGCCATGACGACGAAGATCACGGTGGTCGATGCCTCCGAATAGAAGACCTTGGTGAGCCCCTCGATCACGCCGATGCCCAGCGCGGTGACGATGGAGCCGAACACCGAGCCCATGCCGCCGATGACGACGATGGCGAAGACGATGATCACCAGGTTGGAACCCATGCCCGAGTTCACGTGCAGGATGGGCGCGGCCAGCACGCCGGTGAAGGCGGCCAGCGCGATGCCACCGGCATAGGTCAGCGTGAGCAGGCGCGGCACATCGACCCCGAACGACTGCGTGAGCAGCGGCTTCTCGGTCGCCGCTCGCAAGCGCGCGCCGAGCGGGGTGCGCTCGATCAGCCACCAGGTGAGCAGGCAGGCGGCGAGCGCCGCGAAGATCACCCAAGCGCGGTAGATCGGCAGCACCATGAAGCCCAGGTTGAACACGCCCTGCAGGTTGGCCGGCACCGGGTAGGGCTGGCCCGAGGTGCCGAAGGCCACGCGAAAGCCGCCTTCGAGCACCAGCACCAGGCCGAAGGTGAGCAGCAGGCCGTAGATCGGGTCCAGACCGTAGAGGCGGCGCAGCAGGCCGCGCTCGAACGCGCCGCCCAGGCCACCCACGACCAGCGGCACCAGCAGCAGCGCGGCCCAGTAGCCCAGGCCGGCGTAGCGCTGCAGCATCCAGGCGCCGAAGGCGCCGGCCATGAAGAAGGCCCCGTGCGCGAAGTTGACGATGCGCAGCAGGCCGAAGATCACCGCCAGGCCCAGGCTGAGCACGGCGTAGAAGCAGCCGTTGACCAGCCCCAGCATGACCTGGCCCGCGAGCACCGGCAGCGGCAAGCCGAACACCTCCGTCATGACGCCTCCCTGTCTATGATGCCAACGCCATGTCGATGAAACATCCCGATATCTCCACAGAAACCCATGTGCTGGGCGATGCCACCGTGCAGACGGTGGTGAGAGCCGAACAATGCGATGCCCTGGCCGCGCGCCACATCGCCCACGTGGCGGTGGTGGACGCGGCCGCGCCCTACACGGTGGTGCGAACGCACCTGAGCGGGGCCTTCATGCAGGTCTGCCTGAGCGGCGAGGGCCAGACCCTGCTCGACGGCCGCTGGTACCCGCACAAGCCCGGCAGCGTGAGCTTCGCGCCTGCGCACGTGCTGCACGCCTTCCATTGCGTGCCGGGCCAGCGCTGGCGCCTGGCCTGGGTGCGCTTCATGCCCGACTCGGTGCGCTCGGTGGACGGCGCCATGGCCCCGACCATGAGCCCGTTCGACGGCCAGGTGCTGGAGCACGCCATCCTCGGCCTGCACGGCGAGATGCAGGGCGCGGCCGACCCCGGCACCTGCGTGGTGTGGGTGGACGTGATCGAGCGCTACGTGGCGCGCCTGCTCGAACCGCTGCAGCGCGAGCCGCGCCTGGTGCCGGTGTGGAACGCGGTGAAGGCCGACCTGGCGCGCGACTGGACCCTGGCCGACCTGGCCAGCCTGGCCAATACCAGCGAGGAGCACCTGCGCCGCCTGTGCCAGAAGAACCTGGGCCGCAGCCCCGGCCGCCAGCTCGCCACGCTGCGCATCGCGCACGCGGCCCACCTGCTGGCCACCAGCGACGACAAGATCGAGGCCATCGCGCGCGGCGTGGGCTACGTGAACCCGTTCGCGTTCTCCAACACCTTCAAGCGGCTCACAGGCTTTCGACCTTCCGACTACAGAAGCAGGAAGTAAGAACGCTTCCGGCGCGAAATGACCGGGACCAGAAATACCGCGGAACTGGCTTTGCCAGGCCGCAGGTATTGCCCCCTTGAGGGGGTCGCGCGAAGCGCGGCGGGGGTGTTTCATACCCCGATCCGCGCCGTGATCGCGTCGAAATCGCGCAGCAGCGTGGCCGCGTCGAAGGTGTCGGTGATGCGGCCCGATTCCATCAGGCAGTGCCGGTCGGCCAGCTCGGCCGCGAAGTGCACGTTCTGCTCCACCAGCACGATGGTGTAACCCCGGCCCTTGAGCTGGCGGATGAGTTCGCCGATGCGATCCACGATCACCGGGGCCAGGCCCTCGGTGGGCTCGTCCAGCAGCAGCACGCGCGCGCCGGTGCGCAGAATGCGCGCGATCGCCAGCATCTGCTGCTCGCCGCCCGAGAGGTGGGTGCCGGCCGAGCCGGCGCGCTGCGCGAGGTTGGGGAACAGCTCGTAAAGCGCCTGCTCGCTCATGCCGCCCTCGGCCACCACCGGTGGCAGGCGCAGGTTCTCGCGCACGGTGAGCGAGGCATAGATACCCCGGTCGTCCGGGCAGAAGGCCAGCCCCAGGCGGCCGATGTGGTGCGGCGCCATCCCGATGAGTTCCTGGCCCTTGAAGCGGATCGAGCCCTGGCGCCGGCCCATCATGCCCATCACCGTCTTGAGCAGGGTGGACTTGCCGGCGCCATTGCGGCCCAGCAGCGTCACGAGTTCGCCTTCGTGCACTTCCAGGCTCGCGCCATGCAGGGCCTGGCTCGGTCCGTACCAGGCCATCACGTCGCGCAGGGTCAGCAGCGGTTCAGCCATGCGGGGCCTCCGCCTTGTGGTGCTTGCGCTGGCCGCCATGGCCATGGCCGAGGTAGGCCTCGACCACGCGCGGGTCGCGCGAGACGCTGGCGTAGTCGCCCTCGGCCAGCACTTCGCCGCGCGCCAGCACGGTGATGCGGTCGCACAGGTCGGCCACCACCGAGAGGTTGTGTTCCACCATGAGCACGGTGCGCCCGTGCGCGGCCTGGCGGATCAGTGCGGCGGCGTGGGCGATGTCTTCGGCGCCCATGCCGGCCATGGGCTCGTCGAGCAGCAGCACGCGCGGCTCCAGCGCCAGCGTGGTCGCCAGCTCCAGCGCGCGCTTGCGGCCGTAGGGCAGTTCACCGGCACTGTGCTCGGCCCAGGCCGAGAGGCCGGCCTCGTCCAGCAGCTCGCGGGTGCGGTTGTCGTACTGGGCCAGCGCGCGGTCGCTGCGCCACCAGTCCAGCGAATGGCCTCGGCGGCGCTGCACCGCCAGGCGCACGTTCTCGAACACGCTGAGCTGGCCGAACACCGCCGAGATCTGGAACGAGCGCACCAGCCCCAGGCGCGCCACCGCATCGGCCGGGGTGCGCGTGATGTCCTGGCCCTGGTAGCGGATGCGGCCGGCGCTCGCGTCGATGAAGCGGGTGAGCAGGTTGAAGCAGGTCGTCTTGCCCGCGCCGTTGGGGCCGATGAGGGCGTGGATGCTCCCTTCGCGCACCGACAGGTTCACGTTCGAGACGGCGTGAAACCCGTTGAAACTGCGCGAGAGGCCCTGCGTTTCGAGGATAGAAGACATGGTGGAGAGAGGCAATCAAGGGGCCGCTGCGCACGGCCGCTCCGAAGCGGCCGGCCCGCCCCCCAGTGGGGGGTATGCGGCTACACGCAGTGAGCAAGCAACGGGGGGCGTTTTATTTCTTGACAAGGTAGCAGGTGCTCTGCGCCAGCGGCATGAAGGCCTGCTCGCCGGGAATGGTTTTCACCAGCTTGAGGTAGTCCCACGCGTACTTGGACTCGGCCGGTGTCTTCACCTGCCACAGGTACATGTCGTGCACCATGCGGCCGTCTTCGCGGATCTTGCCGCCCTTGGCGAACATGTCGTTGATCGGGAGCTCGCGCATCTTGGCCGAGACGGCGTCCGGGTCGTCCGAACCGGCGGCCTGCACGGCCTTGAGGTAGTGCAGGGTGGACGAGTAGTCGCCCGCGTGCGCCATGTTCGGCATCTGGCCGCCCACGCGCTGCTGGTAGCGCTTGGCGAAGGCGCGCGTCTCGTCGTTCATGTCCCAGTACCAGGCGTTGGTGAGCTGCAGGCCCTGCGCGACGGGCAGGCCCAGGGCGTGCACGTCCTGGATCCACAGCAGCAGCGCGGCGAGCTTCTGGTTCTTGGTCAGGCCGAACTCGTTGGCCGCCTTGATCGCGTTGATGGTGTCGTTGCCGGTGGAGGCCAGGCCGATGATCTTGGCCTTGGAGGCCTGCGCCTGCAGCACGTAGGACGAGAAGTCCGTCGTGCCCAGCGGGTGGCGCGCGGCACCCACCACGCGGCCCTTGGCGTTGCGCACCACATCCCCCACCTGCTGTTCCAGGCCGATGCCGAAGGCGAAGTCCACCGTCAGGAAGAACCAGGTGTCGCCGCCGCCTTCCACGATGGCCTTGCCCGTGCCGTTGGCCAGCGAGTACGCGTCGTAGGTGTAGTGCACCGCGTAGGGCGAGCACTGCGCGTTGGTCACGCCCACGTTGGACGCGTTGTTCACGATGGCGTGGCGCTTTTTCTCTTTCGCCACACCGGCCACGGCCAGCGCCACGCCGGAGTTGGCGAGGTCGTTGATCATGTCCACGTTGCCCGAGTCGTACCACTCGCGCGCCTTCGCGGCGCCCACGTCGGCCTTGTTCTGGTGATCGGCAAAAACCACCTCGATCGGCTTGCCGAACATCTTGCCGCCGAAGTCCTCCACGGCCATCTTCACGGCCTCGACCGCGCCCTTGCCCGAGATGTCGGCGTAGACGCCGGAGATGTCGGTCAACACGCCGATGCGCAGCACGTCGTTCGACAGTTTGCCCTGCTGGGCGGTTTGAGCCTGGGCCACGCCCACGCTGGCGGCGGCGACAACGGACGCGGCGGCCCACAGTTTCAGATCCATGCTGCTTGTCTCCTGTTTTGGTGATGGCCCCGAACCGGGAGTTCGAGTGGCGCCATCCTAGGAGACGGGGGGCCCCGCAACCATGGTTTGAAGGCACAGACATCTACTCAAAACCCACACGACCACTTCGACGCATCATGTGCCCCTTCACTCCGACAAAGGACCCCCATGCAGATCAAATGGCTGGAAGACCTGATTGCCCTGGCCGAGACCCGGAGCTTCGTGCGGGCCGCGGCTCGGCGCCACGTCACCCACCCCGCGTTCGGCCGGCGGATCCGCAGCCTGGAGCAATGGGCCGGCGCGGAGCTGGTCTCGCGGGAGGGCGCGCCGGTGAGCTTCACCCCCGCCGGAGAAACCCTGCTTCAGCACGCGCGCCAGGCGGTGGAAGCGCTGGCGTCCGCGCGCAGCGAGATCCAGGACCACGCTGTCCCCGGGCAAAACGTTCTCACGCTGGCCACCGGCCGCACCCTGGCCCGGACGCTGGCCGCCGACTGGCTGTGGCGCATCAGGGCCCACACGGCCGGCGCGCTGGTCCATGTGCGCACCGGGTCGATGGGTGAGTCGCTGCAGCGCTTCGAGCGGGGCGACGCCGACTTCCTGCTGACCTACTACCACCCCGCCATCAGCGTGCGCCTGCAACCTTCGCGCTACCTGCAGCACACCATGGCGCACGACCGGCTGGTGCCGGTGTCGCGCGCCAGCGCCGGCGGAAAGCCGCTCTACCCCTTCTCGCCCAGCAAACCCGTGCCCTATCTGGCCTACGCGAACACGCTGGCGCTGGGGCAGCTGGTCTCCGACCACCTCGCCAACCATGCCCAGGCGCCCCGGCTCACGCCCATCTTGCAATGCGACTCTGCCGATGCGCTGCTGGAGTACGTGCTCAAAGGGCTGGGGGTGGCATGGCTGCCCTGGTCGCTGGCGGTGGGGGCGCACAAAGCCGGAAAGATCACCCCGCTGGCCGGCAAGGCGCTGGAAGTCGTCTTCGAGATCCGGATGGTCCGCACCAAACGGCGCCTGTCATCGCTGGCGGAAAGGCTCTGGGAAGTCTCCTGCGTGGGCTGATGTCGAAAAGGCACCGCAAGGTGCCGTTTCAGCACCTTGGCGAAAGCACCCGACACCAAGAATCGCGGTTGTTCAAAGAGGAGACCCACATGAGAAACTTTCACCGCGTCCTTGCCACCGCCCTGCCGATGGTGCTGTCCGTGGGCCTGGCGCCTGCCGCGCTGGCCCAGACCGACGTCTATCCAGAACGTCCGATCACGGTCGTGGTGGCCTACCCACCCGGCGGCAGCACCGACCTCACCGGCCGGGCCGTGGCCGACCAGCTGGCGAAAAAGCTCGGCGCCACCGTCATCGTGGAAAACGTGGGCGGCGCGGGCGGTGCCATCGGCGCGCACAAGGTCTCGCGGGCGGCGCCGGACGGCTACACCTTGCTCCTGGGGGCCAACAACGAGATCGCGATCAACCGGCTGATCTCGCCGTCGGTGAAATACAGCTACAAGGATTTCACCCCCATCGGGCTGGTGGCGTCCCAGCCCATGGTGCTGGTGGCCTCCACCCAGAGCGGCATCAAGACAGCCGATCAGTTCATCAAGACGGTCAAGTCCAGGCCCGGCAAATACATCTACGGCAGCTCCGGGGTCGGCACCGCGCTGCACCTGTCGGCCGAAATGGCCAAGCAGCAGGCGGGCCTGTTCATGTCGCACATCCCCTATCGCGGCGTCGGGCCGCTGACGACCGACCTGTACGCCGGCACGGTCGACTTCGGCGTGTACGTGCTCTCCAGCGGCCTGCCCCACATCCGGGGTGGCAAGGTGGTGGCGCTGGGCGTCACCGAGAAGAAGCGCTCGGCCGTCGCCCCCGACATCGCGCCGCTGGCCGACCACCCCTCACTCAGCCAGATGGACATCAGCGTCTGGTTCGCGCTGATGGCACCGCCCAATCTGCCCGAGGCGATCACCGCGCGCCTGCGCAAGGCGCTCGCCGAATCGCTGCAGACACCGGAGTTCCGCAAGAAGCTGGAGGACAGCGGGTCGACCGTGGCGCCGCTCAACGTCGAGATGAACGGGTTTCTCGCCGCAGAGTCGGCGAAGTACCAGAAGATCGTCGACTTCGCGAACATCAAGGAATGAGCCGCCCCATGTTCTCCCTCAGCGCTCCCGATCTCGGCCGCTGGCGCGCCGGCAACACGGGTGTCGAAGGCGTGTGGCACTTCGACGCCGGCGTGGCCGGCCGCCACGTCATGCTGAGCGCGCTGGTGCATGGCAACGAGCTGTGTGGTGCCTGGGCGGTGAAGGACCTCCTGGAAGCCGGCCTGCGGCCCGAGGCAGGTTCGCTCACGCTGGCGTTCTGCAACCTGGAGGCCTTCGACCGCTTCGACCCGGGCAACAGCGATGCCTCCCGGTTCATCGACGAAGACATGAACCGGCAATGGACGCCAGAGCGCCTGCGCGATGCCGACACCCGCGAACGCCAACGCGCTGCCGCCCTGGAGCCGTTCGTGCAGCGCGCGCAGTGGCTGCTGGACCTGCATTCCATGCACGAGCCGGGACAACCGCTCTCGCTGGTCGGGTTGCACGGGCGCAACCTGGCGCTGGCGCGCCAGCTGGGCGCGCCAGCCCACGTGGTCGTGGACACGGGTCATCAGGACGGGGTGCGCATGCGGGACTATGGCCAGTTCGGCCTGCCGGACGAGGACGCGCCCGACACGCGCTCCCTGCTCATCGAGTGTGGCTACCACGGCGACCCGACCAGCCTGGACGTCGCCCGCGATCAGTGCGCGCGCTTCCTGCTTCAGGCCGGCACGGTCACGGATGCGGGCGCGCTCCGATGGATGCCCGGGTGGAGGCAGCCCGATGCCCCCCGGCAGTGGGCGCTGCACGTGACCGGGGCCGTGGTGGCGAGAAGCCCCCGTTTCTTCTTCACCGAGCGCTTCCAGGGTCTGGAGACGATTGCCCACGCGGGCACCGTGATCGGGGACAACGACGGCGAGCCGGTGGTGACGCCGCACGACGACTGCGTGCTCGTGATGCCCTCGACACGGCAGGCCCGCCGGGGTGTGACGGTGGTGCGGTTCGCGCGCCGCGAAGCGCTGGTCTGAAGCGCCCCGGCGTTCTCAGGCCGCGCCGCGCACCCCACTGGCCACCAGCGCGCGGTAGTCCGAGGGCGTGTTGCCCACCGCGCGGCCGAAGGACTTGCTGAAGTAGGCCGCGTCGTCGTAGCCCAGTTGCTGCGCCACCTGCGCCACCGGCAGCGACGAGTAGGCCAGCAGGCGGCGCGCCTCCAGCATCAGCCGCTCGTGCAGGATCTGCAGCGCCGACTGGCGCGCCACGTGGCGGCAGGTGCGGCTGAGGTGGTCGGGCGTGACGCCCAGGGCCTGCGCGTAGAAGCTCAGCGGCTCGTGCTCGCGGTAGTGCTGCTCGACCAGCGCGAGATAACGCTTGACCAGCGCATCGCGCTCGCCCTGCCCGCGCTCGCGCTTGAAGTGCTCACCACGGCGGCGCAGGGTCTGCACCGCGAGCAGGGTGGCGCTGGCCAGCAGCGCATGCACGCGGCCCGGGTGCTGGGCGCGGAACTCGCGCGCGACCTGCGCGAAAAGCTTGGCGCATTCAGCCTCGTCCCCATCCTGCAGCCGCGGCAGCACACAGGAGGTGCCCAGCCCGTCGTCCACCAGGTTCGAGCCGCCCAGCAGTTGCCGCAGCGTGGTGGTGGGCAGCGTGACCTGATGGCCCACGGCGTCAGGCGTGTAGGTGAAACCGTGCACCGAACCCGGCGCGAGCAGCAGCATCACCGGGGCCTGGGCCTCGAAGTCCTGGCCGTCGATGGTGCCGCGCACGCTGCCGTGCGCGAGGAACTGGAACTGGTGCAAACCCTCGTGCCGGTGCGCCGGAATCGTCCAGTCCATTTCGGCGCCGCGCACCGCCACGGACTCGTAATGCAGGCAGTCGTCGGGCTGGTCGTGGCGGACTTCCCTGAAGGGAACGAGCAGCAAGGGGGAGGCGGTCATGGCAGAGGCGGGTGGCAGGCGATGCCGGAAAAGTACCTGAATCGGGCCGAAACGTCCATCGCTTCGGCGGCGCGGCTCGCGCATCATCCGCCTCCATGACACGCAACCCCCATCCCGATGTGCCCACCACCGCCCCACCCCTGAGCCTCACCGGCGCGCAGGCGCTGGTGCACGTGCTGCTCGCCGAAGGCGTGGACACGGTGTTCGGCATCGTGGGCGGCAAGCTCTCGCCGCTGTTCCACGCGCTCAGCCGCGAGCCGCGCATCCGCTTCATCGGCGTGCGCCACGAGGCCGCCGGGCCGATGATGGCCGCCGCCGTGCACGCGGGCACCGGCCGGCTCGCGGTGGCCGTGGGCGAGCTGGGCCCGGGCGGCCTGAACCTGGCCGCCGGCCTGGGCGTGGCCTTCAACAACCAACTGCCGCTGCTGGCCATCACCACCAACCAGCACCGCGCCGCTTCGTATCCGCACGCCGGTGTGTTCATGGACCTGGACACGGTGGCGGTGACCCGCCCCCTGACCAAATGGAACGCCGTCGTGCACGACGCGCGCCGCATGCCCGAGCTCGCGCGGCGCGCCTTTCGCGAAGCCCTGGGCGGGCGACCCGGCCCGGTGCACCTGGACATTCCACAGGACGTGCTGGGCGAGGTGCACGCCTTCGCGGCCGACGAGTTCGACCTGCCGCCCCGGCGCTACCGCGCCACGCTCGGGCCGCGCCCGGCCCAGGCCTTGGTGGAGGCCGCGGTGCAACTGCTGCGCGGCGCGCAACGCCCGCTCATCGTGGGCGGCGGCGGCGTGGTGGCCGCCGGGGCCGCCCCCGCGCTGCGCGCGCTGGCCCAGCGCCTGAACGCGCCGGTGGTGCCCACGCAGATGGCGCTGGGCGTGGTGCCCTCGGACAGCCCGCACTTCATCGGCCACGGCGGCATCATCGCGGGCGATTCGGTGAAACACGCCTTCGAGCGCGCGGACGTGATCCTCAGCGTGGGCTGCCGCTGGTCGTCGTGGATGTGGGACGCGCGCGGCGCGCTCGCGCGGCGCCACCACCGGCTCATCAACATCAACATCGACCCGTCCTCGCTCGGCCAGGCCGCGCTGCACGAGGTGGCCATGCAGGCCGACGCGGGCGAGGCGCTGCGCGACCTGCTCGCGGCCCTGGGCGACAGCGCCGCGCCGGCCGACGGCGCCTGGCTCGCCGAGCTGCGCGCGGTGCGCGCGGGGCACGAAGACCAGCTCGCGCAGATGGCGGCCGAGGCCGACGAGGTGATGCACCCTGCCGCCCTGGCCAAGGCCCTGGGCGATGCCCTGCCGGCCGACGCGCTCGCGATCTACGACGGTGGCCACACCACCTTCTGGAGCAACGACCTCACGCCCGTGCACGAGGTGCGCACGCGCTTTCACGAACCCGGCATGTCCCACCTGGGCTACGGTCTGCCGGCCGCGATCGCGCTCCAGACGCAGTTCCCCGGCCGCCCGGTGTTCAACATCACCGGCGACGGCGCCTTCGGCTTCACGCTCAACGAACTCGACACCGCGCGCCGCTACCGCCTGCCGGTGATCACGGTGGTGCACAACAACGCGGCCTGGGGCGTGATCCGCATGGGCCAGAAAGCCGGGCTCGGCTTCGAGATGGCGACCGCGCTGGAGGACACCGACTACGCGGCCATCGCGCGCGGCTTCGGCTGCCACGGCGAGGTGGTCACGCGCGCCGCCGAGGTGGCGCCGGCCCTGCAGCGCGCGATCGCCTCCGGCCTGCCCGCCGTGCTCGACTGCCGCACCCGTTTCGTGCCACACCCGGCGGTGGGCGCGTTCGTGGGCATGAACAAATACGGCTTCGCCTCGCTCACCCGGCTCGACCCGACCTGACGGCCGGCGCCCTGTTTTTCACACAACAACCAGGAGACAAGACATGCAACGCAGAACCCTGCTGCGCGCCAGCGCCGCCCTCGGAGGCCTGGCCACCACCGGCCTGCCCGCCTTCGCCCAGGCCCCGGCCGCCAACGCCACGCTGTGGTCGGGCTTTCCGGTCGGCGGCGGCCTGGGCGACCAGGTCGCGCGCCCGCTGATCGACCAGCTGCGTGGCAAGTACCCGCAGCCCATCATCTACGACAGCAAGCCCGGCGCGGGCGGCCGCATCGCGGCCGAATTCGTCAAGCGCGCCGCGCCCGATGGCAACACCCTGTTCGGCTGCCCGAGCTCGCTCATGACGCTGCACCCGCACGTGTTCAAGAAGCTGCCCTACGACACGCTGACCGACTTCACGCCCATCGCCGGGCTGTGCACCTACACCGCCGTGTTCACCGCCGGCCCGGGCCTGCCGGGGGAGATCCGCAGCGTGGCCGACTACCTCAAGTGGGCCAAGGCCAACCCGGCCCAGGCCAACTACGGCGTGCCGGCCACCGGCTCCTCGCTGCACCTGGCCGGCGCCATGCTGGGCAGGCAGTCGGGCGTGGACATGCAGGCCGTGCCCTACAAGGGCGGCGCGCCGCTGCTCACCGACCTGCGCGGCGGCCAGATCCCGGTCAGCTTCAACGTGGTCAGCGAGGTGCTGCCGCACATCCGCGCGGGCAGCCTGCGCGCGCTCGCGGTCTCGGCGCCCACGCGCTGGAAGGCCCTGCCCGACACGCCCACGCTGACCGAGCTCGGCTACAAGGACGTGGCCTTCGTCGACTGGCTCGGCTGGTACGGCCCGGCCGGCATGGAGCGGGCCAAGGTGGCCGCGCTCAACACCGCGGTGAACGACGCGCTGGCCTCGGCCGCCATGAAAGACGTGATCGACAAGAACGGCCTGGAGGTCATGCGGGTGTCGCCCGAAGGCCTGGCCAAGGCCATCCGCGAGAACCACGCCTTCTGGGCCAACGTGGTCAAGGTCACCGGCTTCAAGCCCGAAGACTGAGCGTGGCAAGATCGCGCCCCTTCCCCTTTCCGAACCCCCAACCCACCATGAGCCTCACCCTCGATCAAGCCCGGCAGATCCTCGACGCCGCCCTCGCCACCTCCAAGGAGAAGGGCTACCCGCCCATGGCCATCGCCGTGCTCGACGCCTCGGGCCACCTCAAGGCCTTTGTCAGCGAAGACGGCGCCAGCATGTTCCGCTTCGACATCGCCCGGGCCAAGGCCTGGGGCGCGGTCGGCATGGGCGTGTCCAGCCGCACGCTGAGCGAGCGCGCCAAGGGCAACCCGAACTTCTTCGTCTCGCTCTCGGCCACGGCCGAGGGCAAGTTCCTGCCGCAGACCGGCGCCGTGGTAATCAAGGACGCGCAGGGCCAGTTGCTCGGCGCGGTGGGCGCCAGCGGCGGCACCGGCGATGAAGACGAGTTGATCTGCCTGGCCGGCGTGGCCGCCGCCGGGCTGGTCAGCGGCTGACACCGGAGCGCGGCCCGCGCGCCTGAGACAACACCACCCAGGGGCATCCAGGGTCCGGCTTCGCCGGCCCGAGATGCCGTCCCCCTCCCAGCCGAAGGCGCCAGAGAGGGGGAAGCCGCGCAGCGGCGCAGGGGGTGTTCACTTCACGGCAAGCCGCGCAACAGCACGTCGCAGAAGAACTCGGCCGGCGGCGACAGCGGCAGGTCGGGCCGTCGCACCAGCACGATCGCCGGCGCGGGCAGGCGCTCGCGCACCGGAATCACGTCCAGCAGGTCGCGCGTCATCGCGAAGTCCATCCACTGCCGGGGCAGCATGGCCAGCAGGTCGGTCTGCACCAGCGCCACCTGCACCGACAGCGCCGAGTGCGCGCTCAGCATCACGCGCGGCGCGGGCTGGCCGTGCGTGGCGAACAGCCGCGCCAGGTCTTCCTCGGCGTTGTAGTCGATGGTGGTGCTGGCCCAGTCGGCCCCGGCCAATGACTTGAGGCTGCGCACGCGCGCCAGCGGATGGCCCTTGCGGCAAACCACCACGCGGGTGTTGTCGCACAGGTGCTGCATGGCCAGGCCGGGTGCGGTTCTCTGCGAAGGAGCCGCGCCCAGGTAGAAGTCCAGGCTGCCGTCGCGCAGCGCGCCCTCCACCGCCGGCATCAGGCTCTCAGTGAGGTTGAGCTTGACCTTGGGGTAGGTCTTGCGGAACACCGACAGGGCGTCGGGCAGCATGCCCAGGTGCGGCATGATGGACAGCGCCACCGACACCGTGCCTTCGTAGGCCGGCCCGGGGTGCTGCACCTCTTCGCGCGCGCGGCGCGCCTCGCTGGAGATCACGCAGGCCCGCCGGTGAAAGCGCACGCCTTCGGCGGTCAGCACCATGCCCGTGGTCTGCCGCGCGAACAGGCTCACGCCCAGCTCCCGCTCCAGCGCGCGCACGCTGCGCGTGAGCGCGGGTTGCGGCATGTCCAGCCGCCGGGCGGCCGAGCGCAGGCTGCCATGTTCGACGATGGCCATCAGGTGCTGCAGCTGATCGAGTTTCATGCGCGGGCGTGTCTCCAGGGGGATGTGATTTTCGTATCACTTTCTCAATCACGCCATCTTATTGGAATCCTCCCGTTTCCCTAGAGTCCGTTCCACCCCATCGCAGGGGGACATCAGACCAACGATCCGGAGACAAGACATGACCCTCATTTCCCGACGCCGCCTGCTGCCCGCGGCCTGCCTGCTGCTGGCCCTGGGCAGCACCGCCGCCATGGCCCAGGCCTGGCCGAACAAACCGGTGCGCATGATCGTGCCCGTGGGCGCCGGCTCCGCGCCCGATGTGATCGCGCGCATCGTCGGCGAGAAACTCGCGCTCGCCTGGGGCCAGGGCGTGGTGGTGGACAACCGGCCCGGCGCGGGCGGCATTCCCGGCATGTCGGCGCTGGCCCGCTCGGCACCCGACGGTTACGCCATCGGTTTCGTGCCGGCGGCCATGGGCACCATCACGCCGCTGGTGTTCAAAAACCCGCAGTTCAACCCCGACACCGACCTCTCCCCCGCCGCCACCGTGGGCATCAGCCCACTGATGCTCGTGGTGCCCGCCGACAGCGGCGTGCAGTCGATGGCCGATCTGGCCAAGCACGCCAAGGCTCACCCCGGCAAGGTGAACTTCGCCGCGCCACAGCTCAACTCACTGCCTCACCTGGCAGGCGAGATGGTCAGCAAGGCCGGCGGCATGGGCACGTTCACCGTGCCCTACCGCACGCCGCCGGAGGCCGTGGCCGCCGTGCTCGCGGGCGACGCCAGCTTCACGGTGGACGGCGTGCCCAGCCTGCTGCCGCACGTGAAGTCGGGCCGGCTGCGCGCCATCGGCGTGACCTCCGCCAAGCGCCTGCCCGGCATCGAGGTGCCCGCCGTGGCGGAAACCTACGCTGGCTACGAGGCCATCGGCTGGTTCCAGATCATCGTGCCCGCCGGCACGCCCACGGCGATCGTCGAGCGCATCAACGCCGACGTGAACCGCATCACCGCCTCGCCCGAGGTCACCGCCCGCCTGGGCGAACTGGGCGTGTACCCGCGCCAGGACAGCGTGGCCGGCGCGCGCGAGTTCTTCGTGCAGCAGCAGGCCGCGATGAAGCATCTGGTGAACGAACTCGGCGTGCAGCCGCAGTAAGCCACCCCCCTTTTTTTCACACCGCCCGAAGGCACCGGTTGCGCCGGTGCCCGAGGCGAACTCACCCGACCCACAGGAGAACCTCACCATGACCCCACGCAAGAAAGCCCTCGTGACTGGCGGCGGCACCGGCATCGGCCGCAGCGCCGTGCTGGCCCTCGCCCAGGCCGGCTACGACGTGGCCATCAACTACGCCTCCAGCGCCAAGGCCGCGCAGGCCGTGGCCACCGAAGCCCAGGCCCTGGGCGCGAAGACCCTGCTGCTGCAGTGCGACGTGAGCGACGACGCCGCCGTGCGCCAGATGCTGGCCCAGGTGGGCGAGGCCTTCGGCCACCTGGACGCGCTGGTCAACAACGCCGGCACCACCGCGACCTGGAAGGTCAAGGACCTGGAGAGCCTGAAGATCGACGAATGGGACCGCACCTTCGCGGTCAACGTGCGCGGCAACTTCCAGGTCAGCCGCGCCGCCGTGCCCCTGCTGCGCCAGGGCAAGGCGCAAGGCGGCGAGCCCTGCATCGTCAACACCGCGAGCATCGTGGGCCTGCGCCCCGGCCCGCAGCCCCTGCCCTACGCCGCGAGCAAGGCCGCGGTGGTGAGCCTGACTAAGATGCTGGCCTGGAACCTGGGCCCGGACATCCGCGTGAACGCCGTCGCCCCGGGCTGGATGGAGGGCGACTGGATGGAACGCATGCTGGGCGACAAGTACGACGCGCTCATGGGCGCGCGCGCCAAGGCCACGCCGCTCAAGCGCTGCGTGACCGCCGACGACGTGGCCGAGGTGATGCTCAACCTGATCCAGGGCATGCGTTTCGTGACCGGCGAGGTCGTCGTCATCGACGGCGGCTTCACGAGCTCGACCTGACCGAACCACCCAGGAGACCATCATGCTTGAAGGATTCGTTCCCTTCCCTCCCGAGTACGCCGCGCGCTACCGCGCCAAGGGTTACTGGCGCGACCAGTCGCTGGCGCAGGAGTTCGACGCCGTGTTCCAACGCTACGCCGGACGCGTGGCCTTGATCGACGGCGACGTGACCTACACCTACGCCGAGCTCGACCGCGTCACCACCAACCTGGCGCTGAACCTGCTCGAACTCGGTCTGAAACCGCTGGACCGCGTCGTGCCCACGCTGCCCAACGTGCACGAGTTCGTGCTGCTGTACTTCGCGCTGCAGAAGATCGGCTGCATCCCGATCGCGGCGCTGGTCACGCACCGCTACGCCGAGATCAGCCAGTTCGTGCAGCTCTCGGGTGCGACCACCTGCGTCTACCCGGACACCTCGGGCGACTTCGCCTTCGCACCGGTGATCACCCGGGTGCAGGCGGAAAACCCATCGCTGAAGTTCCGCCTCGTGCTCGGCGAGGCCGGGCCTGGCGAGGTCTCGCTGTGCGAGCTGATCCACAAGCCCGCCACGCTGCCGGCCTCGCGCCTGGCCGAGATCCGCATCGACCCGACCGACCCCTGCATCTTCCAGCTCTCGGGCGGCACCACCGGCATCCCCAAGCTGATCCCGCGCACCAACAACGACTACGCCTACAACTCCAAGGTGGCCGCCGAGGTCACGGAGATCGACGCCGAGTCGGTGCTGCTGCTGGTGCTGCCCATCGCGCACAACCTGCCGCTGGCTTGCCCCGGCATCCAGGGCTTTCTGTTCAAGGGCGCCAAGGTGGTGCTGCACGCCAACACGCGACCCGCCGAGATGTTCGCGCTGATCGAGAAGCACCAGGTGACGCACCTGAAGGTGGTGCCCGCGCTGCTGATCCGCCTGATCAACGACGACGCGGCCGAGGCCTTCAACCTCTCCAGCCTGAAGCTGATCCAGAGCGGCGGGCAGCGCATGCAGCCCGAGGTGCGCGCGAAGACGCGCGCCCTGATCCCCGGTGTGTTCGTGCAGGAGAACTTCGGCATGTCCGAAGGCACGCTGATGTTCGTGCGCGCCAGCGACCCGGAAGAGGTCAAGCTCGAAACCTGCGGCCGCCCGGTGTGCGACGACGACGAGGTCCTGCTGCTCGACGACGATGGCCGCGTGGTGCCCGACGGCGAGGTGGGCGAGTTCACCGTGCGCGGCCCGTACACGCTGCGCGGCTACTTCGGTGTGCCCGAGTACAACGCACGCCAGTTCACGCCCGACGGCTTCTACCGCTCCGGCGACCTGATGCGCAAACACCCCAGCGGCAACTACATCGTCGAAGGCCGCAAGAAGGACCTGATCAACCGGGGTGGCGAAAAGATCAGCGCCGAGGAGGTGGAGAACCTGATCCTGATGCACCCCGCGGTGCAGAACGTGGCCTGCGTGCCCATGCCCGACGCGGCCCTGGGCGAAAAGATGTGCGCCTTCGTGATCCTCAAACACGGTCAGTCGCTGCACCTGAAGGAACTCGTCGGCTTCCTGCTCACCAAGGAGATCGCCAAGTTCAAGCTGCCCGAGCGCCTGGAGGTGCTGCCGGACTTCCCGGTCTCCACCTTCGGCAAGGTGTCCAAGAAGGCCCTCGGCGAAGCGATCGCCCGCAAGCACGCGGAAGAAGAGGCGGCCCGCCGCATCCCCCACTGACCACAGAGAGAAGAGAACCGACATGCGCATCATCGACCTGCACTGCTACCCCGGCACCCCGACCTGGATCGAGTCCCAGGGGCCCTACCCCGCCGAGCTGGCCCGCTACTGGAAGCGCGACTGGGTGGGCAAGACCGAAGAAGACGTGATCGCCGAGTTCACCGGCGCCGGTGTCGAGGCCTGCCTGGTGGCCCTGGACCTGGAGACCACCGTCGCCGCCCCACCCTGCACCAACGAGTACGTGCACGGCATGTGGAAACGCCACCCGGAACGGGTCATCCAGTGCTGGGGCGCGGTGGAACCGGCCAAGGGCGAGATCGCGATGATCCAGGCCCGCAAGGCGGTCCGCGAGCTGGGCTTCATCGGCTTTCACTTCCACCCCATCATGCAGCACTTCGCCGTGAGCGACCGGCGCCACTACCCGCTGTTCGAGGAGATCAACGCCATGGGCGCGGCGGTGATGATCGACGTGGGCACCACCGGCATGGGCGCCGGCATGCCGGGCGGCAACGGCGCGCTGGTGCGCCACGCCCACCCGAAACACATCGACCAGCTGGCTGCCGATTTCCCGAACCTCAAGATCATCATGGCCCATCCCGGCTGGCCCTGGGTCGACGAGACCACCGCCGTGGCACTGCACAAGGGCAATGTGTACTGGGAGATGTCGGGCTGGGCGCCCAAGCACTTCCCGGGCAACCTGAAGGTGGACATCCGCGGCCGGCTGCAGGACAAGATCATGTTCGGCAGCGACTACCCCAGCCTGCCCTACGAGCGCATCCTGCGCGAGTGGGACGAGCTGGGCTACAAGCCCGAGGTGATGGAAAAGATCATGCACGGGAACGCCGAGCGCGTGCTCGGCTTGTAACCCCCCGCGTCGGCTTCGCCGCCACCCCCCGGGGGGCGACGCTGGCGGCCCGGCAAAGCCGGTTCCGCGGCGTCCTCGACCTGACTCCCCTTCACGCCTACCTGGTCTCACTTCATGAACGCATATCTCTGTGACGGCGTGCGAACGCCGATCGGCCGCTACGGCGGCGCGCTCTCGGCCATCCGCACCGACGACCTCGGCGCCCTGCCCCTGCAGGCCCTGATGGCGCGCCACCCAGGGCTGGACTGGGACCAGCTCGATGAGGTGGTCTACGGCTGCGTCAACCAGGCCGGCGAGGACAACCGCAACGTGGCGCGCATGAGCGCGCTGCTCGCGGGCTTGCCGCTCACCGCGGCGGCGGTCACGGTCAACCGCCTGTGCGGATCGGGCCTGGAGGCCGTGGCGGGTGCCGCGCGCGGCCTCGCCTCGGGCCAGATGCAGCTGGCCATCGCCGGCGGCGTGGAAAGCATGAGCCGCGCGCCGCTGGTGATGCCCAAGCCCACGGCCGCGTTCTCGCGCCACGCCGAGGTGCACGACTCCACCATCGGCTGGCGCTTCGTGAACCCGCGCATGGAAGCCCTGCACGGCGTGGACAGCATGGGCGAGACGGCCGAGAACGTGGCCCGCGAACACCGCATCTCGCGCGCCGACCAGGACGCCTTCGCGCTGCGCAGCCAGCAGCGCGCGGCCGCAGCCATGAAATCGGGTGTGCTGGCGCAGGAAATCGTGCCGGTGTCCGTGCCCAGCCGCAAAGGCGCGGTCACGCGGGTGGGCATGGACGAGCACCCCCGCGCCGACACCACGGCCGAGAGCCTGGCCGCACTCAAGCCGGCCTTCCGCAAGGGCGGCACCGTCACCGCCGGCAACGCCTCGGGCGTGAACGACGGCGCGGCCGCGCTGCTGATGGCCAGCGAAGCGGCCGCGCAGCGCCACGGCCTGCGGCCCCTCGCGCGCATCGTGGGTGCGGCGAGCGCCGGCATCGCGCCGAGCGTGATGGGCTTCGGCCCGGTACCGGCGGTGCACAAGCTGCTGGCACAGACCGGCCTGCGCGTGCGCGACTTCGATGTGATCGAACTCAACGAGGCCTTCGCGGCCCAGGGCCTGGCGGTCACGCGCGCGCTCGGCCTGCCCGACGACGCCGCGCACGTGAACCCGAACGGCGGCGCCATCGCCTTCGGTCACCCCCTGGGCATGAGCGGCGCGCGCCTGGTGCTCACGGCGGCGCGGCAGCTGCAGCGCAGCGGCGGGCGCTACGGCCTGGTGACCATGTGCGTGGGCGTGGGCCAGGGCGTGGCCCTGGCGATCGAACGCGTGGGAGACACCGCATGAACGAACCCGCCATCCTCATCGAACGGCGCGGCCCCATCGCCCTGCTCACCCTCAACCGGCCGGACACCCGCAACGCCCTGAGCGGCGAAGCCATGTTCGCGGCGTTCGAGCAGACCTTCGCGGCCTTGAACGCCGACCTGGGCGTGCGCGTGGCCGTCCTCACCGGCGCGGGCAGCGCCTTCTGCTCGGGCGGCAACGTGGCCGAGATGCGCGACCGCACCGGCATGTTCGCCGGCTCGCCCGAGCAGATCGCCCAGGGCTACCGCGAGGGCATCCAGCGCATTCCGCGCGCCTTCGAGGCGCTGCAGGTGCCCATCATCGCGGCGGTCAACGGCCCGGCCATCGGCGCCGGCAACGACCTGGCCTGCATGTGCGACCTGCGCATCGCGTCCAGCACCGCGCGCTTCGCCGAGAGCTTCGTCAAGGTCGGCATCGTGCCGGGTGACGGTGGCTGCTGGCTGCTGCCGCGCGTGATCGGCCACGCGCGCGCGGCCGAGATGGCGCTCACCGGCGATGCCATCGACGCCGAAGAGGCCTTGCGCTTCGGCCTGGTCTCGCGCGTGGTCGCGCCCGAGGCCCTGCTCGACGAGGCCTTGCGCCTGGCCGGGCGCATCGCGGCCAACCCGCCGCAGGTGCTGCGCTGGACGCGCCAGCTGCTGCAGCAGGCCCGCACCGGCACGCTGGACGAGGCGCTCGTGGCCGCCGGCCGCCTGCAGGGCCTGGCCCACCACACGGCCGACCATGCCGAGGCCGTGGCCGCCTTCTTCGAGAAGCGGGCACCGGTGTTCAGCGGGGGCGCGGCATGAGCGAGGGCATCCTGCTGGAAGAGCGGCCCTTCGAAGGGGTGGCCCTGCTGCGCCTGAACCGGCCCGAGGTGTTCAACGCGCTGAACCTGGCCCTGCGCCACGCGCTGGCCGAGGCCTTCCGCCGCCTGGACGCGGACCCGTCAGTGCGTGTGCTGGTGCTGGCCGGCGGTGCCCGCGCCTTCTGCGCGGGCGCCGACCTCAACGAGTACGTGGACGCCACGCCTATGGACCTACTCGCACGCCGGCACGACCTGCTCTGGGGCCCCATCGCCGCCTGCCGCAAACCGGTGATCGCGGCGGTGCGCGGCCACGCCCTGGGCGGCGGCTGCGAGCTGGCGCTGCACGCCGACCTGATCCTGGCCGGGCGCAGCGCGCGCTTCGGCCAGCCCGAGGTGAAGGTGGGCATCATGCCCGGCGGCGGTGCCACGCAGCGGCTCACGCGGGCGCTGGGCAAGTTCGGGGCGATGAAGCTGCTGCTGCTCGGCGAACCGATCGACGCCGAGACCGCCTCGCGGTGCGGCCTGGTGGCCGAGGTGCTCGACGACGAAGCGGTTGACGCCACCGCCCTGGCCCTGGCGCAGCAGCTGGCCGAGCTGCCGGCGGTGGCGCTGCGCCTGATCAAGGAGTCGGTGCTGATGGCGATGGAAACGCCGCTGTCGGCCGGCCTGGAGTACGAGCGCAACGCCTTCCAGACCGCCTTCGCCAGCCCCGACAAGCACGAGGGCATGCGCGCCCGGCTCGACAAGCGGCCCGCGCGGTTTTCCCGCTAGGGACGCAAGCCCTCGTTCGCCTCGCGCCGGTTCACCTCGTGGAACAGGCCGCGCAGCCAGCGGTTGGCCGGGTCGTGCTGCATGCGGCGGTGCCAGAACTGCTGCACGTCGATCACCGGCACGGCGAACGGCAAGGCGATGCGGCGGATGGCGATGTGGCGCTCCATCACCGTCGCGATGTCCTCCGGCACCGTGGCCACGAGGTCGGTGCCCGGCAGCAGCGACAGCAGGCTCATGAAGTGCGAGAGCTCCAGCGTCACGTGGCGCTGCCAGCCTTTCTCGTCGAGGTAGCGGTCCAGCAGGTGCTCGCGCCCGTCGGGCCGCACCACCACGTGCCGCGCCGCCAGGTACTGGCGCTGCGTCATGCGCTCCACCGCCGGCCCGGCGTGCGCGCAGCTCACGCAGGCGTACGAGGTCTTGAACAACGCCTGCTGGAAGAAGCCGGCCTTGTGCAGGTCGGGAAAAAACCCCACGGCCAGGTCCGCCTCGCCCGACTCCAGCGCCTCGGCGGCGGCGAAGCGCGTGCGCGCCGTGGCCCGCAGGCGCACCTGCGGGGCCTCCTGCCGCAGCCGCCGCAGCACGCCGGGCAGGAAGGCCACCTCGCCGATGTCGGGCGTGAGGATGGTGAAGGTGCGCTCCGCCCGTGTGGGGTCGAAGCTGGCCTTCTGCAGGATCTCGGCGTTGATCGTCTCCACCACGCGCTGTACCGCCGGCGCCAGCTCCATCGCACGTGGCGTGGGCTTCATCTGCGTGCCGGCGCGCACGAACAGCGCGTCGTCGAACACGGTGCGCAGCCGCGCCAGCGCCGCGCTGGTGGCCGGTTGGCTCAGACCCAGGGCCTCGCCCGCGCGGCCCACGCTGCAATGTTTCGCCATGGCGTCGAACACCACGAGCAGGTTCAGGTCCACGTTCCGGATATCCATGGCATGGATTCTATGAATCCACGCAGCCGTCTGGTCATCCACGGCACAGATCCCTAGCATGCGCAGCGGACTCTTCCCACAACCACCGGCGCCGCACGCACGGCGCCCCCAGGAGACAAGACCATGAAACGCAGAGACTTCGCGGGAGCCGCGCTCCTCCTGCCGCTGGCCGGCGCCTTGCACGCGCAAACCCCGGCCTGGCCGCAGCGCCCGGTGAGATTCATCCTGTCGCAGCCGGCCGGCGCCGGCCCCGACATCCTGGCGCGCTACGTCGGCGAGCAGCTCGCCCGCGTGTGGAACCAAGGCGTGGTGGTGGAGAACCGCCCGGGCGGCCAGAACGTGATCGGCGCGCAGGCCGCCGCGCGCTCGGCCGCCGACGGCTACACCTTCTACTACGCCACCACCGCCGCGATGGTGACCAACGCCTTCACCTTCAAGGCCCTGCCCTACGACCCGGTAAAGGACTTCGCGCCGGTGCGCCTGGTGGGCCGCAGCCCCTTCGTGATCGCCACCACTGCCGCCGCGCCGTTCAAGGACCTGGCCCAGGCCCTGGCCGCCGCCAAGGCGCAGCCGGGCACCGTCACCATCGGCACCGAAGGGCCCAAGACCTTCTCGGGCATGCTGGCCGACAGCGTGGCCGTGAAGGGCGGCGTGAAGCTCAACCACGTGTCGTACACCAAGGGCCCGGAAGCCATCCAGGACCTGATCGGCGGCCGCATCCAGCTGGTGTGCCTTCCCGACGCCGCGCTCACCGCCTTCCTCAAGAGCGGCCAGCTGCGCGCGCTCGCCATCAGCACCGCGCAACGCCAGCCCGACATGCCCAACGTGCCGGCCCTGGCCGAGACCTTCCCCGGCTTCGAGTACACCGGCTGGAACGGTCTCTTCGCGCCCGCCGGCACGCCGGCCGACGTGGTGGCGCGCGTGAACCGCGACCTGGAAACCGTGCTGCGCCAGCCCGAGGTGGCCCAGCGCCTGCAGACCCTGGGCTCGCTGGCCGAGCCGAAGATGTCGGTGCCCGAGTTCGAGGCCTTCATGCGCGGCGAGCACGAGCGCTGGCGCGAGGTCATCAAGTCCCTCGGCATCACGGCGGAGTGAACGGCGTGGCGGCACTGGCTCCCTGCACCTGCGGCGGCATCGACGTGCATGCGCACGTGGTGCCCGAGAACTTCCCGGCCTACATCGGTCGCAGCATGCCGGCCGACTGGCCGTCCATGGCGCCGGCGCAGCCCTGCCACCGCCACGTGATGATCGCGGGCAAGAACTACCGCACCGTCGCCGACAAGTGCTGGGACGTGCCCAAGCGCCTGCAGGACCTGCCCGGCATGGGCCTGGCCCTGCAGGTGATGTCGCCCATGCCCGAGCTGCTGTCGTACTGGATGCCGGCGGCCGATGCGCAGCAGCTGCTGCGCTTCCTCAACGACCAGATCGCCGCCATGGTGGACGCGGGCGAAGGCCAGCTGGCCGGCCTGGGCGCCGTGCCGCTGCAGGACGTGGACCTCGCCATCCGCGAGCTGGAATACGCGGTGAAGACGCTCGGCTTCGCGGGCGTGGAGGTGGGCAGCAACATCAACGGCGTGCCGATCGGCGCGCCGGTGTTCGACCCTTTCTTCGAGGCCTGCGAGGCGCTGGGTGCGGCGGTGTTCGTGCACGCGATCCGGCCCGCCGGCATGGAACGCCTGGTGGGCCATGCCCAACTGCAGCAGGTGATCGCCTACCCTGGCGACGTGGGCCTGGCCGCCGCCTCGGTGATCACCGGCAACCTGCTGGTGCGCCGGCCGAAGCTGCGCATCGCCTTCAGCCACGGCGGCGGCACGCTGGCCTCGCTGCTGCCGCGCCTGCAGCAGGGCTGGGGCGTGTTCCCCGCCCTGCGCGACAGCGTGCTCGAAGCCCCGGCCGATCAGGCGCGCCGCCTGTTCTACGACACCCTGGTGTTCGACACGCCCACGCTGCGCCACCTGGTGGCCAGCTTCGGCGACACGCAACTGATGGTCGGCACCGACTACCCCTTCAACTTCCACGACGCCACGCCGGTGCAGCGCATCGAAGCCGCCGGCTTCGACGCCGACACCACCGCGCGCCTGGTGCACCAGAACGCCGAGCGTTTTCTCGGCCGGCAACACAAGAAAGTGACCGCCCCATGAGCTCCCCCTGGATCGAGGCCGTGCGCAGCGTGGCCCTCAACGTGCCCGACCTCGCGCAGGCCGAAACCTTCTACACCGAGGTCTGGCGCCTGAGCGTGGCGCACCGCAGCGAACAGACGATCTACCTGCGCGGCACCGGCAGCGACCACCACCTGCTCGCGCTGCACGCGGGCGGCCCGGTGCCGCAGATCCGCCAGGTCACGCTGCGCGCGCGCAGCCTCGACGCGCTGCGCGCCGTGGCCGACGCCGTGCCGCGCGCGGGCGGCACCCTGCTCTCGCCCATCGGCCCTCTCACAAACGACCCGGCCGGCGGCACCGGCCTCACGCTGCGCGACCCGCACGGCCGCGTGCTCCAGATCGTTCACGGCGATGCGCGACCCGAAGACACCGGGCCGCAGCGCGACCGGCCCGCGCGGCTCACGCACGTGGTGCTCAACAGCCACGCGGTGGACGAGACGCAGCGCTTCTTCACCGAAGCCCTGGGCTTCACGCTGGCCGACCGCACCGTGGCCATCGCCTTCATGAACTGCAACAGCGACCACCACACGCTCGCGGTGGGCGTGGCCGACAACGACGCGCTCAACCACATCGCCTTCCTGATGCCCGACGCCGACTCGGTGATGCGCGGCGGCGGCCGCATGAAGGACGCCGGCCACCCCATCGAGTGGGGTCCCGGCCGCCACGGCCCGGGCAACAACCTCTTCAACTACTTCATCGACCCCTTCGGCATCGTCATCGAGTACACGGCCGAGGTCGAGCAGGTGGACAGCAGCTACGTGCCGCGTGGCCCGGCGGACTGGAAGTGGCCACCCGGCCGCGTCGACCAGTGGGGCATCTCGCCCCCGCCCGGCGCCACCCTGAAGGAAGCGCAACGCCGCGTGCTGTTCGCGCCCCTGCCCTGAACCCGTTTTTTCTTCTGCAACCTGACCGCACCATGAAATTCACCACCTACCTGCGCGATGGCGCGCCTCGCCTGGCCGTCGTCGACGGCGCCGACCTGATCGACCTGAACGACGCCCAGCCCCAGGTGCCCGCCGACCTGCGCGCCGCGCTCAAGGCGGGCGTGGACCTGCACGCCGCTGCGAACGCGGCGCTGGCCGCCAAGGCCGCACGCCAGCCCCTGGCCGGCACGGCGCTCGCCCCGCTGGTGCCCGAACCCGGCAAGACCGTGTGCCTGGGCCTCAACTACTTCGACCACGCCAAGGAAGGCGGCCGCGAGAAGCCCGACTACCCCTGGTTCTTCTACCGGGGGAGTTCCTCGCTGATCGCGCACGGCGACGCCGGCGTGGTGCCCCGCGTCTCCGGCAAGTTCGACTACGAGGCCGAACTCGCCGTCGTCATCGGCCGCAAAGTGCCGCGCCACACCACGCAGGCGGACGCGCTGGCCCATGTGTTCGGCTACAGCTGCTTCAACGACATGAGCGTGCGCGACTACCAGAAGCGCACGCCGCAATGGACCATCGGCAAGAACTTCGATGGCACCGGCGGCTTCGGCCCGGTGCTGGTGACCGCCGACGAACTGCCGCCCGGCGCCGCCGGCCTGAAGATCCAGGGCCGCCTCAACGGCCAGGTGATGCAGGACGCCAACACCAGCGACATGATCTTCAGCGTGGCCGAGACCATCGCGCTGCTGGCCGAGGTGCTGACGCTGGAAGCCGGCGACGTGATCGTGATGGGCACGCCCGCCGGCGTCGGCCAGGCGCGCACGCCGCCGGTGTGGATGAAGGCCGGCGACACCTTCGAGGTGGAGATCGAGCGCATCGGCACGCTGGTCAACCCCATCGTGAACGAGCGGGCCTGACCATGCACCACGACCTGTTCGATGTCGCCATCGTGGGCTGCGGGCCTTCGGGCGTGGTGGCCGCGGGCCTGCTGGGCCAGGCCGGCCTGCGCGTGTACGTGTGCGACCGGCTCACGGAGGTCCACGAAATCCCGCGCGCCATCGCGCTGGACCACGAGATCATGCGGGTGTTCCAGCAACTGGGCGTGGCCGAGGCCGTGGCGCCGTTCTGCGAGCCTTTCACGCCTTCCGAGTATTTCGGCGTGGACGGTCAGCTGATCCGCCGCATGACCATGGTGGCGCCGCCCTTCCCGCAAGGCTACACACCTTCGATGGTGTTCACCCAGCCTGAGGTGGAGCGCGTGCTTCGCGAGCGCGTGGCGCAGATGCCGAACGTGGTGATGGACCTCGGGGTGGAGATGGACACGCTGTCGCAGGACACACAGGGCGTGAGCCTGTCGCTGCGCGACGGCCGCACCCTCCATGCCCGCTACGCCATCGCCTGCGACGGTGGCTCCAGCCCGGTGCGCACACAACTGAACATGCCGCTGGAAGACCTGGACTTCGACGAACCCTGGCTGGTGGTGGACGTGCTCATGAACGAGCGCGGCCTGGCCAAGCTGCCCAAGGTGAGCGTGCAGTACTGCGAGCCCGAGCGGCCCTGCACCCTGGTCATCGGCCCGAAGAACCACCGCCGCTGGGAAATCTCGCTCAACCCGGGCGAAGACCCGAAACACGCCGCCACACCCGAAGCAACCTGGCGCCTGCTCTCGCGCTGGATCACGCCCGAGGACGGCACGCTGTGGCGCCAGTCGAGCTACCGCTTCCACGCCCTGGTGGCGCAGCAGTGGCGCCGGGGCCACGTGTTCCTGGCGGGCGACGCGGCGCACATGCAACCGCCCTTCCTGGGCCAGGGCATGTGCCAGGGCATCCGCGATGTGAGCAACCTCGCCTGGAAACTCGCGGCCGTGCTGCGCGGCGAAGTCACCGGCGCGAGCGCCGAAGCCCTGCTCGACAGCTACGGCGACGAGCGCAAGGCCCACGTGCGCGAACTCACCAGCCGCATCAAGCACGTGGGCGCGGTGATCTGCCAGCGCGACCCGGTGAAAGCGCGCGAGCGCGACGCGGCGATGCTGGCCCAATGCGGCGGCAAGGTGAAAGACACGCCGCGCCAGGACATCCTGCCGCCGCTGACCACCGGCTGGCTCGCCGCGCAGGACCACCATGCCGCGCGCGGCAGCCTGTTTCCCCAGCCCTGGCTGCTGCGCGGCCCGCAGCGCCAGCGCATGGACGCCATCGCGGGCAACGGCTGGCGGCTGGTGCTGGCCCCCGGCCAGACCGCGCCCGGCATCGCGGGCGCCCTGCCGTGGCTGCGCACCGTCGCACTCGGCACGGCGGACGCACTGGAGACCGACGGTGTGGCCGAGGCCTGGCTGCAACGCCACCAGAGCGTGGCGGCGCTGGTGCGGCCGGACAACTATGTCTATGGCGTGGCCGGCACGGCCGACGAGGCGGCGGCGTTGGTGGCGGCACTCGCCACGCGGCTGGGCGTGGCGGCCGAGGCTTGCGCGGCCTGAAAGCACCAACCACCTTTTTTGTTGAACCAATGATGGGAACAAGCAACTCAAGGCCCCAGGCGGGCCTTGTGCCCTTGTCTCTGTGAAACCCTGGTTCAACCATGCCCAACCTGTTCACTTGTTTCTCCGCGTCCCGCAGCAAGCCACACATCTCCACGAACACCTCTTCCGACACGGCAGGTGTGGAAAAGCGCTGGGCCGCACTGCCCCCAAAGGACGTCCAGGCCCTGTCGGACCCCGAATTTGTCGATGTGCTGAAAAGCGCCGCCGATCACATCGACGGCAACCCTCGCACGGCCCGGCATGTGATGGACTGCCTGCAGGGAAAACGTGCACCGGACGATGCCGACACCTGGCTCCAGGACAAGAACCTCGATCACGATCAGAAGCGCATTTGCGCGGCCCTTTTCCGGGCGAACCGCTATGGCCACACCGAATCGGCAGACAAGTCGCGAAGCAAGATCGCCTATCTTCTGGAACGGCTGAGCGAGCAACGGCCGACGGAGACGCCATCCGTCATCGAGCATGTGCCGCCTGAGAAGACTGCCCCGGGCATCGACGAGATGATCGCCGACATGGTGGCGGAAAGCCAGGTTCAGGTGGAGAAGGTCCGCGACAAGGTTATGCGCGTTGCGAAACACAAGGGAAGTATTTTCGACGAAGACAAGCTGAGCTCCCACATTCGACCCTTCCTGGAGATCCGATGGCGGGCAGTGCTCGATGCCTGCCTGGCGGGCGACAGCGAAGACATCCTTCAGCGCTTGCAGGCATTGAAGCTGGTTCCCGTGACTTCAATGCCGGCAAATTACAGGGTGTACTGGCAACGGATCTGCTTCGATGCGCTGGTCGTCGCAATCAAGCATCACAAGGACGACCCCATGATCCAACCACTGCTTGATCGCGTGCAGGACAACATTTGCGAATTGGACAGCCAGCAGGACTACGCGCTACGGGAGTGGATGCGCACGAGGTTGGTTGAGCTGGGAAGGACAGATCGGGAAACCTTTCCGTTGCTGTCCCATGCGGCCTTTCAAAAGACCCATTCCATGCAGGCGCTCCAACAGCGACTGGACGGGTTTCTGGCCGCGCAGGACCAGACGGCGCCGAGGGACAGCAGCCAGACCCAATGGGATCAGATGCTCTGCGAGGCCAAGAAGGCGCCGGCGAAGGATGCGCACTACATGTGGTACGCCTATCCCCAACTCCGCTTCAACAAGGAAGAGATCGGTGTCGAACCGACCTGGATCGCCCAGCAATTTGGCATCGAGGATGTGTACGAAGCGATGGCCTACCTGGAACACCCCATCCTGGGCGACCGGCTGAGAACCTTATGCCGCCACCTGTTACGTCGGACCGACCTCACGGCCCAGGACTTCTTCCGTCACGACACCTGCAAGTTCCAGTCTTGCCTCACCCTGTTTGCCTTGGCGACCCAGGAGTTCAGAATACGGTTCAGCCACTCGATCGACACAGAGCACGCGGCGCTAGACAAAGCGCGCTGGGATGAGGATGAAGCCCTGTTTCTCGACTGCCTGGGTCGCTTCTTCGATGGCGAGGCTGACAAGAAAACCGAGACCCGCCTTGGCAGGACGCTGCAGAAAACAAGCGAAACGCGACCCTGAAAGAGCTGTGGGACGAGGTGGCGAATCGTCCACCCCCCCGTCACAAGCACAACCCCATCGGGGTGTAGCGAGGCGCCCGCTGCCGCTTCACACCTTCGAGAAATCCGGCTTCCTGCGCCCCATGAACGCACCGAACGCCTCGCGCAATTGGCGCGCCACTTCCGCCAGCTGCTCTGGTGCAGTCCGGCGTTTGGATGGAGCCGGGGCGGAGGAACACGCCCACGTTCGACCCCCGCCCCTTCTGGTTGCTCGAATCCGGCGTGTGTCACCGCTCGAGACGCAGAGCGCGTCGTACTTTGCGGTATCCGCGAGGATGCAGATCTATCGGGAGAGCAACAACATACTGCTTTCATACCGCATTCGTGGAGAACCGCTATCGGGTGTCGCCGGGCTCTGCACCGCTCGAACGTGCCGCGTTCATTCAGCGATGCCCATGGATTTCGCCCATCGACGGATGGTGGCACGGAGCCGACGCTGACGCGCGTCATCCATGGGCATGGTGGCGACGAGGGCCTGCACCTGCTCCAGCGCGACATAACGGTGTGCGAGCAGCGCCAGGCAGAAACCGCGAGCCTTCGCCGATCGCGCCTTCGATCTTTTCGGCGAGCTCGGGTTTTTGCAGAGGGTAGATGTCCGCCTCTGCCGACACCGTGAAAACCGCGTCCGGGTTCGGGATGGAGCCCAGGATCGACTGGCTGCCAATGATCATGAACTCGTACTGGTCCGTCACATCGGCACTGGCGCGAATGATGTGTTCGAGTTCTTCGCGAGTCATGGTTCTGCCTTGCTTTCCGTGCCGCCCAGCACGATGCCTTTCTTGAGCCCGCTCACCTGAGTCAGGATGCGCTGGCGTGCATTGTCAGGAAGCACCGTCACCAGGGGCGAGGCCTGCCGAAGCTCCTGCGCTCGACGGGTTCGCCCCAAGGCCTTGCGCCATCGGCCATGGTCCAGGATGTCCTGCCATTCGCTCCACAACCCACTGGAGCGCGACGGGCCGGATCGGCGCCAACGATCCAGCGTGTCCTGCGCCCGCTGCAGCAAGGCCGGATTGACACGGACGAGGCGCACCGCCTCTTCATGGAGCGCCAGACTTTGCAGATCTTGAATCTGATGGCGCGATTCGTCGGACGAGACCAGCACCTGCACGACCGGCCTGGCGCGGCGGGATGTGGCGGCTGCACCGCCAGGCGGCGCCGGTTGCAAGGCATCGCCCGCCAACAGCGCCAGTTCACCGCTGATACCCAGGACCGACATGACACGCAGGTAGGTGCCGATGGACGGCCCAGGGTCGCCGGCTTCAACGGCGCTGAGCGTGGTGCGCGAAATGCCCACGCGACTGGCCATGTCCACCGCACTCAGGCCTTGCGCCTTGCGCAGGCGCTTGAGCCGGTCACCCAACTGCAAAAGCAATTGGCGTTCCAGCACAGCGGCATGGTTCAGCTCGTTCATATGTCCAATATTATGAACATATCACTAATAATTGTCCATTTTTTTGGACAAATGAAAAACGGCTTCCGAAGCGGCCGTTCTTCGCCTCACACCTTCGAGAAGTCCGGCTTCCTGCGCTCCATGAACGCACCGAACGCCTCGCGCGCCGCCGGCTCGCCCAGCATGCGGCCGAAGCTGGCCCCCTCTTCGGCCATCACGGCCAGCACCTGCTGCGTCTGGTGTTTCTTCATCAGGCGCTTGGTTTCGATCAGCGCGCTCAGGGGCTTGGCCGCGAGCTTGCGCGCCACGGCCTGGGCGTAGCCGGCGGCCTCCATCGGCGGCAGCACGCGGTTGACCAGGCCCACTTCCAGCGCGGCCTCGGCCATGAAGGGTTCGCCCAGCAGCAGCGCCTCGGCGGCGCGGTGGTAGCCCAGCATCTGCGGCACCAGCAGGCTGGACGCGGCCTCGGGGCACAGACCGAGGTTCACGAAGGGCATGGAGAAGGCCGCGTTGTCGCCCGCATAGACCAGGTCGCAGTGGAACAGCATCGTGGTGCCCACGCCCACGGCCGGGCCGCACACCGCCGCCACCAGCGGCTTGGGGAACTGCGCGATGCCGCGCAGGAAACGGAACACCGGCGAGTCGACCCCGGCGGGCGGGTTGTTGAGGAAGTCGGCAATGTCGTTGCCGGCGGAGAAGATGGTCTCGTTGCCCTGCAGCACGACACAGCGCACGGTGGCGTCGTCCTGCGCGGCCTGCAGCGCGTCGGCCAGCTGGCCGTACATGGCGGCGGTGATGGAGTTCTTCTTGTCCGGGCGGTTGAAGGTGAGGGTGCTGACGCCGGCTTCGGTGTGGACGAGGATGTCGCTCATGGGGTGTCTCAGGATGTGCGGGAAGGGACCCGCAAATTACCACGAACGGGCGTGCTTTTTTGAGGCGACCCGTCCAGGGGATGACCGGTGCGTGACAGGGTGTTTCCGGCCGCACCCGGGACACAGCCCCCGCCTACACTTGCCGCTTCCGGGCGCCACGGCGGCGCCGCTGCTCACAGGTGCCGTTCCTCCCATGCCCGCCCGACTCACCGCCCTCTTCGTCCACGGCCTCGCCGGCGCGCTCGCCCTGCTGCTGGCCGGCGCCCCCGCACTGGCGCAACCGACCAGCCCCGCCCCGCAGGCCGAACGCCCGCGCGTGGGCCTGGTGCTTTCGGGCGGCGGGGCGCGCGGCTTCGCGCATGTGGGCGTGCTGAAGGCGCTGGAGGCGGCGCGCGTGCCGGTGGACCTGATCGTGGGCACGTCGATGGGGGCGATCGTCGGCGGCCTGTACGCCAGCGGCATGACGGCGGACGAACTGGAGCGCGAGATCCTGGCGGTGAACTGGGGCGACCTGTTCGACCGCCGCGAGCCGCGCCAGCTGCTCTCGCAGCGCCGCAAGGAAGAGGATTTCGAGCTCTCGCCGGTGCTGATGCTGGGTTTCCGCGACGGCGCCTTCGTGCTGCCCACGGGCGCGGTCTCCACCCGCTCGCTGGAGATGCTGCTGCGCCGCTACACGCTGTCCACGCGCCACCTGGCGAACTTCGACGGCCTGCCCACGCCGTTTCGCGCGGTGGCCACCGACATGGAGACCGGCAAGGCCGTGGTGCTGGACCACGGCGACCTGGCGGCCGCGCTGCGCGCGAGCATGTCGGTGCCGGGCGTGTTCTCGCCGCTGGCGGTGGACGGTCGCATCCTGGGCGACGGCGGGCTGGTGGACAACCTGCCGATCGCGGTGGCGCGCCGCATGGGCGCGGACGTGGTGATCGCGGTCAACATCGGCACGCCGCTGGCCGGGCGCGAGACGCTGGGCAGCGTGGTGGGCATCACCACGCAGATGGTGAACATCCTGACCGAGCAGAACGTGCAGGCCAGCATCGCCACGCTGACGCCGAACGACCTGCTGCTGACGCCGCCGCTGGGGCAGCTCACCTCGTCCGACTTCGGCAAGGCCCCCGAGCTGGTGAAGATCGGCAACGATTACGCGAAAACGGTGGCCGATGCGCTGGCGCGCTTCTCGGCGGATGCACCGCGCTACCAGCGCTGGGTGGCCGCGCGCGCGGAACAGGAGAAGGCCAACACGGGCCGCATCGGCACCGTGGCCTCGGTGACCTTCGAAGGCGTGAACGAGATCCGCGCCGAGCGCCTGGCCACCGTGCTGGACACCTCGGAAGGCCAGCGGCTGGACGTGCCCAAGCTCGAGAACGACCTGCAGCGGCTCGCGGCCATGGGCGACTTCGAGGCCGTGGACTACACGCTGACCCGGCGCGAGGACGGCGCCGAAGACCTCAAGGTGCACCTGCGCGAGAACGCCTGGGGCCCGAACTACCTGCGCGTGGGGCTGGACCTGCGCACCGACTTCCAGGGCCAGGGCGCGTTCAACCTGCGCATCAGCCACAACCGGCACTGGCTCAACGACACCGGCGCCGAGTGGCGCAACCGGGTGCAGGTGGGCGAGACGCTGGGCCTCTATTCCGAGATCTACCAGCCGCTGACCCTGCGCAGCGACCGCTTCGCCGCGGCCTACGTGGACGCGAACCTGCGCAAGGTCGAGCTGTTCGGCGCCGATGGCGAAGCTCTGGCGCTGGCGCAGCGGCAGAGCCTGCGCGTGGGCGCCGACATCGGCTGGCCCATGGGCCTGCTCGGCAATGTGGGCGACATGCGCGTGGGCGTGATGGCGGCGCAGCGCAAGGTGACGCCGGAGCTGGTGGCCGCCAGCATCGCGGCCAACACGGCCTCGCTGAAGTGGCGCGAGGTCGGCCTGCGCGGCGCGGTGATCGCCGACCAGCTGGACTACGCCAACTTCCCGTCGCACGGCTACCGGGCGCAAGGCGAGGTGGTGTTCGGGCGGCGCAGCTTCGACGGCGCGCACAGCAGCAGCTTCACCAGCTTCGAGGGCACGGCCACGGCGGTGACGAGCTGGGGACCGCACACCCTCAACTTCGGCGCGCGGCTCGCCAAGACCAACCAGATCCCCCTGGGCGCGATCGACGAGTACTCGCTCGGCGGTTTCCAGCAGCTCTCGGGCTACCGCGTGGGTCAGGTGGCGGGCAACTACCTGGTGTTCGGCCGCCTCACCTACTACCAGCGCCTGCCCTGGAGCGTGGGCGTGGCGCGCGCCCTGTTCGTGGGCGGCTCACTGGAGGCCGGCAACGCCTGGACGGCGCGCCGCGACATTTCGCTGGGCGACCTGCGCGCGGGCTCCAGCCTGTTCGTGGGTGCGGACACCGGCATCGGCCCGCTCTACCTGAGCATCGTGAGCGCGCCGCGCGGCTACACCGGTCTGTATCTCTTCCTCGGTCGGCCCTGAAGGCGCCTCATTCCTTGTAATAGACGATCTGGTTCGTGGTGGCCAGCAGCACGCCCGCCTCGTTCCAGAGCTGCGCGGTCTGGTCGAAGAAACCGTTGCGGAAGGCCTGGCCGCGCGCCTGCGCGAGCAGCCAGCCGCTGCCGGTGGCGGTGTGCTCGGCCGAGCCGGCGTGGAAGTACACCGTCATCGACACCGTCCCCGTGGGCACAGGCTTGGCGCGGCGCAGCCAGACACGCGGGTAGAACACGTCGGCCAGCGCGGACAGGCTAGTGAAGTCGAGCCCGCGCTGCGGTTCGTCGCGCACCCACATCTGGATCAGGCTGGTGTCGCCCTGGCCGTCCCAGCGCTCGGGAATGGTGCCGGTGATGAAGCGCATGGCGTAGCGCTGGGGCCAGGCCACCTGCGGCGCGATGGTGGTGCGCGCGACGCGGTCGGGCGCGGGCACGGCGGGCATGGGCTCGTCGTCCACGCCCCAGGTCTCGCGCCGCACGGCGGTGACGGCGGTGGCCGTGAGCACGGTGGCGGGCGCGCCGCTCGCATCGGGCTGGGTGATCTCCATCACCCAATGCTGGGTGGAGCGGTTGGTGCGCACCGGCCGCGCGGTGATGGCGAACTCGCCATCGGCCAGGGCGGCGGCGTAGTTCACCGTGAGCGAGATCGGCTCGCCCAGGCGCTCAGGGTGCTGCATCACCGACTGCATGGCCGCGGCGGCCGTGATGCCGCCGAACGGCCCCACCATGTTGGCGTAGGCGGGCGAGGTGGCGCCGCGGTATTGGTGGGCGCCGGTGGGGTGCAGCGCGACGGCCTGGTCGAGAGCGTGTGGGGTCATGCGAGGAGTGTGCAAGAGGCCGGAACAATTCAACGTCCGCCTCGCGACAGTCCATCCGGGGCGAAGCAACGCCGATCCAGGGATGCCGCGGAACCGGCTTTGCCGGGCCGCAGGCATCGCCCCCTTTCAGGGGGTGACGCGCCGCAGGCGCGGCGCGGGGGTGGGTCGTCAGACCCTTTCGAAAATGCCTGCGGCCCCTTGGCCCATGCCCACGCACATCGTGACCATGCCGTACTTCTTGTTGTGCCGCTTGAGCGCGTGCACCACGGTGGCCGATCGGATGGCGCCGGTGGCGCCCAGCGGGTGGCCCAGCGCGATGGCGCCACCCATGGGGTTGACCTTGCTCGGGTCCAGGCCCAGGGTGTTGATGACGGCGAGCGACTGCGCGGCGAAGGCCTCGTTGAGCTCGATCCAGTCGATCTGGTCCTGCGTGAGCCCGGCGTACTTCAGCGCGGCGGGAATGGCCTCGATCGGGCCGATGCCCATCAGGTGCGGCGGCACGCCGCGCGAGGTGTAGCTCACGAAGCGCGCCAGCGGCGTGAGGCCGAAGCGCTTGATGGCGGCTTCGCTGGCCAGGATGAGCGCGCCTGCGCCGTCGCTGGTCTGCGAGCTGTTGCCGGCGGTGACCGAGCCGCGCGCGGCGAACACGGTGCGCAGCTTGGCCAGGCCTTCGAGGGAGGTGTCGGGCCGCGCGCCTTCGTCCAGGCTCACGGTGCGCGTGCTCGTGCTGACCTCGGCGCTGGCCAGGTCCACGCTGCGCTCGGTCACTTCCACCGGCGTGATCTCGTCGCTGAACTCGCCGTTCTTCATGGCGAGCACGGCGCGCTGGTGCGACTGCAGGGCGAAAACGTCCTGCGCCTCGCGCGAGACCTTCCACTTCTGCGCCACCTTCTCGGCCGTGAGCCCCATGCCGTAGGCGATGCCGTAGCTCTCCACGTCGTCGGTGTTGCGAAAGATGGTGGGCGAGAGGCTGGGCGAGTTGCCCATCATGGGCACCATGCTCATGCTCTCGGTGCCGGCGGCGATCATCACGTCAGCCTCGCCCACGCGAATGCGGTCGGCCGCCATCTGCACGGCCGAGAGGCCCGAGGCACAGAAGCGGTTGACGGTGATGCCGCCCACGCTGTTGGGCAGGCCGGCCAGGATGGCACCGATGCGCGCCACGTTCAGGCCCTGCTGCGCCTCGGGAATGGCGCAGCCGCAGATCACGTCCTCGATGGCCTTCGGGTCCAGGCCGGGGGCCTGCGCCAGCGCCGAGCGCAGCGCGAGGGCGAGCATGTCGTCCGGGCGCAGGTGCTTGAAGGAGCCCTTGTGCGAACGGCCAATGGGGGTGCGGGTGGCGGCGACGATGTAGGCGTCTTGAATCTGTTTGCTCATGTCGTGTCCTTAGTTGCGCACAGGCTTGCCGGTGTTGAGCATGCCCAGGATGCGTTCCTGCGTCTTGGGGTGCACGATCAGCGAGCAGAAGGCCTGGCGCTCCAGCGTCATCAGGTAGTCCTCGTTCACCAGCGTGCCGGGCTCGACGTCGCCACCGGTCACCACGTTGGCGATCAGCGAGGCGATGTGGAAGTCGTGCTGGCTGATGAAGCCGCCGTCGCGCATGTTGACCAGGCTGCCCAGAATGGTGGCCTTGCCGTCGCGGCCGGCCACCGGGAACAGGCGCTTGTGCGGCGCGCGGTAGCCGCCGTTGAACAGGCCCTTGGCTTCGTTGATCGCCACGTACAGCAACTCGTCCTTGTGCGGCACGATCACGTCGGAGTGCAGCACGTAACCCAGCTGGCGCGACTCGATGGCGCTGGTGCCCACCTTGGCCATGGCCGCGGCGGTGAAGCCTTCGGTGAGGAAGGGCAGCAGGTCCTTGCCCGTGGAGGTCTCGGCGTTCTCGGCCGCGCGGCGGGCGATGTAGGTCAGACCGCCGGCGCCGGGCACCAGGCCCACGCCGACTTCCACCAGGCCGATGTAGCTTTCCATGTGCACCACGCGGCGCGCGCTGTACACCGCCATCTCGCAACCACCCCCCAGCGCCAGGCCGCGCACGGCCGAGACCACCGGCACGTTGGCGTAGCGCAGGCGCAGCATGGTCTGCTGCATGAAGCCTTCAGCGTCTTCGATGGCGCTCACGCCCACGGCCATGAAGGCCGGCAGCATGGCCTGCAGGTCGGCGCCGGCGCTGAAAGGCTCGTCACCCGACCAGATCACCAGGCCCTGGTACTCCTTCTCGGCCAGGTCCACGGCGGCCATCAGGCCTTCGCACACCTCGGGGCTGATGGCGTGCATCTTGGTCTTGATGCTGGCGATGAGCACCTGCTCGTCCAGCGTCCAGAGGCGGATCGAATCGTTCTCTTCCAGGGCGCTGCCGGCGGTCTCGAACTTCGGGCCAGCCTCGCCGAGCAGCAGCTCGGGGAAGTGCTGGCGCTGGTAGACCGGCAGTTGCCGGCGCGCTTCGAACACGCCCTTGCCCGGGTTCCACGAACCCTGCGCGGTGTGCACACCGCCGGCCTCGGCCACCGGGCCCTTGAACACCCAGTCGGGCAACGGCGCCTTGCTGAGCGCCTTGCCGGCGTCGATGTCCTCCTGGACCATCTTCGCCACCTCGAGCCAGCCGGCTTCCTGCCAGAGTTCAAACGGGCCCTGCTTCATGCCGAAGCCCCAGCGCATGGCCTGGTCCACGTCGCGCGCGGTCTCGGCAATGCTGGCCAAGTGCACGGCGGCGTAGTGGAAGCTGTTGCGCAGGATGGCCCAGAGGAAGCGGCCTTGCGGGCCTTCGCTGTTGCGCAGCAGCTTCAGGCGCTCGGCGGCCGGGCGCTTGAGCATGCGACCGTAGACCTCGTCGGCCTTTTCCCCGCCGGGCACGTACTCACCGCTCTCCAGATCGAAGCGCAGGATGTCGCGGCCCACCTTCTTGTAGAAACCGGCCTTGGCCTTCTGGCCCAGGTTGCCGGCCTCGATGAGCGCCTTGAGCACGGGCGGCGTACCGAAGCTGCCGTAGAACGGGTCGGTCTCCAGGCTCAGGTTGTCCTGCAGGGTCTTGATCACGTGGGCCATGGTGTCCAGGCCCACCACGTCGGCGGTGCGGAAGGTGCCGCTGCTGGCGCGGCCCAGGCGCTTGCCGGTGAGGTCGTCGACCACGTCGTAGGTCAGGCCGAAGTTCTCCACCTCCTTCATGGTGGCCAGCATGCCGGCGATGCCAATGCGGTTGGCCACGAAGTTGGGCGTGTCCTTGGCGCGCACCACGCCCTTGCCCAGGCCGCTGGTGACGAAGGTCTCCAGGTCGTTGAGGATCTGCGGCTCGGTGGTGGGCGTGGCGATCAGCTCCACCAGCGTCATGTAGCGCGGCGGGTTGAAGAAGTGGATGCCGCAGAAGCGCGGCTTGATCGCTGCGGGCAGGGCCTCGCTGAGCTTGGTGATCGACAGGCCCGAGGTGTTGGACGCGACGATGGTGTGCTCGGCGATGAAGGGCGCGATCCTGGTGTAGAGGTCGAGCTTCCAGTCCATGCGCTCGGCGATGGCCTCGATGATGAGGTCGCAGTCGCGCAGCTGCTCCATGTGCTCTTCGTAGTTGGCCTGGCCGATCAGGTTGGCATCGGCCGCCACGCCCAGCGGCGAAGGCTTGAGCTTCTTCAGGCCTTCCACCGCGCGGCTGACGATGCCGTTCTTCGGCCCTTCCTTGGCGGGCAGGTCGAACAGCACCACCGGCACCTTGACGTTGACCAGGTGCGCGGCAATCTGCGCGCCCATCACGCCAGCGCCGAGCACGGCGACTTTCTTCACTTGAAATCGGTTCATTGGTTTTCCATGAAAGGGGTCGGACGCGCGGGCTTCACTCGACGCGGATCCACACCTGGGTGCGGTAGAACGGGCCGATGTAGCCGCGCATTTCCAGCTTCTTGCCGTCTTCGACCGGCTTGAGGCGCGTGCGGTAGACCTTGCCGTTGTTCGGGTCGACGATGTCGCCACCGTCGTAGACGGTCTTGTCGTCGGCGCTCTGCTTCAGGTTGCGCAGGATGGTCATGCCCAGCACGGGCTTGTCCTTGCGTTCGTCGGTGCACTTGTCGCACACCGCGTCCTGCTTGCTGCTGGGGTCCAGCAGTTTCTCGATGGTGCCGCTGTAGACGCCGTTGTTTTCCTTGATGCGCACCAGGGACTTCTCTTTCTTCGAGTCGTCGTCGATCGTTTTCCACAGACCGACGGGCGACATCTGCGCGACCGCGTGACCGGCGAAAACGAGAAGCGAAGCAAGCAGCGTTGTCTTGATCATGGAAGTCTCCTGGTGGTGGTGGGAAAAGACGGGTTTACGCGAGCGCGGCGTCGGTGTCCATCAGCACCTTGCTGCCGGCGCGCGCGGTGCGCATCAGCGTCGCGGTCTCGGGGAACAGCTTGGCGAAGTAGAAGCGCGCGGTCTGCAGCTTGGCGGTGTAGAACGGGTCGGTGTTGCCGGCCGCGATCTCGCGCAGCGCGACCTGCGCCATGCGGGCCCAGAAGTAGCCGAACACCAGGTGACCGGCCACGCGCAGGTAGTCCACGGCGGCGGCGCCCACTTCGTCGGCGTTCTGCAGGCCCTTGAAACCGATCTCGGTGGTGAACTTGGTGATCTGCTCGCCCAGCACCGCCAGCGGGTTGATGAACTCGGCCATCTTCTCGTTGACGCCTTCTTCCATCACCAGCGCGCCCACGAGCTTGCCGAACTTCTTGAGCGTGGCGCCGTTGTTGCCCAGCACCTTGCGGCCCAGCAGATCCAGGCTCTGGATCGTGTTGGTGCCTTCGTAGATCATGTTGATGCGGGCATCGCGCACCAACTGCTCCATGCCCCATTCCTTGATGTAGCCGTGGCCGCCGAACACCTGCTGGCACTGCGTGGCGGCGTTGTAGCCGTTGTCGGTCAGGAAGGCCTTGGTGATGGGGGTCAGCAGCGAGAGCATCTCGTCGCTGTCCTTGCGCACCTTCTCATCGGGGTGGTTGTGCGCCTTCTCCAGCAGCACCGAGCAGAACATGGCCAGCGCGCGGCCGCCTTCGGCGTAGGCCTTGGCGGTGAGCAGCATGCGGCGCACGTCGGGGTGCACGATGATGGGGTCGGCCGGCTTGTCCTTGGCCTTGGGGCCGGTCAGCGAGCGCATCTGGATGCGGTCCTTGGCGTAGGCCAGCGCGTTCTGGTAGGCCACCTCGGTCAGGCCCAGCGACTGGTTGCCCACGCCCAGGCGGGCCGCGTTCATCATCACGAACATGGCCTGCATGCCCTTGTTGGGCTGGCCCACCAGGGTGCCGATGGCGCCGTCGATCACGATCTGCGCGGTGGCGTTGCCGTGGATGCCCATCTTGTGTTCCAGGCCGCCGCAGTAGATGCCGTTGCGCTCACCGAGCGAGCCGTCGGCCTTCACGTTGAACTTGGGCACGATGAACAGGCTCACGCCCTTGATGCCGGGGGGCGCGTCGGGCAGGCGGGCCAGCACCAGGTGGATGATGTTCTCGGCCATGTCGTGTTCACCGGCGCTGATGAAGATCTTGTTGCCGGTGAGCTTGTAGGTGCCGTCGGCCTGGGGTTCGGCCTTGGTGCGCATCAGGCCCAGGTCGGTGCCGCAATGCGGTTCGGTCAGGCACATGGTGCCGGTCCACTCGCCGCTGGTCATCTTCGGCAGGTAGGTCTTCTTCTGCTCGTCGGTGCCGTAGGTGTGCAGCGCGGCGTAGGCACCGTGCGTGAGACCGGGGTACATGGTCCAGGCCTGGTTGGCCGAGTTCATCATCTCGTAGAAGCACTGGTTCACCACCAGCGGCAGGCCCTGCCCGCCGAACGCGGGGTCGCACGACAGCGCGGCCCAGCCGCCTTCCACATAGGTCTTGTACGCGTCCTTGAAGCCCGTGGGCGTCTTGACCTCGTGCGTCTTCTGGTCGAGCGTGCAGCCCTCGGTGTCGCCGCTGATGTTGAGCGGAAAGATCACCTGGGTGGCGAACTTGCCGGCTTCTTCCAGCACGGCGTTGATGGTGTCCACGTCCATTTCGGCATGCTGGGGCATGGCCTTGAAGTCGTCGGTGACCTTGAGCACTTCGTGCATCACAAACTGCATGTCTCGCAGGGGCGGGTTGTAAACGGGCATGAGGAACTCCTGTGCTGGGTTTGTGAAAAGGCGAAAGGGATCAGCCCTGCGGCTTGCGCGCAGGAACCGGGGATTTGCGGGCGCGCGCGGGGGCATCGCCGGGGGCGTGGCTGTAGCGCTCCACGATGCCCTCGAACGCCTGCAGCGCGCGGCGCACCGAGTCGGGGCTGCGCAGGAAGCGGGCTTCGTAGTGCAGCGCGAGGATCTGAGCGTGGATCTCAAACGCCATCTGTGACGCGTCGGTGTCGGCCGCCAGGTGGCCTTCCTCGATCGCGATCTCGACCGCGCGGCGCATGGCCGAGAGCCAGGTGTTGACCGAGCTGGCCAGCGCATCGCGCACCGGGCCGGGCCGGTCGTCGAACTCGACCGCGCCGCTGATGTAGATGCAACCCGAATCGATCTCGACCGAGGTGCGCTTCATCCAGTTGTCGAACAGCTTGCGCAGGCGCGGCAGCCCGCGCGGCGCGGCCATGGCGGGGTAGAACACCTCGTCCTCGAAACGCGTGTGGTACTCGCGCACCACCGAGATCTGCAGTTCCTCGCGCGAGCCGAAATGGGCGAACACGCCGGACTTGCTCATCTGCATGACCTCGGCCAGCGCGCCGATGGACAGACCCTCCAGGCCGATCTGCGTGGCCAGGCCGAGCGCGGCATCGACGATGGCGGCCTTGGTCTGCTGGCCCTTCTGCAAGGGCTTGTGGGCCGGGGCGTCGGCGCGCGCGCGGCGGGCAGTGGGTGTGACGCTCATGGGGTCGGTCCTGGTTGGATGAGGGCTCGAAAAAAACGACCGTCCGAATAAATACGAACGGTCGTTCTATTTTTACCGCAAAACCGGGCTCCGATGCAAACCACCGGCGTTTTGTGTGACCTTTGTTTAGGGGCCGCGCCCTAAATGCCGTGTTTCAGTGGCGAACGATGGGCAGCAGCAGCGCGAGGCTGTGCTCCAGGCTTTCGCTCGGCGAGCGTTTGAAGCCGCTGCGCGCGAACCGTTGCAGGCGCCCGACACAGAAGGCGGTGATGACCGAGGCATCGGCCTGGGCATCGACCGTGGGCGTGGCGGCTCCCGCCACCAGCGAAGTCTCGCGCAGGTTCTGGCGCAGCGCGGCTTCGATCTTGTCGAAGAACAGGTTCATGCGCTGCTGCAGGCGCTCGTTCTCGAACACCAGCGCGTCGCCGACCATCACGCGCGTCATGCCGGGGTTCTTTTCGCCGAATTGAAGCAGCAGGGTGACGAGCTTGCGCGAGCGCACGTTGGCGTCGGCTTCGCGCTCGCCGAGCTGGTTGATGAGGCCAAACACCGACTGTTCGATGAACTCGATCAGGCCCTCGAACATCTGGGCCTTGCTGGCGAAATGGCGGTACAGCGCGGCTTCGCTCACCTCCAGCTTGGCCGCCAGGGCGGCGGTGGTGATGCGCTCGGCGCCTGGCTGCTGGAGCATGGTGGCCAGGGCTTCGAGGATCTGCACACGGCGCTCGCCGGGTTTGGGCCGCTTGCGCCCGCCGTTCCCATCGGCATGGGCCGCCGCGTCGATGGCCTCGGCGGCTTCGCGCGCGGCAGCGGCTTTGTCTTCCGGGGAGGGGGACTCAGGGGCGTTGGATGTCATGGGTGAGCGATCCGTGTGGTTTGGGCCATTCTCGCACAGCAACTTGACTTTTCCTCAACGCCGTTGGGCCCTCCAAAGACAGTGAGTGACCGCCTCAGTGGGAGCGGATCATGGTGCCGAAAGGCTCGTTGCCGAGCACCTCCAGCAGCAGCGCGTGGGGCACGCGGCCGTCAATGATGTGCACCGCGTTGACGCCGCTCTTGGCCGCGTCCAGCGCGCCGGCGATCTTGGGGATCATGCCGCCGGAGATGGTGCCGTCGACCACCAGGTCGTCGATCTGGCGCGGCGTGAGCTCGGTGAGCAGCTGCATGTCCTTGTCGAGCACGCCGCGGATGTTGGTGAGCATGAGCAGCTTCTCGGCCTGCAGCACGGTGGCCAGTTTGGCGGCCACCACGTCGGCGTTGATGTTGTAGCTCTCGTTCTGCTCGCCGAAGCCGATCGGGCTGACGACGGGGATGAACTGGTCGTCCTGCAGGGCCTTCACCACGGCCGGGTCGATGCTGACGATGTCGCCCACCTGGCCGACGTCGTGCTCCAGGTTCGGGTCCTTCTGGTCGGTCATGCGCAGCTTGCGCGCGCGGATCATGGCGCCGTCGCGGCCGGTCAGGCCCACGGCCTTGCCGCCAGCCTGGTTGATCAGGCCCACGATGTCCTGCTGCACCTCGCCGGCCAGCACCCATTCCACCACTTCCATGGTCTCGGGGTCGGTCACGCGCATGCCCTGGATGAACTGGCCCTGCTTGCCCAGGCGCTTGAGCAGCGTCTCGATCTGCGGGCCGCCGCCGTGCACCACCACCGGGTTGATGCCGACCAGCTTGAGCAGCACCACGTCTTCGGCGAAATCCTGCTGCAGGGCCGGGTCGGTCATGGCATTGCCGCCGTACTTGATGACCATGGTCTTGCCGTGGTACTTGCGGATGTACGGCAGCGCCTGCGCCAGGATCTCGGCCTTGTCGCGCGGTGCAATGGAGGTGATGTCGGTGGGCTCGGTCATGCGGATTCCTGGGGAAACGGGCAAAACCAAATTCTAGGGCCGACGCGTGACACGACCCGCGTGCCCGCCCTTATCCAGAAATGCCGCGGAACCGGCTTTGCCGGGCCGCAGGCGTTGCCCCCTGCAAGGGGGTCGCGCGCAGCGCGGCGGGGGTGCCTCAGAAATGAATCCCGCGCATCATCTGCTGCATCGCCACGGCCTCGGGCGAGAGCTGCGGCTTCGCACCCTTCTCGCCCTTGGCCGCCGACGAGTCCGGGAACATGCGGAAGCTGGTGTTCATCACGATCTGCGCCACGCGCGGCACCAGCGCGTGCATCACCTGGCCGGTCACGCCCAGGCGCGTGGCGATGCGCACCGGCTTGAAGATGCAGGCCTGCGCGATCATGTCGGCAGCCTCTTCAGGGGCCAGCGTGGGCACGTTCTGGTAGATCTTGGTCGGCGCGATCATGGGCGTGCGCACCAGCGGCATGTTGATGGTGGTGAAGGTGATGCCCTGGTCGGCGAATTCGCTGGAGGCGCAGCGCGTCCAGGCGTCCAGCGCGGACTTGCTGGCCACGTAGGCCGAAAAGCGCGGCGCGTTGGTGAGCACGCCGATGGAGCTGATGTTGACCACGTGGCCCTTGCGCTTGGCCACCATGCCCGGCAGGAAACCCATGGTCACGCGCAGGCAGCCGAAGTAATTGAGCTGCATGGTGCGCTCGAAGTCGTGGAAGCGGTCGTAGCTGCCTTCGATGGCGCGGCGGATCGAGCGGCCCGCGTTGTTGATCAGGAAGTCCACGCCGCCGTGGTTCTGGATCAGCAACTGCACGAAGCGGTCGGCGTCGGCCATGTCGGCGATGTCGGCCGGGTAGGCGACGAACTGGTAGCCCTTGTCTTTCGCTTCTTTGCAGGCCTCGTCCAGTTTGTCCTGGTCGCGCCCGCAGATGATGGTCACGGCACCGGCCTCGGCGAACTTGTGCGCCGCCGCCAGGCCGATGCCCGAGCTGCCGCCAGTGACCAGCACCACCTTGCCCGCCACCGTGCCCTTGAGGCTGCGGTCGATGTGCAGGTCGGGGTCGAGATGGCGCTCCCAGTAGTCCCACAGGCGCCAGGCGTAGTCCTTGAGGTTGGGGCACTCGATGCCGCTGCCCTTGAGCGCGGCCAGCGTCTCGCGGCAGTCGAAGCGCGTGGGGTAGTTGACGAAGGTCATCATGTCCTCGGGCAGCCCGAGGTCCTGCATGACGGCCTTGTAGACCCGGCGCACCGGCGCGAGCGCCATCAAGCCCTTCTTCACGCTCTTGGGAATGAAGCCCATCAGCGCGGCATTCACGAAGAGGTTCATCTTGGGCGCGTGCGCGGCCTTGCTCAGGATGTCGAGCACGTCGCCCACGCGGTAGCCCATGGGATCGACCAGGTGGAAGCAGGCGCCGCTGCCGCGCTTCTGGTGGGCGATGTGGTCGAGCGAATCGACCACGAAGTCGACCGGCACGATGTTGATGCGCCCGCCCTCCAGGCCCACGCTGGGCATCCAGGGTGGCAGGATCTGGCGCATGCGCTGGATCAGCTTGAAGAAGTAGTAGGGCCCGTCGATCTTGTCCATCTCGCCGGTGCGCGAGTCGCCCACCACGGCGGCTGGCCGGTACACGCTCCACGGCACCTTGCATTCCTTGCGCACGATCTTCTCGCTCTCGTGCTTGGTCATGAAGTAGGGGTGGTCGACGTTCTCGGCCTCCTCGAACATGTCCTCGCGGAACACGCCTTCGTACAGGCCGGCGGCCGCGATCGACGAGACATGGTGGAAATGGCCTGCACCGATGGCCTTGGCGAACTCGACCGTGTTGCGCGTGCCGTCGACGTTGACGGCGATCTGGCTTTCCTCATCGGCCTCCAGGTCGTACACGGCGGCGAGGTGGAAGAAGTGGTCGATCTGGCCCTTGAGCGCCTTCACGTCGTCGGCCGACACGCCCAGTTTCCTGGCCGTCAAGTCGCCGAACACCGGCACCGCCCGCGACGCGCCCACACCCCAGTACTCGCGCAGCCCCGCCACCTTGCCTTCGCTCTCCTGACGGATCAGGAAATGCACCACCGCGCCCTTGCGCTGCAGCAGCTTGGCCACCAGGCGTTTGCCAATGAAGCCGGTGGCACCGGTGACGAAGTAATGCATGAAGCTCTCCTCTGAAGGGGTTGGATCGAAAAAGGGGGACGCAGTGTGCCCGCCATTCTTGACCAGGAAGCCCACCCCCGCCTTCCGCAAAAACCCGTGTGGGGTTTAGTCTTGCGCCCCTACACACGCCCGGCGCGCGGGCCGTACATTGGCCCATCGTTGCGGCGGCCCGTTCGCCCTCCCCGTTTTTCCAACCCCTCCAGGAGCATCCCCATGGTCAAGAAAATCCAGAAAGCCGGCAGCGCCGCCAAGCCCACCGCCGCGGGCTTCAACTCCCCGCTGTCGGGCGCCATCAAGGACTCCGCGCAGCAGATCTGGCTGGCCGGCCTGGGTGCGTTCTCCAAGGCGCAGGAAGAAGGCGGCAAGGCCTTCGAGTCGCTCGTGAAGGAAGGCCTGTCCATCCAGCGCAAGACGCAGGCCGTGGCCGAGGAGCGCATTTCCGAAGCGACCAACCGCGTGAGCAGCATGGCCGCCGACATCTCGTCCAAGGCCACCGGCCAGTGGGACAAGCTGGAAAACATCTTCGAAGAGCGCGTGGCCAAGGCGCTGAACAAGCTGGGCGTGCCCTCGGCGCGCGATGTCGAAGCGCTGATCGAGCGCATCGACGCGCTGAACCGCCACGTGCAAAGCCTGGGCGGCAAAGCCCCCGCGAAGACCGCCGCGCGCAAGGCCGCCCCGGCGAAGAAGGCCGCGCCCGCCAAGAAGGCGGCCGCGCGCAAGACGGCGCCGCGCAAAGCGGCCTGACCCGATGCGGGCCGGCCACGGCACGGTGAACCAGGGGGCGCATGACGCCCCCTTTTCGCGTCCGCGCCGCATGCTGCAACGCAGCAGTTTCGCCGCGCTTCGCGGTCTACACTCAAACGCATGACGACGTCCCGCAAAGCCTCCCAACGACCGGCCCCGCAGAAGTCGCGCCGTCCCCGCATCGCCCTGGCCCTGGCCGGTGGCGGGCCGCTCGGGGCGATCTACGAAATCGGCGCGCTGTGCGCGCTGGACGACACCCTGCCGGGCCTGGACCTCAACGACTGCGAGCACTACGTCGGCGTGTCCGCCGGGGGGTTCATCGCCGCCGGCCTGGCCAATGGCATTCGCCCGCGCCAGCTGTGCGAGGCCTTCATCGAAGACCGGCCGGGGGACGACAACTTCGACCCGTCCTGGTTGCTCAAGCCCGCCTGGGGTGAGTTCGGTGACCGGCTGCAGCGCCTGCCGCGCCTGATCGGCAGTGCCTTGTGGGCCTGGGGCGTGCACCGCAAGCCCTTCACCCACGCGCTCGAACGCGTGGGCGCGGCGCTGCCCACCGGCGTGCTCGACAACGAGGGCATCCACCAGCAGATTCAGCGCCTGTTCAGCCAGCCGGGGCGCAGCAACGACTTCCGCGAGTTGCGCGCGCGCCTGACCCTGGTGGCCACGCAGCTCGACACCGGCGACGCCGCGCCCTTCGGCCGCCCGGGCTGGGACCATGTGCCGATCTCGCGTGCCATCCAGGCCAGCGCGGCCCTGCCCGGTCTGTTCCCGCCGGTGGAGGTCGGCGGCCAGCACTACGTGGACGGCGCGCTCAAGAAAACGCTGCACGCGACCGTGGCGCTGGACGAAGGCACCGACCTGCTGGTGTGCCTGAACCCGCTGGTGCCCTTCCACACCAACCCCAGCCTGCACGACGGCCGGCGCATTCCGTCGCTGGTCGAGGGCGGCTTGCCCGCGGTGATGAGCCAGACCTTCCGCTCGATGATCCATTCGCGGCTGGCGCTGGGCCTCAAGCACTACGAGCGCGCCTACCCCGGCACCGACATCGTGCTGATCGAACCCGACCAGCGCGACGCCACGCTGTTCTTCGCGAACACCTTCAGCTACCGCCAGCGCCGCGAGATCGCGGAGCACGCCTACCAGCAGACCCGCCGCATGCTGCTGGACCGGCAGGCCGAGCTGGGGCCGCAGCTGGCGCGCCATGGTGTCACGCTGGACCTGGCCGCGCTGCGCGACCCGCAGCGGCGCCTGCTGGGTGCCGCGCGCACCCCACCGGCGCGCACCACCCTGGCCGCGCGGCTGCACGCCACGCTGGATGACCTGCAGCGGCACCTCGAAGGTCCCGCCGCGCCCGCCCACAGCCGCTGAAAGCGCCGCGCCATGGCCAAGAAAGCCCCGCGACGCACCGCCGAGCGCATCCTGGAGGTGACGCTGGAGCTGTTCAACCGCTTTGGCGAGCCCAACGTCTCCACCACGCTGATCTCGGCCGAGCTCGGCATCAGTCCGGGCAACCTGTATTACCACTACCCGGCCAAGGACGAGCTGATCAACTCGCTGTTCGAGCGCTACGAACGCTCGCTCGGTGAGCTGCTCAGCGCCAGCGAAGGCGTGCGCAACGTGGAGGACGCCTGGTTCTTCCTGCACTCGCTGTTCGAAATCATCTGGGAGTACCGCTTTCTCTACCGCGACCTCAACGACCTGCTGTCGAAGAACCGCCTGCTGGAAACCCGTTTCCAGACCGTGCTGAAAAACAAGTCGCGCGCGATCCGCCACCTGCTCGACGGCATGAGCCGCCACGGCGCGGTGAGCATCGACGCGCGCGAGAGCGAACCCACCGCCACCAGCATGGTGGTGGTGCTCACCTACTGGCTGAGCTTCGAGTACGTGCGCGACCCGCGCAACGCCCTGGAGCCCGACAACGCGCAGCAGGCCCTGCTGCGCGGCGCACACCACGTGCTCAACCTGCTGGCGCCCTACCTGGAAGCCACGCAGCGGCAACACCTCATGACGCTCACCGGCGCCTACGGTCCCCAGTCCTGAACACCTCCCGGGAGAATCCACCATGGCCGATTGGAAACCCTTTCCCTCCGCGGGCCACACCCCATTGGACGCCGACCGCCTCAAGGCGCTCTGGAGCCGGCTGCACCGCGGCGATGCCGAACCCTGGCCCGAGGAGTCGGCCGTGGTGCAGGCCTGGGTGCTGTTTCACAACGGCGAGTTCCAGCGCGCGGCCGAGGCCGGCCTGGCTTTGGGCGATGCGGGCATGAACGTGGCCAACAAGGCGACCTGCATCTATGCCAACTACCTGGAGGCGCGCGAGCAGGTCCGCCAGGACCTGCTGCTCGAGGCTGCGGCTCGGGCCGAAGCCCTGCAGCGCCGGCAGGCCGACCACACCGGGGCCTGGTACTGGCAGGCCTACGCGCTGGGGCGCTACAGCCAGGGCATCAGCGTGGCCAAGGCGCTCACGCAGGGCCTGGGCGTGCGCATCCGCCATGCACTGGAGACCGCCATCGCGCGCTGCCCGCACCACGCAGATGCCCATCTTGCGCTCGCATCGTTCCACGCCGAGGTGATCGACAAGGTGGGCAGCATGGTGGGTGGCATGACCTATGGCGCCAACAAGGCAACCGGCTTGGCGCTGTACCAGAAGGCGATGGCGCTCAACCCGGACTCGGTCGTGACGCTGACCGAGTACGCCAACGGCATGGTCATGCTGGAAGGCATCGACGCGCTGCCCGAGGCGAACCGGCTGCTCGACCGCGCGGCATCGATCGAGCCGCAGGACGCGATGGAGCGCCTGTACGTCGCGTCGGCGCGGGTGGCTTTGGAGAACTGAAAACGCTCACGCTCCCGCATCGTCAGTCATTTCCTACGGTCTTTCCCGCTTCATGCCGAGCATGTAGGGTTTCTTGAAAGAATTCAGATCGTCGCTTCGACGCGTCCATGCATCAGCCGCCACACTCTGTTCAGATGGCCCGTCAATTTCTTGAATGGCGTTGAAGAGGACTGCGAGTTCTTCGGGTGTGTTGACGTCCTTGAGGCGCCTCAAGAATGTGCACAACGGCCCACTCGTTGACAGCTCGCTCCATCCTCCATCCTGGGATTCTCCCTCTCCAACATCATCAAGTGGCCGCACGTTGTGGCTGTCATCGGACTCCGTTGTGTCGCCTCTGATGTCTTCTGAAATCACAAAAATGTTGGGCACATAGACAACCTCCTCCCCACCAGATTGGGCGGATGGGTGCATCAGATGGTGATCTTGATCATCGGTAGGCCCAGCGACACGGCATGCCGCCACCTCACAATATTTGATCAACCCTTCCAGAGCTTCACATCGCTCTTCCGTGTTCAATTTCAACTTGGCGTTCAGATAGCCACTGAAATCCTCGGCGCTCGCCCGCCGCAGCTGCGTCTCAAATTCGCGGATATGCCGATAATTTTCATTGCGCCATGCTTCGGCCAAGTTGTAGAAGACGGCTGTAACACCCTCGTCGCTTTCTTCAGAAGGAAAACCCAACTCCATGCGGGAATTGGGAGAAATGCTGTGGTTCATCAATTCACTTGCATTGCAGGCAACAGTGCCTGACGCAGCAGTGGCTTCATAACGGGGTCGGTTCAGCGTCCAGCCGAAGACAAGCCATCCACGGCCTGGAACAGGGCCTGCCGCGCCTGCGCGACAATCTGCGCCTTCCACTCGTCGGTGTCCACGTAGAACGCGGCCAGCGTGCGCGCCTTGATCGCAGCGCGCAATTCAGCCGGAGCCTCCGGATGGAGGTGCTGCCAGTGGTCGCCGCGCAGCGCGTCGATCACCTCGGTGACTGGCACCGTGCCGTACTCCATGGCGATGCCGGTGTACTCCGCCTGCGGGCACTCTTCGTACGCCGAACACCACATCAGGCCCGTGAGCAGGGCCGAGGTGGACGAGCCGTCGTAGATGGAGGTCACCGGGGTCTTGCCGCCGCCGCCCCACCAGGCCCGGGCGCGCTGAAGCGCCGCCGCGTCGTCGGCGCACGCGAAGATGCGCTCGCCCAGGCCCGAGGGCCCCAGGCCGGTGTGCAGGTCGATCCATCCGAGGCGCCGGGCCTGGCGGCCGTGCCGGCGCAGCACCGCGCGCAGCGTCTGGTTGCTCCAGGTCGCGGCGGTGCCGCCAAAGAACAGGCCGTCGGCGAACGCATGCTGGCCCTGCGTCACCGCCGCCTGGAAACGCGGCAGGCCGTGCTGGGCGATCCAGGCCTGGATCGCGGCCTCGTTCTCCGGCGTCGGCGGCCACTGCGTGGGCAGCAGCAGACGGTGCAGCTCGGCGTAGGCCGGGTTCTGCGGCAGGGGCTGGCTGAAGTCCTGGAAGTTGCGATTGAGGTCGACGTTCTCGTTCGTCACGCGGCGCACCCACGAGAAGCCGTGCGGGTTGAGCGCGTGGATGTAGAGCACGGCCACGCCGGCCAAGCGCGCGTGTTCGCGCCAGTCGGCGTCGTGCGCGGCGAACACCTGCACGCCCGAACCGCAATAGCCCTCGACACCATGGCAGGCGCTGCTGACGATCAACAGCCGCTCGGCGTCGGGCGAGCCGTCCAGCGCCACGTCCATCGCCAGCGTCTCGCCGTCGCGGCCGGGCAGCGGGTGGTTGTGGCTGGTGATGGCCATGCCAGCGGCCGCCGCGCCTTCGAGAAACCGCACCCGGGCCCGGGCGTAGGAAGGGGAAAAAGCGTCTTGCGGCGAGATCAAGCGGCACCCCCGGTGCGCGGCTGGCCCAGCCATTTTTCGGCCAGCCGAACCCAGAAGGTCGCCCCCAGCGGGATCAGGTCGTCGTTGAAGTCGTAGCTGGGGTTGTGCAGCATGCAGGGCCCGCCGCCGTGGCCCATCTCGCGGTGCGCGCCGTCGCCGTTGGCGATGAAGGCGTAGCAGCCCGGCTTTTCCTGCAGCATGTAGGCGAAGTCTTCCGCGCCCATGGTGGGCTCCTGCTCCAGCACGTGGTCCGCGCCGACGATCTCGGCCATCACCTCGCGCGCGAACGCGGTCTCGGCGGGGTGGTTGATGGTGGGCGGGTAGTTGCGATGGAACTTGAATTCCACCGTGGCGCCGAAGGCCGCGCAGGTGTGCTCGGCGATCTCCTGCATGCGGCGCTCGATCAGGTCGAGCACCTCGTAGGTGAAGGTGCGCACGGTGCCCTGGATCTCGCAGCTGTCGGGCACCACGTTGGTGGCCTCGCCGGTGTGGATCATGGTGACCGAGATCACGCCGGCGTCCACCGGCTTCTTGTTGCGCGTGATGATGGTCTGGAAAGCCTGCACCATCTGGCAGGCCACGGGCACCGGGTCGATGCCGTTGTGAGGCAGCGCGGCGTGCGCGCCCTTGCCACGGATGACGATGTGGAACTCGTTGCTCGACGCCATCACCGGGCCCGCACTCGCGGCGAAGGTCCCCACGGGCAGGCCGGGCCAGTTGTGCATGCCGAACACGGCCTCGACCGGGAACTGCTCGAACAGCCCGTCCTTGATCATCTCGCGCGCGCCGCCGCCGCCCTCTTCGGCCGGCTGGAAGATCAGGTAGACCGTGCCGTCGAAGTTGCGGTGCTTCGCGAAATGCTGCGCCGCGGCCAGCAGCATGGCGACGTGGCCGTCGTGGCCGCAGGCGTGCATCTTGCCGGCGTGCTGGCTGGCGTGCGCGAAGGTGTTGTGCTCCTGCATGGGCAGGGCGTCCATGTCGGCGCGCAGGCCGATGGCGCGCCCGCTTTGGCCGCCGTCGCGGCCGTGCACGATGCCCACCACGCCGGTGGTGCCCAGGCCCCGGTGCACCGGAAAGCCCCAGTCGGTGAGTTTCTGCGCCACCACGTCAGCGGTGCGCACTTCCTGGAAACAGAGCTCGGGGTGGGCGTGGATGTCGCGTCGCACGGCGGCAATGCTGGCCGCCTGGGTCAGGATGGAATCAATCAGCTTCATGGGGAACCCTCTCGATACCCCTCGGGGCACCTGTTCAAAGGGGCCATGGTACCCAAGGCAGGCGACCACGATAGCCCCCGGCGCGACAACCGAGCGCGGCCAGGGGGATCCCCTGGCCAGCTCAGCGCCGGACGCGACCGTCTTCGGTGAGCAGGGTCATCTCGACGAAGCGCGAGCCGGTGTGCTTGTTGGGCCCGAAGTCGACGGGAAAACCGCCGAGGTCGAGGTTGCGCATGCCCTCGACGGCGTTGATGAAGCCTTCTCGGGTGAGGCTGCGCCCGGCACGCTGCGCGGCCTCGGTGAACACCTTGCCCGCGACGTAGCCCTCCATGCTGGAATGGTTCGGCACCAGGCCCGGCCGCGCCTTCACCGCGGCGAGGTATTCGCTGGCCAGGGGCGTGACCGGCGTGTAGGGAAAGGGCATGACCTGACTGACCAGCACGCCTTTGGCCATTGCGCCGAGTTCATCGAGCAGGGCCTGCGTGCCGACCATGGAGACGTTGTAGAAGTTGCCGGTGTAGCCCCGGCTGCGCGCCAGGCGGACGAAGACCGCACAGGCCTTGTAGACACCGATCTGCACGATGGCCTCGGGCCGCTGGGCCAGGATCTCGTCGACCGCTTTCGCCACATCCACCGAATGGCGTTCGACGGTGCCCAGCCCCACGGGCGACAGGTTCTGCGCCTGAAGCGCGCGCGCCACGCCCTCCAGACCGGCTTTGCCATAGGCATCGTTCTGATGGAACACGGCGATCTTCTTGATGCCGGTGCCGGTGATCTGGCGCACGATGGCGGCGGTCTCGTCCTGGTAGGAGGCGCGCACGTGGATGGCATAGCGGTTGAAGGGCACGCGCAAGGCTTCGGCCCCGCTGGCGGGCGCGAAGAACGGCAGCTTCGCTTCGGTGGCCAGGGGCAGGGCCGCCGCGCTGGTGAGTGTGCCGATGTAGCCGAACAGCGCGAACACGCCTTCGCCCAGGAATTGCCGGGTGTTGGCCGCGCAACGATCGGGATCGTCCCCATCGTCCAGGCGCCGCAACTCGATGCGCCGGCCCTGGACCCCGCCCTTCTGGTTCAGGGCCTCGAAAAACAACTGCGCGCCCAAGTGGAACTGCAGGCCCAGTTGTTCGGACGCCCCGCTGAACGGGGCCGATTGCCCGAGCACGATGCGGGTGTCGCTGATGCCCACCGACTGCGCCCGGGCGGCGAGCGCCACCCCGCCCAGGGTGGGCCAGAGGGCCAGGCGGCCCGCGTGTCCAAGCATGTCTCTGCGTCGCATGATACGTTCCCCCAACCGCGTGGATGTGTTCCGCAGCGTAGGCCAAATCTCCGGCAAAAGTAAGGCTTTCGGCCTGCATTTCGTCGCCGATGAACGGGGGCCGCGTGAGCGAGTGCACGCAAGCGCGACCGGCAAGGACATGGGGGCGCGAATATCATGAACGGCTGCCACACCATCGCCCCATGACACCCCTCACCCCCACCCCGGAACCGCAACAGGTGCGTGGCGCCTGCCCGCACGACTGCCCCGACACCTGCGCCCTGGTCACCACGGTGGAGAACGGCGTGGCCCTGCGCGTGCAGGGCAACCCGGCGCACCGCCACACCGACGGCGCCCTGTGCACCAAGGTCTCGCGCTACGCCGAGCGCAGCTACCACCCCGAGCGCCTGCTCACGCCGCTCAAGCGCCGCGGCCCCAAGGGCAGCGGCCGCTTCGAGCCCGTGGGCTGGGACGAAGCGCTCGATGACATCGCGCAACGGCTCAAAGCCATCGCCGCGCGCGACCCGCAGGCCATCCTGCCCTACAGCTACGCCGGCACCATGGGCCTGGTGCAAGGCGAGGCCATGGCTGGGCGCTTCTTCCACCGCCTGGGAGCGTCCCTGCTGGACCGCACGATCTGCGCCTCCGCCGGCGGCGAGGCCCTGGTGCAGACGCTGGGCGGCAAGGTCGGCATGAAGGTCGAGCATTTCGCGCGCTCCAAGCTGATCCTGATCTGGGGCAGCAACTCGATCGGCAGCAACCTGCACTTCTGGCGGCTGGCGCAACAGGCCAAGCGCGAGGGCGCTCGCCTGGTCTGCATCGACCCGCGCCGCACCGAAACGGCCGACAAGTGCCACGAACATATCGCCCTGCGCCCCGGCACCGACGCCGCGCTGGCCCTGGCGCTGATGCACCAGCTCATCACCCACGGCTGGCTGGACCACGACTACATCGAGCACCACACCCTGGGTTGGGAAGGCCTGCGCGAGCGCGCCCTGCAATGGCCGCCCGAACGCGCCGCCGAGGTCTGCGGCGTGCCGGTGCAGCAGATCGTGGACCTGGCGCGCGCCTACGGCACCACGAAACCGGCCGCGATCCGCCTGAACTACGGCATGCAGCGCGTGCGCGGCGGCGGCAACGCGGTGCGCGCCATTGCCTGCCTCCCCGCCCTGGTGGGCGCCTGGCGCGACCCGGCCGGGGGCCTTCTGCTCTCGGCCTCGGGCCACTTCCCCGTGCAGCGCGCGGCCTTGCAGCGGCCCGACCTGCTGGCCGGGCGCGCGGCGCGCACGATCAACATGAGCACCATCGGCGATGACCTGCTGCGCGAGACCTCGCCCGGCTTCGGCCCGAAGGTCGAGGCCGTGATCGTCTACAACAGCAACCCGGTGGCGGTGGCGCCGGAATCCGGCAAGGTGGTGCAGGGCTTCGAGCGCGAAGACCTGTTCACGGTGGTGCTGGAGCATTTCCAGACCGACACCGCCGACCTCGCCGACTACATCCTGCCGGCCACCACGCAGCTGGAGCACTGGGACATCCACACCAGCTACGGCCACACCGACGTGCTGCTCAACCGGCCCGCCATCGCTCCGGTCGGCCAGGCCCGCACCAACACCGACATCTTTCGCGCGCTGGCCGCGCGCCTGGGCTTCGACGAGCCGTGTTTCGCCGACGACGACCTCACGCTGTGCCGCACCGCCTTCGGCGACGCGGTGGACTTCCAGCAGCTGCTGGACCAAGGCTTTGCCACGCTGAACCTGCCCGAAGCCCCGTTTGCCGATGGGCAATTCCCCACCGCCTCGGGCCGCTGCGAGTTCCACAGCGCGCGGCTGGCCGCCAAGGGGGAGGACGGCCTGCCCGACCACCTGCCCAACTTCGAGGCCTTTGGCAGCTCGACCCAGTTCCCGCTCGCCATGATCTCGCCGCCCGCGCGCAACTTCCTCAACTCCAGCTTCGTCAACGTGACCAGCCTGCGCGACATCGAGGGCGAGCCTCTGCTGGAAATCCACGCCGACGACGCCGCCGCGCGCGGCATCGCCAGCGGCCAGATGGTGCGCGTGTTCAACCAGCGCGGCGAATACCGCTGCAAGGCCAGCGTGTCCAAGCGGGCCCGCCCCGGCGTGGTCAACGGCCTGGGCATCTGGTGGCGCAAGCTCGGCCCCTTCGGCACCAACGTCAACCAGGTCACGAGCCAGCGCCTCACCGACATGGGCGGCGGCCCGGTGTTCTACGACTGCCTGGTCGAAGTGGCGACCCTGCCCGAGGGCGCCTGATGCGGCGTGGCCTGGCGCTCATGGCCCTCGCCCTGCTGGGCGCGGGCTGCGCCAGCACCACCGGGGTGGGCTATTACTGGCAGTCGGTCACCGGCCACCTGCGGCTGATGCAGGCCGCGCGTCCGGTGGACGACTGGCTGGCCGACGCCCAGGCGCCGGAGCGCCTCAAGGAACGGCTGGCGCTGGCCCGGCGCATCCGCGCCTTCGCCGTCACCGAGCTCGCCCTGCCCGACAACGCCAGCTACCACCGCTACGCCGACCTGCAGCGCCGCGCCGCGGTCTACAACGTGGTCGCCGCGCCCGCGCTCTCGCTCACGCTGCAGACCTGGTGTTTCCCGGTCGCCGGCTGCGTGGGCTACCGGGGCTACTTCGACGAGGCCGACGCGCGCGCCTTCGCCCGCACCCTGCCCGCCGATCTGGAGGTCGTGGTCTACCCCGTGCCCGCCTACTCCACCCTGGGCTGGATGAACTGGGCCGGCGGCGACCCCTTGCTCAACACCTTCATCGGCTACCCGGAAGGCGAACTGGCCCGCATCGTCTTCCACGAACTCGCGCACCAGGTGGCCTATGCCCGGGGCGACACCGAGTTCAACGAGGCTTTCGCCACCAGCGTGGAGCGGCTGGGCGGTGCGCGCTGGCTGGCGACCCAGGCCGGTGAGCAGGCGCGCACCGACTACGCGGTGTTCGACCAGCGCCGGCGCGCCTTCCGCTCGCTCACCTTCTCCGTGCGCCAGCAATTGCAGGACATCTACCGGGACACCACGATCGACGACGCCGAGAAGGCGCAGCGCAAGGCCACCGCCATGACTGGCTTCCACCGCAGCTACCAGGACCTCAAGCGCGGCTGGGGCGGCTTCGCCGGCTACGACCCCTTCGTGGCCCAGGCCAACAACGCCAGCTTCGCGGCCCAGGCGGCCTACGACGGCCTGGTCCCGGCCTTCGAGGCCCTGTTCGAGCGCGAAGGGCGCGACTTCGCCCGGTTCTATGATGCGGTGCGCGCCCTGGCCGCGCTGCCCAAGGAAGAACGGCGCACGCGGCTGCGCGGCCTGCTGCCCCTAGTGGCCAGCCAGGGCAGTTCACCACCTTGAGACCGACCACCCACCACACGAGGCAAGCATGGCAGACATCCATATCGAACGCGAACACGCCCTCGGGTTGCCCGCCGCCCGCAAGCTGGCCTGGCGCTGGGCCGAGCAGGCGGAAAACGAGTTCGACATGAGCTGCACTTACGAAGAAGGCAATGGCTGCGATGAGGTGCAGTTCACGCGCTCGGGCGTCAGCGGCACGCTCAAGGTGTCGGGTGAGCGCTTCGAGCTCGACGCACGCCTGGGCTTCCTGCTCGGCGCGTTCAAGGAGCGCATCGAAAGCGAAATCGTCAAAAACCTCGATGCCCTGCTGGCGGCGAAGAAGCCGGCCGCCAAAGCGGCGGCCAAAAAGAAAAAAGCCGGCTGAGCCGGCTTTTGTTGTGCCGTTGCGAGACGGCTCAGCTCAGGGATTCGATGAGGTCGATGTACTGCTGCATCGCGTCCTCGCTGCCCGTGCCCTTGAGGCCGTTCCAGGCGTCCCACTTGGCGCGGCCCACCATATCGCCGAAGCCGGGCTTCTTCTCGGCGTTGTCGCCGGTGGTGGCCTGCTTGTACAGCGCGTAGATCTTGAGCAGCGTGGCGTTGTCGGGGCGCTCGCTCAGGTTCTTGGAATTCGCCACCGCGGCGTCGAAACGGGACTTGAGATCGGCCATGAATGCTCCTGGTTTGAAATGAAACGCCCGGCGCGGGTCGGCCGGGCTTAGGGCTGTCCCGCTATCTTACGGTTTGGTCTGTCTGCACAATAGAGCCACAACCCCAAGACCAGCGGCACCGGCCTTTCAGCGGCCTGGTTCACGCACCCGAGGAGCATCCATGGTTCAACGCGTCGCCGCCCGGCCCGGCCCTTCCGCAGCGCGCCCTGCCGCCACCGCGAAATCCCCGGCGGCCCTCGTGCGGGGCGCGAGCGCCTCGGTCCAGCAGGCGCTGGCGAGCACCCTGGGCATGGAAGGCGAGCGCATGAGCAAGGTGGACACCGCCTGGCTGCGCATGGACTCGCCGTCGAACCTGATGATGATCGTGGGCGTCTGGATCCTGCGCCCCGGCCTCACGCCGGACGCCTTGAAGGCGCGCGTGCGCGAACGCCTGCTGCCCTACCCGCGCTTCGTGCAGATCGCGCGCGAGGACGCCGCCGGCGCGCACTGGTCCAAGGACGCGGATTTCCAGATCGATCGGCACATCGTCACACACAAGCTCAAACGCCGGCCCGGCCAGACCGAGCAGGACGCGCTGCAGGACCGCGTGGGCGACCTCGCCATGCAGGCGCTGGACCCCGAGCACCCGCTCTGGCGCTTTGAACTGATCGAGCGCTACGACGGCGGTTCGGCCCTGATCGCGCGCATCCACCACTGCATCGCCGATGGCATCGCGCTCATCAGCGTGATGATGAGCCTGGTCGACGGCGGCGGCGCGCCCCCCGAGCGCCAGCGCCGCAAGCCCGCGAAGATCGGCCTGGACGGCGCCGAGGACTGGCTGGCCGACACACTGATCCGGCCCTTTGGCGACATCACGGCCAAGGCATTGGAAGCCGCTGGCGGTGGCGCGGCGAAATCGCTTTCCATGCTTGCCGCTCCGCAGCAGAGCCTGAGCGACACGCTGGGCCAGGCGGTGGACATCGCGCGCATGGGCGGCCAGCTCGCCAGCGACCTGGCCTCGCTGGCGCTGATGCCCGACGACTCGCCGACCCGGCTCAAGGGCCAGCCCGGCCGCACCAAGCGCGTGGCCTGGTGCGAGCCCATCCCGCTGGACGAAGTCAAGGCCATCGGCAAGGCCATGAACTGCTCGGTCAACGACGTGCTGCTGGGCTGCGTGGCCGGTGCCATCGGCGCCTACCTGCGCGGTCTGGGCGACGACACCAGCGGCAAGGAGATCCGCGCCATGGTGCCAATCAACCTGCGCCCGATGGAAGACGCCTGGAAACTGGGCAACCGCTTTGGCCTCGTGCCCCTGGTGCTGCCGATCGGCCTGGACAACCCGATCGAGCGCGTCTTCGCGGTGCGCGCGCGCATGAACAGCCTCAAGGGCAGCCTGCAGCCGCTGCTGACCTTCGGCCTGCTCTCGGTGGCAGGCCTGCTCATCAAGCCGGCGCAGGACGCCATGCTCAGCCTGTTCGGCCGCAAGACCACGGCGGTGATGACCAACGTGCCCGGCCCCGCCACCAAGCTCAAGGTGTGTGGCTCCACCCTGGAGCAGACCATGTTCTGGGTGCCGCAGACCGGTACCGTGGGCCTGGGCGTGTCGATCCTGAGCTACGGCGGCGGTGTGCAGTTCGGCGTGATCGCCGACAGCCGGCTGTGCCCCGACCCGCAGCAGATCATCGACCGCTTCGAGCCGGAGTTCGCCCGGCTGCTGACGCTGACGCTGATGCTCCCTTGGGGCGAAGCGAAGGGCTAAAACCGCTTCTCCGGAGTGCACCTTCTTTGTCCAGAGCACCCAAGGAACCGGCTTTGCCGGGCCTTAGGGTGCGCCCCCCTTTTAGGGGGGACGCGCGAAGCGCGGCGGGGGGTCAGACCAATGCAAGACGGCGGTTGGCGATTTCCAGCAGGCCGTCGAAGATCAGGCTTTCCACCAGCTCCACCTCGGTGGACATGCTCGGCGCCATCTTCCAGCCCGCGCCCCCGGTCATGATGCAGACCGGCTGCTCGCCGCAATGGCGCCGCAGGTTCTCCACCATGCGCTGCACCGCACCGGCAATGGCAAAGGTGCCGCCGCTGGTGAGCGCGTCGCTGGTGTTGGTAGGAAAGTCGCAGACCTCGCCGGTGGGCACGTGAAGGCCCGCCGTGCCCGACTCCAGCGCGCGCAGCATGATGCCGTGGCCGGGCAGGATGATGCCGCCCAGGAAACGCCCCTCGGTGTCGATGGCTTCGACCGTGACGGCCGTGCCCACCATCACCACCACGCAGGGCTTCGCAGGGCCCCGGGCGAGCAGCCGCTGGCGCGCACCGATCATGGCCACCCAGCGGTCCGACCCCAGCCGGGCCGGGTGGTCATAGCCGTTGACCAACCCCGCTTCGGCGCTGCTGGACACGACCCAGTGTGGCGTCACGTCCCACAACTCCAGTTGCTCGCCGACCCGCCGCTTGACCGCATCACCAGCCACCACGCAACCCAGCACCCATTGCGGGGCGGGCAGGTGGCGCCAGTCGCCGTCTTCCAGGGTTTCGATGTTTTCCAGAAACTGCGCACCGCTGGCCAACAGCGCAGCCCCCACGCGTGGCGCGTCGTAAAGGGCCCATTTGAGGCGGGTGTTCCCTACGTCCAGGGCCAGAAAAGTCATGCGCGGATTATGACCAAGCCGTCACGCCCGGATTGCCGCAGTGCAGCATGGGGCGCGGCGGGCGGGTTCAGATCAATCCGATCCAGCAGGCCCGTTGCACGGCAGCCAGCTTGTTGTCGGTCTGCAACTTGGACATCGCGTTGGCGAGGTGGTAATTGACCGTGCGCTCGGAGCAGTCCATGCGCAACGCGGTCTCGCGCGCGGTCAGACCTTCGAAGGCCAGGTTGAGGCTTTCGAGTTCGCGCGGGCTCAGGCCTACCCGCTGCTCGGCGATGGTGCGTCGCAACATGGGCCACACGTTGAAGGCCGACCAGGCCAGCACCGCCGCCTCGGAGCGGTCGGCGAAGGCCCGTGGGCTGAACATGAAACACTCGAAGGCACGGCCCGCCGGCAGGCTGAAGGCCACGCGCACCAGCGTCTGGTAGCCGTGCGCCAGCCACAGGCGGCGCCAACGGCTCGACTGTTCGAACGAGGATTTGGAAATGTCCTGCCATGCCACCAGCGGCGCATCGCTGTCGCGCCAGCCCGCGCCGAAGTCCCGGCTTTCGGCCAGCGCCTCGGCGGCCCCCACCAGGCGGGGGGGATGCACCGCCAGCACCTCGCGCTGATCCCGCCCACCCAGGGGGTTCGGACCGAGAACCAGCACGGCGTCCACCCCTTGATCGCGCAGGGCGCAGACCCAGTCGGCCAGAATACCGTCCAGCCCGACACTGTCAAAGTTGACAGGCAGGGTCATGGTTGATAACACCCTGTTGCATACACAATGCCTGATGAATCAGGATGGGAGTCACGCGCCACAGGTGTTTGGCGATCGAAGGAGTGCATATTGTCTTTTGACCGGTTGTGGATGCTCAGCGCCAAAGCCCGCATGTGGCGGTGGGTGCTGGACGAGGTTGTCCACGCGCCTGTGGAGCCTATTTTGCACCCATCGCGGTACCGGTTGCTGTGGATCGGGGCATTCACGTTCGTCGGCCACCTGGTCATCTATGGCATTTGGGGCCATCTGGTGCCTCAGCCCTATGAAAATGTGTGGGCCCGCCTGGTGATGGCCTTCCTGGCACTCATTTATGTGTTGCCCCGGATTTCGCGCGACCCGTCGTCCACGGAAAGTGGGCGCCTCTTCAGTCTGGCCACCTGGATCCAGCTGCCCTGGTTCTTCACCTGGATGTACTGGATGAACGGGGGCAATGCCGCCTGGCTGGGCAGCGTCGCCGCCATGATCCTCATTTATTACCACGCGACCGACTGGCGCCTGGCCACGCTCGGCCTGATCACCGGCGGCATCGCGGGCTGGGCCACGGCGGAGTTCTATGGCGGCAGCACCCTTCCGTTCGAGGAGCCCCTGGCGAACGTGGTGGTGATCACCTTCTCCTGGCTCATGGGCCTGATGCTGGGTTTCTCCAGCGCCAACCTGCGCCGCGCCCGCCTGCTCAACACGCTGAGCACCATGGGCGTGATGGCGCACGAGTTGCGCACGCCGCTGGCCACGGTGAACCTCATGGGCGACGTGCTGCGCAACCTGGTGCAACACGACATCCCGGACCCCAAGCGCAAGAAGCTGGAGGAACTGGCCACGCGGCTGCAGAACCTGGTGCGCAGCATGAACCGCCAGATCGACACCCAGATTTCCAACGCGCAGCTCATGCGCCTGCCGCGCGAGCAGTCCCTGATCATGGCGGCCGAGCTGGTGCAGGAGGTGGTGAACCAGTACCCCTACCGCTCCTCGCGGGAGCGCGACTGCGTTCAGGTGCACATCCAGAGCGACTTCTGCTTTTCGGCTTCCCGCCCGCTGTTCGCCCAGGTGCTCACCAACCTGATCAAGAACGCGCTGCACGCACTGGCCGCGGCCAGCACGGCGCCCAGCCCGGGCGACTTGCGGGTGGACGTGGGCTTGCACCACGGCAAAGGCCGCATCGCCGTGTCGGACGACGGCATCGGCATCACGCACGAGCAGCAGCAGCGCATTTTCGAGCCCTTCTTCTCGACCCAGAGCGGCGCCGGCAACGGCCTGGGCCTGACCTTCTGCAAGAACGTGGTCGAGGCTGCCCACGGCCGCCTCAGCGTGCACTCCCAACCTGGGCTGGGCGCGGTCTTCATGATCGACCTCCCCCTCAACACATCTGCGGCCCAGACCTTGGCCGTCTCAGGCTGACCACGATGGCACTGACGATCTCACTCTTTCACCGCCCTGGCAGCGTCCTCTTCCTGGATGACGACACCGACTACCTGGAAATGCTGGGGATGGTCATCCCCTCGCACTGGCAGGTCGAGCTCTACTCACGCCCCTCGGGCTTCGCCGCCCGCATGCAGAACGAGCCCGCGCGCTGGGAGGCCGACGCCATGGCCCAGCTGCAGATGATCGAGCGCTGGCGGCAGGGCCAGCCGCTGCTGCCGCAGGTGTTGCGGTACTGGGCCGTGAGCGCCTCGCGGTACGAACTGGCCCAGATCTGCGTGGTGGACTACGCCATGCCCGGCACCGATGGCCTGCGGGTGCTCAACACCCTGCTCGACTGGCCGGGCTCGCGCGTGCTGCTGACGGGCCAGGCGGACGAGCAGATCGCCATCCAGGCCTTCAACAACGGCCTGATCGACCAGTTCGTGCCCAAACAGACCACGGACATCACGCGCCACCTGCTCGGTGTGCTGCGCAAGCTGTCCCAGACGCCACACCCCCGGCTCAACACGCTGTGGCGTGCCGCCCTGCGGCCGGCGCAGCAGTCCATGCTGCAGATCCCGTCGGTGGCACAGGCGCTGCGCGCTTACACCGAGCAGCACTGGGTGGAGTACGTGGTGCTCGGCGAGCCCTTCGGCCTGGTCGGCCTGGACTCCATGGGCAACTGCCACTGGCTGCAGCTCGAACCCACGGCCAGCCTGCCCGATCTGGCCGAACTCGCGGGCTCGGCCGGGCTGGGCTTCGACGCCGTGCGTGCCGTGCAGGCCGGGCAACGGCTGGCCGCCGTGGAACTGCACCAGCAAATGGGCCTGCGGGGCCCGGTGCGGACCGCGCAGGCCTTCCCGGTCGGGGACGACGGCGTGCTGTCAGGCGCCCTGTTCAGCCTGGACCGCGCCGACCTGCCCCAGCCCATCTATGCCTACCGGCACTTTCTGGAAGCCCAGGGCGGGCGCGAGGTTCACGACACTTAGGCCGCCAGAGCTTCCTCCTGGGCGCCGGCCTGGACGCGGGCGCGCCGGGCACAAGGCCAATCCCAGGGTTTGACGATCGGCGCGATCTCGCGCGCCACCGCTTCCAGGTGATCGAGCTCGGCCTCGGTCAGCGCCGCGTTGAGCGTGAGTCGCACCAGGGCGCGCTTGCTGCTGGTGGCCGGGGCACAGAAGATGGCGCCGAACACGCCGCGCTTTTCCAGTTCGTCGCGCAGGCGCATGGTGTCCGGCTCGGTGCCGGCTTCCAGCGAGATGATCTGCTCGGTGCCCTGGTGGATCCAGTAACCCAGGCCGCCCAGGGTGTCGCGCACCCGGCGGGTGATGGCCTTGAGGCGGGCCCGCTCGTCGTCGGCCTTCTGCAGCACCTCGACCGTGGCCCGCAGGCCGGCGATTTCATGGGGCAGCAGGCAGGAGCTGAAGATGTTGGGAAAGCTGGAGCTCAGGATGTAGTACCGCATGCTGGCCGGTGCGGTGAAGAAGCCGGCGCGCCCAGCGACCGATTTGGCCAGGCTGGCGGAAATGAAGTGCACCCGGTCCGTCAGGCCGAGTTCGGCGCACAGGCCCGCGCCGCCCGGGCCGTGCGTGCCCAGGGAATGCGACTCGTCGACCAGGATCATGCTGCCGTGCTTTTCCACCACCTCGATCATGGCTTCCAGCGGGCACACGGAACCGGTGGTGCTGTAGACCGAGTCCACCACCACCACGCCCGGGCCGTTCTTGGCCATGATCTTGTCCAGGTGGGCCGCGTCGTTGTGGCGGAAGGCAAAAGCCGGCGCGCGCGCGGCATGGGCCCCTTCCCACAGGGAAGCGTGGGCCTGGGTGTCCAGGTACACCGGGGTGTTGGCGTCGGCGATGGACTGCAGCAGGCCGACGTTGGCCGAGTAGCCGGACTGGCAGACGAAGGCGTCTTCCTTGCCGACCCAGCCCGCCAGCGCCATTTCGAGCGCGCGCGTGGGGTGCTGCTGGAGGAGAAACACCCCCGACTGCACCACGAACTCGCTGGACTTGGTGATGGCCTCGACCTGGGCCGCGACGATGCTCGGGTGACCCGTCACACTCAGGTAGTCGTTGCCGTCCAGGCGCACCGCATTGGGACCGGGCGAAGAGCCGTGCAGCACGAACTTGCCGCCCCAGTTGCCTTCCCAGCGGGGTTTGAAATCACGTTCCATCCGCTGAACCAGGGTGGCGGCCAGCGGTGGGTTCTTGTAAACGGCGTCTTGAGCGCGTTCCAGCGTTTCCATGGGATTCCCCTTAGCGGATAGAAAACCCCATTAAAAAAAGAAATCCGTGAAAAATCACACGACCCCTGTCAGGTTTGACAGGGGTTATGAGGCTTTCTTCTCAAGTTTCGGCTCGTCCTGCCGACAGGCGGTTACGCGGTGTAACAAGCCTTGAACGGCTGGCTCAGTTCTGGCGCCAGGGCAATTCGCGGAAGCGCCATCCCCCTTTGCGCCCCCGGTGGGCGTCGGCATCGGGGTCGCCTTCGAAGCCTTCGAGGATGTTGTAGGCCTCCAGACCGAGCTCGGTCGCGCGCTTGGCTGCCGCGACGGAACGCACGCCGCTGCGGCACAGCAGCACCAGCTTCTTGCCGCCGGCCGCCTCCCGCACCTGCTGATCGAAGGCCGGGTTCAGCGCCATGCCGGGCCACTGTTTCCAGGCGACGGGCACCGCGCCCGGCACAAAGCCCACCCACTCCCGCTCCGCGTCGGTGCGCACGTCCACCATCACGGCCTCGCCGCTCTGGATCCAGCGCCAGGCCAGTTCGGGCGACACGTCACCGGCGTAGGTGCCCTGGTGTGCGCCCGAGGGCGGCAGGGGCTGCATCTGCAGCGCGCCGTCGGCGTCGTGCCGCAGGCCGGACGTGAGATTGGCCGGCACGGCCTCGTCGATGCGCCGGGGGCGCGGCAGGTTCAGCGAGTTCATCAGGGCCACGAACTCGGCCTCGGTCTTGCCCGCCACCCGCACGTTGGTGGTTTTCTCGCGGCCGATGCTGGAGCACGAACGGCCCTGGTAGTCGTGGCCAGGCCAGACGATGGTGTCGTCCGGCAGCGCGAACAGCACCTGGGTCAGGCTGCGGTACAGGGCCTCTGCGCTGCCCGACTGGAAATCGGTGCGACCGCAGCCGTTGATCAGCAGGGTGTCGCCGGTGAACACGTGGTTCCGCCAGAGAAAGCTCATGCTGCCGGCGGTGTGGCCCGGGGTGTGCAGCGCCTTGAGCACCTCGCCGCCGAACTTCAGGGTGTCGCCGTCCTGGAGCTGTACACCCGCGGTGCCGATGCCACACCCCAGGGGCGCGGCGGTCTTGGCACCGGCCAGCTCGGCCAGCCGGCCCGCGCTGGTGATGTGGTCCGCATGAGCGTGGGTCTCCACAGTCCAGACCAGTTTCAAGCCGTACTCCCGCAGGGTCGCGAGATCGCGATCGATCTGCTCATCCACCGGATCGATGAGCAGCGCGTCACGGCTGAGTTGGTCGAACAGCACGTAGGTGTAGGTGCTGGAGGCGGGGTCGAACAGCTGGATCGGTTTCATCGGAAAACGCAAATGGGATAGGGGGCCGACCATCATGCCCGAGGGTGGCCCTCATGGATTTTCAACAGGATGTGAAGATATTTTCACGCCCATTTTTGGTGCTGGACCAGCCAAAAACAAGGGCTTGCGGCCGCGTGTATTCACTGGTCGGTGAAAACCCTGCGCTCCGCAATGGCAGCTTGGGCGCATCATCGGCGGCTCATCAACCCGACTGGAGACAACAGATGACTGACAAGAAGACCGTCACTTCGCGCCGAGGCATGCTCAAAGGCGCCGCCGTCGCGGCCGGCGCCATGTCCGTGCCGATGATCGCTACCGCGCAGACCACCACACTGCGCTTTCAGAGCACCTGGCCGGCCAAGGACATCTTCCACGAATACGCTGGCGACTTTGCCAAGAAGGTCAATGACATGGCCGGCAACCGCCTGAAGATCGAAGTGCTGCCGGCAGGTTCGGTGGTGCCAGCCTTCCAGTTGCTGGACGCGGTCGCCAAGGGCACGCTGGACGGCGGCCACGGCGTGGTGGCCTACTGGTACGGCAAGAACTCCGCCCTGGCCCTGTGGGGCTCCGGCCCCGGCTACGGCATGGACGCCAACATGGTGCTGGCCTGGCACAAGTACGGCGGTGGCAAGGCCCTGATGGAAGAGATCTACAAGAGCCTGAACCTCGACGTGGTCTCCTACCTGTCCGGCCCCATGCCCACCCAGCCGCTGGGCTGGTTCAAGAAGCCGGTGTCCAAGGTCACGGACATGAAGGGCCTGAAATTCCGCACCGTGGGCCTGGCCGTGGACGTGTTCACCGACATGGGCACCGCCGTGAACCCGCTGCCCGGCGGCGAGATCGTGCCGGCGCTGGACCGTGGCCTGATCGACGCGGCCGAGTTCAACAACGCCTCCAGTGACCGCGTGCTGGGCTTCCCCGACGTGGCCAAGAACTGCATGCTGCAGAGCTTCCACCAGTCCGGCGAGCAGTTCGAGATCCTGTTCAACAAGAGCAAGCTCAACGCCCTGCCGGCCGAACTCAAGGCCATCATCGAGTACGCGGCCGAAGCCTCCAGTGCCGACATGAGCTGGAAGGCCATCGACCGCAACTCGCAGGACTATGAAGCGCTGAAAAAGGGCGGCGTGAAGTTTTACAAGACGCCCGATCCGATCCTGCGCGCACAACTGGCCTCGTGGGACAAGACCATCGCCAAGAAGGCGGCCGAGAACCCCTTGTTCCAGAAGGTGCTCGACTCGCAGAAGGCCTTCGCGCAGCGGGCCGGCCAGTGGCACAACGACTACACGGTCGACTTCAAGATGGCCTTCAACCACTACTTCGCCAAGAAGAGCTGATCCCGGCACAGGGGAACGAGGGGCATGGCGCCGGCGCGATGCCCCTCTTTTTTTGCCCGTTTCACCGCGCCGGCTGAGGAATGACGATGCAATCCATCTTGTGGACCATCGATCGGCTGTCCACGCTGATCGGCAAGGTCTTTGCCTGGTGCGCCCTCCTGCTGACGCTGCTGATCAGCTGGGAGGTGTTCTCGCGCTACGCCCTGAACAACCCCCACGCCTGGGTGCTGGACGCCCAGATCATGTTGTACGGCACCATGTTCATGACGGCCGGCGCCTACACCCTGTCCAAGAACGGGCACGTCCGGGGTGACGTGCTCTATGGCTTCTTCCAGCCGCGAACCCAGGCCACCGTGGACCTGGTGCTCTACATACTTTTTTTCCTGCCCGGCATCGTCGCGCTGACCTGGGCCGGCTGGATCTACGCGGGTGAATCGCTCGCGATCCGCGAACAGACCTTCTCGGCCGATCCCTTGCCGCTGTACCCCTTCAAGTATGTGATCCCGCTGGCGGGCGTCACGCTGCTGCTGCAGGGCCTGGTGGAGATCGTGCGCTGCGTCCAGTGCATCCAGACCGGCGCCTGGCCGGCGCGGGAAGACGACGTGCAGGAAGTCGACGTCGAAAAACTCAAGGAAATGGTCAACGTGAAAGACGAAGACATCGCCGCCCTCGACGCCGTGGTCGTCGCCCAGGAGAAAAAACAATGAAGCTGCGCAAGGAACTCTGGTTCGGTCTCAGCTTCATGGCCCTCATCGTGGTGCTCGCGGCCGGTGTGCTGCTGAGCGCCGACACAATCACGCAAGGCCACCTCGGCCTGCTGATGCTCTCGCTGGTGGTGGTGGCGATCATGCTGGGCTTTCCCACCGCGTTCACGCTCATGGGCATGGGCATGCTGTTCACCTGGCTGGCCTATGAGCGGGATGTCACGCGCACGCTGGACCTGATGGTGCAGTCGGCCTACAAGACCATGGCCAACGACGTGCTCATCGCCATCCCGCTGTTCGTCTTCATGGGCTACCTGGTCGAACGCGCCAACCTGATCGAGTCGCTCTTCAAGAGCATGCACCTGGCCATGGCCCGGCTGCCCGGCGCTCTGGCGGTGGCCACGCTGGTGACCTGCACCATCTTCGCCACGGCCACCGGCATCGTCGGCGCGGTGGTGACGCTGATGGGCCTGCTGGCCCTGCCGGCCATGCTGCGCGCCGGCTACAGCGTGCCGCTGGCGGCTGGCGCCATCACGGCGGGGGGCTGCCTGGGCATCCTGATCCCGCCGTCGGTGCTGCTGATCGTCTATGGCGCCACGGCCGGCGTGTCGGTGGTCCAGCTCTATGCCGGCGCATTCTTCCCCGGCCTGATGCTGGCGTCGCTGTACATCGTGTACGTGATCATCGTGGCCAAGCTCAAGCCGCAATGGGCGCCGCCGCTGAGCGCCGAAGAGCGCCGGGTCCACCTGCCCACCCTGACCCAGCGCCTGACGACCGACCCGACCGCCCACGCGGTGCTGGGCCTGCTCAAGGGCCGGCGCAACGCGGATGTGCCGATGTCGCACCTGCTCAGGCAGATCGGCCTGGCCGCGCTGCCCGCGCTGATCTTCGCCGCCGTCATGATCCCGAGCTACGAGGCAGTGACCACGGTGAGGGCGGAGGCCGTGTACGAAATCGAGGAAATCGGCGCCAGCCGCTCCAGCACATCCGAAGGCGGCGGCCTGGCTGAACCCCCAACCGAAGGAGGTCTGGCCGAGCCCCCGTCCGAATCGGGCGGCCTGGCCGAGCCCCCGGCGGACCCCGATGTGCCCGAGGCCGCGGGCGGTCTGCAGCCGCCACCCGGTGCCGAAGCCGACAAACCGGCGGACGCACCCGCCGCTGCAAGCGAAGCAGCCACGGAGGCCGGCGCGGTGGACGACGCCGCCACGACGCAACCCGCCCCTACCTGGTGGTGGGTGGTCTTCGCGGTCACGGGCGCGCTCGTCACCCTGTTCTACCTGTTCCTCAGCTTCGCCCGCCTTGAAATCTTCAAGATGCTGCTGGCCTCGTTCTTCCCGCTGGTGCTGCTGATCCTGAGCGTGCTGGGGTCGATCGTGCTGGGCCTGGCCACGCCCACCGAAGCCGCGGCCATGGGGGCGCTGGGCGGCATGCTGCTGGCGGCCGCGTACCGGCGGCTCAACATGGCCGTGCTTAAGGAGTCGGTCTACCTGACGGCCAAGACCTCGGCCATGGTGTGCTGGCTGTTCGTCGGCTCTGCGATCTTCTCCGCGGCATTCGCGCTGCTGGGCGGGCAGGCGCTGGTGGAGCAGTGGGTGCTCAGCATGGAGCTCACCAAGATCGAGTTCCTGATCATGACCCAGGTCATCATCTTCCTGCTGGGCTGGCCACTGGAGTGGACCGAGATCATCGTGATCTTCATGCCCATCTTCATCCCGCTGCTGGCTCACTTCGACGTGGACCCGCTCTTCTTCGGCCTGCTGGTGGCGCTGAACCTGCAGACCGCCTTCCTCAGCCCGCCGGTGGCCATGGCCGCCTTCTACCTGAAGGGTGTGGCCCCCCCGCACGTCACGCTGAACCAGATCTTCCTGGGCATGCTGCCCTTCATGGGCATCCAGATCCTGGCCATCGTGCTGCTGTACATGTTCCCGGGCATCGGCCTGTGGCTGCCACAGCTGCTTTACAAGTGATCTGACGGGTCCGATCCACCCCAGGGGGGCGCTTTGGCGCCCCTTCTTTTTTTGGGGAAACGGGTTATATTACGTTTACGTAAACGTCAATTGACCGGATGCGCGAAGAATCGTGTCCGAGCCCCCCTAGCTGGAGACCGCATGCCCCGCCCCAACGACGCTTCCCTGCCCTTTCCGCGAGCGGCCCTGCGTGCGGGCAAAGGCAGCGCGTGGCGCGACTGGCAGGTCGAGCCGGTGGCCGAGGGCGCGCCGGCCGCCAAGGTCTCGCTCAAGAAGCTCAAGCCGGACGCCAAGCCCTTTTCCAGCGGTGACAAGGCGGCCGACCAGGCCAGCGTGCAGGCCCTCGCCGAAGAACTCGATGGCCTGCAGGACCTGTTCTACGCCGACCGCCGCTACAAGCTGCTCGTGGTGCTGCAGGGCACCGACACCGCGGGCAAGGACGGCACCGTGCGCGGCGTGTTCGCGCGCACCAGCCCACTGGGCGTGCACACCGTGGGCTGGAAGGCCCCGACCGAGGCCGAGCGCGACCATGACTACCTCTGGCGCATCCACCAGCAGATGCCCGGTGCCGGCGAAACCATGGTCTTCAACCGAAGCCACTACGAAGACGTGCTGGTGCCCGTGGTCAACCGATGGATCACGCCCGCCCAGACCGCCCAGCGCTTCGCGCACATCAACGACTTCGAGCGCCTGCTCGCCGAGACCGGTACCGTGATCCTGAAGTTCATGCTGCACATCGGCAGCGACGAACAGCGCCAGCGCCTGCAGGAGCGCGTGGACGACCCGACTAAGCACTGGAAGTTCAGCGAAGGCGATCTCGACGTGCGCAAGCAGTGGGCCGACTACCAGCGCGCGTACGAGGCGCTGCTGGCCCGCACCAGCACCCCCTGGGCCCCCTGGAACGTGGTCCCCGCCAACTCCAAGACCCACCGCAACCTGATGATCGCGACCATCGTGCGCGACACCCTCAAGGCTCTCGATCTGCGTTACCCGCCACCCAAGCCCGCGCTGGCCGGCCTGCGCATCGAGTGAGACCCTCCGCCATCCGCCCCCTGAGAGAGACACCATGAGCAACCTCGCCGCCGAGCACCAGGCACTGGCCAACTACCGCCCCACCCACAAGGTGCGTTTCGTCACCGCCGCCAGCCTGTTCGACGGGCACGACGCCGCCATCAACATCATGCGGCGCATCCTGCAGGGCATGGGCGCCGAGGTGATCCACCTGGGCCACAACCGCTCGGTGGACGAGGTGGTCACCGCCGCGCTGCAGGAAGACGCGCAGGGCATCGCCATCAGCTCCTACCAGGGCGGCCACGTGGAGTACTTCAAGTACATGGTCGACCTGCTCAAGAGCCGGGGCGGTGAGCACATCCAGGTCTTCGGCGGCGGCGGCGGCGTGATCGTGCCGGCCGAGATCCGCGAGCTGCAGGACTACGGCGTGACGCGCATCTACAGTCCCGAGGACGGCCAGAAGATGGGCCTGGCCGGGATGATCGGCGAGATGGTGATGCGCTGCGACCGCGACCTCAGCCCCTACGCGCCCAAGGCCTTGGCGGCCATCGAAGGCGGCGGTGAGATGAACTGGCGCGCGCTGGCCCAGCTCATCACGGCGCTGGAGAACGGCAGCGCGGACGCGGCCATCGTCTCCGCCCTGCGCGAGCAGGCCCAGACCAAGAAGGTCCCGGTGCTGGGCATCACCGGCACCGGCGGCGCGGGCAAGTCCTCGCTCACCGACGAGCTCATCCGCCGCCTGCGCCTGGACCAGGACGACCGCCTGCGCGTGGCCGTGATCTCGATCGACCCTTCACGCCGCAAGAGCGGCGGCGCCCTGCTGGGCGACCGCATCCGCATGAACGCCATCAACCCCTGGAGCCAGGGCCCGCGCGTCTTCATGCGTTCGCTGGCCACGCGCGACTTCGGCAGCGAGATCAGCGCCGCCCTGCCCGACGTGATCGCGGCCTGCAAATGCGCCGGCTTCGACCTCATCGTGGTCGAGACCTCGGGCATCGGCCAGGGCGACGCGGCCATCGTGCCGCACGTCGACCTGCCCATGTACGTCATGACGCCCGAGTTCGGCGCGGCCAGCCAGCTCGAGAAGATCGACATGCTGGACTTCGCCGCCTTCGTCGCCATCAACAAATTCGACCGCAAGGGCGCGCTCGACGCCCTGCGCGACGTGGCCAAGCAGGTGCAGCGCAACCAGGAGGCCTGGAGCACGCCACCCGACCAGATGCCGGTGTTCGGCACCATGGCCGCACGCTTCAACGACGACGGCGTGACCGCGCTGTACCAGGCGCTGAAAGTCCGCCTGGGCGACCTCGGTCTGCCGCTGCAGGAAGGCCGGCTGCCCGCGGTGAAGGTGCGCCACAGCACCAACCAGACGCCCATCGTGCCGCCCGCGCGCACGCGTTACCTGGCCGAGATCAGCGACACCGTGCGCGGCTACAAGAAGAAGGCGATCGAGCAGTCGCGCCTGGCGCGCGAGATCCAGCAGCTCCACGCCAGCGCGGCCATGCTGCGCAAGGACAAGCCCGAGCGCGCGCGTGCCGCCGAAGCGGTGATCGACCTGGCCCAGCTGCGCGAGCTCGACCAGGACCCGGCCGCCCGCAAGCTGCTCGCCCAGTGGCCGGACATGCAGAAGGCCTACGCGGGCGACGAGTACGTGGTGAAGATCCGCGACAAGGAGATCCGCACCGCGCTGACGACGAAGAGCCTCTCGGGCACCGTCATTCGCAAGGTCGCGCTGCCGAAGTACGAAGACCACGGCGAGATTCTGAAGTGGCTGATGCTGGACAACGTGCCCGGCAGCTTCCCCTACACCGCCGGCACCTTCGCCTTCAAGCGCGAGGGCGAGGACCCCACGCGCATGTTCGCGGGCGAAGGCGACGCCTTCCGCACCAATCGCCGCTTCAAGCTGCTCTCCGAGGGCATGGCGGCCAAGCGCCTGTCCACCGCCTTCGACTCGGTCACGCTCTACGGGAACGACCCCGACCCGCGCCCCGACATCTACGGCAAGGTGGGCAACTCGGGCGTGAGCATCGCCACGCTCGAGGACATGAAGGTGCTCTACGGCGGCTTCGACCTCTGCCACCCGGCCACCTCGGTCTCCATGACCATCAACGGCCCGGCGCCCAGCATCCTCGCGATGTTCATGAACACCGCGATCGACCAGAACCTGGACAAGTTCAAGACCGAGAACGGCCGCGAGCCCACCGACACCGAGGCCGCCAAGATCCGCGAATGGGTGCTCGCCAATGTGCGCGGCACGGTGCAGGCCGACATCCTGAAGGAAGACCAGGGCCAGAACACCTGCATCTTCTCGACCGAGTTCTCGCTCAAGGTGATGGGCGACATCGCCGAGTACTTCGTGCACCACGACGTGCGCAACTTCTACTCGGTGTCCATCAGCGGGTACCACATCGCCGAGGCCGGCGCCAACCCGATCAGCCAGCTCGCCTTCACGCTCTCCAACGGCTTCACCTTTGTGGAGGCCTACCTGGCGCGCGGCATGCACATCGACGACTTCGCGCCCAACCTGAGCTTTTTCTTCAGCAACGGCATGGACCCGGAGTACACCGTGCTCGGCCGCGTGGCGCGCCGCATCTGGGCCACCTCGATGCGCGACCGCTACGGCGCGAACGAGCGCAGCCAGAAGCTGAAGTACCACGTGCAGACCAGCGGCCGCTCCCTGCACGCGCAGGAGATCCAGTTCAACGACATCCGCACCACGCTGCAGGCGCTGATCGCGATCTACGACAACTGCAACAGCCTGCACACCAACGCCTTCGACGAGGCCATCACCACGCCCACCGAAGACTCGGTGCGCCGCGCCATGGCGATCCAGCTCATCATCAACCGCGAATGGGGCCTGGCCAAGAACGAGAACCCCAACCAGGGCGCCTTCATCATCGACGAGCTCACCGAGCTGGTGGAAGAGGCCGTGCTGCAGGAGTTCGAGAAGATCGCCGAGCGCGGCGGCGTGCTGGGTGCGATGGAAACCGGCTACCAGCGCGGCAAGATCCAGGACGAGTCCATGCACTACGAGATGCTCAAGCACACGGGCGAGTACCCGATCGTGGGCGTGAACACCTTCCGCAACCCGCATGGCGACCCCACGCCCGAGACGTTGGAGCTCGCGCGCTCGACCGACGACGAGAAGCAGAACCAGCTCAAGCGCCTGGCCGACTTCCACGCCCGCCATGCCCATGAGTCGCCCGCCATGCTGCAGCGCCTGCGCCAGGCGGTGATCGAGAACGGCAACGTGTTCGAGGTGCTGATGGACGCGGTTCGCGTGTGCTCGCTCGGCCAGATCACCAGCGCGCTGTTCGAGGTGGGCGGGCAGTACCGCCGCAACATGTAAGGCGAGCGCTAAGCAGTGCCCGTCAGGGGCACCGAGGGTCCGGCTGCGCCGGCCCCAGGTTCACATCGGTTTCTCCAGCGGCAGGTTGAGCAGCAGGTTCTGCGGCTTGAGCTTGAGCAGACCGTCCGCCGCCATGGCCAGGCCCAGGTAGACCGGCTTGCCGCGCACGTCGGCACGCATGTCCATGGGGTCGGGGAAGCTCAGCCGGAACAGGCTGATCAGGTGGCGCTGGCGCTCGGGGTCCACCTCATTGCCCAAGTAGAGGTCGTTGAGCAGCGCGGTCGAGGCCACGTCCAGCCCCACATGCCAGCGCCAGGACGGGTCTTCCACCCGTGACTCGGGCTGGATCTTCACGGCCACACCGTGGAAATGGCGCACCCACTTCTCCAGCACCGAGGCCAGCGCCTTCAGGCCCGAGCGGGAGCGTGCCATGGTGAGCGTGAGGCCGTGCGGCAGTTCGTTCTGGATCTCGTGCGTGAGGTCGAGCACGAAGTTGAAGCGACCGGGCCCCACGCGGCTTTGCAGGTAACGCGGCGCGTTGTCGTCGCCCAGCACCTCGATCTGCGTGGCCGGCAGCGCCGCACCGCCCTGCACCAGCAGGCGCCCCAGTTCGCCCAGGCCACCGGTTTCATTGAGCAGGTCCAGCACCTCGCTGTCGCCGCTGAGCACGCGGCCGTCCTGCACGCTCACGCGCTGGCGACGAAACAGCATCTCGGCCGCGCGCCAGGCCCAGGCGTCGGGCTCGTCCTCCAGCAGGCGGCACACCAGGGCCTGCACCATCAGGTCCAGGAACAGCGGCGGGATCTGGATCGCGCCGGCCTGGAAGAAGCCGGCGTAGGCGGCTTCGAGCGAGCCGGCCGCGATCACCGCGTCCCGGAAGCCCAGGAACAGGCGGTGGTTGGCGCGCGCGTCGTCGTCCTCGAAGGCGTCCAGCTCGGCCGCCGCCACGGCGCGCGTGGGCGCGGCCATCAAGGCAGCGTGCAGCGCGCGCTCGGCGGCACAGGATTCCTCGACCAGCGCGAGTTCCGGGCGCTGGAGCCAGAGCCGCCAGTAGCCGTCGGTGGGGCTCAGCCAGCCGCGCGCATCGCGGATGAGCAGTTCGTGGCCGCAGGACGACCAGATGGGAAGGGAAGAGGCGTCGGACATGAAGAAAACCCGCTGCGCGCGGGCGCGTGGCGGGTTGGGAGTCGAGGGGTGAACGCATTGTCGTTCACCTGCGGCGGCGCCGGGGCGCCGCGGACTCAGGGCGCGGCCTGCAAGGCGCCGGCTTTGCGGCTGCCCGTGATCGCCCGTGAGGCGTAGGGCGCGGGCGCATCGCGCGTGTAGGTCGCATCCGGCACGCCCGCCAGGCCGATCAGGGCCTGCAGCGTGGCATTCGGCCAGAAGTTGGGGCTGCTGATGTTGCTGGCGCCCGGGATGTTGGTGGCCACCGAGTTCACGTTGTTCGACTGCGTCAAGTTGGAGAAGCTGCTGGCGAACAAGGACTGGTTGCCGGTCCCCACGAACAGGTTGGCCGTGAGCGCGACCGAGGCGCCGCCGGCCACGGACAGGTAGGCGCCGCCCGAACGGGTGATGGCGACGGTGTTGTGCACCATCTCCAGCGAGGTATTGGCGTTCGACAGGCCTTCCATGCCATAGGCGATCGCGTTGTTGTTCTGCGCGTTCGGGCCCTTCTGGAAGAAGTTGCCCTTCAGGACCACGCGGCCGCCGTTGGGGAAATCGGCCAGGTAGCTGGAATTGCCGCTGGGCCCGTCCATGAAGTAGCTGTTCTGGATGATGGACTCGCGCGCCCGGCTCTTGAGGTTGTGGCCGACCTTGGCCTCGTGGAAATAGCTGGAGTTCACCGTCAGCCGGTCGATCTGGTTGACGTAGATGTTGTGCGTGTAGCCATCACCCAGGCCGTTGCGCGCGAACTCCGAACTTTCAATGGTGATGGTGGCCGAGCCGGCGTTGGCCAGGATGCCGTTCTGGTTGTCGTAGAAGCCGCTGTTGAGGATGCGCAGGTCGCCCGTGTGCTCGGCGCGGATGCCGGCACCGTTCTGGTCGGGCACCGTGGTGTCGCGGAACTCGATGTTGTCGATGGTGATGTTCGCGCCCGACACCACCCACAGGCCCTTGCCCCGGGCGTTGTTGCCGTTGGCGAACAGGCGCGCGCGGCTGCCCACGCCGCAGATGGTGAGGTTGTTGACGGTCCAGGAGGCGACGTCGCCCTGGTAGTCGCCGCCCGCGATCTTGATCACATCGCCGGCCTGCGCCACCGCGGCCGCCGCGCTGGGCGTGGCATAGGTCTTGCCAGGGCCCACCTGAAGCACGCGGCCCGGTGCGGTGTCGCACGCCGCGCCGGCCGACAAGGGAGGTGCGGGCGATGGCGTGGCGCTGCCGCCCCCTGCGCCACCACCGCCCGACGGGCTGTCGCCACTGCCGCCGCCGCCCCCTCCGCCGCCACCGCCCCCACAGGCGCTCAAGGCAGCGGCCAGCAACAGCGCGAAGCCGGGAACAACAAGGGAAGAGGACAGGCGGCGAGCAGGGGCGCTCAGGTGCGGAGTGGGTTGGATGTTCAAGATAGGCAACGCAAGAAAAACAGACACGGGCCAGGCAGGCCAATCGTCCGCGTTCTGAAGAAGGGGTCCGGATCCATCAAAGACAAGGGTACGGGGTGGAGTATCGCCGCTCAGCGCTCTGCCCCGCGCCAGGACCGGGAAATGGTCGCCAGTGTGGCCGCTGGCGCCGGATCGCCTGCCACAGAACGTGTTTTTATGTAACCGAGATTCGCCGCCCTGTCTCGGCAGCCCCGCAGGCCAACGGCTTCGGACGTAACAGCTCATACGCTTTGATGCATGAAAAAGGCCCGCGCGAGGCGGGCCTTGGAAACGGTGCGCGGGACCGGGCTCAGGGCGCGGACTGCAGCGCGCCGACCTTGCGGCTGCCCGAGATCGCGCGCAGCGTGTAGGGCGCCGGCGCATCGCGGGTGTAGCTGGCATCGGGCACAACGGACAAGGCAATCAGGGATTGCAGCGTCGCGTTGGGCCAGAAGTTCGGGGTGGCGACGTTGGACGCGCCCGGAATGTTGCTGGCCACCGAGGTCACGTTGTTCGACTGCACCGCGCTGCCAGCGGCGTACCCGCCGGTGATCAGCGCCGGGCTGCCCGTGCCGGCGAACAGGTTGGCCGTGAGCTTGACCGAGCTGGTGCCGTTGGCAATGGCCAGGAAGGCACCGCCTGAGCGCGTGATCACCACCGTGTTGTGCACGGCCTCGAAGGTGTTGCTCGGGTTGGACAGGCCTTCGGCGCCGTAGGAGATGGCATTGGGGTTGTCCGCGTTCGGGCCCTTGTGGAACATGTTGCCCTTCAGCACCACCTTGCCGCCATTGGGGAAGTCGGCCAGGTAGCTCGACGTGCCGGTGGCGCCGTCCATGAAGTAGCTGTTCTCGATCACCGACTCCTTCGCCCGGCTCTTGAAGTTGTGGCCGATCTTGGCCTCGTGGAAGTGGCTGGAGGTCACCGCGATGCGGTTGATCTGGTTCACGTAGATGTTGTGCGTGTAGCCATCGCCCCGGCCGTTGCGGCCGAACTCGGAGCGGTCGATCGTGATCGTGGTCGCGCCGGCCGCGGCCAGGATGCCGTTCTCGTTGTCGAAGAAGCCGCTGTTGCGCACCGTCAGGTTGACGCCGGGTTCCACGCGAATGCCGGCGCCGTTCTGGTCGGGCACGGTGGCGTTGCGGAACTCGATGTTGTCGATCGTGATGTTGGGGCTGGAGACCACCCACAGGCCCTTGCCCTGCACGTTTTTCCCATCGGCGAACAGCCGGGCCTTGCCGCCCACGCCGCAGATGGTGAGGTTGCTGGCCTTCCAGGTCGCCGCGTCACCGCGGTAGTCGCCGGCGGTGATCTTGATCACGTCACCGGCCTGCGCCACGGCGGCGGCGGCGCTCGGCACGCTGTAGGTCTTGCCCGGGCCCACCTGCAGCACGCGGCCGGTGGCCGTGTCGCAGGCCGTGCCCGAGGGAGCGGGTGCCGGCGCGGGTGCGGGTGCGGGAGCAGGGGCTGGCGCCGGGGCGGGTGCAGGGGCTGGCGCGGGTGCCGGTGCGGGAGCAGGGGCCGGCGCAGGAGCGGGGGCTGGTGCAGGTGAAGGCGCCGGGGCTGGAGCCGGCGCGGGTGCAGGGGCTGGCGCGGGCGCCGGGGCGGCAGCGGCCATCACCTGACAGGTCTTGGCCGAGCCCTTGGCCGGGTCGGAGCCGAAGTAATAGCTGGTGCACAGGCCACCGGTGCGGACCGTCTTGTAGGCCCAGCGGGTGCCGGTGCCATAGCGCACGTTCTTCGTGCCGGAGACGCGGAAGATCTGGCCTTCGTTGGCGATCTTGGTCCAGCTCGTGGAAGCGGTCTGTGCCTGGGCCGGAGCGGCGGCCACCATCGAGAACATGACCGCGCAGGCGGCCAGCACACCGGCGTGCGAAGCCGGACGGGAGAGGGAATCGAGTTGGGACATGGGAAGAATCACCTGAGAGCTGATGAAAGAACGGCCGCCTCCTGAACACGGGTCTTCCGTGCCCTCCTGCCTGGCGGTCCGGCGGTTTATGGGGATGACTGCAGTGCGCCCGCCTTGCGGCTGCCTGAGATCGCCCGCGAGGCATAGGGCGTGGGCGCATCGCGCGTGTAATTCGAGTCCGGCACCACCGACAGGCCGATCAGGGCCTGCAGCGTCGCGTTGGGCCAGAAGTTCGGGCTGGCGATGCTGCTGGCGCCCGGGATGTTGCTGGCCACCGAGGTCACGTTGTTCGACTGCGCCGCATTGCCGGCGGCGTAGCCGCCCGTGATCAGCGACGGGCTGCCCGTGCCGGCAAACAGGTTGGCCGCGAGCGTGACCGACGAGGTGCCGCTGGCGATGGCCAGGAAGGCGCCGCCCGAGCGGGTGATGGCCACCGTGTTGTGCACGGCCTCGAAGGTGTTGGTCGGGTTCGACAGGCCCTCCGCACCGTAGGAAATGGCATTCGGGTTGCTCGCCTGCGGCCCCTTGTGGAACAGGTTGCCGCGCAGGTAGACGCGGCCGCCGTTCGGGAAGTCGGCCAGGTAGCTCGACGTGCCCGTGGGGCCGTCCATGAAGTAGCTGTTCTCGATCACCGTCTCCCGGGCCCGGCTCTTGAGGTTGTGGCCCACCTTGGCTTCATGGAAGTAGCTGCGGCTCACCGTCAGGCGGTTGATCTGGTTGACGTAGATGTTGTGCGTGTAGCCATCGCCCAGGCCGTTGCGCGCGAACTCGGAGCCTTCGATGGTGATGGTCGACGAACCAGCGTTGGCCAGGATCCCGTTCTGGTTGTCGTAGAAGCCGCTGTTGAGGATGCGCAGGTCGCCGCCATGTTCGGCGCGGATGCCGGCACCGTTCTGGTCGGGCACCGTGGTGTCGCGGAACTCGACGCTGTCGATGGTGATGTTCGAGCCGGTGACCACCCACAAGCCCTTGCCGCGGGCGTTGTTGCCGTTGGCGAACAGGCGGGCCTTGCCACCCACGCCGCAGATGGTCAGGTTGTTGACGGTCCAGGAAGCGACGTCGCCCCGGTAGTCGCCAGCGGTGATCTTGATCACGTCACCCGACTGCGCCACGGCCGCCGCGGCACTGGGCAGGGCGTAGGTCTTGCCCGGGCCGACCTGCAGCACGCGGCCGGTGGCGGCATCGCAAGCGGTGGTCGAGGGGGCTGGAGCAGGTGCCGGTGCAGGTGCAGGTGCAGGTGCAGGTGCCGGTGCCGGTGCCGGTGCCGGTGCCGGTGCAGGGCTTGGCGCTGGCGAAGGGCGCGGTGCTGGCGAAGGAGCCGGGCTCGGCGCTGGCGCCCCGGCCACCGGTTCGTTGACCGTGCCACCACCCGTGGCCGTCCCTCCGCCGCCCCCACCACCGCAGGCGGTGAGCGTGGCCGCGAACAGCACGGCCAGCAAGGGCAGCGACTTGCGGGTCGAAGGGCCCTCCAGCCAGGGCGTCGGGGTCGGAATCGGAGTCGGGTTCATATCGGCGGCACAAAAACACCTTGACGCTCACACGAGGGCGGCGGCAGGGGCGATCGGGAAAGGGTTCCAGGTCACACTGCGCTGCAGTGTCGGACAGGCCAGGAACGTGAGATAAATCACCACGATGGGCGGAGACCCGCTCAGCGCGAACGGAGTATCAGCTTCCCAACGGCTTGGAGTCCGGCACGAAAGGTGTGGGTTGGTAACAAAATTCCCCGCCCGAAAAGAAGTGCCCGGTGGAGGGTGTGTGTGCAATGTCCGCCCACCGACCGGTGGCTGGTAACACGCCATACGTTTTGAAACCAGCCCGAAGGCCGTCACACTCGGGATTCACCGACTCACAATACCGCCATGCAAAAAGACGTCAGCCTCATTGGGGTGCCAACCGATATCGGTGCCGGTGCACGCGGTGCCTCCATGGGCCCCGAGGCCTTGCGCGTCGCGGGCCTGGCCTCGGTGCTCGAAGGCCAGGGCCTGAGCGTCGCCGACCGCGGCAACCTCGGCGGTCCGGCCAATCCCTGGTTGCCGCCCACCGACGGCTACCGCCACCTGGGTGAAGTGGTGGCCTGGAACCAGACCCTTCATGAGGCCGTGCACGCCGAACTCGCGCTGGGCCGCCTGCCCATCGTGCTCGGCGGTGACCACTGCCTGGGCCTGGGCTCGATCAGCGCGGTGGCGCGCCACTGCCGCGAGGCGCGCAAGAAGCTGCGCGTGCTCTGGCTCGACGCCCACGCCGACTTCAACACCGCCGCGCTCACGCCCAGCGGCAACATCCACGGCATGCCGGTGGCGCTGCTCTGCGGCATGGGCCCGCCCGAACTCACCGGCATCGGCGGCACCACACCGGCCATCGACGCCGGCGTGGTGCGGCAGATCGGCATCCGCAGCGTGGACGCGGGCGAGAAGCGCCTGGTGCACCAGGCCGGCCTGGAGGTGTTTGACATGCGCTACATCGACGAGATGGGCATGCGCCACACCATGGAGCAGGCGCTGATGGGCGTGGACGAGCAGACCCACCTGCACGTGAGCTTCGACGTGGACTTCCTGGATCCGGAAATCGCGCCCGGCGTGGGCACCACCGTGCTCGGCGGCCCGACCTACCGCGAGGCGCAGCTGTGCATGGAAATGATCGCGGACACCGGCCGGCTGAGCTCGCTCGACGTGATGGAGCTCAACCCCGCCCTCGATGTGCGCAACCGCACCGCCGAGCTGGCGGTGGATCTGATCGAAAGCCTTTTTGGCAAGTCGACGCTGATGCGAAAAAACTAAAGTTGTAACTCGATTACAACCAAAGGGTGTCTCGCGGCCGGGGCCCTGCGTTCAGCCCTGGCCCACGAGTTCAAAGTGCTCCACCACCGGCGGTTGCACGAAGAATGGGCCGACGATGGCGCGCCACTGCGTGAAAGCGTCGGAGCCCCGGAAGCCCACCGTGTGGTCTTCAAGCGTTTCCCACTGGATGAGCAGCACGTAGCGCCCCGGGGTTTCGATGCAGCGCTGCACCTGATAGCCCTTCAGGCCCTTGGCCTGGGCGATGACCGTGCTCACGCCGCGAAGAATGGCTTCCTCAAACGCTGAGCTTTTCAGGGGGTCGATGCGGATGTCGGCGTGCTCAAGAATCATGGTGTTTGGCCCCCCTGCGCCGCCTCGCGTCACCCCCGGGGGGGCGATGCCTGCGGCCTGGCAGAGCCAGTTCCGCGGCATCCTGGAACGACGTGCTTGCGCGCCGGAGGCATGGTGGTGGATCGGAGGGGAGAGATTAACCGGTAACCGCGTGGAACCGGCTTTGCCGGGCCACTGCGGTTGCCCCCTCGGGGGGTGACGCGCCGTCAGGCGCGGCGCGGGGGGAGCGATCCGTTCTCATCATGTCGACCGCCTTCTCCGCCATCATGATCACCGGGGCATTGGTGTTGCCCCCCACCACGCTGGGCATCACCGACGCGTCCACCACGCGCAGGCCGGCCACACCGTGCACGCGCAGGCGCGCGTCCACCACGTCCAGGCCGCCCGGCGCGCCATCCGGGCCCATGCGGCAGGTGCCCACGGGGTGGTAGATGGTGTCGGCGTGATCGCGGATGAATTGTTCGATCTGCGCGTCGCTTTGCGCCTGGGCCGACGAAGCCGACTCGGTGCCACCGTGGCGCGTGAGCGCCGGTTGCCGCAGCAGCTCGCGCATGCGCTTGAAGCCCCGCACCAGGCGCGCGGTGTCGTCGCTGTCCTGCAGGAAGGCAGGGTCGATCAGCGGCGCGGCCTGCGGGTCGGCACTGGCCAGGCGCAGGCTGCCCCGGCTGCGGGGGCGCAGCAGGCACACGTGGCACGAGTAACCGTGGCCGAACACCGTCTTGCGGCCGTGGTTCACCAGCTTGCCGACCACGAAGTGCAGTTGCAGGTCGGGAATGGGCTCGTCGGGCGAACTCTTGATGAAGCCCCCCGCTTCCGCGAAGTTGGTGGTCAGCATCCCGCTGCGCTGGCGACGCCATTCGAAGATGCCGCGCACCACCCGCGCCACGCCCGTGATCGAAAGGCCGAACAGGTCCTTGACCTTCGGCGCGTTGACCACCATCACCACGTCCACGTGGTCGTGCAGGTTCTGGCCCACGCCGGGCAGGTCGTGCACCGGGGTGATGCCGTGCTCGCGCAAATGCGCGGCCGGGCCGATGCCCGAGAGCATGAGCAACTGCGGCGAGCCGAAGGCGCCCGCGCTCAGCACCACCTCGCCGTCGTCCTTGAGCCGCAGGATCTGCAGCGGACCGCGCCCGCCGTTGCCCCGGTACTCCACGCCCGCCGCGCGCACCGTGCCGCCGTCTTCGATGTCGGTCACCACACGGGTGGTGAGCGCGTTCGTGATCACCTGCAGGTTGGGCCGCGCCAGGTGCGGCGTGAGGTAGGCCTTGGCCGCGCTGTGGCGCTCGCCGTTCTTGTGCGTGACCTGGTAGGCGCCGATGCCTTCCTGCTCGGGGCCGTTGAAGTCGGAGTTGAGCGGATGGCCCGCCTGCGCGCCGGCTTCGACGAAGGCGGGCAGGAAGGCATTGGGGCTGCGCAGATCCATCACATTGAGCGGCCCGCCCTGGCCATGCCACGCGTCGGCGCCGCGCTCGTTGTGCTCGGCGCGCTTGAAGTACGGCAGGACCTCCTGGAACGACCAGCCCGGGTTGCCCAGCGCGGCCCAGCCGTCGTAGTCGCTGGCGTGGCCGCGCGCGTAGATCATGGCGTTGACCGAGCTCGAACCGCCCAGCACCTTGCCGCGCGGCTGGTAACCACGCCGGCCGTTCAGGCCAGGCTGGGGCACGGTCTGCAGGCCCCAGTTGGCCTGGCCGTTCTTCGCCAGCAGCGCCAGGCCCGCCGGGCAGTGGATGAGCACGCTGCGGTCGGGCGGGCCGGCCTCCAGCAGGGCCACCCGGGTGCCGGGGTCTTCGCTGAGGCGGGAGGCCAGCACGCAGCCGGCCGATCCGCCGCCAACGATGATGTAGTCGAACATGGTGTCTCCGTGGTGGTCAGCGCCGTGCAAGGCGTGCGCGACAATCAAAGGCCAAGGTAGCACAGGGCCTCGCGCCCGGTTAGGCAGCACCGCCTAGGAAAGACACGCCGGCGACGCCGGGTTTTCACGGATTTTTGAACAGGAGCAGCGTCTTCATGAACAGCATCAACACGGTCGGCATCATCGGCTCGGGCACCATGGGCAACGGCATCGCACAAGCCTGCGCCACGCGCGGCATCCGCGTCGTCATGGTCGACATCGCGCAGGCCGCGGTCGACAAGGGCCTGGCCACGGTGGCTGGCAGCCTGGACCGGCTGATCAAGAAAGAGAAGATCACCGCCGCCGACAAGGACCAGGCGCTCGCCCTGATCCAGGGTTCGACGAACTACGAAGACCTCAAGGGCGCGCAGCTCGTGATCGAGGCCGCCACCGAGAACGAAGGCCTGAAGATCAAGATCCTGCAGCAGCTCGATGGCCTGCTCGCGCCCGAGGTGATCGTGGCCACCAACACCAGCTCGATCAGCATCACCAAGCTGGCCGCCGCCACCCAGCGGCCCGACCGCTTCATCGGCATGCACTTCTTCAACCCGGTGCCCATGATGGCGCTGGTGGAGATCATCCGCGGCCTGCAGACCAGCGACGCCACGCACGACGCGGTGAAGGCGCTGGCCGAGGCCCTGGGCAAGTCGCCCATCACGGTGAAGAATGCGCCCGGCTTCGTGGTCAACCGCATCCTCGTTCCCATGATCAACGAGGCCTTCTTCGTGCTGGCCGAAGGCATCGCCACGGCGGAGGACATCGACGCCGGCATGAAGCTGGGCACCAACCAGCCCATCGGCCCGCTGGCGCTGGCCGACATGATCGGCCTGGACGTGTGCCTGGCCGTGATGAACGTCTACATGGCCGAGTACAACGACAGCAAGTACCGCCCTGCCCCGCTGCTCAAGGAAATGGTGGCCGCCGGCTACCTCGGCCGCAAGACCGGGCGCGGCGTGTATTCGTATTGACCCCCGCGCCGCTTCGCGGCCCCTGAAGGGGGCGATGCCCTGTGGCCCGGCAAAGCCGGTTCCACGGCATCTCTGGGTCGAGGCACGCGCTCCGGAACTGCTGGCCCTAGCGAGATGACCAGTTCCCCAGGCCGGCGAGCTGCGGCGAGGGTTCGACCGGCCCCCAGCGCAAGGGCAACCCACCCTGCATGCGGCGCACATGCGTCACCCGCATGCGCAGCAGGCGCAGCGCGCCGTCGTAGGACGCGAGTTCGGCGCCGTCCCACAGCACCCTGGCCTGCACCGCGACATACAACAGGTCGCCGCGCTCGAAATCCACGAACAGCAGACCCGCCGCGGGGTGCACGGCGATGTTGCCCAGCGTGTTGAAGAAGTGGTTGCCCATGAAGTCGGGCACGGTCAACAGATCGCCCTCCAGCTTCACGAAACCCGGCGGGCCGCCGCGGTGCGATACGTCCACCCCATGGCGGGCTTCACCGCCCGCGACCATGGCTTGGGGGTGCGCGGTGGCGATGAAGAAGGTGTCGGCCGCCCGGATCATCTGGCGCGATGCCTCGTCGAGGCTTGTCCCTTCGCAGGCCAGGTGCCCGGCAGGCGCCTCGGGCGTCCACACCGGCTCGCGCGCCTGGATGTACTTCGGGCAGTTGCCGAAGCTCTGACCGACCTCGACCGTGAACCCACCGTCTTCCAGCCGCGCCGTGCCGTTCATGCGGTTGCGCCGGCGCGTGTGCGGCTGGATGCCGAGCAGACCCAGTGGCGCGCCGTCGTGCAGCGTGTCATGGAGCGGGTCGTGCGGCAAGGGCCGGGCGCGGATCCGCAGGTGCGTCGGATCGGGTGAGGTCATGAAGCCCGATGCGCCCGCGAGCACACTGGCCCAGGGCTGGCCCTGCGCGTCCACGCTGCCCACTGCCACGAAAGGCAGCAGTCCGAAGAACTCGCGGTGCTGGTCGGGCATGTGATCGCGCAACACGCGCGGGCCGATCTGCGCCATCTGCGCCTGCACGCCGGCGCGCGCCTGCATCGCCTGTTCACCGGCGTGAAAGGCGGCGCTCATGCCGCCAACCCCACTGGCGACGTCACCATCGGCACAAAGCCCGGCAGGGCCTCGATGCGCGCCAGCCAGGCGCGGATGGCCGGATACGGCTGCAGCGACACCAGGCCTTCGGGCGCCCGGGCCACGTAGGCGTAGTGCGCCAGGTCGGCCAGCGTGGCGCGCTCGCCGACCAGAAACGGCGTGCGCTCCAGTGCGCCTTCCATGAACTCGAACAGGGCTTGCGCGCGAGCGATCGCCTCCGCCGGGTCAGTGGGCAGCCCGAAGAGCTGCACCACGCGCGCGGCGGCCGGTCCGGACGCGAGCGGGCCAGCGGCCAACGAGAGCCAGCGCTGCACGCGTGCCGCGCCCACCGGATCGCGCGGCAGCCACTGGCCCGGCGCGTAGCGGGCTTCGAGGTACACCAGGATGGCGTTCGAGTCGCTCAGGATGAGGTCGCCGTCGCGCAGCACCGGCACCTGACCCAGGGGGTTCAGCGCCAGGAAGGCGGCGGACTTCTGCTGCTTGCGCGGCAGGTCGATCTCGACCGTCTCGAACGGCAGGCCGAGCAGCGAGAGAAACAACTCGACGCGGTGGCAGTGGCCGGAGATGGCGCTTCGGTGCAGCTGGATGGAAGGTCCCATGGATCGCTCCTGAAAGAGGAAAGGCGCCATCTTCTTTCTTGCAAGCACAATCACAAATACCCCTGCACGCACAAGACTGCTCCACAAATCGGTTTAATGGCGCATGGACAAGCTCCGCGCCATGGCCACCTTCGTGCAGATCGCCGACGCCGGCAGCCTCACCGCGGCGGCCTGGGCGCTGGGCGCCTCGCTGCCGGCCGTGGTGCGCTCGCTCGCCGCCTACGAGGCCGAGCTGGGGGTGCGCCTGTTCAACCGCACCACGCGCCGCATCTCGCTCACCGAAGAAGGCCGACGTCACCTTGAGAGCTGCCGCCAGCTGCTGGCAGCGGTGGACGATGCCGAGGCCGCGTTGAAGGACGATGCCACCGAACCCACCGGCCAGCTCACCATCACCGCCCCGGTGCTGTTCGGCCAGATGCACGTGGCCCCCGTCGTCACGCGTTTCGTGCAGCGCCACCCCCAGGTGCACTGCCGCGTGATGCTGATGGACCGGGTGGTCAACCTGCTGGAAGAAGGGCTCGACGTCGGCATCCGCATCGCGCACCTGGAAGACTCCAGCCTGGTCGCCCTGCCGCTGGGCGAGATCCGCCGCGTGATCGTGGCCAGCCCCGCCTTCCTGCGCGAACACGGCCGCCCGCAGCACCCCAACGACCTGCTCAAGGCCAACTGCGTGCGCCTCGTGGGCTACGCACCCCATTGGGGGCGTTTCCAGGAAGGCAGCAAGACCTTCAAACTCACCGTCGATGGCAACCTGGAGTTCAATCACATTGCCCCGGCGGTGCAGGCCTGCGCGGACGGCGCGGGTTTCGGCCAGTTCCTCTCCTACCAGGTGGCGCCCTTGCTGCAATCCGGCGCGCTGGAAACCGTGCTGGACGACTTCGCGGACGCGCCGCGCCCGATCCACGTCGTGTACCCCCACGCCCGCCTGCTGCCCACGCGCACGCGGGCCTTCATCGATTTCATCCGACAGGAACTCAAAGGCTTCGAGCCCGGACACCCCTCACCATGAGCACTTCCTCTTTCGACTTTGACCTCTTCGTGATCGGCGGCGGCAGCGGCGGCGTGCGCGCCGCCCGCATGGCCGCGCAGCGCGGCGCGCGCGTGGCGCTGGCCGAAATGCTGGGCACCGACGGCCTGGGCGGCACCTGCGTGAACGTGGGCTGCATCCCCAAGAAGCTCTACAGCTACGCGGCGCACTATGCCGAAGCCTTCGAGGAATCGCACGGCTTCGGCTGGGAGCTGGACAAGCCCCGTTTCAACTGGGCCACGCTCAAGGCCAACCGCGCGAAAGAGATCAGCCGCCTCAACGGCATCTACGGCAACCTGCTGACCGGCTCAGGCGTGACCGTGTTCGATGCCTTCGCGCGCATCGACGGCCCGCAGGCCGTGGTGCTCAAGCCCAACGGCGAGGCCGGCGAAAAACGCGTGACGGCGAAGCACATCCTCATCGCCACGGGCGGCAGGCCCAGCGTGCCCGACATCGAAGGCCGCGAGCACGTCATCGACTCCAACGCCATCTTCGATCTGGAGCCCTTTCCCCAGCGCCTGCTGATCGTGGGCGGTGGCTACATCGCCAGCGAGTTCGCGTCCATCTTCAACGGCCTGGGCGCGAAGGTGACCCAGCTCTATCGGGGCGAGCAGATCCTGCGCGGCTTCGACGACGAGATCCGCCACTTCGTGGCCAACGAGATGATCAAGTCGGGCGTGGACCTGCGGCTGGGCGCGGACGTGGCCGCCATCGTGAAGACCCGCGACGGCCTGCAGGTGAAGCTCCAGGGCGGCGGCGAGGTGATGGCCGACGCCGTGCTGTACGCCACCGGCCGCGTGCCCACGGTAGGGGGCCTGGGCCTGGACGCGGTGGGCGTGGCCCAGGGCAGGGCTGGCGAGGTGATCGTCAACGAGCACTACCAGACCAATGTGCCCTCCATCTTCGCCGTGGGCGACGTCACCAGCCGCATCCAGCTCACCCCGGTGGCTCTGGGCGAGGCCATGGTGGTGGTGGACCAGCTCTTCGGCCCCGCTGCGGGCAAGCCGCCGCGCAGCATGGCCTACGACTTCATTCCCACCGCCGTCTTCACCCACCCCAGCATCGGCACCGTGGGCCTGAGCGAGGCCGATGCGCGCAAGCAGCATGGCGAGGTGACCATCTTCCGCAGCGAGTTCAAGGCGCTCAAGCACACGCTCTCGGGCAGCGGCGAGCGCACGCTGATGAAGCTGGTGGTGGACACGAAGAGCGACCGCGTGGTGGGCCTGCACATGGTGGGCGCCGAAGCGGGCGAGATCGTGCAGGGGTTTGCGGTGGCGCTCAAGGCTGGCGCCACCAAGGCGGTCTTCGACAGCACCATCGGCATCCACCCGACGGCGGCCGAGGAGTTCGTCACCATGCGCGAACCCGTGAAGAAAGCCTGACCGGGCTCAGCGCAGCGCGACCAGCAGCGCCATGCAAAGGGCGGTGTGCGCCAGCAACCCGGGCACCAGCCACGCCGCATAGCGAACCCCGCCGCTCAAGGCGGCGGTGACGCTCTTGCTCAGGGCGTGCATTCCCAGCGCCAGCATCACCGCCCACGGCACGCCGTCCGAAGGCGGCCCGCCGGACGCGAAAACCGCCGCCAGCGCCGAGTGCAGGTCCACCAGCGACGCGAGCAAGGTCCCCGCCAACACGCCGGCCTCGCCCAGCCAGAGGTCCAGCGCATGCACCAGGACCTGGATGCCCGCCAGCAAGGCGGCAATGGCGGTGGCACCCCACAGGCTGAACATCCGGTCGCCTTGCGCCGCCCCCGGCCCCTCGGTGTGGGGCGACGAGCCCAGCGTGCGGCCCAGTGCCACGGGCGCCCCGCGCACCAGCCACGCACCCCACAAAACGGCCAGCAGCCCCCCGGCCAGGGCCGGCAACCACAAGATGGAGAGCCAGGCCGGGCGGACCGCAGCGGCCACCATCAGCATCTGCAGCAAGGTCGCCACACACGACAGCAAACCGCCCCCCGCCATCAGGCGGGCCTCCTCACCCGCGCGCCGCGCGCTCATGCCCAGCGTGGCGATGGTCGCCGTGCTCGACACAAAGCCCGAGGCGAAAGCCGAAAACGCCACCGCATGCTGCGCCTGCAAAAGCCGCCGGCACAGATGGGCCAGCGACTGCACCGCCAGCAGCAGCGCCAGCAATTGCACGAGCGTGGCCGGGTTGAGCACCGGCCCCCACAAAGGCCGGTCCGGCATCAGCGGCAGCGCCACCAGCACCAGCGCGGCCAGCGCAATGCCATCGCGGATCTCCGCCGGGCGCAGCCACTCATTCACGACATGGTGCAGGCGCTCGCGCGCGGCCAGCAGCGCCGTCAACCCTGCAGCCAGGGCGGCCGCCAGCGGCAGCTGCCAGACGCACACCACGCCGATCGCGTAGGTCAGCAACAGTGCCACTTCGGTGGTCACGCCGGGGTCATCGGAGCGGTCGCGCGCGTACGCCACCACCCCCAGCGCCGCCACGAACGCCGCGCCAATCGGCACCAGCCCGGTCTGCGGCAGCAGCGCGGCCACCGCCCCGCTCACGCACACCAGCGCGAAGGTGCGCAAGCCGGCGAAAGCCCTCGCGGGGCCTTGGCCCTTGCGGCGCTCGCGCTCGACACCGATCAGCAGCCCACAGCCCAGCGCGGCGGCCAGGGCAGCGGCGGCGTGGGTCCAGTCGGGCGGGGCGAGGGGCAACATGGTTTTCCTTCCAGTTTCCGCATTCCTGCGGTGCCAAGCAACGGCGCGCCACAATAACGCATGCAAAAATCACCCGCCTACACCGCACCGCTCGTTTTCAAGGACCCGGCCGAGGCGCTGGCCCAGGTGCAGCGCATCTACCAGGACAACGTGGAATTCCTGCGCCAGGCCATGCGCGATTTCGTCGCCGGCGGCGATTTCACGTTGACCCACGTGCGGGCGTGCTACCCCTACGTGCGGCTGCACACCCACAGCGTGCTGCGCCAGGACGTGGTCAACCAGCCGCCGAGCCGCCTGAGCTACGGCTTCGTGGCAGGCGCCGGGCGCTACGAGACCACGCTCACCCGCCCCGACCTGTACAGCGACTACTACCTGGAACAGTTCCGCCTGCTGCTGGCCAACCACGGCGGCGAACTGGAGGTGGGCACCAGCACGCAGCCCATCCCCATCCACTTCTCGTTCGCCGAACACGACCACGTGGAAGGCAGCATGGACCTGATGCGCCGCGCGCTCATGCGCGACGTGTTCGACCTGCCCGACCTCACCGCCATGGACGACGGCATCGCCAACGGCACGCACGAGCCCCGCGCGGGCGAGGCGCACCCGCTCTCGCTGTTCACCGCGCCCCGGGTGGACTATTCGCTGCAGCGCCTGCGCCACTACACCGGCACGGCGCCCGAGTGGTTCCAGAACTTCGTGATGTTCACCAACTACCAGTTCTACATCGACGAATTCATCAAGCTCGGCCGCGCCGAGATGGCCGACCCCGACAGCGAGTACGTGGCCTTCGTCGAACCGGGCAACGTGGTGATGCGCCGCACCGGCCTGGCCGCCGAGAACGGCGACGAACTCGGCAGCGCACCGCCGCGCCTGCCGCAGATGCCGGGCTACCACCTGCTGCGCGAAGACCGCAGCGGCATCACCATGGTCAACATCGGCGTGGGCCCGGCCAACGCCAAGACCATCACCGACCACATCGCCGTGCTGCGCCCGCACGCCTGGCTGATGCTGGGCCACTGCGCCGGCCTGCGCACCAGCCAGCAGCTGGGCGACTACGTGCTGGCCCACGCCTACGTGCGCGAAGACCACGTGCTGGACGAAGAACTCCCGCTGTGGGTGCCGATCCCCGCGCTGGCGGAGATCCAGCTCGCGCTCGAAGCCGCCGTGGCCGACGTGACCGGCGTGCCGCCGGCCGAGCTCAAGCGCATCATGCGCACCGGCACCGTGGCCAGCACCGACAACCGCAACTGGGAACTGCTGCCCGACAACATGCCGCAGCGCCGCTTCTCGCAGTCGCGCGCGGTGGCGCTGGACATGGAATCCGCCACCATCGCGGCCAACGGCTTTCGCTTCCGCGTTCCCTACGGCACCCTGCTGTGCGTGAGCGACAAGCCCCTGCACGGCGAGATCAAGCTGCCCGGCATGGCCAACCACTTCTACCGCGAGCGCGTGGACCAGCACCTGCGCATCGGCATCCGCGCCATCGACATCCTGCGCGCCGGCGGCACCGACCAGCTGCACAGCCGCAAGCTGCGCAGCTTCGCGGAAGTGGCGTTCCAGTGAGCCGAGGCGCCGGGCCTCAGCCCCGGCCGGCGCGCACCAGCTCCAGGACTTCCTTGTGGTCCGTGCTGCCCAGCCGCTCCAGCGTGAAGCGCACGACCCGCATCAAGTCCGGCGAATACCACACCGTGGCCTGGTAGCGAAGGTTCGACACCGCAACACGGTGCACGGGCAGGCGGGAAGTCCATCCCCGGATGTCGATGCGCACCGCGTTGTACTCACTCTCACCCACGCGAATCGCTTGAGGGCCGGAGGCCACCGCCGTGACATCAAAGCCCGTGGTGTCGCCACCCTGGCTGGTGGAAAATTTCAGCGGCTGAAACCCGCTCATCACCTGGCCGCCCGGTGCCCAGCCACCGGGCGGTGTCACCAGATCCAGTTCGAGCAGCGCGGCCGACGACGAATCCTGCACGCGGCCGGTTTCATCCTCCACCCGGCCGCCGCCGTTGAAAACGATGCGGCCACCGTCCACGCGATCCACCTTCAGGCTGACCGTGCTCTTGAGCTTGGTCTGCGAATCCGTCACCACGTACTCGAACCAGTCCCCCGGCCGCCGCTGCGCCGTGGGCTGCCGCCCTCCGGAAGGCGCCGCCACCGGTGCGGCCGTCACCCGGGTGGCGGCGCGCCGCTCCAGCAGCTCACGGCCTCGCTGAGGCAACTCGGTAATGCGGTAGGCGGGCACGGCGAGGTTGATGTTCGGTGCTTCGCGCCGCAGCAGCGTGGTGATGCCGATCAACCGGCCCTCGGCATCGAACAGGCCTCCGCCACTGGAGCCGGCCACCAACGGCGCGGTGGTCTGCACAAAGAGAAGCTTCCCTTGCTCGTCGCGCCGCAGGCCCGAGAGCAGGCCATCGCTCAGCGTGGCCTCCTGCCCCTGCGGCGCCCCGATCGCAAAGACCCGCGCACCCACCCGCAATGTGTCTCCGGGCGCCAGCTCCACCGCCGGGGCCTGGAAGTTGTCGACCTGGATCTGGCAGAGGTCGTTCTCCGGGTCCGGAAACTCCAGCCGGCCGCCATAGCTCACGTTGCCCTTCACCACCTGCAAGCGGGTCATGCGCGCCAGCACATGGCAACTCGTGATCAGGCGCCCGGGCCCGATCACCACCGCATTGCCGTGCGACGGGCTTCGCGCCTGGGCGTCGGTGGCCACCACCGTCCAGACGCTGGGCGCCACCTTGGCGAACAAGGCATCAGGCTCCAGCGCCCACGCGGGCGCGCTGACGGCGGCGGCCGCCATCGGCATCCAGGCGCACCAACCCACAGCGCGGCTCCGGGCTGCCCATCCACGAACTCCATCCATCGTCACCCCTTCCGTTGCAGGAATGGGTCCGATGCTAACCGCTTGTAACAAGACGATTCTTCGGGCTTTCACCTGCCCAGGGGGTTCATGTGGCGCTCGCCGCAGGCCTCGTTTCGGGATTAAGCTGCCCCGACCCCCACGGAGACCGACCCATGGCCACCACCCGACGCAAATTCCTCCTCGGCACCCTCGCCGCCAGCGGCGCGCTGGTGCTGGGCTGGTCGGTGTTGCCGCCGCGCCAGCGGCTCACCACGGCGCAGCCGCTTCCCACGACAGCGAACGAGGCGGCCCTCAATGGCTGGGTGAAGATCGACGCGGACGGCAGCGTCACCGTGATGCTGGCCAAGAGCGAGATGGGCCAGGGCGTGGCCACCTCGCTGTGCATGCTGCTGGCCGACGAACTGGACGCCGACTGGTCTCGCGTGCGCTTCCAGGCCTCGCCCATCGACAAGATCTACAACAACATCGCCACCGTGGTCGATGGCCTGCCCGTGCACCCTGACACCGAGAGCCGGGTGCTGGACGCGGCACGCTGGATGGCGGCCAAGGCCATGCGCGAGATCGGCGTGATGATGACCGGTGGCTCGTCGAGCGTGAAAGACCTCTGGCTGCCGATGCGCGAGGCGGGGGCTTCGGCGCGCGAGATGCTGGTGACCGCAGCGGCCCGGCAATGGAACACCGACCCCGTCCACTGCCGCACTGAGAACGGCGAGGTGCTCGGGCCCGCCGGGCAGCGCGCGAGCTACGGCAGCCTGGCCGGCGCGGCCGCGCAGCAGCGCCTGCCGCGCTCGCCCACGCTCAAGACGCCCGCGCAGTTCAGGCTGATCGGCCGGCCCACGAACCGCATCGAGGCCGCGAGCAAGACCGATGGCAGCGCGCGCTTCGGCATCGACGCGCGGCCCGAAGGCCTGCTGCACGCGAGCGTGCAGATGTGCCGCACCCTGCGCGGCCGCGCCACCCGCTTCGACGCGGCCGCCGCCCAGGCCATGCCGGGCGTGCGCACGGTGGTGCAGTTCGAGCCGCTGAACGGCGGCACCGGCGGCGTGGCCGTGATCGCCGACCACCCCTGGCGCGCCAAACAGGCGGCCGAGGCGCTGAAGATCGAATGGGACGCGGGCGAACTCGCGAACTTCCAGAGTGCCGAAGCCCTGGAGCAGCTCGCGCGCACGCTGGACACCGACAAAGGTTTCGCCTTCTTCACCGAAGGCGACGTGGACGCGGCCATGGCCGGCGCGGTGCGCGCCATCGAGGCGGAGTACCGCGCGCCCTACCTCGCCCACGCCACCATGGAGCCGATGAACTGCACCGTGCGCTTCGACGGCGACCGCGCCACGGTCTGGGTCTCGACCCAGGTGCCCGGCCTGGCGCGCAAGGCCGCCGCCGACGCGCTGGGCCTGCCCGCCGAAGCGGTGACGGTGCACGTGATGCTGCTCGGCGGTGGCTTCGGCCGGCGGCTGGAGGTGGACTTCATCGCCCAGGCCGCCGCCATCGCCAAGGCCGTGCCCGGTGCGCCGGTGCAGACGCTGTGGTCGCGCGAGCAGGACCTGCGCCACGACATCTACCGCCCGGCCTGCGTCTCGCGCTTCAAGGCCGGCTTCGATGCCCAGGGGCAGCTCGTGGCCTGGCAGAACACCAGCGCGGGCCAGGCCATCGTGCCGCAGGTGCTGGGCCGCCTGTTCGGCCTGCCCGGCGGCGGGCTGGACAAGACCACCTCGGAAGGCGCGTTCGACCAGCCCTACGAATGGCCGGCCGCGCGCATCGCGCACGCCGCCGTCGCCCTGCCCTTGCAGGTCGGCTTCTGGCGCTCGGTGGGCCATTCGCACCAGGCCTTCTTCAAGGAAAGCTTCGTCGACGAGGCCGCGCACGCTGTCGGTACCGACCCGCTGGTCTTTCGCGAACGGCTGCTGCAGCGCCATCCCCGGCACCTCGCGGTGCTGCAGGCGGCGGCGAAGGGCGGCGGCTGGGGCACGGCCTCACCGCCCGCGCCCGACGGCGCCAGGACCGCGCGCGGCATCGCCTTGCATGAGTCCTTCGGCTCCATCGTCGCGCAGGTGGCCGAGGTCTCGCTGGCGGCCGACAAAACCATCCGCGTGCACCGCGTGTGGTGCGCCATCGATTGCGGCACGGCGGTCAACCCGACGGGCATCGCGCAGCAGATGGAGAGCGCCATCGTCTATGGCCTCTCGGCGGCCCTGCACGGCCAGGTGGACATCGTCAACGGCCAGGTGCAGGCCAGCAACTTCCACGACCAGCCGGTGCTGCGTTTCCACGAGATGCCGGCGGTCGAGGTGCTGATTGTCCCGAGCAGCGCGCCGCCCGAGGGCGTGGGCGAGCCAGGCCTGCCGCCGATCGCCCCGGCGGTGGCCAACGCGCTGTTCGCGCTGACCGGCCAGCGCCACCGCAAGCTGCCGCTCAGGTCAGCTTGACCGCGCGCCCGATGTAGAGGATCGGCCCGGTCGGGCGGCCCGTGGGCGAGCCGTTGTAGGGCTCCAGCGTGATCTCGAACAGCTGGTTGGGCACCAGCGGCGGCAGCTGGTCGAGCTTGACCTCCAGCGGCTGGCCCGGCTGCACCAGGCCCAGCGAGACCGGCGCGTTCCAGTCGTCGGCCTTGGTCCAGAACTGCAGCGAGCGCTGCTCGGGCACGGCCGTGGTGCCCAGCGGCACCAGGCGCAAGGTATTGGCACCGCTGGTCTGCACCACCCAGCCCGGGGCCGTGCCATTGGGCGCGACCAGCACCACCATGTATTGCGGCGCGGCCGGCGCGAACAGGCCGGTGGACGGCAGCAGCGCGACCACCGACGCGGCCACGAAACCGGTGGCGGCCACCGCGCGCCAGAAGCCCAGGCTGCTCCACCAGGTCTGCCAGGCGCTGGCCTTGGCCGGTGCGCGTGGGGGGGCGATGGCGCGTTCGATGCGCGTCCACAGCGCGGGTGAGGGCTCCACCGCCTCGACCAAGGCGGTCAGCGGCAGCAGCCGGCCTTCCCAGCCGTCGACCGCGTCGCGCAAGGCGGCATCGGTGGGCAGGCGCGCCTGCACCTCGCGCCGCTGCCCGGCCGAGAGCGTGCCCAGCACGTAGGCCGCGGCCAGTTCGTCGATCGGATCGTGCGCCGTCATGCCAGGCACTCCCGCAACGAAGCCAGCCCGCGGCGGATCCAGGCCTTCACCGAGCCCAGCGGCGCGCCCAGGCGCTCGGCGATCTCGCTGTGGCTGCACCCATCCAGGTAGGCGTAGAGCACGCAGTTGCGCTTGGGCGTGTCCAGGCGCGCCAGGCAGTCGTCGAGCCGGCCGAGGTCGGCGCGCAGCGCGAAGGCCTCGGCCATGTCGGGCGCGGCGGGCGGGTCCTCGGCCTGCAGCGCGTCCATCTGCGCCTCGTCGGCCGACACGGTGCGCGCACCCGAGCGCACGGCATCGAGGGCGCGGTGCCGCACGATGCCGTACATCCACCCCCGGCCCGCGCCACGGCGGGCGTCGAAGGTGGCGGCGCGGGTCCAGATGTTCATGAAAGCGTCGTGCAACACGTCTTCAGCGGTGGCGCGGTCGCGCACGATGCGCAGCGCCACCCCCAGCAGGTAACGGCCTTCGTGCTCGTACAGGCGGCGCAAGGCCGCACGATCGCCCCGCGCACAGGCGGCCAGGGCGGCATCGTGGTCGAAAGCGTCGGGGTCGGACGGTGGCAAGGGCAGTCGGGCTCGGAAGGCGGAAGAGCCACGGCACGCAGGGCGCCGGTGGGCTGCCGGCATCCTAGCCGATCGGGGCGGCCGGTGGGACTTGGCGCCCCCCGGCCACCCACCATCACGAGGCCTTGTAGAAGATGTAGTCGGCCTGGTACTGCACCACCTGCTTGGCGCCCACGTTGCCGGCACCGCAGGCGGAGCTCGGTGCGATGCCGCCCTTGGTGGCCACGCGCTGGGTGTAGGTCACACCGCTCAGGGCGCCCATGCCCATGGCAGGGTTGGCCTTCACGAGCTGCAGGGGGATGTTCGCGTCGCCGTTGGGCGCCACGGCGACCTGGGTGGCGGTGAACTTGGAGCCGTCCATGGCTTCCCAGGTGGCGGGCGGGCCGTAGTACTTGCCGACCTGCTTGCCACTGCGGTCCAGCAGCTTGGCGTCAGGACCGCCGAAGACCCATTCGAACTGGCCGGCCATGTTGGCCTTGGCCTTGCATTCGTAGGTGATCTGGCCGACGCCCACGGTTTCCATCGCGACCTTGTGGCCGGCCGGCACCTTCACGGCATCGGGCAGGCTGGCCTGCGAATACGTCATGGCGGGCGAGCCCATGTGGGAAGCGCAGGCGGTCATGGCAAGCACCGCTGCGGCGGCCAGGGTGGATTTGAACAGCATGGCAAAACTCCTCGGGGTTGGGGTTGTGGGCAGCAGCGCAAAACGGCGCCACTGCTTCCACTACTCGCCAACCGGCGTTTTGGATGCAGCCGGATGCAAAAAAAACGTCGGGCCGGGGTTCAGGCCTTGCGCGGCCGGACCTTCGAGGCCGCCAGCTTGGCCTGGGTGCGGGCGCGCTCCACGTCGGCGTCGAACGCCAGCGCCACGCCCATGCGGCGCTTGGTGAAGCTCTCGGGCTTGCCGAACAGGCGCAGCTCGGTCTGCGGCACCTGCAGGGCCTCGTCCACGCCGTCGAAGGCGATGCCCGTGGCGTCCACGCCGCCGTAGATGACGGCGCTGGCGCCGGGGCTCTTGAGCGTGGTGGAGACCGGCAGGCCCAGGATGGCGCGCGCGTGCAGCTCGAACTCGTTCTGCCACTGGGTGATCATGGTCACCATGCCGGTGTCGTGCGGGCGCGGGCTGACCTCGCTGAACCACACCTGGTCGCCCTTGACGAACAGCTCCACGCCGAACAGGCCCTGGCCGCCGAGGTCGTCGGTCACGGCCTGGGCGATGCGGCGCGACTCGGCCAGCGCCTTGGGCGTCATGGGGTGCGGCTGCCAGCTCTCCACATAGTCGCCGCTCACCTGCACATGGCCGATCGGGTCGCAGAAGTGCGTCTCGATGCCGCCGTCGGCGCCCCGGGCGCGCACGGTGAGCTGGGTGATCTCGTAGTCGAAATCGATGAAGCCTTCCACGATGATGCGGCCCGGGCCGACGCGCCCGCCCGACATCGCGTAGTCCCATGCGGTCTTCACATCGGCGGGACCATCGATCTTGCTCTGGCCCTTGCCACTGCTGCTCATCACCGGCTTGACGATGCAGGGGTAGCCAATGCCGCCATCGATGGCGGCCTGCAGCTCGTCGAGCGAATCGCAGAACTTGTAGGGGCTGGTGGGCAGGCCCAGGGTCTCGGCGGCGAGGCGGCGAATGCCTTCGCGGTCCATGGTCAGGCGGGCGGCACGGGCGGTGGGAATCACGCGCACCACGCCAGCGGCTTCGAGCTCCTGCAGCATGGGCGTGGCAATGGCCTCGATCTCGGGCACCACCAGGTGCGGGCGCTCGGCCTCGATCAGCGCCTTGAGCTGCGCCGGGTCGCTCATGGTGATGGTGCGCGCGTGGTGCGCCACCTGCTGGCCCGGGGCGTTCTCGTAGCGGTCCACCGCGATGGTCTCCACGCCCAGGCGCTGCAGCGCGATCAGCACCTCCTTGCCGAGCTCGCCCGAGCCCAGCAGCATGACCCGGGTGGCCGAAGGAGACAAAGGGGTGCCCAGCGTGGTCATGTGAAGCTCCGGAAGAAAGAAAGGGAAATGTTCAGAGGGACTGGCCCATGGCCTCGCCCAGGCGCACGGCGTTGCCGGGTGCCCAGTCGGGGTTGAAGGCGATGGTGTCGCGCGGCCACAGCAGCACCACGGTGGAGCCGAGCAGGAAGCGGCCCATTTCCTCGCCGCGTTGCAAGTGCAGCGGCTGGTCGTTGTAGGACCACTCGCGCACCGTGCCCGGGCGCGGCGGGTTCACCACGCCGTGCCAGGTGGTGGCCATGCTGCCCACGATGGTCGCGCCCACCAGCACCTGCACGAAGGGCACGGTGGTCTCGCCCACCTGCAGGTCGAACACGCACACCACGCGCTCGTTGCGCGCGAACAGGCCGGGCACGCCCTGCGCCGTGGCCGGGTTCACCGAGAACAGGTCGCCCGGCACGTGGATCATGCGGCGCAGCGTGGCCGCCGCCGGCATGTGGATGCGGTGGTAGTCTCGTGGGCTGAGGTAGATGGTGGCGAAGGCGCCGTCGTCGAACTGCGCGGCCAGGGCGGCGTCACCGCCCACCAGCGCGCGCGTGCTGTAGGTGTGGCCCTTGGCCTGGTAGATCTGGTCGCGCGCGATCGCGCCGAACTGGCTGATGGCGCCATCCACCGGACAGACAAAGGCCGCATCGGCCAGCGGGCGGGCGTCGGCGCGCAGCGCGCGGGTGAAGAACTCGTTGAAGCTGGCGTAGGCCTGTGGGTCGGGGTTCGCGGCCTCCGCCATGTTCACGCCGTACTTGCGGATGAAGCGGCGGATGATCCACTGCGTGATGCCACCCCAGCGGCTGTTGGCCACCCAGCCCCCAAACACAGTGAGTGCGCGCTTCGGGAAAACGTATTGCAGGGCAACGGCGAATGACATGGGTGGGCAGGACGGTGGCGGGGACAAGACCCTGGCGGGCAGCCCCGCATTGTAGGGGCCGGCCTCAGGCGCGACGGTGCGAGCGGGCACAATGCCGGCACATGAAAGACGCCTTGTTCGAATGCCGGCACCTGGTCAAACGCTATGGCGACAGCACCGTGGTGAACGACCTGTGTTTTGCCATCGGTGCCGGCGAATGCCTGGGCGTGATCGGGCCCAACGGCGCCGGCAAGACCACCACCATCCGCATGTGCCTGGGCCTGACCGCGCCCGACGCCGGCACCATCACCGCCTTCGGCCAGGACATGCCGCGCGACGCGCTGGCCATCAAGGCCCAGCTCGGCGTGGTGAGCCAGATGGACACGCTGGACCCGGACTTCGACTGCGCCGAGAACCTGCTGGTGTACGGCCGCTACTTCGGCCTGCCGGCGGCCACCGTGCGCGAACGCATCCCCAAGCTGCTGGAGTTCGCCGCGCTCTCGCACAAGGCCAACGCCAAGCCCGGTGAACTCTCGGGCGGCATGAAACGGCGCCTGTCGCTGGCGCGCGCGCTGGTGAACGACCCGCGCCTGCTGATGCTCGACGAACCCACCACCGGCCTGGACCCGCAGGCCCGCCACCTGATGTGGGAGCGCCTGCAGATGCTGCTGCAGCAAGGCAAGAGCATCCTGCTGACCACGCACTTCATGGACGAGGCCGAGCGCCTGTGCTCGCGCCTGCTGGTGCTGGACCACGGCCGCAAGATCGCCGAAGGCCGGCCGCGCGAGCTGATCGCGCAGCACCTGGAGCCCGACGTGGTGGAGGTCTACGGCAACGGTGCGCTGGCGCTGGCCCACGGCGAGGCGCATGCCGCGCTGCGCGCGCTCGCCGCGCGTGTGGAGGTCAGCGGCGAGACCGTGTTCTTCTACACCGCCCAGGCCCTGCCGCTGCTGGCCGCGCTGGGCGAGCACCACCACCTGCGCACGCTGCACCGGCCCGCCAACCTGGAAGACCTCTTTCTCAAGCTCACGGGTCGCCAGATCCGCGAGGATGGATGACATGACCACCACCCCTACCCCAAAACCGGCCGAAGAAGGAGAAGCGCCCGTCCAGGGCACCCACGGAACCGGCTTTGCCGGGCCGCAGGGTGCGCCCCCCTCCAGGGGGGACGCGCGCAGCGCGGCGGGGGGTTCTCACTTTGCCCCGCCACGCCTGTCGCGGCGCTGGTGGCCGGTCTTTCTGCGCAACCTGCTGGTCTGGCGCAAGCTCGCCATCCCCAGCCTGGTGGGCAACATCGCCGAGCCGCTGATGTGGCTGGTCGCCTTCGGCTACGGCATGGGCGCGCTGGTGGGCGAGGTGAACCTGGGCACGCCGCAAGGCGGCAGCGTGGCCGTGCCCTACATCCTGTTCCTGGCCAGCGGCAGCATCTGCATGAGCGCGATGAACGCGGCCAGCTTCGAGGCGCTGTACTCGGCCTTCTCGCGCATGCACGTGCAGAAGACCTGGGACGGCATCATGAACGCGCCGGTGAGCCTGGACGATGTGGTGCTGGCGGAAATGCTGTGGGCGGGCTTCAAGGCCCTGTTCACGGTGACGGCCATCCTGGGCGTGATGCTCGCGCTGGGCATCAGCCATTCCCCCAAGCTGCTGCTGGCCTGGCCGGTGCTGCTGGGGGTGGGCATCACGTTCTCGTGCATCGCCCTGGTGTTCAACGCCCTGGCCAAGGGCTATGACTTCTTCACCTACTACTTCACCCTGTTCCTGACCCCCATGATGTTTCTCTCGGGGGTGTTCTTTCCGCGCGAGCAGTTGCCCGGGGTGGTGCGGCAGATCTCGGACTGGCTGCCACTGACCAATGCGGTGGAGCTGGTGCGGCCTCTGTTCATGGACGAATGGCCCACGCAGGCCTGGCTGCACGGCGGGGTGCTGCTCGCCTACACGGTAGGCGCCTTCTGGCTGGCCCTTGCGCTCACGCGCAAAAGGTTTGCCAAGTAAATCCGGCCCCCACGCTCCGCCGCTTCGCGGGTCGCTGCCCCCCAGGGGGACTGGCCTTGCTTGGGGCGGCCCGGCGCAGCGGCCGCTTCAGTGAACAGCAGCCTGCAGCGCGGGCTGGGCTTCGCAGTACAGCTCGCTGCCGGTGTCGATGAAGTCTTCGGCCTCGATCACGGCGTCGAACTCGCGGGCGGCGGTGTCGAAGATCTTGGGAATCAGGGGCTTGTCCAGCGGGCGGCAGATGCGGCTGCGGATGCCGCGCAGGTTGGCACTGGTCTCCATGGCGCTGATCACGGCTTCCGGATCGAGCATCAGGACGAAGGGGTTGAGGCGGGTGGCGGTGGTGGACATGGGGGGCTCCCTGGGGTCGGTTTGAACGGTGACAAATGGGCTGTCGATGAAACAAACTGTACCGGCGCCCCCCTGGAACGTTAAGTCGGCGCCCCGCCATTCGCGCTGTAGGAACTTCGCTGACAGGGCGTGCGTTGTCCCTACAGGCGGTTCGTGAACTGCATCACGAACGGGGGCCGCGCAGCGCCTCCACGCTGGCGCGCACCACCGACTGCACGCTGCCGCTTTCCTTGAACTGGTTGCGCAGGTAGGTCGCGTGGTTGCCCACGCGGCCGGCCGTGCGCTCGATCTCGTCCAGCGCCGCGAGCGAATTCAGCGCCACCCCATGGGGCGTGAGGTGGCGCAGCGTGGCGAGGATGTCCTCGCGGATGCTGATCTGCTCGCGCGTCTTGGGGTTGACCATCATGCCGTCCAGGCCGAAGCGGCAGGCCTGGAAACGGTTGTAGGTGTAGACCAGGTAATCGTCTTCTTCCGGCGGCAGTTCGCGCCGCTCCAGCAGGTGGCGGCACAGCGCCTGCAGGTAACACGCCAGCCCCGCCGCGCGCTCCACCGTCAGCGGCGTGTCGCACACCCGCAGTTCGATGGTGCCGTACTCGGGCTTGGGCCGGATGTCCCAGTAGAAGTCCTTCATGGACTTGACCACGCCCGTGCTCTCCATCTTGGTGAAGTAGACGTTGGTGAACTCCTCCCAGCTCAGCACGAAGGGCGCGCGCCCGCTGAGCGGGAAGGCGAACACCGAGTTCAGGCGCGCGGAATCGAACAGCGTGTCCACGCCCTGCGAGAACGGCGACGAGGCCGACAGCGCGATGAAGTGCGGCACGTAGCGGTTGAGCGAGTGCAGCAGAAACAGCGCCTCGTCGGCGCTGGCGCAGCCGATGTGCACGTGCTGGCCGAACACGGTGAACTGCTTGGCAAGGTAACCGTACAGGCCCGAGAGCTGCTCGAAGCGCGGCTTGGAGAAAATGCGCTGCTCGAACCAGCGCTGGAACGGGTGCGTGCCCCCGCCCGAGAGCTCGATGTTGAGCCGGTCGCCGGCGCTCACCAGGGTGTCGCGGATCTGCTGCAGCTGCGCGAGCAGGGGGCCGTGTTCGCGCTGCACGTCGGTCGCGATCTCGATCATGCTCTGCGTCATTTCGGGCGTGACCACGCCCGGGAACGGCTTGCGCCGCAGCAGCTCCAGCAGGTCGTTGGCGCTGCTGGACAGATCGAGGTCGTAGGTGTTGACGAGCTGCAGTTCGAGCTCGACGCCCATGGTCAGCGAGTCGGAGGATTTGAAGGCTTCCAAGGGCATGGCTCAACCTTTCGTGACGTGGGTTTCATGCGCGGCCAGCAGCGCGCGCTGCGTGACCACCGGGCCGAGCAATTCCTGCAGCAGCATCATGCCGGCCATGACCGAGAGCACCTCCACCGCGGGCGCGAAACCATACAGGCGGCTCTGCTCGATCAGCAGGATGGCGAAGGCCGACATGGGCGTGAGCGCCAGGCCGGTGAGCAGGCCCTTGCGCTCGGTGATGCCCGAGAGCCGCGCGGCCACCAGGTTGCAGCCGACCTTGGAGGCCGTGCGGACCAGGATGAGCAGCATGCCCAGCAGCATGCCGGTGCCCACGTCGGCCCAGTCGAGCAGCGAGGCGATGTAGACGAAGAGGAAGATCGACAGCAGGTCGCCGGCGGTGCCGAAGTCGCGCTGCGCGTTGGTCAGGTGCACGCGGCGCTCGCGCGCCACGATGCCGAAAGTGAGCGCGGCCAGCAGCGGCGAGAGCTTGAGGCCATAGGCCGCGGTGGTGAGCAGCAGCACCGACAGCGCGAACACCACGGTGACGCCGCGCTCGTGCGTGTTGCGCAGGCGCAGCAGCCAGGGCACGGCCACGCCGAGCAGGCCGCCCACGGCCACCGAGGTGCCCACCTGGTGGATGCTGCCGAAGGCCGCAAGCACCAGGTCGCCCGAGGTGCTGAGGTACCAGTAACCCACCACCAGCTTGAGCGCGAGCACCGAGACCATGCAGTTGATGGCGCACAGGTGCAGCACGCGCTCGGTCACCTGTCCGGCGCTGCGCAGCTCGTTGGCCACGCGCACGATGCCGGCCGGTGAGGCCGAGATCGACAGCGCCGCGATGATGAGGCGCAGGTCCGTGGCGAGGTCGAACCAGCCAGTGACCCAGTACATCACCGCGAAGGTGACGATGGACTCGACCACGCCGAGCACCAGCACCCAGGGGTTGTGGCGGAACCAGCGCAGGTTGATGCGGTAACCCAGTTCGAACAGCACCAGCGAGAGCGCCACGTTGGCCAGGAAGGGCAGCCCCGGCACATCGGTCGTCAGGCCGGGCAGGTTGACCAGCCCGCCAACGAGCCCCACCGCCACGTAGCTGGTGACGCGCGGGATATGCCAGACCTCGTGCGCGCGCTCGGCGATGAACCAGGCGAGCAGCAACACCAGAGGCCAGGCAATGGACTGGAGCAGAAAACTGTAATCGGTAAGCATGGGTAAAACTCCTCAGCGAGAGTTTGATGAACGAATGCCGCCAGGCGTGTAGGACACGCGCTGAAAACATCAAGACGCCGGCCATCAACGAAAGCTGAACGGAGCGCCGCGAACACGGCAACAGGGATGCCTGGTGGGAGGGCGAGAAGCGGTCAAGCCGCGAAACGCTGCGTGAGTTCTTGCAGGTGGAGCTCGTCGAGCACCTGCTGCAAACGCTGCCTGGCGCGATCCTGCGTGCCATGGCGGTCCGGGCCCATTCTACGGGCCAGAATCAATTCGTTCTTGAGCGAATGCTCCCACCCCACCAGCTCGGTGACGGTCACGCTGTAGCCATGGGCTTCAAGCTGCAGGCAGCGCAGCACATTGGTGATCTGGCTGCCGAATTCGCGCGTGTGCAGCGGGTGGCGCCACAGCTCGGCCAGCGGCGTGCGCGACAGGCTCAGCGCCTTGTGCTTGCGCATCACGCCGGCCACCTCGGCCTGGCAGCACGGCACCAGCACCATGTGGCTGGCCTGCTTGGTCAGGCCGAACCGGATCGCGTCGTCGGTCGCGGTGTCGCAGGCGTGCAGCGCGGTCACCACATCGACCGTGGGCGGCAGGGCCGGGTGGGTGAGCGCCTCTTGCACGGTGGTGGCGAGAAAGTCCATGCGCTCGAAACCGAGCCGGGCGGCGAGCGCCTGCGACTTTTCCACCAGCTCCGTGCGGGTCTCCACGCCGGTCACGCGCCCCACCGGCTTGTCCTTGAAGAACAGGTCGTACAGGATGAAGCCGAGGTAGGACTTGCCCGCGCCGTGGTCGGCCAGCGTCACGTCGCCGCGCGCGGCCAGCACCTCGGCCAGCAGGGGCTCGATGAACTGCACGAGGTGATACACCTGCTTGAGCTTGCGCCGCGTATCCTGGTTGAGCTTGCCCTCGCGCGTGAGGATGTGCAGTTCCTGGAGCAACGCGACGGACTGGCCGGGCCGCAGTTCGGGCAGTTGCTCTTGCAGCGTGGGCGTGGGCCGCGCATTCGCCTTGTGTTTCGACATGCGCCGATCATAGGTGAGCCCCTTTGGCCTCATGGCCAGCAGCGACAATCGCGCATGATTTCCAACAACGACAGCAGCAGCCACCCCTACAGCACCCTCACACCTGACGTGGTGCAGGACGCGCTGGCCCACATCGGCCTGTGGGGCGACGGGCGCCTGAGTGCGCTCAACAGTTTCGAGAACCGCGTGTATCAGATCCATCTGGAGGCACCGGTGGAGGGGGTGGATCAGGTGGTGGCGAAGTTCTACCGGCCCGGGCGCTGGAGCGATGCGCAGATCGCCGAGGAGCACGCCTTCGCGGAGGAGCTGGTGGCGGCCGAGATTCCCGCAGTGCCGCCGCTGCGTGTGCAGGGCGAGACGCTGCACCACTTCGGTGGCTTCACGTTCGCGGTGAGCCCGCGCCGGGGTGGGCGCCGGCCCGAGCTGGACAATGTCGAGGTGCTGGAGTGGATTGGCCGTTTTCTCGCGCGCATCCACACCGTGGGTGCGCAGCGGCCGTTTGCGGTGCGCCCGGCGCTGGATGCCGCGGCCTTCGCGCACGAGCCGCGCGACTGGCTGATGGAGCATGCGGCGGTCGCGCCCGAGGTGCGTGGTGCCTGGGCTGCTGCGCTGGAGGAGGCGCTGGCCTTGATCGAGGCGCACCCGGTGCTGCGGCCGGGCCCGGTGGTGGACGAAGACGGCATTCAGCGCATCCGCCTGCACGGGGATTGCCACCCGGGCAACATTCTCTGGACGCCCGAGGGCCAGCCGGGCGCGGGCCCGCATTTCGTGGACCTGGACGATGCGCGAATGGGGCCGGCGGTGCAGGATCTGTGGATGCTGCTGTCGGGTGATCGGCGCCAGCAGATGCAGCAGCTGGGGGCGCTGGTGGACGGCTATGAGCAGTTCCGCCCTTTTGACCGCCGTGAGTTGGCGTTGATCGAGCCTTTGCGGACGTTGCGCCTGATCCACTACAGCGCGTGGGTGGCCCGACGGTGGGACGATCCTGCGTTTCCGATCAACTTTCCCTGGTTCGGCAGCCGGGACTATTGGCAGGGGCAGGTGGACATGCTGGTGGAGCAGATCGAGGAAATGCAGGGTGAGCCTTTGATGGCTTGAGTTTTTCTCGGTTCTGTTTCGGGCGGAGACCTCGCGCCAGGACGGTGGCGGTGCCCGCGTTCTCCGGCCCTGCTCGCGGACATCCGCCCGGGTTCGCCACCACACTCGCATCAACACCGGACGGGCACACCAACTCTGCGGCAACCGCGAATGGGGGCCTGCGCCCGCGGACACCGCCACCGTCCCGCAAACCAAGTGAGCGCGCCCAGCCTGGTCCGCCTGCACATCGCTGGGGCGGATGGCGTGGGGGCGCGGGCGCAGGCCCCCATTCGCGGTTGCCACAGAGTGTGCGCGCCCGTCACCTGGTTGACGAAACGGTGTGAGCAAGCCCGGGCAGCCGCCCGCGAGCAGGGCCGGAGAACGCGCGCCCACGCCAGCCGACCTCGCACCACGCAGCGCCCGAAAAACAACCTCACCCTCGAAATGGTTGTTCAAAATTCAATTGCACACAATCAAATAAACACCTACATTCCATTTCCATGAACAAGCCCAGCATCTCCAGCGACCAGGCCCTCCAGCTCGACCACCAGTTGTGCTTCGCGCTCTACTCCGCCTCGCTGGCGATGACCAAGCTCTACAAGCCCCTGCTCGAAGAGATGGGCCTCACCTACCCCCAATACCTCGCCATGCTCGTGCTGTGGGAAAACGACGGCGTCACCGTGTCCGAACTCGGCGAACGCCTCTACCTCGACTCAGGCACCCTCACCCCCCTGCTCAAGCGGCTCGAAACCGCCGACCTCGTCACCCGCCTGCGCGACGTGCAGGACGAACGCCGCGTGCTCATCCGCCTCACCACCGCCGGCCGCAAACTCAAGGCCCGCGCCGCGCGCATCCCCGGCTGCGTGCTGCAAGCCACGCAATGCGACGTGGCCGAAGTGATGGCGCTCACGCAGCAGGTGCAAACCCTGCGCGACCGCCTCACCGCCTGACCATTCCCTTTCACCCACCCCCAGCTTCCACCCGAAGCCCTTCAACCTCAGGAGCCACACCATGCCCACCTCCCTCGACAAAGTCCTCTACACCGCCCGCGCCCACACCACCGGCGGCCGCGACGGCGCTTCGCGCAGCGACGACGGCCTGCTCGACGTCAAGCTCTCCCCGCCCAAGGCCATGGGCGGCGCCGGCAACGCCACCAACCCCGAACAGCTCTTCGCCGCCGGCTACTCCGCCTGCTTCATGGGCGCGCTCAAGCACGTTGCCGGCATGAAGAAAGTGGCCGTGCCCGCCGACGCCGCCATCGACGCCGAAGTGGACATCGGCCCGATCCCCGCCGGCTTCGGCATCGCCGCGCGCCTGGCCGTGAGCCTGCCCGGCATGGACCGCGCCGTGGCGCAGGACCTGGTGGACACCGCCCACAAGGTGTGCCCCTACTCCAACGCCACCCGCGGCAACATCGACGTGACCATCACGCTGAAGTAAACGCGCGCCCGAGACATTGCGTCGAAAGGCCCCCGGCTCACGCCGGCGGGCCTTTTTCGTGTCCGCCCCGTCAAGCCAGCTTCACCACCCTGCCCGTGGGCGCCCCCACAAAACCCGTTTCGCATCGAAACGAGAGGGCAATCACGGCTCAGGCTGCGACCGCCGCCGGCACGCTGGGAGATGCGCGCATCCGTTCCCACTGTGCCACCTGCTCACCCAACTGGTGCGCCGTGATGGCCGACAGCGTCCAGCCCAGGTGGCCGTGACCGGTGTTGTAGAACACATTGGCATGCCTGCCCGGGCCTACGCGCGGCATCATGTTGGGCAGCATGGGGCGCAGGCCTGCCCAGGGTTCCACCCGCCGCGTGCTGACGCCCGGGAAGCATTGATTCACCCAGTCGACCAGCGGCCGGATGCGATCGGCACGGATGTCGAGGTTGTAACCGTTGAACTCGGCCGTGCCGGCCACTCGGAAGCGGTCCAACCCCAGGCGGCTGGTGACGAGCTTGGTCGCGTCGTCCAGCAGGCTCACCTGGGGCGCGGCGGCCTGACTCTGTTCGTCTTCGAGCATGACGGTGATGGAGTAGCCCTTGACCGGGTAGACGTTGAGCCGGTCGCCAAGCTGGGCGCCCAGGGCGCGGCTGCGCACGCCTGCGCAGATCACCACCCCGTCCGCATCCACCTCATCCCCGCTGGCCAGCAGGACCCGCACGCTTTTTCCGGTGCTCCACACGCGTGCCACTGCCTGAGCGGTCATGAATTTCACGCCCAAGCGGGCACAGGCCAGACCCAGGCCATGGGTGAACTTGTGGATGTCGCCCGTGCTGTCGCTCTCGGTGTACCAGCCTCCGAAGAATTCGCCTCTGAGAGTGGGTTCGATGGCGCGCATTTCATCGGGTGTGACGGCCCGACGGGTCAGGCCACCTTGCGCCAGCAGCCGCGACACCTGGCTCGCATGCTCGAAGCTGGCCCGGCTTCGATAGATGTGCAGGATGCCGCGCTGTTTCAAATCGAACTCGATGCCCTCGTCCTGGGCCCAGCCGAACAAATGCTCCCGCGCGGCAATGGCCAGGCGCGTGGTGGCCACGGTGTTGTCGCGGTACCTGGACATGGAAGCCGCAAACTCGGCGAACCAGCTGAGCTTGTGCCAGCTGGGCCTGGGGTTCAACAGCAAGGGGGCGTCGGCCTTGAACATCCACTTCAGGCCCTTGATCAAGGTGGAGGGATGGGTCCAGACCTCGGCATTGGAAGCGGAGAGTTGCCCGCCGTTGGCATGACTGGTCTCCATGCCCGCGTAGCGGTGCTTTTCGATGAGGGTGACTTGATGACCCTGGCGGGCCAGGGCATAGGCGCTGGTGACGCCCGTGATGCCGCCGCCGATGACGATGAGGTGTGCCATGTGAATCTCGCGTTCAAAGCCGTCAGACAGGGAAAGCATGGCCCGCACACCGTGTGCGGGCCATGACCCCCTCTGTTTGAGACCTGAGAGATTCACCAGCGCGTGGGCCGGCTTGCTCCTGCGGTGGGCCGGGGGACGAATCCCGGCCACTCTTCAGAGTGCGATGCGTGTCGACCGGTCCTTTTGCCTGAGAGTTTCCGGGGCGGTTGCTCCTTCGGCGCCGGCTTCACATGCAAGCCAGTCTCTCCCGATCGACAGGGTTGGAGCTTACTGCGCTTGCAGCTGAATGGACTTGGCAATCGCGCGGAACTGGCTGATGCCGTCGGCATAGGCCTTGTCCACCGCCGCAAGTGGCAGGGGTTTGGCCAGCAGCTGGCTGTTGGCTTCGAGTGCCTGGTGCACGCCCGGATCACCCAGCGTTTCGGTGATGGCCTTGTGCAGCGCGATCACCACCGGTTCCGGGGTGTCCTTCTTCACGAAGTAACCGGTCCAGATGTTGAAAGTGAAATCCTTGAGTTGCTTGCTCTCGCTGATGGCCGGGTAGTTCTTCACGCTCTCCAGTCGCTCGTTGTTGAGCATGGCCAGCACTTTGACGCGGCCCTGCTTGTGCATCTCGTCGTACTTCTTGCCATAGGGCGCCAGGAAAAAATCCACCTGGCTGGCCATCAGGTCCTGCTCGGCCGGTGCCGCACCTTTGTAAGGCACATGGGTCATCGGAATGCCGGTGACTTTGGACAGGTGCTCGCCGAGCAAATGGTAGAAGGAGCCCGGGCCGACACTTGCATAGGTCAGGGGGCGGCCCTGCTGCGCCGACTTGCGCGCATGCTCCAGGAACTCGTCCACGTTGCTGACGGGCAGGTCCTTGCGGGCCAGGAAGGCGATCTGTGCGGTGGCGATCATCTGCACCAGACGAAAGTCCTCACTCTTGAATTTGATGGATGCGATCGCCAGAGGAGCCAGGATGAGTTCGTTGGGTGAACCCTGGAACAACTGATAGCCGTCGCTGGCACCGTTGAGCACCCTCTGAGCAGCGATCGATCCGCTGGCACCACCCAGGTTCTCGATCACCACCGGTTGGCCCAGTTGCTTGCCCAGTGTGTTGTTGACGGAGCGGGCAATCACGTCGGACAAGCCACCCGCCGGGTACGGCACCAGCAGGGTCACCGGGCGGGTCGGGTAGCTCTGGGCCTGGGCCATGCCTGAAAGGGTGGCCAATGCGATGGCGGCACCGGCCATCAAGGTCTTGTAGCGGCTGTTCATGAGAGTCTCCAGTGGAGTCAGGGGTGGGGAAAAGGGGTGGAAAGCAACGCCTGCACGAGCGCTGTCCAGTAAGCGGCGCCGGTGCCGATGTTGTGATCGTTGAAGTCGTAGGCCGGGTTGTGCACCATGCAGGCGCCAGGCTCCTGCCCCGCGCCGTTGCCAATGAACAGGTAGCTGCCGGGGACCCGCTCCAGCATGAAAGCGAAGTCCTCGCTGCCCGGCACCATGGCGCCCTGGGCGACCACTTGCTCGGGTGGGAAATGCGCCTGCGCAACCGCCAGAGCGCGGGCGGTTTGCTCCGCGTCGTTGACCAGCACGGCGTAGCCGGAGCGCCAATCCAGCTCGGCGCGCACGCCATAGCTCTCGGCCTGCAGACGCACCAGTTCGCGGATTCGCAGTTCCATGTCGCGGCGCACCTGCGGGTCCAGCGCACGCACGCTCAACTCCAGCCGGGCCGAGGCCGGAATCACGTTGTTGGCCGCGCCGGCGTGCAGCGCGCCCACGGTGACGACCGCGGGCTGCATGGGGTCGACGTTGCGGGAGACGATGGTCTGCAGCGCCATGACGATGGATGCGGCCGCCACCAGCGGGTCGACCGCTCGGTGCGGCATGGCGCCGTGGCCACCCACACCGTGCAGCGTGACGGTCGCGTAGTCCGACGAGGCCATGGTCGGCCCACTGCGGAACACCAGCTGGCCCTGCGCATAGCCGGGCATGTTGTGCATGGCGAAGATGGCGTCGCACGGAAAGCGCTCGAACAGACCGTCTTCCATCATCTTCAGGGCACCGCCGCCGCCCTCTTCGGCAGGCTGAAAGATCAGGTTGAGCGTGCCGTCGAAGCGGCCGGATTCGGCCAGGTGGCGCGCGGCGGCCAGCAGCATGGCGGTGTGGCCATCGTGGCCACAGGCATGCATCACACCCTGATGGCAACTGGTCCAATCGGCGCCGGTCGCCTCCTCCACGGGCAAAGCGTCCATGTCCGCGCGCAAGCCCAGGGTGCGCGCGGAACCGCCCCGGCGCAGTTGCCCCACCACGCCCGTGCCACCCAGCCCTGTGGTCACGTCGTATCCCCAGGCCGCCAGCCTTTCCGCCACCAAGGCGCTGGTGCGGTGCTCTTCGAAAGCCAGTTCCGGGTGCTGGTGGATGTCGCGCCGAAGCGCGATGAATTCCTGCACCAACTGATCGCTGAGACGTTCCAAGGCCGGGCTCCTGGTGAGGGTTGCAAAGAGCCCTCGTGGGCTTTGTTCTGCAACCGGTTACATGCAATTTGCTGCATGTTAGGAACGCATTGATTTAAAGTCCAATGCATTGATGATCATCAATCCATGACTTTCACTGAGGATTTGCGATGACTCTGGTGCAACTGCGGCATTTCGTGGTCCTCGCGGACCTGGGCTCCTTCGTGCAGGCATCCGCCGCCCTGTTCCTCACGCAGCCGGCGCTCACGCGCAGCATCCAGGGGCTGGAAGTCGAAATGGGCGGGGCACTTTTTGATCGCCTGGGCCGGCGCATCGCGCTCACGCCCTTCGGCCATGAAGTGCTGAGGCGCGCGCGCCACCTGGTCAGTGATGCCGAGGCGCTCAGGCACGCCGGCAAGGCCTTGCACGACGGCCTGATCGGCAAGCTGCGCGTGGGGCTGAGTTCAGCGCCGGGGGCGCTGTTCAGCATGCCGTTGATGCTGCACATGGCCGAGCACCACCCGAAACTGCAGGTGCACATCTCGCGCGGCAACACCGGCGTGCTGGTGCATGCGCTGCGCGAGCAACGCCTGGACGCCGCCATCGTCGACATCCGCGACATGCGCCCCTCGGCCGACCTGCGGGTGGACCTCGCCTTCGAGCTGGGGGCGGGTTTTCTGGCGCGCCGGGACCATCCGCTGGCACAACTTGGTCGTCGGGTGAGGCTGGACGAGGTGTTGGCCTATCCGATCGCGTCCACCCCGCTCAGCGATGAAGTGGCGCGCTTGCTGATTGCCCGTTATGGCCCCCAGGCCAACCCGGACGACATGGTCACGCTGCGCTGCGACGAGACCCTGAGCATCGTGGAGGTGGCACAACGAAGCGATGCGATCCTGCTGACCGTCAACGCCGTCGCGGCAGGCCTGATCCGCCTGGATATGCAACCCGACCTGGATGCCACCGGCCGGTTTGGACTGGTCACCTCAGCCCAGCGGCAGGAGGCGCCCGCACTCTGCATCTTGCGCGAGCAGATGCCACGCTGGATCAGCGGGCTGGGGAACATGGAAAGCGTTGCACGCGATCACATCGTTGTTCCGCCCGACCACCGGGACATTGAGCGCGGCTGATCGCTTACCACCACGCTGGACACCATCGATCACGACATCCACACGCATTTCAGGATGCGGGTGTCAGTTGCGGTCGTGCGGATCGTGGATCACCGTGCTGGTGCCCACCCCCACGCCCACGCTGGCCCCACTGTTGCCGATGCGCGTGCTCGTCCCCACCCCCGCGCCGGCACTCACCTGGCCGCGCTGGTTCACCCCCACGCCCACACCGACCGGCCCGACGCCGGTGCTCACGCCCGCACTCACGCCGCCGGTGCCAGCGCCCACGCCGATGGAGAAGGGGCCGATGGGCACCCCGATACCGATGCCCACCCCGGCCGAGCCACAGCCCGCCAGCAACGCGGCTCCCGCCAGCAACACCCCCGCGGCACCGCGGAGGACAACAGAGTGGTTTTGAGGTGAGGTGGTCATGGCACGGGCCCTTGAATGCGGAACGAATGCCATTGTGAGCGCGGGTTCAGCACAAAAGTGCCCTCCGTTGTGCAACGTTTCGTCACAAGCCCGCTCAGGCCACCCCCTGGCCCAGGCGCTCGATCGCGTCCGCGAGCCAGTCCGTCGGCAGCGCGGCCGCTTCCACAGGCCGCACCGCCCAGGCGCCGTCCACGGCCACCGCCTCGGCCAGCCCACCCTGCCAGAGCAGCCAGGCCAGCCAGGCGCACTGGGGCGCCGTCGGCCATTCGCCCACCGGCAGGGAGAGCAGGGCCGTCAACACCGTGCCGTCGGCCAGTTGCACATGGTCCCCCTTGAGTTCGCCGCCCAGGGCCTGGGCCAGCACCGACAGGGCGCCCGCACCGTCGCGCCGCGGGCCAAACTCGCGCAGCCACTGGCGCAGGTGGGCCGCGATGGCCGCGCCGCGCTGGGCCTCGGCCTGCATCAGGTCCGCGTGGTCCCAGCGGTTCCAGTCGATGGCCGGCTGGGTGCTGCCCACGCGCAGCGCGGCCTGGGCAAATCGGTGCAGCGCCTGCTCCACGTCCTCGCTGTGCACCGCCGCGCCCACCATCAACAGCGCCGACAGGCGGTTGGCCAGCAATTGGCCCTGCTGGGCCATCAGCCGGTCGCGCATCAGGCTGTCGCGCTCGCTGCGCAGTTCGGCCAGTTCAAGCGCGTTCTTCAGGTCGGCGCGCAGGCTCTCCAGCTCCCAGGGCTTGTTGATGTAGCGGTAGATCTCGCCGGTGTTGATGGCCTCGATGGCATCGCCCAGTTCGGAATACGCGGTGGTCAGCATGCGCACCACGCCGGGGTAGTACTCGCGCGCATGGCGCAGCAGCTCGTTGCCGTACTCACCTGGCATGCGCTGGTCGCACACCAGCACGGCGATCTCGGCGCCGTGCGCCGCGAGCATCGCCCGGCCCTCTTCCACCGAGGTTGCGGTGAGCACCGGTGCCAACGGACTCACCAGGCGCTCGAAGTACTTCAGGGCCATGGCCTCGTCGTCAACGTACAAAATTTTCACGGGCTTCACGGATTCTCCTGACTGGTCATTGCGCGAAAGGGAAATAGAGGGACACGCTGGCGCCCTGGCCGGCCTCGGACCTCACGACGATGGAGCCGCCCAGCGAGGTCATCACGCGGCGGCAGAACACCAGGCCCATGCCGCTGCCCCCGGTGCTGGCGCGGGTGGTCAGGGGTTCGAGCGTCAACCGGCCCAACACCTCGGCCGGAATGCCGGGGCCGTTGTCGCGCACCTGGATGGCCGCCTGCACCGGCAGGCCCGGCGCGGGGGCTTCGCGCAACAGCACCACGTGCACATTGGGCTGGGCCGGCGGGTTCGGGCGCAGCGCCAGCACCGCGTTCTTGACCAGGGTGCAGAGCACGAGGTAGAGCAGGTCGCGGCGGCCGGGCAGCACGAAATCGTCGGCAAGGTCGCTGGTGAGCCACTGCGCCTCGTCGTGGTCGAACGGGTATTCCTCGCGCACCGCCTGCACCAGGTCGCTGGCGCGCAGGCTGGGCGCGCTGTCGGGCTGGTAGGCGTCGCGCGCGGTCTGCACGAAGGTCGACACCAGCGACTGCGCGTACTCGGCCCGGCGCTGCGCGGCCTCGATCATGAACAGCACGTCGCCCGGCTTCTGTTCCTGGATGTGCGCCACGCCACGGTCCCCTTCCATGGAGTCGACGTGGCGTTCGCGCATGGCCGACAGGTAACCCTGCACCGTGGCCAGCGGTGTGGTGACCTCGTGCGCCAGAAAGCCCAGGGTCTCGCGCAAGGTGGCCGCTCGCCGCTCGATCAGGGCCCGCTCGCGCGCGCGCTCCTGGCTGGCCTGCAGCGCGTCGCGCAGGGACTGCCGGGTCAGCGCTTCGTCCAGCGGCTTCTCCAGGATCTTTTCCACGTGCCCCTGGTTGACGGCGGACATCGCCATGTCCTTGTCGGCGTAGGCCGAGACCAGCAGGCGCGCCACGTGCGGGTACTGCTGGCGCACTTCGCTGAGCAGCGTCACGCCGTCGCGCTGCGGCATGGCGTAGTCGGTGAGCAGCACGGCCACCTCGTGGCCGCGCTGGGCCAACACCGCCAGGGCCTCGTCCGCGCTGCCGGCGGTGAGCACCACGAACTCGTCGCCATACAGGCGGGCAAACCACTTGCAGGCCTGCGGCTCGTCGTCCACCATCAGGATGGCATGGGCGCCCAGCAGGCCGCGCATCACAGAGGCGTCGTCGGGTTTCATTCGGGCCTCGGCAGGTCAAAGGTGAATTCGGTCCAGCTGCCCAGCTCGCTTTCCACCGCCAGCGTACCGCCATGCCGGTGCACGATGCCGTAGCTCACGCTCAGGCCCAGCCCCAGACCGGCACCCACATCGCGGGTGGTGAAGAAGGGCTCGAATACCCGACTCAGGTTGTCCGGGTCAATGCCCGAGCCGTTGTCGCGCACGGAAACGCCCAGGCGGTGGCCTTGCAGGGTGGCTGTCACCGCAATGCGGGGCTGTTCGCGCTTGGCCGCCTGCAGGGCGAGCGCCGCATTGCTCAACAGGTTGATCAGCACGCCGATGATGGCCGGCTCGTCGCCCAGCACGTGGCTGTCCTGCGGCAGATCGATCACCACGTCGACGCCCTTGAGTTCGTAGCCCGCCAGCCGCACGGCCGAGCGCACCGCGTTCTCGAGCAGGAAGGGACGCAGGCTGTCCTGACCGGGCTTCTGGTAGGCGAAGGTCTTGAGGTCGGTGACGATGTTCTGGATGCGCTGCATGCCTTCACGCGCATCGACCAGGCTCTCCTTGAGCATCTCGTCGCTCTGGGCGCCTTTGCAGGTCAGGCCCATGTTGATCGCCATCAGGCTGTAGTTCACCGGGTTGTTGAGCTCGTGCAGCAGGCCGGCCGAGAGCGTGCCGATGGCCGCCATCTTCTCGCGCTGCAGCAGCTGGCCCTTGACCTCGGCCAGCGTCTGGTTGATCTCGCGCAGCGAGGCGTTCTTCTCGGACACCTCGTGCTGCAACTGGAACAGGCGCAGGCGGGCCTTCTCGTTGAACCAGGTGCACACCGCGCTGGCCCCGGCGGAGAACAGGATGAACAGCGAGTTCGTCACCATGCGCGCCGTGCTGCTGGCGGCGTCGGGGTGCAGCGCACAGGCCACCACATAGAGGACCAGCGTGACGACGCCAAAGCCGATGCCTTCGAAGAAGCTGATCGGCAGGATGATGCCGACCGCGTACAGCGCCAGGTGCAGGCCCACGAAGTAGATCGACTGCGCGCCGTCGGTCTCGTAGATCATGAAGGCGATCATGATCTGCGGCAGCAGCAGCCAGAGCATGGTGAGCGAGCGCACATGGCGGCGACCGAATTCGGTGAACAGCACACGCAGGATGCCCAGCGTGAGCACCACCACCAGCACGCGCAGCAGGGTGAATTCGAGCAGCCGCTCCGGGTACGAAAAATAGTCCAGGCCGAAGCCCGCGAGCACCAGCACGATGGACGTGATGCTGCCCGCCTTGCTGTAGGTCAGGCGGAAGTCCGAGAGCTGCTGCTCGTAGGGCGAGCTCGGCCGGTCAGCCATTTTCAAGTGCCATGGCCTTCAGGTTTGCGTTGACCACCACTTCCGCGAAGATGTTGACGCCCGTGGCGTCGGTGTACATGATCGCAGGCGCGTTCACCTCTTCCATCACGGACTGCATCTGCTTCTCGTCGCGGTAGATCAGGTGCCACTCCAGCAGGTGCTCCATGCCGTAGCGCTCCGGGTTGTCGGCGTGCACGTTGGTGACCAGCAGATGGGCGCCCGGGTTGCTGCGCGAGAGGAAGTACCGGATCAGCCGCGCGCACACCTTGTCCGACAGGTAGTCGAACAGACCGGCGCAGTAGACGAAATCGAAACCCTCGCCGTCGGCCGGCGCGGTGTCGCGGGTGGCGCGCTTGAGCAGCTCGTGCACCGATTCCTGCACGTACTCGACCCGCACCTTCGACTTGTGCAGCTGCGCGGCCTCTTCGATCTTCTGGCGCGTGTAGTTCAGGGTCTCCAGGCTGAAGTCGATCAGGGTGAACTGCAGGCGCGAGAGGTCTTCGCCGGTGGCGATGAGCTTCTGGATCTCCACGCCCGGTCCGCAGCCCACGTTGAGGATGCGCACCGGCCGACCCTTGCTGGCGGCGCTGGCCACGGCCTTCCTGAGGAACTCGACCAGGATGTCGATGCGGTTGCGGTGCGCCACGGCCACCGCCGCGCGCAGGAACATGGCGTTGACAAGCTGGATGTAGGTGCTGCTGCCCTGGCGCGGGTCGCCCAGGATCTGGTTGACCATCTCGTAGTCGCCCGCATAGCCCAGCGGCTTGGCGAAGGTGCGGTAGACGAAGGGCGCTCGCAGCACGAGGGGGTGCAGCGCGGTCTGGGCGTAGGCCCGGTGCAGCAGCGAGTCCTCCGCCGGCAGACGGGAGGCCTCGTCCTCCAGCCGCACCAGGAACTCCTTGCCCTTGATCATCAGGGGCTCGGCGATCGCGCCGAACACCTCGTCGGTCAGGCGCCCGTCGGGCAGGCGCGGCAGGGAATCGACCATGTCGGCCTGGTCGATCCAGCGCGCGGTCTCGGACAGGAAGGCACGGAACTCGCTGATGGTGACCTGGTAGCTCTGCCGGATCTTGAAGCGCGACTCCCAGTCGGCCACGAAGCGGGCGGCCTCGTCGCGCACCTGGCTCACGTTGCCCCGGATCGCGTTGAGGTCGGACCATTCGTCGATGAGCGCCACCGAGATCACCGCCATCAGGCCGGTGTTGAGCAGGCTCACCACCACCGCCTTGCCCTTGTAGATGATGCGGTCGCCTGACCGAATGGTCAGCTCGCTGAGCACCTCGCTCACCTGCACGATGGAGTACGGGTTGTAGATCTCCATCACCAGCGAGCGCCGCTGCAGGCTGGTGAGTGTGCCGCGCGCGCTCTCTCCCTGGCTGTTGCGGAAGGTGACGACGTGATCGAATGGACGCTGTAGGTACACGTTGAGGCCGGTGGATCAGGTGGACGGGGCAGGTGCGGTGCACTGCGCCTTTGAGGACTCCCCGGCCCCGAGTGTAGTCAACCCCATGCCGTGCTCATGGCATGGGGGGTTGCCCTCAGACCAGCAGGGCGTTGACGCGTTTCACGTAGGCCGCCGGATCGTCCGGCAGGCCGCCTTCGGCCAGCAGCGCCTGGTCGAACAGGATGTGGGCCAGGTCATCGAAATGGGCGCTGCCTTCGAGTTTTTTCACCAGCGCGTGTTCGGCGTTGACCTCCAGGATGGGGCGCACCTCGGGCGCGGGCTGGCCGGCCTGCTTGAGCATGCGGGCCAACTGCGTGGAGTAGTCGCCGTCCTCCACCACCAGACAGGCCGGGGAATCGACCAGGCGGGAGGTGACGCGCACGTCCTTGGCCTTGTCCTTGAGGCTTTCCTTGAGCCGCTCGAGCACCGGCTTGAAGGTCTCGGCGGCGGCCTCGGCGGCCTTCTTCTCTTCCTCGTCCTGCAGCGAGCCCAGGTCCACCGCGCCCTTGGCCACGCTCTGCAGCGGCGTGCCGTCGAACTCGTGCAGGAAGGACAGCGCCCACTCGTCCACGCGGTCGGTCATCAGCAGCACCTCGATGCCTTTCTTGCGGAACACTTCCAGCTGCGGGCTGTTCTGCGCGGCCGCGCGGTTGTCGGCGGTGATGTAGTAGATCGCGGCCTGGCCTTCCTTCATGCGGGCCTTGTAGTCGGCCAGCGCGGTCAGTGCGGTGCCGTGGGTGCTGGCAAAGCGCAGCAATCTGGCGATCTTGTCGCGGTTGGCGAAGTCCTCGCCCAGGCCTTCCTTGAGCACGGCGCCGAACTCCGCATAGAACTTCGTGTACTTGCCCACGTCCTTCTCGGCAGCGGCCTTGTCCTCGGCCGAGACCACGTCGGTCACGCCGTCCGCGCCTTCGGCCGCTGCCGCAGCGGGCGCGTCCTTCTTCGCCAGGTCTTCCAGCATGGCCAGCACGCGACGGGTGTTGCCCTCGCGGATCGCCTTCACGTCGCGGCTTTCCTGCAGCAGCTCGCGGCTCACGTTGAGCGGCAGGTCGGCCGAGTCCACCACGCCCTTGACCCAGCGCAGGTAGGAAGGCATCAGCGCCTCGGCCTCGTCCATGATGAAGACGCGCCGCACGTAGAGCTTGATGCCGGCCTTGCGGTCGCGGTTCCAGAGGTCCTGCGGGGCCTTGGCCGGGATGTAGAGCAGCTGGGTGTACTCGGTGCTGCCCTCCACGCGGTTGTGGCTCCAGGCCAGCGGCGCCTCGGTGTCGTAGCTCAGGTTCTTGTAGAACTCGGCGTACTGCTCGTCGCTCACGTCCTTCTTGCTGCGCGCCCACAGGGCATTGGCCGAGTTCACGGCCTCCCATTCGTCCTTCAGCACCTGCTCGCTCTTCTCGGCGTCCCACTCTTCCTTCTGCATCAGGATGGGCAGGCTGATGTGGTCGGAATACTTGCCGATGATGGACTTGAGCTTCCAGCGATCGAGGTAGTCGCTGGCGTCGTCGCGCAGGTGCAGGATCACGCTGGTGCCGCGCGCGGTGCGCTCGATCGTCTCGACCTCGAAATCGCCCGTGCCCCCGCTGGTCCAGCGCACGCCCTCGGCCGCCGGCAGCCCGGCGCGGCGCGATTCCACGGTGATCTTGTCGGCCACGATGAAGCCGGAATAGAAGCCCACGCCGAACTGGCCGATGAGCTGGGCGTCCTGCTTCTGGTCGCCCGAGAGGCGGCTCATGAAGTCCTTGGTGCCGCTCTTGGCGATGGTGCCCAGGTGGTCGATCGCCTCCTGCGCGCTCATGCCGATGCCGTTGTCTGTGATGGTGATGGTTCGCGCCTCGCGATCGAAGGCCACGCGCACCTCGAGATTGGGCGCGTCCTCGAACAGGGCGGCGTTGTTCAGCGCCTCGAAGCGCAGCTTGTCGCAGGCGTCCGAGGCGTTGGAGACCAGTTCGCGCAGGAAGATGTCGGGGTTGGAATAGAGCGAGTGCGTGACCAGATGCAGCAGCTGCGCCACTTCGGCCTGGAAGGACAGGGTTTGTTTGCTCATGGGAATCGGCTGACGTGAAAACGAAGGAACGCGCTCCGGAAGAGCGCAACGCGAGGCGGAATTATGGGCGGGTCGCCGGATTTCAAGCCTCGGCCGCTGCGGGCGCCAGCCAGGCCCGCAACTGCTCGGCCACCACCGGGCTGGACAGCAGCTCCAGGTGGCCCGTGCGGTACACGGTGCGCTGGCTCTCGCGCGCGAACACCAGCCGGTGCCGGGGGTCGTCGTGCTGGCCCAGCGCGCTGCGCAACGGCACCAGGCCGTCGCCGGTCAGGCGATCGGCCAGCAGGCCGCGCTGCGGCGCCAACGTGGCGGCGACGGTGAAGCAGGCCACGCCCTCGGGCAGGGGCAGGGGTTCGCGGTGGTCGGCACTGGAGCCGAAGCGCTCGCGGCCCTGCCAGTCGGCGTCGCGCACGTGGCCGTGGCGCAGGTCGGTGATGCCGGCGCTGCGCAGCTGGCCCAGGCGCGTGAACGGCGCAGTGAACGGGGTCGAGGCCAGCAGCACGTCCACCCCATGGCCGGCTCGCTCCAGCGGCGCGCCCTGGTGGGGCGTGCCCAGGAACACCAGGTGCCGGAGCAGCGGGCGCCAGCGGTGGTCGGCCTGCCGGCCCTCTTCGCAGGCGGCGCGCGCCACCAGCCCGCCCATGCTGTGGCCGATGAGGGTGATGGAGGCCAGCGGCACTGGCCACTGCGCCACCAGCACTTCCAGCTGGCGCGCGAATTCGCGGCCGTTGGTGGAGGTGTGCAGCCCACTGTTGTAGCGCAGGTAGACCGGCGTGGCGCCCAGGGCCTGCGCGAGGAAGGCGCCGTGGTCGTGGCCGTTGCGTTGCCATTGCGTGTCGTTCATGCACAAGCCGTGCAGCAGCACGATCAGGTGCGGCGTGGCCGGCCCCAGCCGCTGCTGCAGCAGCGGCCGGTTCTCCAGCGGCAGGCGCCGGCCGGCGTGGCGCAGTTCCATGGCCTGGGCCAGCGGGTTGCCAGTCTCCTGCAGGCGGTCGCCCAGCACGCCGTTGAGCGCGGCCAGCACGGCCTCGCGGCCAGGCGAGGGCTCGGGGTGGAGCCTGGGGTCGTCCACCATGGGCAGCAGGGTGGCCAGCGCGCTGTCCAGACCATGGCCCACCAACTGCGTGACGCCCCGGATGCCCTGGTAGATCTGGCCGGTCAGCCCGCCAGTGCGGCCGGGCTCCAGGCCTGCGGACAGGCCCAGGCGGCCGCGCACCGCCTGGTGCACGCCTTCGGCCACGCCGATCGCGCCGGTGGTGGCCTGCGTGACGAGTTGCACCGCGGCCTTCAGGTCGGCCGGGCGCACGTGGCGCAGCAACGCCTCGCGGGTGGGCTTGAGCGGGGTGGTCATGGGCCATTGTGGCCCCGGAGGGGGCCGGCGTGTGTGACAGGATGCGCGCCGCCGGCGGCGCCCTGCCACCTCAGGCGGTGTGAGGGTGCCGGGCCGATTCGAAGAGAGCGCGCGCCAGCGCGCGGTGGCGCGCCAGCAGGGGGTCGAGCTCCATGCCCGTCAGCCGGCCCTCGCGCACCCGCACGCGGCCGTTGATCACGCTCACCGCCACGTCCGCGCTCTGGCAGAACACCAGCGCGGCCACCGGGTCGTGGCCGGCACCGGCGTGCGCCACGCCGCGCAGGTCGAAGGCCACCAGGTCGGCCGAGAGGCCGGGCACCAGCGCGCCGATGTCGTCGCGGCCCAGCACGCGCGCGCCGCCCAGGGTGGCGATCTCCAGCGCCTCGCGCGCGGTGAGCGCGGCGGGGCCGAAGCCCACGCGCTGCAGCAGCATCGCCTGGCGCACCTCGCCCAGCATGTGCGCGCCGTCGTTGGAGGCGCTGCCGTCCACCCCCAGGCCCACCGGCACGCCCGCGCGGCGCATCGCGCCCACCGGGGCGATGCCCGAGCCCAGGCGCATGTTCGAGCACGGGCAATGCGCCACGCCGGTGCCGGTGCGGCCGAACAGCGCGATGCCCGCCGGGTCGAGCTTGACGCAGTGGGCGTGCCACACGTCGCGGCCGACCCAGCCCAGGTCCTCGGCGTACTCGGCCGGCGTCATGCCGAATTTCTCGCGCGAGTAGGCCACGTCGTTGTCGTTCTCCGCCAGGTGCGTGTGCAGTGACACGCCATGCGAGCGCGCCAGCACGGCCGATTCGCGCATCAGGTCGCGCGAGACCGAGAACGGCGAGCACGGCGCCAGCACGATGCGCCGCATGCTGTGGCGCGAGGCGTCGTGCCAGCGGCCGATCAGGCGCTCGCTGTCGGCCAGGATCGCGGCCTCGCTCTCCACCACCGAGTCGGGCGGCAGGCCGCCGGCGCTGCGGCCCACGCTCATGCTGCCGCGCGCGGCATGAAAGCGCATGCCCATGGCCTCGGCCGCCTCGATGGAATCGTCCAGCCGCGAGCCGTTGGGAAACAGGTAGAGGTGGTCGCTGGTGGTGGTACAGCCCGAGAGCATCAACTCGGCCATGGCCGTCTGCGTGGACACGCGCACCATCTCAGGCGTGAGCCGCGCCCACAGCAGGTAGAGGTTGTTGAGCCAGCCGAACAGCCCGGCGTCCTGCGCCTCGGGCACCACGCGCGTGAGGCTCTGGTACATGTGGTGGTGGGTGTTCACCAGCCCGGGCATCAGCACGTGGCCCTGCAGATCGATCGCTTCGGCGCCGCCACTGGCGATCGCCTCGCGCCAGGGCGCCGGCAGCTCGGCCGTGGGCCCCACCCACTCGATCGCCGGCCCGTTCACCACCACCGCCCCGTCGGCGATCTCACGCCGCTGGGCGTCCATGGTGACCACCACGTCGGCGTGGCGAAGGATCAGCGGGCGGATGGCGGCGCCCATGTCAGAAGCGCTCGTCGGCGCCCAGGAAGCGCCACTGCCCCACCGGCAGGTTGCCCAGCAGCACCCGCCCGATGCGGATGCGCTTCAAGCCCACCACATGCAGGCCCACCTGTTCGCACATGCGGCGGATCTGGCGCTTCTTGCCTTCGGTGAGCACAAAGCGCAGTTGCTCGGGGTTCTGCCAGTCCACCTGCGCGGGTCGCAGGGCCTGACCGTCCAGACTGAGGCCGTGGCGCAGCAGGGCCAGTTGCCGGGCGGGAAACACCGACTGCACGTCCTGCGTCACCAGGCCCGCGCCTTGGGGCCCATTGGGTGCGAAGTGCACGCGCACCAGGTACTCCTTTTCCACGCCACTGTTCTCGCCGATCAGGGTGCGCGCCACGCGGCCGTCCTGCGTGAGCACGAGCAGGCCGGTGGAGTCGATGTCGAGCCGGCCGGCCGGCGCGAGGTTGCGCGTGTGTTCGGGCGCGAAACGCCGGCCATCGGCTGGCATGCGCGCATCGCCGCGCCATTGGCTGGGCGCGCCGATCAGCGTGGCCGCGGCCTCGTGGCCGTCCTCGGGCTGACCGCTCACATAGCCCACCGGCTTGTGCAGCAGGATGGTGACCTGCCCGCTCTGCTGATGGCGCGCCTGCGGCGCGACCTCGACCTGCGCATCGGGCGGCACCGGCTGGCCCATCACCGCCGGTTGGCCATTGACCTTGACCCAGCCGCGCGCGATCCATTCGTCGGCCTCGCGGCGCGAGCACAGGCCGAGGTCGGCCATGCGCTTGTTCAGGCGCACTTCACCGCGCACGTTGCCTACCCGGGCGAGGTCGGGCCGGTGGGCCGGCGGGCGCGGCGCGGGCACGGGGCCGCGCGGTGGGCGCTCGGCGGCGGCCCGGGGGGCCTCGGCGCGGCGCGGGGC